>JBJKPC010000050.1:0-69169 GCA_046706745.1 Candidatus Kryptoniota bacterium
TTTCGCGACTCCCGAACTATATCTGAAATGGTGGAGACACAAGTTCTTCGATGTGGACTATTGACAAGGAATCAGGCTGCTCTTTCACAAGCTCTACCGGCCAGGCCCCGGAACGTTACACGGAGAGCCACGGAGCAAAGAAAGAGTTTCAGGGAGAAAAGGGAAATGTCAAACCGAGGCATAGACGATCTGCCTGTCAGGAGTTGATGTGCCGATTAAAGTACCGGAAAACAGGGTTGGGAGCGATCACAACATGAAGAACAATATTATCAAGAGACTGCACGAAATAGTCGTCGCGTCGCTCATGTTCGGCTTGTTCATTACTCTGGCAGGCTGCAGCCATTCTAATATGGCGTACAATTCAGATCCAAACGCCTATCTCGTTAAGCAGCTTGCCGCGAAGAGGATCGTCATGCTTGGCGATTTCTACCATTCGGCGCCGCTGCCCTACTACACGATCACGGCGTTTCTCAACAAGTGGGTCGATGAAGTGGCCGCCGGAGGATCAAAAGACCCGAACGTTGTCCTTGTACTGGAGGCCGACAGCCAGACTGTCAACAACCTGAACAACTTCATCTCCACGGGAAACTGGAAGACTCTTGTCGACTACTGGGCTCCGTATAACACAATGGAGTGGCTCGAATTCTGTTCGGACCTCAGGACATTGCACCTGAGAATCGATAGCCTGAATCACGCACAGCTCTCTGGAGAAAGAATCGATTTCACCATTTTCGGCGGCGATGCATACAATGTCTTTGATCACCCCGAATTTCTCCGGATGTCGAGGGTGCAGGCGCTGAAAGGGTTTGTCGATACCCGCGACAGTCTGTCGGGTAAAAACGTCATAAAATATCTTGAAAGTCATCAGGACAAAAAGGCGATAGTCTTTTACGGACTCGGACACCTTATAAAGAATTACGCACACAAGACAGAAGCCCTACCCTATTCGGAATCCGGCGGTTACTTCCTCGCATATTACCTCAAAAAAGAATTTGGAAATGATTCAGTCCTCTCAGTGGCTCAAATGCCATATGTAAGACTGAATCGCAAATCCTGGCTGTTTCCCGTCGCAGAACGCAAAGACGTCATCGTGTCCAGCCGCGAGCTTTCGAGACATGCCTTCGTCGGCTTCCCGGATGAAATCCGACCGGCGAATTTCGACGCCGTGATAACGAGAAAGGAATTCCTGATCCCCGGTCATCCCCTTGGCGACATATTCAGCAAGGGAGTGATTGAAGCTGACATTACTCGAATGGTCTTCCTCAGGAAATACCTTCCCGGAGCTCTTGCAAAAAGGTATTATGACGAGGCGGATAGTTCACTGGTGCTCATTACCGGGAAGGACTACAAAGAGCCGAGTCGATGGGAAGCTTGGCTGAGGAAGGCCGACTACGACGGATTCAGGAGGATCGAATCGAAAGCTCTCGAGGATACGATCTTCAACGAATTTTATACCGATCCGCAGAACCGGGCTCTGAGAATGGAAATGTTCGGAATTGGGGTCGGCTCGACAACCATGAACAAGAACTGGTTTTGCGACAGGTCCTACTGGAAGAGGACCTTTTGGCCTGAAGCGGTCAGGAATATAGAGCTCAACGATGCAGTCGGCCTTCTTTGGGTCGGAACCCCTGAAGAGAAGCTGACTGCTGAGAGTCTCCTGGTGGAAACATTCGGCAAGCCTCTCAAACAACCTCACAAATATTTGAAACTGATCAGGGACCGTCGTTACGATGTTCACTATTGAATAGTCCGATAATCAAATCATTTAATTTCCGGAGATGTTTATGAAGACATTAGTAGTTGCTTTACTGTTTTCTCTTCTGACTTTCGGTGGGAATGCGTTCTCGCAGAATGTGCAGCACGACTCCGTGCTGTTCGTCCCGCACGAGAACGGGTTCTTCCACACTATCGAGACCTCGCTGCAGAAGTTCTATCAACGAAGCGATACCGCCGTACCGAAGTCAATCAGCGTCGATTTCAGCCAGTATGATGCGCCGAAATCGGTAAGCGATTTCACCCAGTACTGGCACAACCCGACGGTCTCGCAGGGCAACACCGGAACGTGCTGGGATTTTTCCACGACCTCATTCCTCGAATCGGAAGTTTACCGCCTTACCGGAAGAAAGATGAAATTCTCGGAAATGTACACGATGTATTGGGAGTATGTCAGGAAAGCGCTCGGTTTCGTGCGTTCGAGAGGGCACTCGAAATTCGGCGAAGGATCTGAAGACAATGCGGTGTTGACGGATTGGAAAGATTACGGCATCGTTCCTGAAAAAGACTACACTGGATTGAAGAACGGGCAGCCTTTCTATGACGATTCGAAACTCTATGCCGAACTCGATTCTTATCTTGAGTCGGTAAAAGAGGATCACGCCTGGGACTCGACCGTCGTGGAAGAAACAGTCAAAACAATCCTGGACCACTACCTCGGCGAGCCGCCGACAGAAATAAACGTCGACGGAAAGGAGATGACGCCGAAAGAGTACCTGAAGAACGTGGTGAAACTCGATTTGAATAATTATGTCTCGCTTGTGTCTTTTTCCGACCGACCTTATTACAGCTGGACCGAATACAATGTCTCGGATAACTGGTGGCACAGCAAGGCATATTTCAACGTCCCGCTGAACGTGTTCATGGATGCCATTAATCATGCGGTGCGCTCGGGATACACTATGGGGATCTGGGGAGATGTAAGCGAGCCGGGAATTTACGGAAATGCGGGAATAGCCGTGATCCCGAGCTGGGATATTCCCTCGAAATATATCGACGCAAATGCAAGGATCTTCAGGTTCTATAACAAGACCACGACCGACGACCACGGCATACATCTCGTCGGCTACACTGTGAAGGACGGAAAAACGTGGTACCTGATAAAAGACTCGGATTCCGGGTCCAGGAACAGCAATCATCCGGGCTACGATTTCTTCAGCACAGACTACGTGAAGCTTAAGATGCTCGGGGTCGTGCTTCCGAAGAGCGCCATCCCTGAAATCGTGAACAAGATGAAGTGATATCCGGCTCTTGAAGGTCCGTGCTGGCAATCGGCTTCGGAGGCTACGTACTCAGCGAGCCGGCAACTCGCTGAGTACCGAGCATACGACCCCGGTATATTCCTTGGAGGGTATGGGGCAGGAAGTCGAACGTATTCGCCACTATAAGGTCGTCGCGGCGCGGGGTTAGTGTGGATTAAGTGGGCTGGACTGAGTGCAGCCGGTTGTAGTAGCTTACGAGCCAGGAATTCGACCAGCCGAATAGGGTGGTGTCTCTTATTATCTTTGTAACATCAGAACGCGTGATCTTGGCTTCATTGAGAATCACATTTATGTTGTTCCGGCTTACCGCAATCGTCTTGACGGCGAAGAGGAGCGGCCACATACACGCGAGCCTTATGCCGTAAAGCCAGTTTGGGATCATGGTTATGTAATTCAATCCGTACTGCAGATGAGTCTCCGCCTTGTCGGCCAGCTTGTCGACCATCATCAATATCTTAGCCGCGTTGTCGAGGGAAAACAAATTATCCTTCGTCAGTCCGAGCGGTTCGTAGAAAGTGCGAGGTACATACACCCAGCCGCGTTGGTAATCCTTGTGAAGACCCCGTATGATGTTTACAGTTTGCAGAGCCAGTCCGAAGTGACGCGAAAGAGGGAGGAGCTTTTCTTTCCTCTCATTTATAACCGGAGAGTACCACGCGAACAGGTCTGTTAGGAGATATCCTACCCGTCCGGCAACCTGGTGCATGTAGTCGTCGAGTTCCTCTTCGTTCCGAACATCCGGACCGATCTCCTGCCATCGCGCCATGCCGAGAGAGGTTTCATTGACGTGGAACCTGATGATTTCCTGGATGGGCTGCGGAAAACGACGCAACCCTTCAAGGAGTTGATCTGCATGCTTTGCAACATACACCTCGGGATCGCTTTCATCGAGGTTGACGATCTCTCCCGTCAGGGAAGTCACCGGCATACTCTCACCCAGCACTCGCGCCCAAACTCTCAACAACTCAGCCTTGTCCTTGGCGAGCAAAGACTCGTTGTCCTCGAGACAGTCCGAGACCCTGAACAGCAAATAAGCGGTAGTAACGAAATCCCGCAGACGCGGGGGGAGCCGTTCTATTGAGAGTGCAAACGTTCTGCTTACCGAGCGCAACATTTCACCCGAGTGCATGTCGAATGTTCCCTGACTTGTTGTTTGAACCGATTCCAGCTTTTCCTGCGGGTACTCCGGGAAATCCGGCAAATCGGTATCCGGTTATCTCCCGCAGATGGAACCGTCTTGATTTTCATCTAATATAACAAAGAAACGCCAAGAATGCGTGCAAGTGATTCCGGGGTTATCATTTCGAAGCGTCCAAAATCAGGAAAAGAAGGCCACTTACAGGCGGTGGGGTGCGCGAACGCGCTATGCCCCGAAGAGAATGTAGACCTGGAGTGCGCCTGCTTCCCGAAAACGGTAGAACAGATTGGTTGCCAGCGGAAGCGAATGACGGCTGGCGACTCCCCTCGCATTTACTCCCTGCCAGTGACACATGAGAAGCGCTCGGGGGAGATGCCACGTATTTGTAACTACGATGATCCTGCGCATGTCGAGCGAATCGACCAGGACCGTTCTTATGAAATTTGCCTGCTCACAGGTGCAATGCGTACCGTCCTCCGACACGATATCTGAATCAGGTACTCCCTTCGAATGAAGGTACCAGGCCTCGACGCCCGCCTGTCCCGCGCCCGTTGTGACAAGCTTTTTGACCTCGCCGGCCTTGAAGATTCTCAGTGCTTCGTTCAACCTTCCGCGCAGAATAGGGCTAGGGTTGTGCTTGCCGTACACGGCCTCTCCAAGGATCACTGCAGCTTCCGCCTTTGGACTGTCCTTTGGGTGAGCCGAGAAAGAATACGTGTATGCATACCCTGCGGCAGTGGCTGCGAAGACGACAATCACGCAAGTCCCAAGGGCTCGAGTGATCCTTATTCGTTTCCAGACGTACGTGGCAACCACGCAGGAAAACTGGAACACAAGGGCGCCGTACGAAAGGACGGAATATGAATCGCTCGATGTTCCCGATGGGGGCAGGTAGAAAGAACAGCGGAGAAAAACGAGCCCGCTCAAGGCAAAGAGAACGATACTGGTAATGTCGAATCTTGCAGAGTGTTGTTCAGCGCCGGTAATGATCAATATGACAAAGACGGCAAGCGGAATATTCTGGGGAGCGAGCAAACCTCTCCCCGGCGATTCAAGCGCGGGTCTACGTATCGACAGGACGAGTGCGCCGATAATGTCTGCGGCAACGCCGATGTGAATTGCGGCCTTCCTCGTTGCGCCTTGCAAAGTCAAAGGTTTCATTGTCCTTGGTCCTTCTCCATGAAATTAATCTAAGTCGCAGTGCGCTTACACAAAAGGGAACCACTTTTCCCTTTACCGCTCTCCCATGCACACGACAAGAATCGGATGTGTGGGCGGACCACTCTTTTTTTTCCCGGGATTGAGAAAGGCGACGGATGCGGGATGGGAGCATGGAACTCATGATAAGATAGATAGGAGCCGGGACGACACGACGGACTGCGAGGGAAGGAAGGACTATTAGCGAAGCAGAAGAGATGATCTCGGTGAAGTAGTATGGCGCATCGGTGACTCGGATAAAAGACCGCGCAATGTGGCTGCAAGAAAATCCAACGGGGTCGTTTTGTATCAGATTTGGAGAGGCGACCGGGAATGGTGTAAAGACAGGCATTACCAGAACTGAGACGGCGCTCATACCGTTAGATGCGCGTTGGGGGAGGGCAGGCGGGGAAGATTCTCTGCGCGTTGTTCACGGGGCATCATGAAATGACTTCACGGGGGACTGCCTCGTCTCGATACGGGAGAGCGTAAAGCCTCCAAATTGGACCTGCGTGGCCGTTTTCCCGACAGGCCCCCTTGCGCTGAGATTCCCAGTATCAAAGCTCACCACACTCTGTGGAGAGATTCCGTCTGAATCTACAGCGTCGACGCTATCGAGAATTGAGGGATGAAAATTTTAAGAATGACTGGATTTTCCCGTTTTCTTACCGGAATTTTACAACGTCAGTCGGATGTTATCGTGGATCAGCAGTCTGTGGGAGAGTGTTGTGGTTGATCGCGATCGGACAGGCCTGACAGATCACGCCGGTATTTGCATTCACTGAATGGAAAGTGAATGAGCAGAGAGACTAAGAGAAGAACGCTGGACCTGACTAGGCTGACCGCGATTGTGGCCTCGACGGCCGTCGTTTTGTTTATTGCTCTCAGATCTCTTTACGCATTTTCTTTGTTCGGCGACTTCACTAGTAACCTGCGGGAGAACGGCTGGAAAGATCCCGGGGCAGGGTTGATCATGCAGCCGAAGGAGACCGTGACTTTCGAAGCAAGTTACCTCTTTCTGAAACTAGGGAGGGTGAGGTTCGAGTTGCTGGGAAGGGCAGACTGTCACGGGATCCCTTCATACAGAATACGAGCGTTCATAGATTCATACAGTGGGATTCCTTTCGTCAATTATCACGCTGTTTATGAAACATGCGCGGATGCACGGACACTTATGTGCATCTCGACCTCGAATGACCGGGAGGACGGGGACAAATGGATTCATACCGATTATGTCTTCGATTACGCCGCGAGGCAGCTAAGATGGAAGCAGTCCGAAGGGGGAGTCCTACTGAAGCAGGTGGTAAGGCCACTCGACACCACTTACACTGATGGTCTCAGTTTCTTCTACTTTGTGAGAAGAGCATGTTTCGAGGCAGGCGGCAGGAAGGATACGTTGACGATCCCGATCGTCTCGGATTCAGTACGATCGTCTGTCACGCTGACTATCAATGAGAAGCGCGAAGGATGCAAAGTGCCGGCAGTTGCCTACCCGGTAGAGGCGAGCCGTATGTCCGGTCACATAAACTTCAAGGGCACGTTCGGAGTTACTGGAGACTTTTCGGGGTGGATTTCCGACGACTCGGTGGAGATGCCGCTTCGTGCAGATCTGAGGGTTATCCTTGGAAGTATAGTCGTAAAACTGGACAGCGTCAGCAGAGATAACTGGACTCCGCCCCGCGCCGCTAAATGATAGTGGCTCTTCGCACTAACTAATTTCTTCGGTGGAGAATCCGGTCGGCGTTACTTCTTTCTGACAGCCATGATCGTAAGATCATCTGCACTTTTTGCTCGTCCGCTGAAAGCATTCAAGTCTGCCACGCAAGCCGCGATCAAGTTCGATGGAGAAAGGTCGTGCTGCTTCGCGAGCAGTCGCAGAATTCTCTCCTCGCCGTAAAGCTCGCCTGGACTCCTTTCCGATTCCGTCAGCCCGTCCGTGTAGAGAAGAACGCTTTCGCGGCTCCTAAGCCGCGTGCGCCGTATCTCATATTTCCCGTCGCATGTAATCCCGAGAGGGAGACCGGAACTCAGCATCCTTTCAACCCCGTTGCTTCTCAGGACGAGCGGGAAGCAGTGCCCGGCATTAATGAACTCGACCTCACCGTCCGCATGCGCAAGGCCGCATACAAGGGTCGCGAAATGAGTTGTCAGGCTTGCCTCGCAGAAAAGCTTGTTCGTGCGCTCCATCAACTGAACCAGCGAGAGACCGGTTCCCGTCAGGGTTCTGAACATTGCGTGGAGCTGGGACATAAGCATTGAAGCCGCGATTCCTTTTCCCGATACGTCGCCCACTATGAAATAGAACGAATCGGCATCCTCCGCCGGAACTATGAGATCACAGTAGTCTCCGCTGACCCGGCCCGATGCCTCGTAATGATACGCACTTTCCCATCCCGGGAGATCGAGGCTCTTCTTCGGCAGAAGACCTGCCTGTATCTGACCGGCGAGTTCGATATCTCTTTCAAGTGCATGCTGCTCCCTTTCGGAAAGGTGATCGATGCAATATCTGGTCAATGGATCGGAGGCCAGCCTCTCGCTCTCTATAGGTTCGCGGCATGTTTCGCAAAGGCCGTAAGTCCCGGCGGATATTTTCTCGAGTGCAAGGTCCACGTCGCGGAGCAGGTCGTTAAGCTGGCGCGGATCGATCGCTCTCGATGCCGCGTCTTGCAGCTTCTCTCTCCGCTCTTCCAGCTGCTGCACAAACATACTCTCTATCTGCGTTGCCACGACTTTCCCTCCCTCTGACTTTTCGCAAAAACCGTTCCGCGCAGGGAACACGTTATCGACAACTATCGACTACGGAAAGAGCGTGCGGCGGGTACAAATAATACGGCGGGATGCTAAGCTAAAGAAACGAAAGAATGCAAACCCGATCCTATTCTTTCCTGAGCAGTTTTACTATTTGGTCCGCGAAGCCTTTCCGCGGAATTTCGGTCTGGATTTCACGCGTTTTTTTGAGCCAATCTTCGCGCTGCGCGGCGTCCTTGCTGACAGACTGCCCTACCTTCAAATCCTTCACCGTAACGACGCCTTTCTCAAATTCGTTGGACCCTGCGATAAGGGCGAAGCGTGCATCCACCCGGTCCGCGTATTGCAGTTGTTTGCGCAACCCTTTTTCCTGTCCGAGGTAAAGGTCGGCACGAACCCCGGCTGCTCTCAATTCGTCGGCAATCTTGAGGTACTCGGCAAGCTTGTCCCGGTCCATTATTGTTACCACTACGTCCGTGAAGATACCGGGAGCCTCACCTTCGCCCAACGCTGCGAGCAGTCTGTCGACGCCGATGGAAAATCCCACCGCGGGCACATCTGCGTTCGTGAAACGTCTGACAAGATTGTCATAGCGCCCGCCTCCTGCCACGCTCCCGAATTGCGGCTTGTCTTTTAGGTTCACCTCGAATACTGGGCCTGTGTAGTAGTCCAATCCCCGTGCAATCGTAGGATCGAACGTGACCACATCGCTTCCGAGACCGAGGACATCTAGAAACCCGTCGAGACGCTTCAAATCATCGCAGCTGTCTTGCCCCAGCAGGCCGGACATCTCGTTCAGGACTTCTTTCCTGTCGCCTTTCGGCAGTGCAAGGTAGTCCTTGATCTTCCGAACATTGCCTTCCGTGAGGCCGAGGCCGGGTATGAAATCGCCAGACGTGTCGTGCCTTCCTTTGGTCAATTCCAGTTCGACATTTCCGATGCCTACCTTGTTCAGCTTGTCGAGTACTCGGAAGACATCCTTTGCAGTTTCCGAAGGAATGCCGCTGTATTTGACGACCGCGTTGAGTACTTTCCGGCTGTTGATATTGACGGTAAACGGTCCTGTACCGATTTCGTTCAAAGCGCGTACTACCGCTCCTATAACCTCGGCCTCCGCCAGCTGACTCGATGTTCCCACGACATCCACATCGAACTGCGTGAACTCGCGAAACCGGCCCGGGTCCGGTTTGTCTGCCCTCCACACTGATCCAACCTGGTAACGCTTGAAGGGTTTTGGAAGATCGCTGTACTGTGCCACTATCCTTGCAAGCGGGACCGTCAAATCGAACCTTAGCGCAACCTCTTGCTCCTCGGGACTTTTAAACCGAAAGATCTGCTTGGTGTTTTCGTCTCCGTATTCACCGAGAAGTATTTCCAGATATTCCAGACCCGGCGTTTCCACAGGCAGAAAGCCGTAGATCTCGTATATCTTTCGGATTATGGTGACAATCTCATTTTTCCTGAAGGCGTATCTCGGAAGGAGGTCACGAAACCCTTTGACGTTCTCAGGCTCTATTCTCGTGGTGCTCCGTACTTCGGGCGCTGTCGATTCGGATTCTTTCAAAAGGTTAACCGGTTTTATGTTTGAGAATTTCTTTCAATGGGATTTATGTTTAATTTAAGCATAAATGCGAACAATTCTGAATTCGCAGCCGCACCCGCAAGCTGTTCCGGTTGCACTATCAACGTGGAGGGTTCGATGTTGAAATCCGCCCTGTCTCTCATCCTAGCCGTTTCCATGCTATCTTTCGGCGGCTGCTATGAGGTCGTGTCGTTGTCAAAAGACAACTACAAGAATGTGAACAAATACGATGAGGTGAATGTGCTTGCCGATACCGGCGGTGTAGTTACGAAGTACCGTTTCTCGAGAGGAATGTGCGTAGTCCAAAACGACACGCTCATAGGAACAGGGACCCGGATGTCGCAAATTGGTGACGAAAAGGGGATCACCGTAGAGATTCCGGAGTCGCAGATAAACCTCATCGAGGTAAAGCAGCTGAACCTTGCCAAGAGTCTCACCATAGCCGCAGTTGCGATAGGGGCCACCGTCGGGATCATGCTTCTATCCGGTTCGCCCGGTTCCACCGGCAGTCCGGGGAGCGGAGGATCTCCGACTCCGCAGTAGGCCCGCCAAATTAGATAATCTGCAGCTGGTTACTGCCAGCGAGATCCATCCTGCTCAATTCTTTTGCACGTGGATGGGTGACTAGAAATCGGTCCTCATTCTCCCTCCTTCATTTCCTTATTCTGGAAAGGGTCTCAGTCGAAGTGTTATATTTAGTAAACAACCCCGGAGTAATGTTAATGAGTGATGCTAAAGTCTCTAAGATAGATCTATGGTACAACGCTTTTCGCGGTTTTTACAGGAAAGAAGTTCCCATCGAGGAACTTGATCCGGTTTCGAGGTGGCTATACGCCTCCCGGAGCATTATACTGGTAATCTCGGCTCAGGCGGCGATAATAGCGGGACTCCTCGCCGTGCAGCAGGGCTCTTTCAATGCGCTCTACTTCATACTTCTTCTTATAGGTCTGGTCGTCGCGCATGCGATCAGCAACCTGTCCAATGACTACTTCGGTTTTCACCGCGGTCACGACACCCCCGAGTCTCCACGAATGCGCTATACTCTCCACCCGCTTGCGAGTCACATGATGAATGCGACCTCCCTGAAGAAGGGGATCTGGTTGCTGATTATCATCGGGGTACTGATCGCGATCTTCTTCACGATTGTAAGAGGCCCGGTCGCGGCGATCATTGCCGCTTTGGGTCTGGGGATACTATACTGGTACGACGGCGCACCGAGGGACCTGAAAAGCATAGGCCTGGGTGAGCTCGCGACGCTCGTCGTGTGGGGGCCGCTCATGATAGGCGGCGGGTACTTCTGTCTCTCTGGGAAGCTTTCGCTTTCGGCTACGCTTGCTTCAATACCCTACGGGCTCGGCGTGATGTCCATACTTGTCGGGAAACACATCGATCAAATGGAGTTCGACGAGACGCAGAATCAGAAGACTTTGCCGATTGTCCTCGGAGAAAAGCGGGCTCGGGTTTTCAACCAGACCTCGATCTTCCTCATGTATTTTGTGGTGCTCGTGCTGGTCATCTTCGGACTGATCACTCCTTTCGCGCTCCTCGTCTTCATCAATTTTCCGAGGGGCTGGAAAGCGATGGGGGTGTTCTCAAAACCGAGGCCCGATTCCGCACCGGAGGGATATGTGGGCTGGCCCCTTTGGTATCATAGGTTCAGCCTAATACACAACAAGAAATTCGGCTGGCTCTATATACTCGGTCTCGCGCTCGGTGCGGCTTACGCAGTGATATTCTGAGAGGATGGCTGGCACAGTGCCCTCGCAGCATTCGGGGCAGATCAGCTTCGGCAGTCTCTTGTATACTTTTGCACAGCGTCAGGTCAAATCTTTGCGGTAAGCAAGAACGTCTGTGCGTGACAGTCCATACCGATCAAAGAAGAGGTGAATAATGTCAAAGGTTGAAGCCCGTCTCCATTCTCTTGGTTTGACCCTGCCTCCGCCGGTTAAACCGCCGGCAGGCATCGTGCTTCCGTTCAGCTTCGTCAGACTTGTGGGAAATAGGGTACTTATCTCCGGTCACAGCGCACAGAATCCCGACGGGTCCGTTGCCGGGCCGTTCGGCAAAGTAGGCAGCGATCTCACACTCGACCAGGGATATTTTGCCGCGCGCCTCACCGCACTTTCTATACTGGGCAGTCTCAGGCGCACGCTCGGAGATCTGGATCGCATCGTCGCCTGGGGGCGGATTTTCGGAATGGTCAACTCGGCGAGTGGATTCAACAACCAACCCGCGGTAATAAACGGATTCTCGGACCTAATCCTGGAACTCTACGGCCCCGAGATCGGGGCTCATTCCCGCAGCGCGGTTGGAATGGCGGAGCTGCCTTTCGGGGTGCCTGTGGAAATCGAAGGTGAAGTCGAAGTGGCGCTGTGATCCTTCCATTGATGCGGGGAACCGGTTCAGAAAGCCGGTCGTTGCTGGAATAGAGAGAATCCCTCGGGCATATTCGAGGACAAATCAGTGAGGTCGGATGTGGTCAGTGTTAGATACATTGTCAATGACGTAAATGAGTCGATCGATTTCTACACCGGGCTGCTCGGTTTCACTTTGGTCATGCACCCGGCTCCAACATTCGCAATGCTCTCGCGCGACGAGCTTCGGCTGGTGTTGAGCGCGCCGTCGAACCAGGGAGGCGGCGGTCAATCGATGCCCGACGGACGTAAACCGGAGCCGGGTGGATGGAACAGGTTCTCAATCTATGTCGATAACCTGGACAAGGAGGTCGAGCGATTGCGCGCTGCCGGAGCGCGGTTTAGAAACGAGAAGGTGATAGGCATCGGTGGCGACCAAATACTTCTGGAAGATCCGTCCGGCAATCCCGTCGAGCTGTTTCAGCCGAAACAACTGTAGCCGTGGTTGGAGCGGCATGGAGCAAAGGCTGAATTAAAGTCGACGCGAAGAGACTCATTTGCTTGTCGTGAAGACCGGCCACTCTCTTCTCCTGTAAGCTCTCACGAAATAAACAACCAGACCTGCTGCGAGTACGATGACCGCATACCCCGTCTCGACGGCAAAATTCTTTCTGGAAAATAGGACGAAGAAGAAACCGAGCAGAGAAACCAAAGCGGGCAGAGGATACAGCCACATCCTGAACGGTCGCGGTGCCTCCGGATGACGCGACCGCCAGGCCAGGAACCCGACCGTCTGTGCTATGAACTGTATGATGATGCGGATGACGACAAGTGCCGCAATTACCTGTATCAGTGAGAAAAAGCAAAATAGTAGTCCGACAAAGCCGAGGGTAAGGAGCGAAACGTACGGAAACTTGTGTCGCTTATGAAGGCGTCCGAAAACCCTGAAGAAGTTCCCGTCGAGTGCAGCGGCATACGGCACTCGAGAATATCCCAGCAGGAGAGAGAAGACCGATGCAAACGCGGTCCACATTATCAGGACGGTCGCGAGCGAACCCGCCCAGTGACCGTAGATTTTCTGCATGAAGGCGGAAACCAGGTACCTGCTCTCTTGCGAGCCCGTCCCTCCGACCAGCTCTCGCCATGGAATCACGCCTAGTATGCTGATGTTCATCACTACGTAGATAACGGCTACCATCAGAATTGAGATTATGATCGTTCGCGGTATGGTTCGAGTTGGCTCTTTTACCTCGTCGCCGAGAAAGCAAACATTGTAGTAGCCCCAGTAATCATAAATGGAGATGAGCATCGCGGATCCGAGCCCGAGCAAGAAACTGTCCGAGAATGAAAACGCGCCTTGTGGAAAACTGAATGCCAGCTTTGCATTGAAGTGCGTGACCCCGGCGAAGATCACCCACACGACCGCCGCCATTACGACGATCCAAAGATATCTCAGCAGCTTGTTGATTGCGGTGATCTGCCTGTAAAGTAGAAGCATGGCAAGCAGGCAAGCTGCAATAGCTATGAAGGTAAAACCGGCGGCATTTACCCCCGCATGCAACCCGATACCGAGCGGCAGATTGAACCGGAATATCGAGTGACCGAGTCCGGGAAAAAAGTAAGTGGAGTATTCGGCGAGGCCGATGCATCCCGATGCGACCGAGAGAGGCGCACTGAAAATCAGTTGCCAAATGAACAGAAAAGACATCAGTTTGCCCAGCTTGTTCCTTCCATAAATCTCACCCAGATAGCGGTACGTGCCTCCGGATCCCGGCATCGCCGCGCCGAGCTCTGCCCAGACGAGCCCGTCGCTCATTGCTATCACGGCGCCGAGAATCCAGCCGATCATGGCCTGAGGCCCGCCCATGGCCGAGATGATGAGAGGGATGGTTATGAACGGGCCGACGCCGATCATGTCGATCATGTTGAGCGAGACTGCCCCCCAAAGCGTCAATCCGCGGATAAGCTGTGGGCTTCCGCTTACCCTCGGGTCTTCGGCTTGTGATCTTAACAAGGGGATGCTTTCAGTGTCTTGTGCGGGATATAAGATTGAACAGCAGCTTGACCCCACCGTTGTTCAGGTTCTTTACCTGCCGGTACAGCGAGAGTGACGTGTAGATGTAGGTCCCCTTGCCGTACTTTGCTTCAAGGAGAGAAGTCGAGGGCTCATGTTGGTCCTCGTCGCTCATCGCCAGTAAGCGTTCATATTTTGGGGAAGTAAGCGATGTGTCCCCGCTGGGAAGATAGATGTTACGCTCCTGTACCCAGCCGTTCCAGTCGGCAGGGAGGATCTCGTTCGGATGATGAAAGAGTGAATTATCGGGGTCGAGTACGGTGACAGGCTGGGTCTCTTCCGTGACACGTCGTCTGGTGACAAAAATAGGATAAGGTGCGTAGTCGTGCCCATTCCATTCCGGCGGCCTGTTGTAGAAGCAAACAACGTTGCCTCCGTTCTTAACGTAATCGAGAATCCTTCTGTTGTACCTGACCAGGTCGTGCCTCTTCAGGTAGCCGCGGATATCCAATATTATCGTCGTGAATTTGGAGAGGTCTCCCGAAGCGAGTCCTGCGGAATCAAGAAGAACGTACCTGACGCCGAAAGTGTTGAACGTCTCCTGAAGCGTGTTGTCGTAAGTGTGCACCAGGCCGATATAATCTGATGTGTCGAACCTCGCCGTAACCCTCCTCAGATACGCGATATCGCTCGACCTTCCCAGTCCGGGAATCTTCTTCCGAGTAAGCGGAACTACATCGAAACGGATCGAGTCCTCCGGCTGAGCATCGGCGGCGACATCGACAGTAAGCTTCACTTTGTCGCGTATCTTCGGGCCCAATTCCGTATGCTCGTCGAACAGCTTCTTCTTTCCCTCGCTCACGAAGATGCCGACGTACAGCGGGATGCCGGTGTGATTATATGTGTCTATAGAAAAATGAAGTCGCTGGTCGGAGCTAGGAGGTACCCTGATGAGTGAATATTTTGGATGAACGAAAATCGAAAACGGTTTGAGAACGATCGCATATTTCTCCGGCAGCTTAACGGGAGGTCTGACCGACGGCTTGATCCCCGAGAACAAATCGTGGGGATTGTACGGGTATTTCTTATTGCTCAGTATCAGTTTGTAAACGGGTTGACGAAAAACTTCAGGAATATTGTGGAAATTAAGCCTGTCCATTCCCTGGGTCCGGTGTTTTTTCAATGCATCCCACGCGATTTCTCGAATCGTTTTTCCTCCCGATTTCTCATCCACGGGAATAGATACCAGCGAATCCTGGTCCAGCTGCGATTTTCTCAGAACCCTGAAGTAGAGCTTCTTCACCTGCCACGGGCCTATCCCGTTTCCAAACTGTTCCGGATGATAGTTCGGGTCGGCGGCCTTTGTGAATGCTTCATAGGCTGTGATTCCGACGACCTGGTGATTGCCGTGCTGGCGGTAGGGGAGCGTCGTGATCGTATCGTGATTCGTGATTATGACATCCGGTTTCAGCGCGCGGATCATATATACGATTCGCTGCAAAACGTTATCGTTGCCGCCCCACATGCGGAACGTCTCCTTTGCGGTCTTGGAGTAACCGAAGTCAACGAACCCGAGGAAATAGACCTTCCCGCCGAGTATATGTGCCGCCGCAAGAGTCTCTTCGGATCTGATTTCACCCAGTTCCTTGTACAATTGCGATCCTATCACATCCTGTCCCCCTTCGCCGCGTGTATAGAAAATCTCGTAGGTCTTGATGTGTCTGATATGAGTGTAGTAAGCGATCGTTGCGCCGTCTTCGTCGTCAGGATGTGCCGAGAGGCTCATGAGGACGAGCCCGCGCCTTATGCTGTGCTGCTTCTCGGGTCCAGCCCTGAGGGAGGAATTAAAGAACAACGCCGTTATTACGATAATAAGAACGGAGATATAAGAGGTGAATACGCGCTTATTCCCCGGCGCGGTAGGGAGTTTTTCCATCACGTGTCTCCTCGGGTTTGTGCTTTTGACAAGACTAAACAGTTCCGTTAAATGTGCCGCCATGTTCAAAAGTCCACGAACAGAACAAAATAACAAAGAGTTGCTTAAAAACCGTCCGGCTGTTCAAAACGATATTCATCGAGCGGCAAACGGCTGTTCAGATAGTGGAGATGGAAAAAAAGAAGATTCTTTGGGTCAGGCTTGACGCCATTGGGGATACGATCCTCGCGGCATCGATGCTTCAGCCTATCTACGAGAAATTCGGCGGTGCAAAGATTACCGCAGTTTGCGAGAGGGTTACAGCCGAGCTCTATGAGGCGAGCCCGTTTGTCGAACGGGTAATTCCGGTAGACCAGATGAGGCTTTACTTCGACTCGAAGTACAGAAACGAGATCGTGCACGACCTTCAGAAAGAGAGCTTTGACATGGCTCTTGACACGACGTGTTCATGGGTCGAACTTGGCGATCTTTTTGTGGTCGGAAGTCTTGCGCGCGAGAAGATAGCTTTCGAAAACGTCGGCGCTATACCGGAAGAGACGATGGCGAAGCGCAGGAAGGTTTTCACCCGACTGGTGAAGTTCGATCGGCCGTACGAACCCGAGATGGAGAGATACCGTGATTTCCTGAAGGCGCTCGATATCGACGTTCCGGCGCTGAATGCCACGCTTTGGACGACCCCCGAGGACCAAGAGTTTGCCCGGC
Source organism: Candidatus Kryptoniota bacterium (assembly GCA_046706745.1). Taxonomy (GTDB): domain Bacteria; phylum Bacteroidota; class Ignavibacteria; order Kryptoniales; family JAKASW01; genus JAKASW01. The sequence goes on from JBJKPC010000050.1 coordinate 16,707, forward strand.
GGACGTTTTCAGAGAATGGTCTTCTGCCGGAGAAAACGCTTGCCCTGTTTGCTTTCGGACGCTCACATCTCAGAACCTATCCATACTATGGCGAGGCATTGGCAGACGTCTGCAGGGGAAACGGATTTTCGGTGGTCGCGCTCGGCGACAGCTCGGCTTACGGGTTCAATGAATCCTGCCTCGAAAAGATCGGAGTCCGCTCGGTCAACCTGAGCGGGAAGATGACTCTCCGCCAGACTGCTGCGGTAATGAGAAAATGCAACATAGCAGTTGGCGCTGAGACGGGACTGGCGCATATGGCATGTGCGGTCGGGATCCCGAACGTCATCGTGATCGGGGGGGGACATATAGGACGCTTCATGCCTTACACCTCGAAGACCTCGCTGGTGACCTTGCCTCTTGAATGCTTCGATTGCGATTGGAAGTGTAAATTTCCGAGGGCATATTGCGTCTCCGACGTTGCACCGGAAGTTATCGAGTTCGCTGTCCGCAGGACTCTTGCCCGCGATTCCGAGAAACCTAGAATGTTTGTCCATCCGAAAGCAGCTTGGGACGGAACCGGAAAGGCGCCTGCATGGAAGGTCGCGGCCAAATTCATTAGGCCCGAAGACGTTGAAGTGATTGAAGTCGACTTCGAGCCGAAACGTAAGAAATCCGGAACTGCCCACGGCGGTGACGGCAGGTCTATGCCGGGCTACATTCCGATACAGAAGCCGAAGGCCGTGGAAGAAGCGTTTGAGAAAGCATCATCTTTACGGGACACCGGAAAGATCGAGGAGGCGATGGCTGTTCTTGATGATGCAGTGGAAAAAGACGGGCAATTCCCGGATCTCATGAATCTGAAGGCGGAGCTCAACTTACAAACCGGTAATCTAGAAGCGGCCAAAGAGATTCTTTGGGGAGCGATTATGAAATTCCCGTTCAACGTCCAGCTCTTGAACAACGTTGCGGTCATAGAGATAATGCAGCGCCGGTATGATTCTGCCCTGGCATTGCTCCATAGAACCCTCGAGATCGAGCCCGGAAATGAAGCCGCACTCGTCAACGTTCGATATATTGAAAACGAATTGCATGTCAGGAGAGAACTGATCCGTGCGGAACAGCTTATCCTGAATGAAGATCCGGGCGCTGCGCGGTTAGCGCTCGATGAGATCCTGAAGGCTTATCCAGAGCATGAAGATGCTCTTTCCGATCTTGCCGTGATTGAAGCCCGTGAAGGGAAGAGCGGGGAAGCGCTCAGGTTACTGCAGCAAGTATTGGCTGGCAACCCTCAGAACGAGTTCGCGGCTCAGCTGATGGATAAGCTCCTGCTAAGCGCTTAACAGCCTATCTATTTCCCCTTCTGTCGCACACCAAGACCTGTCGATCAATTGAAGCTTGTAAATGTTTGTGGTTAATTTTATAATTCATTTATGAATTTGATGGCAATAGAGAGCTCGTGTGACGAATGTTCCGCCGCTGTTCTGAGCGACGGCACTTTGAAATCCGTGGTGATTTCGTCTCAACTCATACACAGTCAGTACGGCGGTGTCGTTCCCGAGCTTGCTTCCCGCGCCCACATGGAGCTGATAGTTCCTGTAGTCGAGGAGAGTTTGAAAAAGGCGTCGGTCTCGAAAGATGAGATCGATTCTGTCGCGGTCACGTATGGCCCCGGCCTGGCAGGCTCTCTTATTGTCGGAATTAGTTTCGCGAAGGCGTTTGCTTCATCTCGCGGCATACCGGTGGTCGGCGTCAACCATATGGAAGGTCACCTTTACTCGGCTTTTCTGGAGGAAGAGAAACCCGATTTCCCGTTCGTGGCACTGATTGTCAGCGGCGGACACTCAATGCTTATCTATGTGAAAGAACCTTACTCGCACGAGCTTCTTGGACAAACCCGCGATGATGCTGCGGGGGAGGCATTTGATAAAGTTGCAAAGTTGCTCGGTCTCGGCTATCCCGGCGGACCTGTAATCGACAAGATGGCCGCTGAAGGAAACCCGAAAGCGTTCAGATTCCCGCGCGCATTTATGGATGGCGACTCTTTTGAGTTTAGCTTCTCGGGGATAAAAACAAGTGTGCTCTACCTTCTGAGGGAACTTAAATATGATCCTGAAAAACGAGACGAGAAGCTGGTTAGAGATCTCTGTGCTTCTTTTCAGGATGCGGTCGTCGACGTCCTTGTTTCGAAAGCGGTCAATGCTGCGCAGAGATACGGGGTGAAGTCGATTGCGGTTGCGGGTGGTGTGGCCGCGAACCGCGGGCTCCGCAAGGCACTCGAATTGAAGGCTGAAGCCATCGGCGCAAAGGCTTTCTTTCCAAGACCTCTCTATTGTACGGATAACGCAGCCATGATAGGGATCGCCGCACATTTCAAGAACAGGAAATTCGGGATGGTTTCCGATCTCACCCTGAAGCCAACACCTAATCTCGCACTGAGCTTTTAAATTGAATAGAATCAAAGCAATGCTGCAGGACGCCGCGTCTGGCGGTGCCCACAAGAAATTGTTAAGCGCTTACCTGATGCCAGGGTTTCCCCGCAAAGACTCCACCCGGGCTTTACTCACATCCGCAGAAGAGGCAGGTGTGGATTTTGTGGAGCTGGGAATCCCGTTCAGCGACCCGCTCGCTGACGGTCCGGTGATTCAAAAGGCCGCACAGGTCGCAATCGAAAATGGAGTGACCCCTCTCGGCATCCTTTCGGTTATCCGCGAGTTTCGAAGCGGTTCGCAGCTCCCGATACTTTTGATGGGATATGTGAATTCGTTTCTGAACGGCATCGGTAGGGATTTCCCCGCGAAACTTCGGGATGCGGGAGCTGACGGTGTGATTATTCCCGACCTTTCTTACGAAGAATCGGGAGAGTTTAGGGCTGAAATCGCTGCGGCCGGTTTGAGCATTGTATTTCTAATCGCGCCCACTTCCGAAGATCGGAGGATATCGGAAATAGATCGTGCGACTACAGATTTCAGCTACTGCGTTTCCGTAACGGGGGTAACGGGAGCGAGAAAGAACCTTGTGAGCGGCGAAGTAACCGGCTTCCTGCAGCGTGTCAGGAGACTCGCTGTCAAACCCTTTGTCGTCGGATTCGGCATATCGACCCCCGAGACCGCCCGCGATATTTCCCGTTTCTCGGATGGAATTGTCGTCGGCTCCGCGTTACTGCAGCAGATTTCTCAGGCCCCTGCGGGGAAAGAGGGGTCGGACGCCTTCCAGTTCCTCAAGAGCCTCCGAGTGGCCATCGACAAATGACAAGAATGAAATCGCTGAGATTGCGGATCGATTTGCTCGACAAGCTCATCGTAAGGCTTCTCAACAGGCGGGCAAAATATGCCGACGAAATAGGGAAGATCAAAGAGAAGCTCGGCCTTGAGATTTATTCGCCCGAGCGGGAGAAACAGGTCTTTGAGAATGTCAGCCGCGCAAACCCGGGTCCGTTGACCGATGAAGCAGTCAGACGTGTATATGAGAGAATAATCGATGAATCGCGGCGTCTCGAACGCGAGAGCGCGGAAGAGAGGAGGACTTCGATTCAACCAGGAAGAATCAATAGGATTCTCTCGCATATCCCTTTCCGTAAAGGCGGCAAGAGCCTAAACGAAAAGCGAAGGGCAGCGTTGATCGTGGTGGGAGCCCTGGTTGCGATGTTTTGCATCTGGATAATAGCTTTCTTTACTCCGTATCACAATGCACGGGGGAACGGAGTCGTGCTGACGATCCCGAGGGGAGAAAGCGCGGATCAGGTCTATTCAACCATCGCAAAAGACCGCATTGTCTCCAACATTGCCCTCTTCAAGATGTTTTCCCGGCTTTTCGCGATCGAGCGAGAGATCAAGGCGGGGAAATATCTGTTTACCGGACACTATTCGGACTACGATGTCCTCCACCTGATATCGTCGGGCAGAAGCAACCTTTTAGTGCACGTCACGATACCGGAGGGCCTGACAGTTCGGCAGATCGCTGAGATCTGCCACGGGGATTTGGGAGTTGATTCCGCAGCGTTCGTTCGTGAAGCGCTCGGCGATTCGATGGCGGAAGCGCTCGACATTCCGTCGACAAACCTTGAAGGCTACCTTTTTCCGCAGACTTACGATTTCTACTACGGCACTGGTGCGGGCGAGATTATGCGAAGGATGACCGAGCAGTATAAGATGTTTTTTACCGATTCGCTGAAGCAGCGTGCGAGAGAGCTGGGTTATTCGGTCGACCAGATAATGATCGTCGCCTCGATAGTCGAGGCGGAGGCACAAATAGATTCCGAGAGAGCAATTATCGCAAGCGTGTACTACAATCGCCTGAAGGACCATATGCCGCTCGAGGCGGATCCGACGATCGAATATGCACTCGGCAAACACACTAGGATCTACTACAAAGATCTGCACATAAATTCTCCGTTCAACACATACGAGCATTACGGTTTGCCGCCTACTCCGATCTGCAGCCCCGGAGCCAAGTCAATCATGGCGGCTCTTTACCCAGACACGACCAGGTATCTATATTTCGTTTCGAACGGAATGGGCGGACATACGTTCAGCGTAACCTTCGCCGGTCACAAAAGAGCAATTCGTGCCTACCGAAGGGCAATGATGAGAAGGTAACGCTGTCGTGTCTTTCATCTCCGTTGCGAAGTTAAGGATCAAACAGGCGATCGCGGGCGAGAAGTCTCGGGGACTGCTGAAGTTCCTCATGCCCGATTTCATCATCGGCATCTTCGTGGGGATCTCGTCCGGCGAAATGAAATTTGCGTACTTTTCCGCACGCATCATCATGGTCACAATCGGGGTCGCGCTTTTCACCTCTCTTGCCGAGACTCGAAAGTTCTTCTACAACGGTGGAGATATGGAGCGCTTCTATTTCGTGCAGCCGACTTTGCCCTCACGGCTCGGTTCCGTTTCGGGCGTAATCTTCCTCGATGCCCTTGTGATTGCGGCTGTGTTTGTACCGGCAGCTGCATTCTCTTCCATATTGACCGCTTATCCTTTCATGACGGCGATTTGGTTCCTGTTTTTGATCTTAATCTCAACCACGCTTTACTTCATTATCCTACTCCTCCTTTCGCTCCTACCGGGGAGAGCTGCAGATCGCACACTGACAGTCCTCCAGGGTGTAATGGCTCTGGTACTGCTCGCGGCGTTCCAATTGTCCGAGAGGTTCAAACTCCCACTCGACCCGATGCCTCTCATTGCTTTTTCCATTTTACCTTTCGCAGTGGTGTCGGGCGCCTTCGCCGTATTCCCGGCTTCTGAAAGCCTCATTTCAAAATTAAGCGGGAGTAGTTCCGCTTCTCTTTTGAATCTTTACAGCGGAGCTGAGAAGCTGAAGAGGCTGATCTTAGTCAGAAGTGCCGAAGAAGAAGCGGGTTTTATGTTTTTCATCTCGAATCTCTTCCGGGACGCTTCCTTCAGGCTCTCTGCTATTGGCGTTGCGGCCACACCCGTTATGATTACAGTTTTCTGGTCGATGCAGGGAACAAGATTTCTGGACTTTTCGCTCTATCCGGGATTCAACGACCCTAACTTCGCAGCCCCCATCGCTTCGCTGGTCGTATCGGGGGTGCTCATTTTCTATTTCCTTTGTCAGAACGTCCTCAGCTCCAGAGACCATGAAGCGATCTGGCTGCTTCGATCTCAGGGTAATTTCAACATCGGAAGATTTGTTATGGGTGTACGCAAAGGAATCCTTGTCTCCGTGCATCTTCCGGTGACGATTCTTGTGTTTCTTGTTTCGGCTTTAACGAACCCGCTCGGAGCATCTTTGATGACTGCTGCCACATATTATTTGCTTGTGCATGTGGCAGCCAGCTGGTTCTCTGTCATGCAGAAACGTTTTCCATTTTCAGCGCCCTTTACGCGGCTGGGTGTAACGGAAACGGTAAACCTTGTCTTCATGTTGTTCTATTCCATGGCAGTCTCGGTTTCCCTTGTCCTGGCATACGGAAATATTGTCAGCCTTTTGATGATCAACTCTGTGGCGCTTATCTTTGTGGGTATGATAGAGCTCTTCTCGGTGCGAATTGTGAACAAGAGGGTTAGATTTAGTGCCTGACAGCGCAAAGAAGATTATCGTCGGCGTCACCGGTGCCAGCGGAGCCATATACGCTCTGCACACGATCCGCGCGCTTCTCGAACTCGGAACCGAAGTTCACCTTATTGTATCGGATTACGGTGCCTATGTGATCGAGAGCGAGACCGGTCTTTCACTGAAAGGTGAGAATCTCCTATCCGTGTTCAAGTCGAGGTTCGCCGGCGCTACTTTCAGCGGGAACGTGCTAAGGTACAGCAATAAAGACCTTGCTGCTACGATCTCCAGCGGCTCCTTCAGGACTGACGGCATGGTCGTGGTGCCGTGCTCGATGAAGACGCTTGCCGGAATTGCCCAGGGAATTACGGGCAGTCTGATAGAGCGAGCGGCGGATGTGACCCTTAAAGAAGGAAGGAAACTCGTCCTCGTGCCGCGGGAGACACCGTTAAACAAGATTCATTTGAAGAATATGCTGGCCGCTGCCGATGCCGGTGCCCGCATCGTGCCCGCCATGCCTGCCTTTTATCAGAAGCCCGGATCCATTGCGGAGCTGGCGGACTTCATGGCCGGACGTATTCTTGCGCTCTTCGATATCGAGGCAAAACTATTCGAGCCCTGGAAAAAATAGGGCAACTCCTGTCCGTTCTCTTCGCGGTTCTCCTGGCAGGCTGTGCCGGTCAGGTGCCCCCCTCCGGCGGCCCGGTCGATAAGAGTCCGCCTAAGATTCTCATGTCCTCTCCTCGTCCGAACGAGTTGAACTTCACCTCAAAAGAAATTCGCATCAAGTTCAACAAATACATGGTGGAGCGCACCGTTGAGAGTTCGCTATACTTTCCGCCGTTCGACCTGAAAGATCTTAAGATCAGTTGGTCCGGAGCGGAGATCAAAATACGAGTCGAAAAACCGTATCAGGAAAACAGGACATACATCCTTACAATCGGTGCCGGTTCTGAAGACTCGCGCGGCAACTATCTCGGGAAAGCGTACAACATCGTCTTCTCCACGGGATCGACGATAGACACCGGCATGGTGGTCGGGAACGTGTATGCTCCGAAACCGAAACCCTATACGGTTGCGGCGTACAGGATAACTCCGGAAATCGACACTCTGCGGCCCGATGTCAACCTTCCGAGGTATGTCACGCAATCGAACGACAGCGGGAGCTATTCCCTGCAAGGCCTTGCCGATGGAAAATACAGACTGATTTGCTTTGACGATCAGCTTAGAAATTATATGTATGCACCGCAGCTCGATTTATACGCATCTGCAACTCATGATGTCGTGGTTACGAAGAATGAACCGACGGTTAACAATGTCGATTTCATCGTCGCCAAAGAGGACACTTCCCATCCGCAATTGTACAGCGCCGCATTGGCGAACGACGGGCTTCTCCTCCTGAAGTTCAGCGAACCTATCGACACGTCATACATGCTGCCGTCATATTTCGTGGTACGCGACTCGGCGACCGGCGACACGCTCCCGGCAGACTTCGCTGCACGCCTCGCATCTAACGATTATAACATCGTGGTCCGGACCGCGAAGCCGGTAAGATTTCACCGGAAGTATTTCGTGACGGTTACCGACAGCGTGCGGGACCTCCAGCACAATCGCATGTCAGCCTCAAGTAATACCGTGGTTATTGAACCGGACAGTACGTTGGCCCGAGTCAATCCATACTACTTCAGTTTTCCCGATTCATCCAGGGGGATCACTGCTTATGACACCATGTTGTGCCAGTTTGTGATTCCGTCCATGAAAGGGGTCCCCACGGATCCTCATGTGTCACTGCTCGACTCAGCGGGAACCGTCATGAAAGGACTGGTGGCGCGCGAATCGAATTCGATGTTTGGAGTCGATCTTATGAAGCTCGCCTCTCAGCAATGGTATACCCTCGAACTGGCTTACCGGTCCGACACTAAGGATTCGGTCGTTAAACGCAGATTTATGACGATTGACTCGACCTCGCTTGGCGAGATGGAAGGGACGGCTATGCCCCTGATTCCCGGGAAACGTATAGTCGTGGCTGCCCAAAAGGAAGGGGGAAAGGCGTTCTACATACTTGCAGACGCCAAAGGCAAGTTCGACCTGAACCGGATACCTTCGGGGACCTACACCGTGCGTGCTTATGTCAAACATGGGCGGGGTATGGAGTACTACAATGGGAGAAGCTACCCTTTCAAGTTCGCGGAGCCGTTCGGGGTTTATCAGGGCAGTGTGAAAATCAGGGCCAGGTGGACTACCGAGGGAATTGTCATTAGGATGTACTAGAAAGAATCGGGCATGGAAATATTTGGTGGAACCGCCGGTTGGAGTTATGAAGACTGGGTGGGTCCTTTTTATCCTGCGGGGGTGCCGAGGGGATTTTCACGACTATCGTTTTATTCGAACTTCTTCGACTGCGTCGAGGTCGACAGCACTTTCTATCGCCATTTTCCTCCGAACGTTGCTGAGAAGTGGCTCTCTGAAGTGGAGGGGAATAAGAGATTCACGTTTCTGATCAAGTTGTACAAGGGCTTTACCCATGGTGGAAGGGACACTGGCACCGAACCGGAAAGCGACGCGAAGATCGTAGGAGGTTTCCTGGATCCTTTTCGGGAACGGAGCAAACTCGGAGGTTTGCTCGTTCAGTTCTCCGAGTATTTCAGGGACAGTTCTTCTTCGAGAGACCGAATCCAGTCCATCGCTGATCGTTTTCAAGAGACTAAGCTTTTTTTTGAATTGCGTCACACTTCCTGGTACAGTGAGAAGGCGATGGGATTTCTCCGAGAAAACGGGATCGGTGTTATTGCAATCGATCAGCCGGGGCTTGAAGGGATGGTCGGTTTGATCCCCGGGATTGTGGGCGAGGTCGGCTATTTCAGACTTCACGGGAGAAACGAGAAGATGTGGAAGGTCGGCCGGGAAGCATTTGCGCAGAAGCGGTTCGCCGGCGGAATGGCGGACAAGGCCGACGCGGGCCGGAATGAAAGGTACAATTATCTGTACAGCAACATTGAGCTCGACGAAATAGCGGAAAAAATCCGCAGCGTGGGTGAGAGGTGCAAGCGCGTCTACGTTGTGGCTAACAATCACCCGATGGGGAAGGCGGTTGCAAATGCGCTCGAGCTCGTAAGAAGGCTGAGGAACCAGGAAAAAGTGCGGGTGCCGGACACAGTAATAAGATACTTCCCGGAACTGGAGCGAGTTGCCGAGAGAATCGATGTGAGCGGGGGATATAGCCTGTTTTAGAATCGTTCCGTCTCAATCTCGGCCTCTGGAGAGGGCAGCGTGGCTAGGATGAGCCTAACGACCGCGTGCCCGATCCACCGTCGATACCGCTTTGTGTACTGGCTTCTCTCCCTCACGATCCTTAATTTTTGAAGCCTGAAAGTAACTCTTTAAATAAAACATCCTGCCGGAGCTAAAACTGCGTGTTTGAGCGCGACTACATACTGAGAATGTTCTCGATGCTCGGAAGAGCACTTGCCCGGATAATGTTCTTCAGAGAAACGAAGAGCTACGACGCCGCTCTGCTGGAAATCGACAATGCCGGGCGCTCACTCCTCGGCTTGAATACAGAAACCATCGAGCGCCTCCCCGCCGACGGTTTGAAGGATGTACTTGGCTCCGATCCGGCTCTTCTTATGTCGAGACTCTATACTGCAGGCGTACTCCTTAAGGAGAAGGCGGAGATTTTCGATTTGATGGAGGGAGAGCGTGACAGTGTCCCGTTATACCTGAAAGCGCTTCGCCTCATGACGGAGAATATCGAAGGCATAGAGGAGCTTGACGGTGAGAAGGCTATCACGAACGTCGACGCTGCGGTAGAGAAGCTTAAGGAATATGAACTACCCGATGATCTGGAACGGCGGCTCGTATCTTATTTCGAACATACGGGCAGGTATGACCGGTCGGAAGATCTTATCTTTGAAATGATCGAACGGGATCCCGCCTTCGTTGACGAGGGAATTTCTTTCTACGAAAGGCTTCTGGCAAAATCCGATTCCGATCTTCAAAACGGCCGGCTCCCGCGTAACGAGGTGGAGGACGCGCTTAATGAACTCCGGCAAAAAGTGCCGGGGCTGAAGAAATGATGACCTACCTTCCCCAAATGCGGCCTACACCTGGAATTGTCCAAGGTTTATCCCGACAGGAGCGAAATGGCAAAAAAGAAAAGTGCAGATAGTACATCACAGACAAAACTGACTCAACAGTCCGATCTTGCGGGGCTGACACTACTTGGGAAAAAGGCGCGTGCGGAGAAACGCCTCGAGACTTTCCCGAACCATCATCGGGGAAGAAATTACCTCGTTACTTTGAAGACCGATGAATTCACCTGTTTGTGTCCTGCGACCGGACAGCCCGACTTCGCCAAACTTACTATCGAGTACGTGCCCGATAAAAAAATCGTCGAATCGAAATCATTGAAACTCTACCTTTGGTCCTTCCGGAACGAGGGTGTCTTTAACGAACATGCTGCAAACGTGATTCTCGATGATCTCGTCGTCGCTTTGTCCCCCAAGTGGTGCAGGGTTACAGCTGATTTTGCGGTGCGCGGGGGAATAGCAATCAGCGTCCAAGCCGAGCAAGGCAGGAGATGAAAGTGAACGTCGTTAGTGCTTCGAGCGAACGCTGGCTTCCGGCAATTGCGGCGGTCTTCGTTACAAGCCTGATTGTTTCCAACATCATCGCGGTGAAACTGTTCACTCTCGGTCCCCTGTTTCTCCCCGCCGGGACAATCGTGTTTCCGGTCTCGTACATTTTTGGCGACATATTGACGGAGGTCTACGGATATGGCAGGGCGAGGCAAGTAATCTGGATAGGTTTTGCATGCAACCTGTTTGCTGTTGTGATGATTATGATTAGCGTATACCTGCCGGCTGCGCCGATCTGGGATTCGTTCGGCAGCCCCGCCGCGTCGCAGAAGGCATACGAAGCGATCTTCAAGCTAACTCCGCGCATTCTCGGCGCTTCGTTCGTTGCGTACCTTGCCGGTGAATTCCTGAACTCGTTTGTCCTTGCGAAGATGAAAATAGCTACAAAAGGGAGGTATCTTTGGAGCAGGACGATCGGTTCGACCCTGGTCGGCGAGCTCGCAGATTCGGCTCTCTTCATATCTCTCGCCTTTACGGGATTCGTACAGGTCGGCGGGCTCGTCTCGCTCGTCGTATCGCAGTGGCTGGTAAAGTCGGCTTATGAAGCAGCGGCGACTCCGTTAACTTATGGAGTGGTGAATTTCCTCAAGCGGAGCGAGAATCGCGATGTTTTCGACTACCGGACCAATTTCAGCCCTATTATCTGGACGCCCGGGCGCATCACCGAGAGACAATGACGCAAAAATCGCGCTTTTTGGATCACAAGGACGAACCACGAAAACGCCGGAAGATTGCATTTCAGGCTCTAGGAGCGTAAATTTAAGCTAAAATAAAGGTGAAGAGTTGTACGCATTCTTGGTTGTAATTGAAATCGTTGTCGCAATCCTCTTGATTGTAGTCGTCCTGATGCAATCGAGCAAAGGGGGAGGGTTGGCTGGAACTTTCGGCGGGACGAGCGCCGGGTTCGGGAATATGTTCGGAGTAAGAAGGACGGCGGACATTCTATCCAGGATGACGACCATCCTGGGGACGGTCTTCATTGCTCTCGCGTTTCTGATTAACCTCTTCTTCCTGCCGAACAAGTCGACTCAAAATCAGAGGAGTTTTCTGCAGCAGCAGGGTCAGCAGAGTCTCCCCGTTCAGCAGGTGCCGCAGGTTCCGATTCAGACTCCCGCCGCTAAGCCTCAAAAGTAACCGGACTCTGACTCAATGTCTGAACCTTCCTTGATTCTGCTCGTCGACGATGAGCAAGCTAATCTTGAGTTGTTTTCGACCATTCTTGAAGAGGAAGGGTATCGAACTCTCAGCGCGAGAGATGCGGCAAAAGCTCTCCAAATTCTGGAGACAAACAAGCCCGACCTGATAATCAGCGACATCTACATGCCGGAGATGGGCGGCTTCGAGTTTTACGAGAAGGTTCAGGGAATATCAGGCCTTCGTTCCGTCCCTTTCATATTTCTTAGTGCCCTGTCTGATCGCGCTCACGTGCGAGAGGGAAAGGAACTCGGCGCCGACGACTATCTTACCAAGCCGATAGATATCGACGAGCTTGTCACTACAGTGCGGGGAAAACTGAAACGTGCCGCTTCCATGAGAAGTGCAATGCAGAGCGAGTTCGATGCGCTGAAAGAACAAATTCTTTCGACGCTGTCGCACGAATTAAACACGCCCCTCACTTACATTATCGGTTTTTCGGAGATCATAAGCAGCGCCGCTTCGTCCATAACCACGAATGAACTGAAGGAATTTGCCGACCTCATTCACCATGGAGGCGGCAGGCTGAAAAACCTTGTCGACGACTTCCTGATAACCATCCAGATCGATTCCGGTCAGACCAGGACCTATTATGAGACGGACAAGAAGGAATTCGATCTTGCGAAGTCACTCGACGTCCTCATCGAAGAATACAGACCTATGGCAACGGAGAAGGGCCTCGCCCTCAACCCGCGCGTGGAGGGAGAGCTGCCTGTTAAGGCGTCCGAGACCCTCATACGCGATATTGTCGGACGACTTCTTTCAAACGCGGTGAAGTTTACCGTTAAGGGGTCTGTCACTCTCAAAGCTGAAAAGGACGGGGAGTGGGTCAGGCTTGAAGTCTCAGATACCGGCGTCGGGCTCCCGGAGCAGGAACTTCCGAGAATATGCGACAAGTTTTATCAGGTCAACAAGGGCAGACAACAGCAACAAGGTGCAGGCCTGGGCTTGTACATCGCCAGGAATCTCGCTGACATCAACAACTGTAAATTCGACATCGTCTCTTCTGAATCAACGGGAACAACCGCAACCCTGCAAATCCCCACCCGGTAATCATGGCGCGTGTGTTCTGCGCATTGATCCTCGTGATCGTGACCTCCTCAGCTTTACATGCGCAAGACACGGCCAGCAGTTACGTCCTCGATAAAATCTTCGTCGAAGGAAACAAGACAACCAAAACCTATGTGATACTGAGAGAACTCCCGTTCAAGACGGGCGATACGGTCACTACGAAAGAGCTCGAGTACGGGCGGGAACGCATCTACAATACCGGTCTTTTCGCAAAGGTGCTGATGCAGCCTGAGCCGGTCAGCAGGACGCATATGAATCTTTTGATTTACGTCCAGGAGATATGGTATATCTGGCCTTACCCGGTGCTCGGCTTCAGGGACAAGGATCTGAAGCGGTTCTACGGTGGGGCAGGGGTGGTGGATCTCAATTTCCAGGGCCGCGATCAAAATCTGGCCGGCATGTTCGCACTCGGATACGATCCTTTTGCTGCAGTGAAGTTCAGCGATCCATATTTCGGACCGAACAAGAATTACATCCTGTCGCTGGACGCGAGTTATTCTCACGGACGGAATTTTGGAGTCCAGCCCGGCAATGCAAGCGGTGAATTCAACGACACTTTCGGTGAAATGCAGATCGAAGCGGGGAGACGTTTCGGAATCTACTCCACCCTCGCTCTAGGGGCTTCCTACAACTACGTGAGGACCGACAATCCCGATGCCGACCTTGTCCTCTCGCCGACCGGCAAGGATGTCTTTGCCTCCCTGGAACTCTCTTACACTTATGATTCCAGAAATCTCCGGAGTTACGCCACCAACGGTGCATTTGTCGGCATTTCCCTCGAGAAACACGGTCTCGGAGAAAGCATCGTGAACTTTGGCAGGCTTGCGGTGGACGCCCGCGACTTCCTTCCGCTGTCCAGCATGTTTATCCTTGCAACCCGCGTACACGCAAACCTCGCCGAAGGACCTCGGATTCCGCCGTACAATCACGTCTTCATAGGGTACAGCGAACGAATCCGGGGCATGTTCAGCACGGTTTCTGAAGGGGAAAGTATAGTGGGTGCGAATATGGAATTACGCATCCCTATCATAAAACAAATGTACTTGGAGATCCCGAATTTTCCGCTTAAACAGTACATATCGAATCGAATCGCTCTTTACTGGGATTTCTTCGTTGATGCGGGCGAGACAACCGGAAAACACCTCCATATCAAAATCAACGATGCTCTTTACGGTTACGGCGGCGGACTCAGCCTCGTCCTTCCATACGACGCAGTGATTCAAGCGGACTATGCCCGCGGGAGTGACAGGCAGTGGCAGTTTGTACTTTATTTCGGAACGAGCATATAATGGAACAATTCCTGTTTACAGGCGGGAATCTCTCCCACGCGGGCGGCAAACGGACACTCGTGATCGACGGCGAAGAAAACTTCCATCTTTACAGGGTACTCCGCACGAGGACCGGCGAAAAGATACTTGCCACCGATGGAGCCGGAAAGACTCTCCTTTGCGCGGTCATGTCGGTCGGAAAAGATAGAACGGTTTGTGAAGTTCTGGAAGAATACGACAATTTCAATTCGCCGCCCCGTATCTTCTGCATTGCCATGGCACTGCTCAAACCGATGTCGAAAGTGGAGGCGGCCCTCGAAAGATGTACGGAACTTGGGGCCCGTGAATTTCTGTTATTTAATTCTGAGAGGAGTGAGAGCGGCAAGCCGCGCCTCGATAGGCTGCAAAGCATAATCAGATCTGCCGTCAAGCAATCACTCCGAAGCATAATTCCGGAGCTTACACTCGTGAATAATCTGAATGAGGCCGCCGAACACGGCCGCTCTTACGATATGAAAGTGGTCTTTCACGAGAAGGCACTGGACATGATCACCCGGCCGGTAAACAGCATGGTTGGGGGAAAATCCGCGATCGCGCTTGTCGGCCCTGAAGGCGGATTCTCAGAAAATGAAATCGCCTTTCTCGTTGAAAACGGATATGAGAGCCTTTCCCTCGGCAAAGGCAGGCTGAGATCCGAAACGGCTGCGATTGCAGCCGCTACGATCCTGTCTGTATTCTGACAGCCGGCAGAGATATACTTTACCTATTTTGAAGTCATCAAAGCCAAAGTGAATTGAACCATGCCTGAAATGATTACATCTGAATACGATAGAAGTAAAGACGCTCCGCTCCACCGCGACATAAGAGAGCTCGGAGCCATACTTGGCAAAGTGCTCATCGAGCAGGAGGGAAAGTCTTTCTTCGACCTGGAGGAAGAACTCCGCCTCCTTACAAAATCACTGAGAGCCGACTACACCGAAAAAACGAAACGCGAAATCGACGCTATCATCGATTCCCTTGATCTGAAGAAGGCTAACAAGATCGTGCGCGCGTTCCTTTTCTACTTTCTTCTCAGCAACACTGCGGACGAAGTCCACCGGATCAGGAGACAGCGGGCTCACGCGCTTACGGATGCGACACCGCAGAAGGGCTCGATGCAGGAGGCCTTCCTCGAACTTGTAAGCGAAGGACATGATGCGGAGTTTGCCAAACGCATTCTTGAAATGACCACCGTGATTCCGGTTTTCACGGCCCATCCGACCGAGGCTACCAGGCAGACCGTGCTCCGGAAAATTTTGAACATCAGCGAGCTCCTTCTCAAGCGTGAGATCTCAACTCTAACCCCCGACGAACTGAGCGAGCTGCGCAGACAGCTTCATGCGGAGATTACACTTCTGTGGCAGACGAATGAAATCAGAATGAACCGTGTAACGGTCTACGACGAAATCAGGCGCGGGCTGTTCTTCTTCGGTCAGATACTCTATGACACCATTCCGTCGTTTTACGATAGGCTCAACAGGACATTGAAAGATGTGTATCGCTCGGAAATGACGGCACCGGTCATTTTGAAATTCGGATCGTGGATCGGAGGCGACCGGGACGGCCATCCATTCGTCACCGCAGCGGTCACCCGGACGGCAATTACGCTTCAAAAGAGACAAATCCTTTCACTCTACCTGAAGGACATGGATGTCCTGTTTGAGGTGATGAGCAGCTCGACTCGCATCATTAAAGCCTCGAAGGAACTCATCGAGTCCGTCGAATCCGACAAAAAAAATCTTGCCGACCAGATCACGGAAGAGGACTTGAAGGACCAGAGCGAGATTTACAGGGTCAAGGTGTTTTTGATATACAACAAGTTGAAAAACGTGCTTGAAGAGAAAGGATACCGCTACGGGGCAGCCGCAGAGTTCATTTATGATCTTGAACTGGTTTTCAGAAGCCTTATGGACAATCGTGGGGAGGTGATCGCCGAGTCGAGGATACTCCCTCTGTTGTACAAGGTGAAGACGTTCGGTTTTCACCTCGCATCGCTTGATATAAGACAGAACTCGACTGTTCTCCGGCGCGCAGTGTCCGGTCTTCTGAAGGCATCTGAAGTTGAGGAGAATTTCGAAAAACTCGGCTTGGCGGCGAAAATCAGGATACTGACGAAGGAAATACTTAAGGCCAGGCCCCTGGTGAGTTCTAATGTGGCGGTCGACACGGATTCCTCGGAAGTACTCTCGGAATTCGAGGCGATGAGGTTCGGAAAAGAATTCGGAGGTGAGGAGACCTGCAACGACTACATAATCAGCATGAGCTCGGACGTTACCGATGTTCTTACTCCACTTCTCTTTGCAAAGGAAGCCGGCCTGGTTAAAGTCAGAGAAGGGAAAATTGAGGAATCGCGGCTAGATATACTTCCGCTCTTCGAGACGATCGAAGATCTCAGGCACGCCCACGTCGTGATTGGAAATCTTTTCAGAAACCCGGCTTATGCCCAGCACCTTAAGCTCCGAGGCATGACGCAGAAAATCATGATCGGATATTCCGACAGCAATAAAGACGGCGGTATTGTGACGTCGAATTTCGAGCTCATTAAAGCGCAGATAAACCTTAAGAGAGTCTGCGAGAAATTCGGCATATCCCTTGTCCTCTTTCACGGCAGAGGGGGAAGCGTTTCGCGCGGAGGCGGACCGCTCAACCAGGCCATCCTGGCTCAGCCCATCGGCACAATCGAAGGCAAGATCAAGATAACCGAGCAGGGCGAGATGATCTTCGTGAAATATTCGATGCCGGAAATAGCGCTGCGTAGCATAGAGTTGAATGCCTCGGCCGTGGTCCTCTCTACAGCGAAATACAAGTCCGGCGTGAAGAACGTGGCGGGAAGATACCTTACGCTCTTCGGCCAAATATCTGATATCGCCATGAGACATTACCGCAGGCTCGTTGCGAATCCCGGCTTCATCGAATACTTCCGGCATGTCACCCCCATCGACGTCATCGAGAGAATTGAAATCGGCTCGCGCCCCCCATCCCGCAACAACGGCACCGACCTGAAAAATCTCCGCGCAATTCCGTGGGTCTTCTCCTGGACCCAGAACCGGCAATTGATTTCGGGCTGGTTCGGATTCGGTTATGCGTTGGAGAAGGCGATCGAGAAGGGGATAGTCGGCTGGGACGACCTGCGCGATATATATGATAAGTGGGAGTTCTTCAAGGCGCTTACCGACAACGTCGAAATGGTGCTGGCGAAAGCGGACATGACTATAGGCCGAGAATACACTCAACTGTCTGCTAATCCTGCAACCGGCCGCAGGATCTTCGATATGATCAGGGAGGAATATGAGAGATCGCGACGTGCAGTTCTGAATATCACCGGCGAAAAGGACCTTCTCGATTCAAATCCTTCGCTTCAGCGATCGCTCCTTTTGAGAAATCCCTATATTGACCCGATCAGCCTCGTCCAGATAAAATTTCTGCAGGTCTATCGCCGCGAGAATTCCGAGGACGGCAGAAAGCAGGAGATACTCGATCTATTGCGGTCGACGGTGAACGGAATCGCGGCAGGAATGAGGAACACAGGATAACTCTCGGTATTCGGGGGGTTGTTCCCCCGTCTGTCGTAATTGCTGAACCTCGGTCCTTTGAAAATATTGAAGCCGACAGCATCCGGGAAACAGTTGGTCCCGTGGCTCATAGGACAGGTTAGATACTATTCAAGCGGTAGATCTTTATTTGAGAAGTAAGAGTTTCTTTGTTTCATGATATGTGCCAGCTTCGAGTCTGTACAAATATACTCCGCTTGGCAGGTTGGCGGCATCGAACTTGACTGAGTATATGCCTGCTTGTTGTTGCTCGTTAACCAACGTCTGAACTTCTCTTCCAAGAACATCAAGTACCTTCAACGTTACATGACTATCCCTCCCAAGGTGATAACCTATGGTGGTCGAAGGATTGAACGGATTGGGATAATTCTGTTTCAAAAAGAAATTCGTTGGTAAACTCCGCGAATATTCCCGGACACCTGTAATCATTTGCGAAAGGGGCCGATACCACACACCCGCAGAGGTGCCAGCGAATAACCCCGAATCGGTGACAATAAGACTATAGACATTTACTCCTGTAAAACCTGTACCGGCTGGGGTCCAGCTGGCAGTGCTATCGGGGGAGATAAACAAGCCAGCGTAAGGACTATACAACCCCGCATTGTCGGTACCGACGAAAAGATTCTTCCGAGCGATCGTAAGGGCACGGACAGGTTCGAATATCGTGTCCGGGCCAAATTGGACCCAGCTATTTCCACTGTCAGAGGAAAGATAAACGATACCTATCCCTCCTTCCTCAGTTCCGGCAAACATATTTTTTCCCGATAGTGCAAAAGCATGAACATTTTGCCCCGGAGCCAAACCATTGCCGACTTCCTTCCAATTTAGTCCATCATCAGCGGAAAGATATGCCCCGCCGTCGGTCCCGGCGACCAGGTTTTTGCCGATCAGCACGAGTGCATAAACATTGAACGCCATCCCCGGGCTTGCCCAGTCCGTCCCGCCGTTTGCAAAATAATAGACGCCGGTGTAAGTGCCTGCAAAGAGACCTCTTTCGCCGGCGCAAAGTGAAGTTACAGATCTGTTCGCAAGCCCAAAGCCCGCGGAACCCCAGCTCGCACCACTATCGTTGGAGACATAGACCCCGCTATTCGTTCCTGCAAAGAGGTTGCCATCAGAAGACACCAAAGCCTGGACGTAGGCACCTTTCAAACCACTGTTGGATGCTCTCCAACTCGCGCCCCCGTCAGTGGAAAGAAAGACGCCCTCTCCATCGGTTCCCGCCAAGAGCCGTGAATCCAAGGCGACAACTGCGTGGACAGATGCATATGGCAAACCCTGACTAGTCGCATTCCAGTCCTTACCGCCATCTGTGGAAAGATAAATGCCGCCACGAGTTCCAGCGAGTATATGTGTGCCGGAAGATAAGAGGGAATATACGGTAGGATTTATCAGGCCGGAATTCATCGCATCCCATTTCGAGCCACCGTTGGTGGATAAGAACACTCCGTCGCCTTCAGTCCCGGCATATAAACTGGCCCCGGAAAAGGCGAGAGAAACAACTGACACTTGTGGAATGCCAATACTGATCGATTTCCAACTTGCGCCATTGCTGGTCGAGAGGAAAATGCCTCCACCGTAAGTCCCGGCGAAAATGTTTGCACCAGAAACCAGAAGAGCGAAAACGGAAGTATTAGTCAAACCCACATTTACAGTCTTCCAGCTTACGCCGTTATCAGTGGAACGGAAGACCCCGTCACCTTGCGTTGCCGCGAATAGATTTGAACCAGACACGACGAGTGAGCTCACCCAGCTGTTGGTCATGCCTGTTTCTACCAAAGTCCAATTCGCCCCGTTGTCGGTTGATCGGTAGGTGCTTTCAACCTTGTGTACCAAAGGGTCAGCAGAGCTTTTGATAAACAGATTCGTCCCCGACATCGCAAGTGCACTTACGAGAAGACCATTGGGCAATCCATTGTTTATTGGAGACCAGCTCGCACCATTATTCGTCGAAAGAAAAACACCACCGTGAATATTACCGGCGAGCAAACTTGTGCTGGAGGCCACAAGAGTGCTTACTGATGCGCCATTCAGCCCCACGTTGCTTTCTCTCCAGCTTATACCATTATCTGATGAAACACACACTTTGCCGTTAACCACAACAAAGAGGTTTGCGCCACAACGAGTTAAATCCCATGCAGTACCCCCGCGCGGCCCGTTTGTTTGCATCCATTGCGCCGACAACGGCACAGTCATCATGAACATTGAAGCAAACAATATTTGGCATGGAATATTTGCCCTCATGATGATACCTCCCTATATTATAGCCCACGCGTGCAATTACGCATAACGATTAGCGGTATAAAGTCGTTGCGGTCGTCTGCCTGTCTTGATCGAAGTGAATCTTCGGCGTAATCGGGGACATTTTCTTCAGGCGACCTTCTCACGCTTTAAACCGAACCCCCGCCGAACGAGGGCGTCAAAGGCCTTTTGTGGTAACAGGACTTTCAGATACGGAAGCCATAATGCGTCGGCGCCGGTAGCGTATCGAAGTCGAGGGGAAGGGCTGCGAAGAATTCTCGGAATCAGCCGTGCCACCTTATCGGGGCTGCCCCCCTTTTCCAGACTTCCCTTTAACGTCCTAAAGCTTGCTTCGCCCACCCGGTCATAGTCCCTAATGCTGACCTCGTTGACTGTCGCGGCTTGAAGGACGTTGGTCTTGAATGCGCCCGGTTCGACAAGAGAAACGTGCATGCCAAGTGGCCAAACCTCGTGGCGCAGAGCCTCGGTGAACGCTGCGAGGGCGCGCTTCGATGCGGCATAGAATGACTCTCCCGGTTCACCTACCCAAGCGGCTGCGGAGCCAACGTTGATAAGATGACCTTCTCTGTGCTTTCTCATTTCCGGGAGCACGGCCTTTGTCATTTGCACAACACCAAAGAAGTTGGTTTCAAATACGCCGCGAGCATCTTCCAACCCAGTTTCCTCGGCAACCCCAACATGCTCAACACCTGCATTATTAATGAGAATGTCGAGCCGACCGGCCTGCGCGATGACTTCTTTGATTCACGCATCTATTGACACTTTGGAACGAACGTCCAGCTCCAGCATCTTCATGTTTTTCTCGTTTTCGCTTTTTTGCAGGCTAGTGCCGAAGACACGGAAACCCTCATTCGAAAGGAGTTCTGCCCTAGCCCCTCCTATACCTGATGAGGCTCCGGTTACAAGAGCTATCCGTCCGCCTCTTTCTGTATTTGACATGACTCTTTCTCCTTATGCAAGCACCGTTGTCCTCAAAATGCGTCCGTTCTTCCCGGGCTTGTTATGCGAAGTGCGTGCGTTATTTCAGTATTCGGTAATCAACCAGTTCGATTCTCCTCTGCCAGGCGGGGGAAAACCTTGAAATAGAGTCGGCCTGAATCTCTAAGGCAATCATGCCAATTCCGGGTGAGACGATCTCTCGATAATGTTCGCGGGATATGTTGTAGGTGAAGAGAATGCAGTTGTCGAACACGCCCGCTGCTACGGTGTACGGCTGAGTCAATCTTGAAGCGACCTTCGCGACGAAAGCATCTCCGTCATAGAGGGCCTCGTAGCGAATCGTATCATCGCTCGTGGGTCTGACATACTCCAGAGAAACAATTGGGGCCATCCCATGGACCGACTCGGTTGCCTGCAGGCTTAAGATGCTGTCGCCTTTCACCGCAAAGAGGTTCGAGGCAATAGAAGGGTTGAAGACGTTATCAACCTGCCACCAGCTTCGTCCCAACGTGTCGATACTATTTGTGATGGTCGCAGCATAAGTCCCGACGAAATTGCCGGCCTGTGTGAAAACGGAGTCCGCATAGACCCACTGGTTGCCAACCGTGAATGGGATGATCTTGTCACCGCCGAAGGGAGGGCTCACCGTCGAATCTCCCATGCAACTGTAGACGTTCAAAGCAAACAAGAGAGCGACGAAGCTTCTTGACAGGACGTTTTTCAATTGATAAACCGATGGCTCGTGTTTCTCATTACGTCCTGCCCCAAATAGTCTGTCCGGCTTTTTCGAAGGCAGGCGTCTTTCTTTTTCTCTCTCGTTGTTATCTGCCGTTGGCATTAGTGTAAAACCTCCCTGTCCCGTTGGGCTGATACGACCAGTCAAATGTAGCTTGACCGAAAGGTGCGGGAGCACTTGGATTGGATGTGTCCGTATACGCGACAGTTTCCGTTATGAGAATCTTAGCGAACTTATTCCGACGTGTTTTGACCGCCCATATTTCCGCAACATTGACTGGCAATGCCAAATCCTGGTAGGTTGTATCAGGTATTTCACGAAGCCCGTCGAAGCAAGAGCGTGCACTGTCCAACGTGTTAAACCTGCGCAACAATCGGAAAGAAGGGACAAGCGAATCCGGCCTAGCCAAATAAACGCCAAGAACGGCCCCCGTCTGATTCATGTTCACCAACAACTGGATGTCGGGAAGGGCATTTGAAGAATTAAGAATCTTCACCATCGCGGCTTGGTCGAACGAAAAGCCCGATGCCTGCAAGTTGACGACGCGGCTGTCAATAGTTGCAGTGCCTGAAGTCGGGGGTATTTCCACGCTTGTTCCACGATTACTGCAGGCCCCGACCAGCATTGCGGTAGCCGCGATTGTCGCACACAATATTGCTTTCATAATATCAACCTCAATGCAAATGACAGGTAGCGTCCGCCGGGATCATCTCGTCGTGCGCGTCCTTTCCCGGTGAAATGCAGCGTTTGACAAGTTTGCTGTTCGGGCTGAATTCCATTTTCCGATTATTCCATCCGTTTATTATCGCGATATCGACGTGATTGGTTCACGTAAGCCGGCCGGAGTCTTTCGCGTTGACCGCAAACGAGCTTTCATACGAGGGGGCGTCTCGCTTCCAAGAAATCGTGCAGACTTGTGAAGGAAATATCTCCTCATGATTACCGCCGAAGATTAGATCGCACTCGTTGTCATGTCATAGGCCTCCTCCATTTGAGAATATAGACCAGGCCCATGATTAGTCAAAGACAGAGTCTGTTCCGTTGAGGGCCCGAAGTGCGGTCGCGCGTAACGATTGTCGGCTAGCCATAGTTGGCCGAATGGCTCATTTGGGTGAAGCGACAAACGGGCGTGATCGGGTGGCCGCCGCTGACGGGGGCAGTATTTTCGCGCTATCTGCACGAATCATCGGGCAAACAATGTTCAATTCCAATGGAAATGAAAGAGAAGTTAGTGCAATTTCTGTCGTCTCTTCATCATTTCCAGAAGAATCTGAATCCGTTTCTTTCTGGTTTCCGGTTTCTTTGCTGTTTCCAATCGCCAGGCAATTGCATATGTGTTTGCCCTATTCAGAGTTTTAAAGAACTCGTAGGCCTGTCGGTCTTTTTTAAGCAAAGATAGAAAATCGGCGGGAATTTCCATTTGGCTGGGAGAATCATAGGCCTTGTCCCATCTGCCGTCCCTTTTTGCGTTCTCTATTTCTCTGAATCCGGACGGTTGCATTCGCTTTTCTTCAATAAGGCGGGCCACTCGCGTTTTATTTCGCTTCGACCATATGCTCTTCGATCTGCGTGGCGTGAATTTTTGAAGCCACGATTTCTCATCATACACTTTTTTCTGACCGTCGATCCAGCCAAAGCAAAGAGCTTCATCCAACGCCTCATCATAGGTGATCGTTGCCTCTCTGGAATCTTTCTTGAAAATTCGAAGCCAAATACCATTGTTGGATATGGCGTGATTCACCGCGAGCCATTCCTTCCATTGGTCTGGGGAGGCAAACGATTTAACGGGGGGTTCAGTATCTTTATTCATGGGATTAACATGCCTCCATACTCATTTTTATTTATGAATCGCGTTAGCGCGAAGATACTGCAAAACTAGCATCCATCAAAAAAAAGTCGCCCCGATTGGCGCTTATGCCGCAATGCGGCATCCCGTCCCGACTTCAGTCGGGATCCCGACACATAAACCATTAAGACGGGACATATTCTATTTTCGTACTGACGAGCGGGACAAATGCGCCTTGCTCCAAAGCCTGCGGCAATCGGGATGAAGCGAACTCGATTGTATCTGCCGCTTCGCGGCATTGGCGGTGAAACACTATTGAAACTAGGACACTACCGAATGCCGCACGGCACCCACCGTACGGCATTTCCTCTTGCAAGCGATGAGGTTTTGTAACCTTGTCAAGGTTCTAAACCTTGACAAGGTTAACTAGGTTATCTTTTCCTGAATGACTTCATTAACCTCAGGTTCTTCTCTATCATTGCATTGCGCGTTTTCACGCTCTCGGCACTTCTCAATCCATCTGGAGGCGTGTTCAGTACGTAGTCGATAAGCTTGTCTACGGTTGACGTAGCGACGTGCGTCCTTGTGTCGGACGAACCGTAATATATCAAAACCTCACCGTTCTTCCTCTTCACCCAACCGCTGCTGAATACTACGTTCGGGACATCCCCGATCCGTTCCTCACCTTCGGGTGCAAGAAAGTATCCCGCTGGTGACGCGATCTTCCGATCCGGCTCTTCAAGGTCCGTCATGAACATGTACAACACGTATCTCAACCCAGCCGCCGTGTTCCTCACGCCGTGCGCTAGCTGGAGCCATCCCTTCTCGGTCTTTATCGGTGCGGGACCGAGACCGTTCTTGACCTCCTTCACCGTGTGGTACTGGCGGTCGTCCACTATCGTCTCTTCGTCTATCGTCGCGCCGAGGATGGAGTCCGATAGCCCCCATCCAATTCCGCCGCCGGACCCTGCACTTATGAATCCGTCCTGCGGTCTTGTATAGAAGGCGTATTTCCTTTTCACGAACTCCGGGTGCAAAACAACGTTCCGTTGCTGCGGCGAATTTGTCTTCAAGTCAGGCAGGCGATCCCACTTGACGAAGTCCTTTGTCCGAGCGATGCCGCATTGCGCAATAGCCGACGACAGGTCCCCCTTAGGAGCGGCCGGGTCCTTCCGTTCGGTGCAGAAGAGGCCGTAGTACCAGCCGTCTTCGTGCTTCGTGATGCGCATATCGTAAATGTTTGTGTCCGGATTCCCGGGTATCTCGGGCATCGCGACGGGGTAATCCCAAAAACGGAAATTGTCTACGCCGTTTCTTGATTCCGCAACAGCAAAGAACGACTTCCTGTCGGCCCCTTCGACTCTCGCGACTAATAGTATCTTCCCCTCGTGCTCGACGGCGCCGACGTTGAATGCGGCATTGACGCCGATCCTTTCCAGCAGCAGGGGATTTGTTTTGTAATCGAGGTCGTATCGCCAGTGCACCGGCGCATGGGCCGCGGTCAGTACAGGATATTTGTAGCGGAGAAATATTCCGTTGCTTTCTTTAACCGGCTCGTTCCTGCGCCTTATCAGTTTGTCATGTGCCGCCAGCAGCTGTCTGACTCTTGCGTTGTATTGCGATCTGTTCAATCGGTTCCTCCGGCCAAACCGGCCTTTGATGTGTCGATCCGCTCGTTCGCTGGTTCTTTTTCCCCGAAGGTCTCTTCGAGCTTGTCCCACCAGTTCACTTTCAATATAATCGAGGTTACGATCATAACCGCAATCGAGATTATCATTTCTGTCCAGTCGCGCATCACCAGGTAAACAGGAGCCGCCATCAGCGATATCTGCCATATCATGCCGATGAGAACGTTGAACATGTCGCGCTTGAAATCCTTGTTGGGCCGGAACGTCGGATCGACCTCCATGACCTTTTCCTTGATCGGCTTCCAGAACCCCCACGGCCTTACGTTCCTGTAAAAGTGCATGAGGGTCTCGTCACTCTCGGCAGGGGTAAGATACGTCGCCACGTAGCACCCGATTATCGACAGGACGAAGATTATAGGGAAGGAGTTCAGGCTGGCGTTGCTGCTGAGCGGCCAGTTCCTGATGAAGGGGATGAGATTCAGATTGTCGAGAATCAGAAGTACCAGCATGCTCCCCATCCCCGAAACCATCCCCCAGAAATACCCGTAGCCGTTGAACCGCCACCAGTACCATTTCAATACATTGGCCGCAGTGTATCCTCCCCACAAAGCCGATACGATCCAGAGAACCACCTGGTTGATGGAGCTGACCATGAATCCGATGCCGACGCCGACAACGATTACCACAAACGTCCAAAAATAACTCCAGCGGACATATATCTTAGGTTCGGCGTTCGGGTTAATGAACCTTTTGTAAATGTCGTTCACGATGTATGCGGGGGCGGCGTTCACCGTTGCGGCAAATGTGCTCATGAACGCCGCGATGAGCCCGGCAAGCAGAAATCCGAGCAGGCCGACCGGGACGTAATGTGCTATCACTTCCGGAAGTATCGTCTCGAAATTGGGGGATGTCAGCGCCCCCTTATACAATGAATTGAAATTTGTCAGTGCTATTACCGCCAGGCCGGCGACCAGAAGATACCTGGCCGGATTCAGGATCACGTTCACAGCCGAACTCATTTTGGCAGCCTCGACAGGGCTCTTGGTGGAGAGTATCCGCTGCATGTCGTAATTTGGCGCCGGGCCGGCCGCCGAGACGAAAATTCCTTTAAACAGCATCATAATAAAGAACAACCCGAACATCGAATAGCCGTCCTTCGCAATCCACTGCCCGAACTGCGATACTTCGGACGATGCCGCCGTGTGAATCGCCGACCAGTTCAGATCCATGTGCCAGCCGAAGAAGAGGCTCGACCAACCGTTTGGTAGGACACTGTTCAGCATTGCCGGCGAAACATAGGACATCGCAACAATGCCGATCGCAATCGATGAGATCGTTACTATCAAATACTGGATGACTTCCGTGATCACCACGCTGAACATCCCACCCTTGATTACGTATATGCTCGTCAAAGCCATAATGATGAGACCGTAAATGTTTGCGTTGATTTCCGGATGCCTGGCAAGCGTCCCGGCGTTGGTGACGATAGGGGGGAGGAATGCTACCGCGAATTCTCCGATACCCTTGAAGCTGTACGAAAGGAATCCGACCACGCTTATGAGCGCGAAGATGACCACTATGATGTGCGAGAGGTTCGCACCTCTCCCGGTCCCGAACCTGGTCTTGATCCATTCGGCACCCGTCATCACCTTCGATTTTCTGAGCCAGGCAGACATGTAAACCATCAAAAAAATCTGGTTGAATACCGGCCACAGCCATGGAAGCCACATGCTCTTCATTCCGTAGACCGTCAGCCAGTAGACAAGTAGCATCGTCCCGGCAACATCGAACATGCCCGATGCGTTTGAAACGCCCAACGCCCACCACGGAAGTATGTTGCCGCCGAGAAAGTAGTTCTCGATATTCCTGGAGGCCCGCTTCGTGACAAACATGCCGAGCAGTGCAATCCCAACCAGGCACACAAGCATGATAGTCAAGTCAATTGCGCTAATATGCATCTGTCAGCCTCTCCCTGTTGTATGATCAAGCACGGTCAGTTGAACCTGAGGCAACTTTTCACCCCAAGACTTCCGAATAAGTCTTGCCCGCGGGGCGCTCGGTACACCTTTGTTATGGATATGCCCAGGTATGCATTTGAACTTTCATCGCGAATGTACGGCTTTGTCTGGCAATCTAAGAAGAATGAAACAGAAAAGAAACTTTGCGATGGATTTGCGGTATCCCGCAAACGGAGAGAGGAAACAATTGACAACAATATCTGTGACCATCTTTACGACCCGTGATCTCCGGTGAGCTGTCTCTCACCTCGGTGTACTCTTGAACACATTTGATGCCTGTTATATATTCGAAACGTGAGAGCAATTCTTCGCGGGAGATTCGTTGCCGATAGCCTTTATGGAATTGATTCAGACAAGGTAGTCCTTGTCGACGAGGGCACGATTGTCGATGTGGGAAAATATGAAGACGTCGTGCGCCATGCCGACGGAGCGGTTGTCCGCGAGTACGAAGGTGTGCTCTGTCCGGCCCTCATTAATGCTCATACCCATCTTGAGTTATCTGCACTTCGAAACAACTTTGGTCATCTCGACTTTGTCGACTGGGTGATAAAGCTGGTGGACACGCGGATGTCGATGATGTCCGTAGATATTCTTCCGGAATGTACGCGGGCAAAGCACGATGCCGAATCGAAGGGGACCGGCTTCTTCGTGAATGTCGGCAACGATCTGGGGCTCAATTATGCCCTCGGGTCAAATCAACTCCTCGCGTTCGAGCAGATCGGGATAAACGAGACCTCGGCAGAAAAAATATTCGACCGCGCCGGTGAGATGCTGGCGGAGAAGAACGGGATCACTTCCGCGCTCGCGGTCCACGCTCCCTATTCCGTTTCGCCCGCGCTAATGAAGAGAATAAAATCCTTCAATGACGGGATCGGTGTCGTGACTTCCATCCATCTCGCCGAAACTCCCGATGAAGTCGAGTTCGTCATGTCCGGTACCGGAAGAATGGCGGACCTCCTCAATTACCGCGTCGGCAAGTGGAAGTTCAATCCGCCGGGCACTTCTCCCGTCAGGTACGTCGATTCTCTGGGGATGCTTGACGAAAAGACGCTTTGCGTCCACTGTGTGTTTCTCGATGAAAGCGACATCGGGATTTTGAAGCAGCGAGGAAGCGCTGCGGCAGTTTGCGTGCGGAGTAATCTCGAGCTCTCCGGCAAGTTACCTCCTGTAGGCGGATTTGTTAAGAACGGCGTGAAGATTCTCATAGGAACCGACAGCCGGGCCAGCTCCCCGGACATAGATATGTTCTCCGAACTATCTTCATTTTATTCGCAATTCCACGATTTCCTCCGCCCGGAGCGGGTCTTGGCCGCTGCAACCTGCGACGCAGCGGAGTTCCTCGGAATCGAAGAAGACTACGGCAGTATCTCGCCAGGCAAGAAAGCCTCCATTGCCTTCGCGCCGTTCGAAGGCAGATGTGAAGAGGTCTTTGAATATCTGGTTACCGATGCGGCCGGCAAAACCATGATGGTAGAATCATGAAAGCAAAGTACGTATTGGCCATTGCAACCGTGCTTCTTCTCGGCATAGTCTGTTACAAAATCGAGTTTGTGGCGACCAGCCTGAGGATGCAAAGCCGTCCCGAGAATGTGTTCGCCTCGAGCAGCTCCCCAATAACCGTGAAGGCTACGTTGGTAAACAGGCTCGGGCTCCCCGTACCGTTCGAAAGGCTTGTGGGCAAGTTCGTTATCTATCGGGGAGCGGACAAAATCAATGTCATAAAGAAGGAAAGCGACACCCTCGTATTCAAGACGACGGGAGACACGGGAAGGCTTGTCATTTTTTTCTACTCGACGGCGATGCCCTTCCCGGTTGAAATGGTTTTGAACATAAGAGAATCGGCAATGGCCACTCTTCTTCCGCCGATGTCTTCAACCCGGGCCTGACAGTTATATACAAGAAACCATTAGATACGGTAGAGAGGAACCGAAGAAGGCCGGCTAACCGTATCTCCGGGCTGTTTGCAACCTGTGAGATTCAATCCCGCAAAGTACTGAATTGGTTCGCCCCGTGCTCCCGCAGCAGCCGGAGAATTCAGGACCTTAAATAGAGACATTATTCCCAAGAGATCGAATGTTTGATTTTAAACTGCTGAAGAAAGACGGCCTGACGAAAGCCCGCGCCGGCTTGATACGAACTGATCATGGATCGATAGGAACACCCGTCTTCATGCCGGTTGGTACGCGGGGATCGGTAAAAGCGGTGGAGCAGCGCGAGCTGCTCGAAATAAACGCTCCTATAATCCTGGGCAATACCTATCACCTTTACCAACGACCCGGTGTGGAAATACTTCGCAAATTGGGAGGACTGCACGCCTTCATCTCGTGGCCCCGGTCGATTCTCACCGACAGCGGCGGGTTTCAAATACTCAGCCTCTCAGATCTGCGAAAACTCTCCAAAGAGGGAGTAGAGTTCCGTTCCCACATCGACGGAAGCCGCCATTTTTTCACTCCCGAAAAGATCATGCAGGTCGAGCGAATAATCGGCGCGGATATCATGATGGTGCTCGACGAATGCCCCCCATACCCGTCGGAAAGGGAATACGTGGCCGAAAGCATTGAGTTGACTCACAACTGGGCCATGAGGTGCAAGGAGGCCTTTGAGACTTCGAAGCCTCTCTACAATTACAGCCAGTCCCTTTTTGGAATAGTGCAGGGCGGGACGTTTCCCGATCTCAGGGAGAAGAGTGCGACTCAGCTGATCAGTGCAAACTTCGACGGATATGCGATCGGCGGCCTCGCCGTCGGCGAGCCGGCGGATGAGATGTACAAGATAACCCGATTTGTGACCGATATGCTTCCTGAGGATAAGCCACGATACCTTATGGGGGTCGGCACGCCTGAGAATCTCCTTCAGGCCGTCGAAAGAGGAGTGGACATGTTCGACTGCGTTCTGCCGACCCGCAATGGGCGCAACTCGCAGGTGTTCACTTCGGAAGGGAAGATTAACGTCAGGAATGCCCAATTCGCCGCTGACGAGGCTCCGCTGGACCGCAACTGCGACTGCTATGCCTGCAAGAATTTTTCCCGCGCTTATATTCGCCATCTTTTCAGCGTCGACGAGATATTCGGCCTCCAGCTTGCGTCCTTACATAATTTGCGTTTTTTTATTAGCTTAATGGAGCGAATCAGGCTTGCGATTCTGAGCGGCCATTTTGTGGAATTCAAGTCTGAGACACTCTCTAAGATAAACAGCCTTAAAAAGGAGGAAACTTGAGCAACTTACTTATTGCATTTATGGCTCCTCAAGGGGGCGGCGATGCAGGCGGCGGCATGATCAGCACCGTCATCATGTTTGCATTGATCATCTTCATCTTCTACTTCATGATCATACGCCCGCAAGGCAAGCGCCAGAAAGAGCGTCAAAAGATGCTTGAGGCCATGAAGAAGGGTGACAGGATAGTCACCAACGGCGGACTGCACGGCAAGATCGTAGGGATGGAAGACAAGACGCTGCTTGTAGAGATCGCCGACAACGTGAAGGTGAAGGTTGAAAAATCGGCAGTGGGGGCGGTTTTACCCGATTAATAAATGTTTGAATTCGATGGTATCGAGACTGCGGTGAACGACATTCGCGACGGCAGGACGGTAATTGTCGTCGACGATGAGGAACGCGAGAACGAGGGGGATTTTGTCCTTGCGGCAGGCAAAGCGACCGCAGAATCGGTCAATTTCCTCGCAAAGCATGCTCGCGGTCTGATCTGCGTGGCGCTGTTGCCGGAGCGCGCTTTGGAATTGCAGCTCGACCCGATGGTTGACGAGAACACGTCGCTCCACAAAACGGCATTTACCGTGAGCGTGGATGTTTTGGAGGGAACTACTACCGGTGTCTCGGCGGCCGATCGTGCCGCTACGATACTTTCACTCGTCAACCCCGGCACCCGTCCATCCGACCTCGGAAGACCTGGGCACATTTTTCCTCTCAGGGCGATGAAAGAAGGAGTCCTGAGAAGGGCGGGGCATACTGAAGCCGCGGTTGATCTGGCGAGACTAGCAGGGCTCTATCCGGCCGGAGTGCTTTGCGAAATAATGAATGACGACGGTTCCATGGCTAGAGTTCCCCAGCTTATGGAAATTGCAAAGAAGTTCGGTCTGCGCATTATCACGATTCAGGACCTGATAAAGTACCGAATGATGCGGGAGAAAATGGTGAAGAGGATCGTCACGACAAAACTCCCGACAAGGTACGGCGACTTCGAGCTGCATCTTTATCAGGGAATTATCGACAAGAAAGAGCACATAGCTCTCGTGAAGGGAGAAATTTCTCCCGAAGTCCCGGTACTCGTGCGCGTTCACTCCGAGTGCCTCACCGGAGATGTGTTCGGATCGGCGCGCTGCGATTGCGGGGAACAGCTGCATCATGCGATGCGGAAGGTGGAAAAGGAAGGAAACGGCATCGTCCTGTACATGCGGCAGGAGGGAAGAGGGATCGGCCTGGTTAACAAGATCAAGGCGTACAAGCTTCAGGACGACGGCAACGACACAGTGGAAGCGAACGAGAAACTGGGTTTCAAAGCCGACCTCCGGGATTACGGCATCGGTGCTCAGATACTTGTCGACCTGGGAGTCGGAAAGATGCGTTTGATGACGAACAATCCGAAGAAGATCGTAGGCCTCGAAGGCTATGGACTTCAGGTCGTGGAACGGGTCCCTATCGAGATTGCACCCAACGAGATCAACCAGAAATATCTGGAGACTAAGCGGGACAAAATGGGCCACCTGATTCTCGATCCGGAAAATGGGAATATCTGTCTTTAGCTCCCGTTATGTCATGGGGAATTGCTGAACAGCGTCACATGTTGCGCGGGAAGCGACTTTTTAGATTCACCGGAAGAGTCTGAGGGCACGACACGCCCTTTAGGGATGTTATTATTTGAAATGTTCCGGATCAAAATGCCGACGGCGCGTGAAGTCTTTGGACCCGGCCGCGAATCTGTTGCGATCTCTTTTTGTGACAGTTTCGCATGAATTTGTTATCTTTTAATAACGCCGTGTAACCCGAACCGACGGGGTAAACGGCATGCCTTCGCCACAAGCTCTGCGTGCGAAGGCTTTTGCGTTTTATGAACAGAAAGCAAGTAGGAGGTTCCAATGTCAAATAATTTTGTATATTTGACAAGAGAAAAACTGGCGGAGTTGGAAGCACAGCTGAAGGATATGAAAACTAACGGCCGGAAAGAAGCCGCTCGAAAGATTGCGGAAGCGAGATCGCACGGCGATTTGTCCGAGAATTCCGAGTATGATGCCGCGAAAGAGGAGATGCAGATGCTCGAACTGCGTATATCCCAGCTTGAACAGACTCTGACCAGGACGCGAGTGATGGAACCAAATGAAGTTCGAACCGACAAGGTCTACATTTTCAGCAAGGTGCAGCTTCTAGATATGCTTTCAAATAAAAAAATCGAATACCAGCTCGTCTCGACGGAGGAGGCTGATATTGTCAAGGGGAAGATCTCGACCGACTCGCCTATCGGGAAAAGCCTGCTGGGAAAAGAAGTCGGCGAAGTCGTAAGCATTAAAGTGCCGGCGGGGATGAAGCAATATAAGATCCTGGAGATCAACCGGTAAAAGCTTTCCACTCTCGTGGTGATCGGCGCGACCTCGGGCTGTCGATGCAAACGGGGAAGACTTCGGGCGAAGCGGCTTGAAGTCGCGAGCCCGAAAGTTGAAATGGATTTTTTGCCTGTCGTGAAACCGCTGTTTCTTAAATGATTTTCCAAATCGGGGGACCAGATTGAGAAATCTCGAATACAAGGCCGCCGTCCGTGAATTGGAACAGTTGCGAGATCTCTTTGCCCAACGAGGCGCTTCATTTTCCGGCATCCTTTCTCAGCGCGATACTTATTTCAACACGACGGCAGGTAGACTGAAGCTGAGAGAGACTTCAGGCCGCACTCCGGAATTGATCTTTTATGAAAGGAAAGAAGACTCGCCGGCCGCGATGGAGAGCCGTTACAGCATCCTGCAGGTTTCCGAGCCCGCGCTGAAAGATTTCCTGGCAAAAGCTCTCGGTGTGAGAGCGGTCGTCGAGAAGGAAAGGCAGCTGTTGATGTTGAAGAACGCGAGGATACATCTGGACGAAGTGAAAGGGCTGGGGACCTTCATCGAGTTTGAAGTGGTTTCGTCAACGGCCCTTCCGGAGGAAGAGAGTGAAAAGGAAGATGCTGCACTTCTCGACAAGCTTAAAGGATATGCAGCTCCGTTTGTCACACGCGAGATCAACGAGTCCTACAGTGATTTACTCCCTAGAATTCGACAGGACTGACGACCGATTCTACAGCCGGGAATTCTACTACGGTTAATAAGTGAGTCGTACAACTTCCTTGCAGAACAGCTGAGCAACTATGGAGAGGTTAACCCTGTTGGAGACCGGTTGTCTCTTGATGCCTGAGCGTCCGGCCGTTCTTACATTCCTTCCGTCTCTCTTCAATTCCAATGGACACTGAGCCAAGGGCCGTAAATCCGGCTCGACCATCACACGCGCTTTCGGCAAAAGAAGCACGGAAAACTTCCTGTCTTCTTTCAGGCGTATCGGTTTGCCGATAACTCCGGCTTCAGCTGGAAATCAATTCCCGATTCATAAGAGCAATTGGACTTTCTTAGCAGATGAAGAGAGAGCTGCTTACTTTTTGACACCCGGTGAATTGTGAGCTAAGGCAGCTACGCACCGGTCACGCTTTCGGCCGCCCGAGCGAGATAGTCTTCGGGCCTGTCGACAAATTCCAGTATGGCTTCCTTCACTTCGCCGATAGACTCCAGCCTTACAAGCTTTGATCTCAGAGACGAACCGTTCCTGATGCTATGGAAGTATCCGTGATAGTATTTCCTGAATTCCGTAAGCCCTCGCCGCTCTCCCTTCAGCGTTATCTCCATCTCGAGGTGCCTGAGACACGTCTCGGCACGCTCTCGCAGATTCTGTGCCGCGGGCAGCGTCCCGTCTTTCATCAGAGACTTGACATCCTTGAATATCCATGGATTTGTAATCGCCCCTCTCGCTATCATGACCCCGTCACACTTCGTGTATTCGAACATGTCGAGTGCGTCCTGTCCCGCCTTTATATCTCCGTTTCCGATAATAGGCAGCTCCGCAGTCTCTTTCACGCGCTTGATCCAATCCCAGTTGGCTTCGCCGTCGTGATGCTGCGATCGCGTCCTAGCGTGAATAGTGAGGGCAGCGAGTCCCTCGTCGGCACAGATCTTTGCAACTTCGACGATGGTGATCGAGTTGGAATCCCAGCCCAGACGTGTCTTCAGCGTGACCGGAACAGACACCGCACTCTTAACGGCGTGGATGATAGCGCGCATCTGGACAAGATCTTTGAGAAGCCCTGCTCCAGCGCCGCGTTGCGCCACTTTGGGCACCCAGCATCCCGCATTAATATCGATGACATCGGGCCCAACCTCCTCCGCCATTTTCGCCGCATCGGCCATCACTCCCGGATTGCCCCCGAAAATCTGGATCCCCACAGGACGCTCCTTGTCGCTGATAAGGAGTTTTTGGGCGCTCTTCCTTGCAGACCTTACGAGGCCTTCAGAACTAATGAACTCTGTATAGACTATGTCGGCACCGAATTCCTTGCATATTTGCCGGAATGCGGGATCTGTTACGTCCTCCATCGGCGCGAGCGCCACGGGGTTCTCAAGCTCGTATTTCCCGAATTTGATCTTCATAATCATCTATACCTGTCACGGTACGATCTTGTTGAGCGGATACTCGATAATTCCTTCCGCGCCGTTTCTCTTCAGTTCAGGAACTATCAGTCTTACCACTCGCTCATCTATTATGGTTTCGATCGCGACCCACTCGTCGTCGTACAGCGGGGAAACCGTGGGCTTTCGAAGCGCCGGAATAATCCCGACTATCTTTGGAAGGTCCGATTTCCTGATGTTCATCTTCAATCCGACCTTCCCTTCGGCTCCGATCGCACCTTTAAGGAGCAGGGAAATCGTTTCAATCTTTTCCCTCTTCCATCCATCCTTGTATGAATCGTTATTTGCAATGAACCTTGTCGACGACTCGAGAACGGTGTCGATGATGCGGAGATGATTCGCGCGGAGAGAGCTCCCCGTTTCGGTGACCTCGACGATGGCATCCGCCAGCTCCGGAACTTTTACTTCCGTCGCCCCCCAGGAGAATTCCACGGCCGCTTCGACCCCGTGCTGTTTCAAATACCGTTTTGTAATGTTTACCACTTCGGTGGAAATACGCTTCCCCTGAAGGTCTTCCGCGGTTTTGAAGGACGAATCTTCCTGAACCGCGAGTACCCAACGAACGGGCCGCATGCTCTTCTTCGCATAGACGAGTTCGGCGACCTCGGTCACGTCACTGTTCGTTTCGATGATCCAGTCTTTTCCTGTCAGTCCCGCGTCGAGGGTCCCAAGCTGGACATACCTCGCCATCTCCTGGGCGCGTACAAGCATGATTTTCAACTCATCGTCTTCAACGCTGGGAAAGTAACTCCTCGATGATACGGAAATACTGTAGCCTGCTTTTTGGAACAGTGAAATCGTCGATTCCTGCAGGCTCCCTTTCGGGAGCCCCAGTTTCAATATTTTATCGTTGGGCATTCTCGTTCGCTCCTGGGTAGATACTTTGGATGGTTCTTGATGTCCGGCGATCCGCGAATTGCGTACTCATTTCCGGATTATAAACTCGATACTGTCCGGCTTCACTCCTATTATTTGCAGGTGCGATGGGCCTTTGACCTTCGGCTGGAAGAACGTCGATCTCGACCCTGCAAGACGCCGGTAATCATAAGTGACTTTAAATGAATCCGGGGTCACGTTGGCCATCTCGTTGATTCCGCCGCGTACCGTAATGCTCACCGTCGGAGGTAGAAGGAGTACATCCGCGGAATCGGAGTTCCGTGTGATGGTAATAGGAATGTCCGAGTAGGTGTTGTCTGCGACCTGTTCGACGTCGACACTGACGTTGGCCTCTCTTGCTCCCACACTGATAATTCCGGACAGGCTATCCGAAAGCGGAACCGTCGTACTTATCGCATTTATTACCCTATTGAATTTTCGCGGCTGAGTGTTCCAGTAACTTATGTCATCGACCAGGCTTCGTGCCCCGGTGATCGTCACTGAGTCGGGGGTCACTTTCGGTTTGCCGACAATCATAAAACCATCTCGCGGGACGACTGTGATTTTGGGGTACACAGGTACCTCTTTGGTTGCCCTGGGGTCCACTTCAATCATGATTGTGTCCGGCTCGAAACCGAGAACTTCGGCTGAAGAACCGATGTCGAGAGAGTAACCGAGGTCGCGGCTCGTTAGAATCTGGGTCCTCTTCGTGAGATTTGATGCGTCGAAATTGATACTTGCGGTGGTCGACATATATGAAGACGCGACCTGCCAGCCTGTTCCGCGAATACGTACCAGAATGTAATGAGGAACCGGTTTCGCGAGCGCCAGCTTGGCAGGCAGTCGGGTGACCCTGAAAGGAACCCGCACCGCTACAGAATACTGGTTGTTCATGGACACGGACAGCCATACGAGTATCGACAGAATAACTGAAGCTATTATTGCGTGCGATTTTCTTTCCATTTGCCGGCCAAATTACATAAGGCTCCCGCTCTGGGGGTCTATATGGGACTTTTGAATCATTGGTGTGGAACGTTGTTCCTGCGCTCCTCTGGAAAATATACCGCAGAAGCCGGGAAATAACAACGAATCGAAGGGTGACGTTTTGCCAGTTAAACAATGCCAATCCGTAGATAGTCATCCTAGTCGCAGAATCGAAAAAGCCAAAGGACCTATTAGTAAGTTGTCTTGTCTTCCCCGGCATCTTTCCCCCGGAACACAAGAGTACTTGATGTGCTGTTGCTTGCGGTTCAACCCGAATG
The DNA here is from genome assembly GCA_046706745.1 of Candidatus Kryptoniota bacterium. GTDB lineage: Bacteria > Bacteroidota > Ignavibacteria > Kryptoniales > JAKASW01 > JAKASW01. Next base: position 53,680 of record JBJKPC010000050.1, read on the forward strand.
CGGGAGATGCAAAGGACTTGGTTGGAAACCCGAATCGCGGACGATTAAGGCGCAGGCTCGCACGACATTTCTCAATCGAAGCTGCCTAACTCTTGGGAAACATGGGCTTTTAGCAAGAAAACAATTGCTATTTGTCCACTTGAATCGTAACTTTTTCACGAATGAGACTTGCGGTATTTGTGTCCGGAAAAGGCACAAACCTTCTTAATATCATCAGTAAGAATAAGGATGGATTTCTCCGGTCGGAGATTGCGCTCGTGATTTCTGACCGAAATTGCGAAGCTATTGAGAATTCTAAACGTTCAGGGATTGCTACGAAAGTTGCGGACCCGAAGAGCTTTGCGGACGAGGCTGAATTCGGCGCCGTCCTGCTCGACGTTTTGAGCAAGGGAGATATTGATTTCGTTGTGCTGGCAGGTTTTCTCAGGAAGATTCCCGATATCGTTGTCAAGAGATATGCGAACCGTATCATCAACATACACCCCGCCCTCCTTCCTTCTTTCGGAGGAAAGGGAATGTATGGCATGAGAGTCCATCAGGCCGTCGTCGAATATGGCTGCAAAGTCAGCGGCGTCACCGTTCATCTTGTGGACACCGAGTATGACCATGGCCCCATTGTCCTTCAAAGATGTGTTCCGGTTACCGGGAACGATTCCCCTGAGACTCTCGCCTCCAGGATTCACCAGCTTGAGTACGAGGTCCTGCCGGAGGCAATAAGACTTTTTGAAAACAACCAGGTGAAGATTGATGGGAGAAGAGTGTTGATCTCCCCGGAAGGATCCAAGAGCTAGTGAAAATAAAACGTGTACTGATAAGTGTTACCGACAAAAAGGGGGTTGTGGAATTTGCGGGTGTGCTCTCCAGGGGAGGGGCGGAAATTTTCAGCACGGGTGGAACCCTTAAAGCACTGAGGACCGGGGGAATCGACGCGAGAAGTATCAGCGACGTCACGAATTTCCCCGAGATCCTTGACGGGAGGGTGAAGACTTTGCACCCGGCCATTTTTGCCGGAATACTCGCGAAGCGAGACGTGAAGGAACATCAGGCCCAGCTCAAGGAGCTGAACCTTTCAGCATTCGATATGGTCGTCGTGAACCTGTACAGGTTCGAGGAAACGGTTGCATCCGGCGCTTCACTCGAAGATATCGTGGAAAACATAGACATCGGCGGTCCATCGCTCATACGAGCCGCTGCGAAAAACTACGAAGGTTGTGCCGTAGTTGTCGATCCGTCCCAGTACGAAGAAGTGGCTTCCGTGCTGACCAAGAACGGTGAGCTGGACAATCCTCTTCTGAGCCGGCTGGCCGCTGCGGCGTTTGAAAAAGTTGCATTGTACGACGTGGCGATCTCCAGATTCTTCAGCGAGAGGTTTGAGAAAGGCGGACCGATCGGTGAAAGTCTGATGTTCGCCGGCCGGAAGAGCATGGACATGCGTTACGGAGAGAACCCGCATCAGTCCGCCGGTTACTACGGGGATCTCGCCGGGTATTTCGAGAAGATCCACGGCAAGGATCTTTCGTACAACAACCTCGTAGACGTCGATGCCGCTCAGAGACTTCTCCAGGAATTCAGCGAGCCCGCGGCGATTATTGTCAAGCATACAAACCCGTGCGGTACCGCGGTCGCCTCGAATATCGAAGAAGCCTACACGAGGGCTTTGAAGACGGATTCAAAGAGCGCGTTCGGCGGCATAGTTGCGGTGAACGCGCGTGTCGAATTATCGCTGGCCCAGAAGCTCAACGAGATCTTTCTTGAAGTCATCATTGCTCCGGCGTTCTCGGAAGAGGCGTTGGAAACACTCAGGAAGAAGAGAGACCGCCGGCTCGTCATCAGCAGGAGCCCGCTTCCGAACGACCTCCTGATCCGTTCTTCATGCGGCGGGATTCTTGCCCAGACTGCGGACAACACCAATGTCAACGAAAGCGACCTCAAGATCGTGACCAAGAGGAAACCGACGGATGCGGAACTTGAAGACATGAAGTTTGCCTACATCATATGCAAACATGTCAAGTCGAACGCAATCGTATTTGCAAAGGACCGCATGACGCTCGGATCGGGCGCAGGCCAGATGTCGCGTGTGGATTCGGTCAAGATAGCGCGTATGAAAGCGGCCGAAGCAGGACTGAGCCTGCAGGGGAGCGTGGCCGCATCGGATGCATACTTCCCGTTTTCGGACAATGTCGAGGAGATAGCCGCCGCGGGAGCAACGGCCATTATTCAGCCAGGCGGGTCGGTGAGAGACGCCGAATCGATAGAGGCCGCCGACAGACTGAATCTCTCAATGGTCTTCACGGGAATCAGACACTTCAAACACTAAAGAGCGTACCAATGGGATTCTTCGGACTCTTATCCAACGACCTGGCAATCGATTTGGGCACGGCAAACACGCTGATATGGATGCGGAACAAGGGCGTTGTCCTGAGGGAGCCGTCGATCGTTGCCTTCGACAAGAACACAAAGCGCATAGTAGCGATCGGACATGAAGCCAGGGAGATGTTGGGCAGAACGCATCGCGACATTCAGGTGATCCGTCCGATGCGGGACGGCGTCATAGCGGACTTTGAAATAGCCGAAGGGATGCTTCGTGCTTTCATAAAGAAGGTTCATGCGGGTATGATCCCCAGCCGGAGAATCGTCATCAGTGTGCCGAGCGGCATTACAGAAGTCGAGAAGCGCGCCGTACGCGACGCTTCCGAGCACGCCGGTGCCAAAGAGGTGCATCTTATCGCCGAACCGATGGCCGCCGCTATTGGAATCGGTCTCGACGTGGACGCTCCAGTCGGCAACATGGTCATAGACATCGGAGGCGGCACGACGGAGATTGCCGTGATAGCTCTCTCCGGTATCGTCAACGAAGAGTCGATTCGCATTGCAGGCGACGAAATGAACAACGCCATCATCCAGTTCTTCAAGAAGAATCATAATATTCTCATCGGCGAGCGCACGGCTGAGGCAATCAAATGCGAAGTCGGTTCCGCAATGCCGTTGAAGGAAGAGATAACCATACAGGTTAAGGGACGGGATCTGGTTGCCGGCATTCCAAAGACGACTGAAGTAAGTTCGGCAGAGATCAGGGAAGCGCTGAACGAACCCGTCGGTGCAATCGTCGATGCCGTGAAGATTTCACTTGAGCGGACGCCGCCGGAGCTCTCCGCCGATATTCTGGACCGCGGCATAATGCTTTCCGGCGGAGGCGGACTGCTTAAAGGTCTCGATGAAAGGATCCGCATGGAGACGAATCTTCCCGTCCATGTGGCCGAGGATCCTTTGACGGCCGTGGTGCGGGGCGTGGGTAAAGTGCTCGACAAGATTGCCGAATATAATAAGGTACTCATAAAAAGCAGACGCTATTGATGGTCTTAGGGAATGTTTAAATGGTTGGCTGAATTTTTCGGGCTGGCGAAGAATTACATCGTGTTCGCCATTCTTCTTTCCCTCTCCTTCCTCCTGATCTCCACAAACAACAACGTACATACCAGAGGATTGCAGGTCCTGGGGCTGGTTACCACCTCTTACATCGAAGCCGGTGTAAATGATTTCCTCGGTTATTTCTCTCTGGCCGCCAAGAACAAGGAACTCGAGGAAGAGAATGCGCGCCTGATCGACTTGGATGCCAGGACGAGAGAGGCGATGACCGAAAATCTGCAGCTCCGCGAAATGCTCAACCTTCGCCCGCAAATGCATCATCCTCTTATCCCCGCCGACGTCGTCGGACGGACTGCGGAAGGCGGCCGCAATTTCTTTACCCTGGATGTCGGCGAGAAGAACGGAGTCAACGTAGGAGACCCGGTAGTCACCGGCACAGGGCTTGCCGGGATCGTCTCAACCGTCAGCCCGAACTTCTGCCTGGTAAGAACACTTCTGGATGTCGACAGCAGGATAGCGGCCAGACTGGTCAATGCCTCGGCCGACGGGCTCATAGTGGCCGGCAGTTTCGGTTTGCTGTCCATGAGAAATATTGCGAGGAGGTATCCGGTCCAGCCGGGCGACATGGTACAGACATCGTCCTTGAGCACGCTGGTTCCGCCGGGAATACCAATCGGAATGGTGACGAAAGTCAGCGATCTACGCGGTCAGCTTTTCAAGAAGATAGACGTGGAACCGGCGGTGGACTACTCGTCGATTTCGGTAGCGTTTGTCATGAAGTATTCCAGACCTCAGGAAGCGATCGAACTCGAGAAAGATCACCGGGCAGGATCGAAATGAGGAAGCGTATTCTCGCATACATTGCCTACGGCATCGCGGCGATTATTGTACAGAAGTTTCTGAGCGATTATGCTTCAGTAGACGACGTTGTGCCGCAGCTGATCGTCTTGTTTGTGGTTTATGTCTCCCTGCGGGAAGGACAGCTGTTCGGGATGGGGGCCGGTTTTCTGATGGGACTGGTGGACGACATCTTTGCCACCCATTTTATCGGCTACACTTCCTTTATCGGAGTGGTCGCGGGATTCGTCGCGGGATTTTTCTTCAAGGAAAGTGACGTCGAATTGTCGGCAAGGACATTCAGCTTCGCCTATATCTCGGCGATTACGGTCGCCGTAACGCAGCTTGCAGCGCTCCCGATAATAGCATCTGGAGAATTGAATTACTTGTATGTTTTTTTGAAATTCACGGTTGGAACGACGATTTACACGTCTGCAGTAGCTATGATTATCGTTTTTGTGAACGGGAGAAAGAGTCGATATGTTTGAGGCTGATTTCGGTTCGCGGGCAAGGTCCATTATGATGAGAGGGGTGGTCCTCCTGGCTCTTTGCGGAATAGCCGCCAAGCTCGGGGACATGCAGCTTGTCAACGAAGTTATATATGGAAAGAAATCCGAAGACATAACGACAAGAATCGTCGTAGTACAGCCTCTGCGTGGAGAGATTTTCGACCGGAGCGGCAAGGTGATGGTTGAGAATGATCCTGCGTATGAAGTATCGGTCATTCCTTCGGAATTCAACCGAAACCAGATCCCGAGACTCGCTGCACTTTTGAATGTGGATAGCAGCGACATCGTGAGACGAATTAAGATCGGTGAGTCGATCTCGCCGTATTTCCCTGTAAGGCTGAAACGGGATATTTCGCCCGCAACGCTTTATTCGATCGAGGAGCACCTCCAGGCATTCAAGGGGGTCGATTTCGAGTCTGAGCCGAAGAGAGTCTATGTCGGAGAGGCAAGGGCAGCCCACATACTTGGATTTACGAAGGAGATTTCCGAAAGGCAGCTCGAAACGATGGGCGACTACTACAAGCCCGGAGACCTGGTCGGCTATACGGGGCTCGAGGCAAGCTACGAAACCATCCTTCGAGGACTGAAAGGATACAAGTATCTTGCAGTGAATGCGGTGGGTAAGGTCGTCGGGCCTTACGATGACGGAAGACTCGACGTACGGGCGCATGACGGTTCCGACCTCTACTTGTGCGTGGACGAAGGCCTGCAGGCGATGGCCGAGTCGCTCCTCAAGGGAAGGGTGGGGGCGATCGTAGCCCTCGATCCCGATAACGGAGGCGTACTGGCGATGGCGAGCTCGCCGACTTACAACCCGGCCGTGTTTTCAGGATATACTTCCAATGCTGAATGGAGAAAGCTGATAGACAATCCCGAGAAACCCTTGTTCAATCGTGCAACGATGGCCGCTCTCTCTCCGGGATCGACTTTCAAGATGGTTCTTGCAAGCGCGGCGCTGCAGGACGATGTGGTGAATACCGATTGGACCATCGACGACAAGGGATATATGGTCTACGGAGGGAGGATGTTCCACAACAACAACGGCGAAGCTCTCGGAGTCGTCAACCTCGTTAAGGGTCTCGAAGTGTCGTCTAACGTCTTCTACTTCAATCTGATGCTGAAGGTCGGATTTCAGAAGTGGACTGACTTCGGCAGGTTGTTCGGTTTTGGTCAGAAGACCGGAATCGATCTTGATAATGAAAGTCCCGGGATAATGCCGTCGACGGAATACTTCAACAGGATATTTGGGAAAGATAAGTGGACGAAGGGCTATCTCCTCAGCCTGGCGATCGGTCAGGGGGAAGTAACGGTAACGCCGCTTCAGATGGCTGCATATGTCATGTCCATTGCCAACTACGGCAAATACTACCAGCCCCATCTTGTCAACTACATCAAGGATGAGAAGACGGGCAAGATATATTATAACCAGTACGGCGAGCGCCAGATCCCTATCAGCCGTAAGGTATTCGATACCGTACGCGAAGCCATGTACCTGGTGGTGAACGGGCCTCTCGGGACCGGTCAGGCGGCGAAGCTCCCCGATATAGCCGTAGCCGGGAAAACCGGAACCGCGCAGAATTCCAGAGGGAAACCGGATGCCTGGTTCGTTGCGTTTGCCCCTTTCGATAACCCGAAAATCGCGCTGGCGGTGATGGTTGAGCACGGCGGGTACGGCGGTGCCGTCTGCGCACCGATTGCGAGGGAACTCATAAAATATTATATGGATGAGCACGGCTATAAATCAGGGCCTGTGCCCCAAAGCATACTTGCAAGCAAATACATGCATGAAGTGCGTCACAGCACGACTCCAAGCTATGAATGAGATAGTGGCCGGCAGGGCGTAGTAGTGTTCGATTTTTTTAAAGATTCCTTCGACTATAAAACTTTCCTCTTCGCCTTGATACTTGGGGGGATTGGCCTGATCGCCGTCAATAGCGCGACTTATAACTCCGGCATGCATAGCTTCTTCCTGAAGGACATCTTATGGCAGTCGACGGGGGTCATCATAGCTCTGACCTTGATGTTTTCGTCCAACCGGTTTATCGAAAATAGTGCGTATTTCTTCTATGCCGTGACAATAGTACTCCTGCTATTCGTGCTCGTAGCGGGGAAGACGGTCGCGAGCCACACCAGCTGGGTCGGCATACTCGGAGTCGGCGGGCAGCCGTCTGAGCTTGCAAAGGTTGCCACCATACTAACGCTGTCGAAATTCCTTTCCGAAAAAATGAACGAGCGCCCCCGGTGGCAGGTAATCGGCATCTCGACCGGGATCGTCGGGCTACCGATGCTGCTTACGATGCTTCAACCCGATCTCGGGACGACCATCGTGTACACTGCGATCTTTTTCCCCATTCTTTTCTGGGCCGGTATGCCTCCAATAGTCGTGGCCGCCTTGATAGCGCCGCTTGCCATAGTCTTTGCAGAATTCACGAGTACGGCGGTCCTCGTGATAACGGTCATTGTATTCGGTGTTCTGTTCTTTGTCCTCAGCCGTAAGAAGCTGTTTGCGGTCACCCTGAGCTTCGTTGCGGTGTCGTTCGGACTTTTCATGGAGTATTTCTATAAGAAGCTTCTGGAGCCGCACCAACAGAAGCGTATCCAGATTTTTCTGAACCCCAATCTGGATCCTCAGGGGGCAGGGTACAACGCGCTCCAGGCCCGCGTGGCCATTGGGAGCGGCGGGCTCCTGGGTAAGGGTTACCTTCACGGGGCTCAGACACAGCTCCGATTCGTCCCGGCCCGATGGACCGACTTTATCTTTACGGTCATCGGAGAAGAATTCGGATTCTTGGGCGCGGGCTTCACTCTTCTCGTCTTCGGCGCGCTTTTCTTTCGCGGCATCCGGATTGCCGAACTTGTCAAGACTAAGTTTGCCAGTCTCTCGGCCATCGGGATAACTTCCGTCCTCCTCTTTCACGTGTTCATTAACATCGGGATGAACATCAATCTGGCCCCGATAGTGGGGATACCGCTTCCTTTCATCAGCTATGGCGGCTCTTCCATATTGTCAGATTGGATCATGGTCGGGATTCTTCTAAATTTCTACGCACACAGGAAGGAACATTGACGAATGATTCTTACAGATAAAAGGATTCTCGAGGAGATCAAAAAGGGAAATATCGTAATAGATCCGTTCAGCCGGGAGTTTCTCGGCTCGAATTCCTATGACGTCCACCTTGCGGACACGCTGGCAATCTACAAGGACGACATCCTCGATGCGCGAAAGCATAATGAGATTACGACGATGAAGATGCACGATCACGACGGATTTCTTCTTCTCCCCGGAAGGCTATATCTTGCCGTGACTCAGGAATACACCGAGACCCATAACTATGTCCCGTTCCTGGAGGGCAAATCAAGCATCGGCAGACTCGGCATAGATATACATTCGACCGCCGGCAAGGGAGACATCGGGTACTGCAATACATGGACGATGGAAATCAGCGTAAAACAACCGGTGCGGATCTATCCCGGCATGCCGATCGGTCAGCTGATTTACTTCGAGATAAGCGGAGAAGTCCTTGTTCCTTACAACAGGAAGAAGAACGCCAAGTACAACCGAAGGAGCAGGCGTCCCGTCGAATCAATGATGTGGAAGAATTTCAACTCAAAACTGATTGGGCCAAAATGAGCTTCGAAAAACTCTCCGCGTCGATCACCAAACGGTCGAGCAGTCTTTGCGTGGGACTGGATCCCGACATTGAGAAGCTTCCCGAGTTCCTTTCCGAATTTGAAGATCCCGTGCTCGAATTCAACAGCAGGATAATTGAAGCCACGAAAGACATTGCGTGTGCGTACAAACTGAACACGGCCTTCTATGAAGCGCTCGGTGAAAAAGGGTGGTCGACACTTGGCGAAACTATTGCCAGGATACCGAGTGATGTCTATGTAATTGCCGACTGCAAACGAAGCGATGTCGGGAACAGTGCCAGGCAGTATGCCCAGACTTTCTTCGGCTACTTCGACGTCGATGCGGCAACGGTCAACCCATACATGGGTTACGACTCGCTCGAACCTTTCCTGGGATACAAAGGGAAAGACATATTTGCACTTGCGGTTACTTCAAATCCGGGCGCGAAGGATTTTCAATTCATCGAATCCGGAGGCAGGAAACTTTACGAGATAGTGCTCGCCAAACTCTCCGGGTGGAACACGGGGAGGAATATCGGTGCGGTCGTCGGGGCTACCAATACCGAACAGCTGACGCAGATCAGGAAGAACTATCCGGATATGCCCCTGCTTGTCCCCGGGATAGGCGCGCAGGGAGGATCGATCGAGCACGTCGCCGCCGCGGTCTCTGCGGCGGGAGCTCCGGTGGTTGTCAACGTCAGCAGGGGAATTATCTTCGCGGGATCGGACGAGGATTTCGCAAAGAAGGCTAGAGAAAAAGCATATTACTACAACGCGCTGTTGGGAAGGTGATGAAATACTTCTTGAAGAAGGTGATCGTCTGGACACTCTATCTTGCACTGACCATCCTTTTCTTCTCGCTTCCTGTCATTCTAAGGAACCACGACCAAGCTGATTTTCTTTCCGACTCCCGCTATAATTACACACAGGATGGAAGACTGTACTTCGAGTTTGCGGACTTGCCGGCCGAGCGGAGAATTGAGGGAGACTCGACGTCTCTAAGAATGGTAGCTGTGACAGACACGTCTCGAAAGGCCGTTTATCTCTTTGTCAACGGCGAGAAGCAGGGTGCATCATTCGTTTCCGACTCGATGCGAATCGAATTCCCGCACGTTTATCTGAAAAATGGAGAGAACGAAATAGTTGCGGTACTTAGCTCCGAAGCCGGCGATACTCTGGCTCTAAGAAAATTGAGGATTGTTTCGGTAAAGAAGTTGTAGCATGCTTCATAATCTTTCCGAGCTTCAGCTTAAGGAGCTGTTCAGGAATCGGAAGTTCGATTCAGCACTCAGAGCCGTCTCAGGGAAGAAAGTAGAAATACTGCAAGTCGGCGAGGCAAATTCGAATACCGGACCGGATTTCAGGCATTCCCTGGTAAGAGTCAACGGGGTAACAATGCGGGGCGATGTCGAACTTCACAGGATAAGCTCGGACTGGTATTCGCATAATCACCACAGGGATCGCAATTACAACTCCGTGGTTCTCCATGTCGTTAATGAAGCGGACGACCAACGTCGGTCGGTCACCGAAGCGGGGAGGCCGATTGAGACGATCGAACTATCGAAATTTCTGACCTCGGATGCGGAGACGTTTCTACTCGGGCTAGATCCGCAAGAGAAGATGCAGAGACTCCGTTGTTCGGAGGACAGCCGCAGACTTCCTGTCTGCGAGAAGATCGACGCTCTCCGGCAGATGGGTGAAAGAAGATTCATCCATAAAGTCGGACGTTTTGAAGAGCGGCTCAAAGACCTGGTTGACGAGAACCGACCGGTCGTTTTCGAGGCCAAGGAGACTTATTTCAGGGACTTTGCCGACCTCCGAATCGAACACAGGAGATATGACCGGTTGGAGTTGCAGACTGAAAGCTATTGGAACCAGCTTCTTTATGAGGGCATCATGGAAGGGCTGGGATACAGCAAGAACGTCGTGCCTTTTCGGAAGCTTGCTCGCAGCGCATCGCTGGATTTCCTGAAGGAACATGCTGAAGGGAATCGTACCGTTATCGAAGCGATTTTATTCGGGGCCGGGAACCTTATCCCGCCGGATCGGAAGGGAGTTGACAAGGAATCGGTCACATATTGTGCGGAGCTCGATGCTGCCTGGCAGGGGGTAAAGAAAAAGTTTAAGCGTGAATTTGTCGACCAATCGGAATGGCTGTTCTTCAAATTGCGCCCTCAGAATTTTCCAACGATCAGAATTGCCGGCGCCTCTCGCCTCGTGAGCGAATGGCTGACGAAGCATAATGCGGGAGATCTAATTATTAGTGCTGCTGCGAAGGATGACGACGGCTTCATCGGGGAATGGCGGAAGATACTGATCGTTCCGGCACGTGAATACTGGCGTCGCCATTTTGTATTCGGGACTCAATCGGGCATCGAAATCCGGATGCTGATTGGCGCCGGCAGGGCGGAAGAAATAATCGTCAACACCGTTCTGCCGCTTACCTTCCTACGCGGCCGGATTTTCGAAGAGTCGGCTTTGGCCGATCGGGCGATGCGCATTTTCGGAGACCACGAATCGGTTTCGGATAACGCAGTGACTATGACCGTTAAGGAAGGTCTTTTCGGAGGTGACAATGTCCTTGCCACAGTAGCCGAGCAGCAGGGGGCGATTCACATTTATCACACCTGCTGTTCGCTCAGACGGTGCGAAAGATGCAGAATAGGCAAGTCCCTCTACGGGAAACATGCCGCATAGGATTTATTTCTTTTCCAGTTCCTGCAGAAGATTCGCTGCCACGGTTTTCAGCGAGTCGTCGTCCTGATCCCGGATCGGAAGTGACGGAATTGCGGAAAGCTGCTTTTCTGCCTCTTGATCCTTGTCGTCGCTGACATATGCTTTCGCAAGATCAAGGCGAAACATGACGAAGGTCGGGTCGAGAGAGATGGCTTTCCTGTAAAACTTGATGGCATCTCCGATATTTCCCCACGCGAGTCCGAGGGGCCAGCGGAGCATAGCCGGCTTTTCGGCGAGCTTTGCATGAGTCCGCCCCAGTACGTAATAGGCTATTGCATTGTTTGGGTCCAGCGTGATCGCTCTCTCGCAGTCGTTTCTTACTTGCTTCACGATCGAACCGACACTGAAGACACCTTTGAAGAGCGCGATCTTCCCATTTGCGACGGCGCGATACGTGTAAGCCATTGAACTTTTCGGATCCGCAGCCACGGCGCTGTCTGCATAGTCGTAGGCCTCTTCATAGACCTTCAACTGTGCCTCTTTCTCCTGGCCTGTGACTCGGGGCATGTGATCGGCGATATGCGTTTCGGCCCGACACATTCGCCATAGGACTTCTGCGTTGTGAGGGAATTCGCTGTTTGCGTTTTGGAGAATCCGGAGAGCCCCTTTGTCGTCGAACTTGTTGAAGAGTTCGTCCCCGAGCTTGATCATGTCTTGAAGAGTCGGCGGAGATATTGCTGCGATAGAGAGCGCCGTACACAACAGTGCAAGAAATTTCATCCGTGCCTCCCGTCCTTTTGACTTGCGGATTAGTCGCCGAGCTGAAGCTGTCTGATCTCGTCGCGTAGTTTTGCTGCCCTCTCGTAGTCTTCCCGGCTTATCGCGTCGGTCAACTCCTTCTGAAGTCGCTCCATCTTGGATTCTTTCGTGTACGCAGGCGAGCGCTCACGGTTCTTCCTGGGCCTTTCCGGCTTGGATTCTACGTCTTCATCCGTTTCATCCGGAGTCTCGGGAGTGGCTGCAGCTTCTTCCATGACCGTCTCGGCGACGAAGATGGGGACTCCAAACCTAATCGCGACCGCTATAGCATCGCTGGGTCTTGCATCTATCTCATGGCTGGCGGAGTTGCCTTCGAGGTTGAGCCGGGCATAAAAAGTTCCGTCGCGCAATTCGTTTATCAATACGTCGGAGAGCATGTTCCCGAGAGAATCGATTACGTTCTTCACAAGGTCGTGCGTGAGAGGCCTCGGAGGCTTGATCCCCTCAAGCTCAAGTGCGATCGCTTGAGCCTCGAACTGACCTATAATTATCGGGAGACGGCGCTCCCCCTCGGTTTCCTTCAAAATGAGAGCGTAAGCTCCCGGGCTCGACGGACTCGGCGAAAGCCCGAGAATATCTACCATCACTTTATCCAAATATCTCTCTCCTCGTTCAACGTCAATTTGTGGAATCGTTCATTATTTTCCAAGTGCCTTCTTGAGCTGACTCGTCAGTTCGGGAACTACTTCGAACGCGTCTCCTGCGATTCCGTAGTCTGCCACCTGAAAGATCGGAGCATCCTTGTCTTTGTTGATTGCGACGATGTATTTCGACGACGACATTCCTGCAAGATGCTGTATCGCTCCGGAAATCGCGACCGCGACGTACAGTGAAGGAGATACCGTTTTGCCGGTCTGACCGACCTGATCGTCATGAGGTCTCCACCCGGCATCTACCGCCGCTCTCGATGCACCGACAGCCGCCCCCAGGACATCGGCGAGCTCTTCGACTATCTTGAAATTCTCCGGTCCGCCAAGTCCCCTTCCTCCGGACACGATAATGTCTGCCTCCGTCAGATCGGGGCGGCCGGCTTCAGCAACCGTAACTTTCGTCACGCGCGAGGAGAAATCGGAATCCTTAAGATCGACGGCCAGTTTCTCGACGGACGCCTTGGAGCCGTCCGATGCCGTCGGGCTGAAGACATTAGGGCGAATTGTGATGACTTTTTTCGGAGAATTGATCTTCAAGTCGATCTGCCCCTTGCCGGCATAGACAGGTCGGGTTGCAAGTATTTCGGCGCCTTCCGCTTTCAATGCGATGCAGTCGGCGGCAAGTCCCGCCTCGAGCTTCGCGGCAACTCTAGGTGCCAGGTCCTTGCCCATTGCACTAGCCGGCATAATCACGACATCTGCCGAAAGCGAATTGACGGCGGCTGCTACGATTGCACTGTAAGCGGTAATGGAATAATTGGTGAGCCTCTCATCTTCGGCGGCATAAGCCTTCTGAATTCCGTATGCACCCAGTTCAGGCGCAAGCGCCCCTGCATCCTTCCCGATCACCAGCGCAACAGCTTCACCGCCTGCCTCCCCGGCGAGCCGCGACGAAGCGTAAGCTGCCTCGAACGCAACCTTCTTGAACTTCACTCCCCCTTGCGAGTCATGTAACGATTCTGCAAATGCTAGTATCTTCATCTCCTTGTCCCCTTTCTAGTAAATTTTCGCTTCTTCATGAAGCAGTCTGACGAGTTCAGGAACCGCCGTTTTGTCGGTGCCTAGTATTTTGCCGGCCTGTTTGGGTGCGGGTTTCCTCATCTTCGTCACCTCGGTGAGCGGTTCGGCAGAAGCGGGGACGACCTCCTGTATCGGCTTAGACTTCGCAGCCATTATCCCTTTGAGTGAAGGATATCTCGGTTCGTTCAACCCCTTTTGTGCGCTGAGCACGCATGGAAGGGTGAGTTCCACAGTCTCTTTTCCACCTTCTATTTCTCTTTCACAAACTACTTTCTTCGCACTTTCATCCACATCGAGCTTAACCACGACTGAAGCCGACGGCAATCCGAGCATTTCCGCGACCATCGTTCCCACTGCCGAGTCGTCGTAGTCGATCGACTGTTTGCCGAAAAGAATGATATCTGCTCCGGCATCCTTGAGCGCGGCGGCGATCATCGATGCAACGGAATATGAATCGCCCGCGTCGTCCGTTTTTATGTGAATCCCTCTGTCTCCCCCCATTGCAAGTGCTTTCCTTATTACTTCTTTGTGTGAATCGTTCCCCACAGATACATAGGTGACATCGCCACCGTTCTTGTCTTTCAACTGAAGCGCAGCTTCGACAGCAAATTCGTCGTAGGGGTTAAGGATGAGATTGATCTCGGAGCGGTCAATGGTTTTGCCGTCTTGACCCACTTTCACTTTTGTTTCGGTATCCGGGACCTGGTTGACACAAACGAAGAGTTTCATTTGTCACCTCTTTCGGATTTTGTGGTAAGTGTGCGGAAAATTTAGCGGCGCTGGCAAAGAACTTCAAGGAAGAAAGCCGTCCGAGTAAACTTCGGCCACCGTAAAACGGCAATGCTACTTCTTCCCGGCAGGTCCCTCGTAAACGAGCTTGAGTCCCCAGTCCTCTTCGTTCGGAAGCTGCGGCAGCATTATGATGCCGATCCCGCTCGACCTCAGGGTACCACTGCCGACATCCTGCCACGAACCGTCGCGCGGATTGAACCACTTAGCGCTATAAACGCTGTTCAGTCTCGCGCCTCGAATCTGGGACTGCGGACAGCCTCTCTCGAAATACACGAGGAAGATGTCCTTGTCGGGAGTTCTCGCGCAGTAAGCCCAGCCCTGGTACCCTAGGATGATACGCGTCTTGTTAGGCGAGACGAGATCGGCCAGCGGAACGAGGTCCCGGTACCGCTTGCCGATGGAAAAGGCGAAGGTGCGGAGGTACTGCATCTGCGCGCCGGATTTCCACTTGAACGCGTCCCACATATGAGTAGGTGCGGCTGGTTCGATATCGGCTCCCCAGATTCCCTCGGCGCCGTAGACATGTCCTGCGAAGCCGCCGGAGAGAAAACTGCCATACATACCTGACCTGACAAATGCGTTGTCGAGCTTGCTTCCGCCGACCGCGCCGAGTTTGTAGTTGATGCCGCCGGGCCCCCGGTCGTCCCTGAGGCCGGCATAATAGGGCTCCCCGTTCAACGCCGGTTTAGGATCCTTCAGGTCATAGATTTCGGTGAGATACCAATAATTGTTATGTTCCCGCATGTTGCCGATCTGGTGGAGCGTTACCCAGGAGCTGTCTCCCCAGTTTTCCAGGGTCGACGGGTTGCAGTTGGACGAGAGAAGCGTACCGAAGGGCGGCGGGCCGTATTTCTTGAAGACCGTATGGACCGCTTCCGTATAGTCCGCAGGACTTACCGTCTCGGATATGATGTCGAAGTGCACCGGGCTGAGGACGTCGTTGTTCGCCTGGTATCTTGCCCAAATGTACTCTATGAACCTGGCATATGAATCAGGCCAGCCGTAGTATTTGTACCAGCACAGCCCGGCATCCCGCCTGGAGACTTCGATGAACGGAACGAAGCCGTGCGCATTAAGATAGTCTATCTTTCTGTCGAGATACTTGAAGTATTCCGGGTTGATGCTGTCCACATTGGGAAAGACCTTTTCATATCCCGGCACCTTTCCGGGGAAGAAGAACGGCATGCCTCC
>JBJKPC010000051.1:0-4561 GCA_046706745.1 Candidatus Kryptoniota bacterium
ACAAAAAGCAGGGGCCCGGTACTTACGAAGTCAAGTTCGATGCAAACAATCTGCCGAGCGGAGTGTATTTCTACAGACTGCAGGCTGATGGCTACAGGTCCGTCAAAAAGATGTTGTTGCTGAAATAGTATAAGTCGCCCATAAACACAGAAATGTTTCGATGACCCGTTCATTACAGTCAGGCACAAAGGAACGAAAATGAAATGAAACCGGGAAGCAGAATCTTAAACGTCATAGTCTCATGTGGCTTGAATGTGATGCTTGTTACCATTTTTGTTGCACCTTCCGGTGCTTTCAGTCAGGGCACTCTGACAACTACGTCGTTCTTCAGTCACTCGCTGAATATGACTAGAAATCTTCAGGTATACCTGCCGGAAGGATACAACCCACAAGATACAAATAGATATCCGGTAGCTTATTGGCTGCACGGTGCGACTACAGACTACACATCGGAACCGGAATTGAAAGTGATATTGGATGATTTGATCCGCGGCAAATGCATATCTCCTCTCATTGTAATTAAACCTGATGGAAGCATTGGCCCATGGGGAGGAAGTTTCTACACAAATTCAGCACTCTATGGAAATTTTGAGGACTATATTGTCTATGATCTCGTCAAGTTCATTGATACCACATACAAAACCATTCCCACTGTGGGCAAGAGGGCGATTTGGGGCGGCTCAATGGGTGGTTATGGGGCGATGAAGCTGGCATTGAAGCATCCCGATATTTATTGCTGCGTTGCTTCGCTTAGCGGTGTGTACAGTTTCCGTCACTTTATCTCCTGGGTTCCAATACTGCTCACTGAGAACGGCGGCGCACCAGTTTCCAATTATCTGCCGATCCTGGATGATCAGTTCACACACATATTTACGTATCTATTTTACACTGCAACCGGTGCATTTTCACCGAACCTGAATAATCAGCCATACAAGGTTGATTTTCCGATTGACAGCATGGGAAACTTCATTGACTCGACTTTCAACAAGTGGTTATCGCAGGATCCCCTCACAATTGCTCAAAACATGATCCTGGGGTCTGAGCCTGCCATCTATTTTGATTGCGGGACTCAAGACGAACTTTTCCTGTATCCTTTCAATACTGATTTTGCGATGGGATTAGATTCACTTGGCATCAAGTACGTGTTCCATCCTTTCGTAGGGACTCACACCGGACAAATGCAGGGTAGATTGACTGTCGCCTTGAGCTTTATCGATTCTGTAATGGTCAGATATGGCAACATATTTGCGGTAGAGCCTTCCGTCGACAAGCCGTACGCGAGAAAGAGTGTCGATTCGGTCCTGTTCCGGACGACCTTCTCCAATATATACGGCCATCAATTTACCCCTCGATTGATTTATGCGAACTCAGATAGTTCAGTTCTCGATTCCGTTTCACTTTTCGATGACGGCATGCACGGCGATCTGTCCCCCGGCGACGGCGTCTTCGGTGCTTACATACCACCGGAAGATGGTGAAGAGTTCTACTCGTTGGGCGTATGCACAGTTGATGCAATAACCCATAAATATTTCCGGACACCCGACATCTGCAGTTTTACAACAGCGGGGCCGGTGAAGATTGACAGTGTCAAGTACGTGAACGGCTCCGGTTACTGCAATGTAAGGCCCTACGTAAGTAATCTGGGGAGTAGTGCTACTATCACCGGTGCAAAGGTAAGAATCTACTGTGATGATCGGTGGGCGACCACGAAAACAACCGGCGATAATCCCCTCCCTGATATAAGTCCGGGAGCAGAGGCCGGCTGCAATTCATGGAATATGATGCGGTATGTTGATTCGCTGGCACCCGAACCCCTGTATTTCAACTTGAGATTCGAGATAATGAAGGATGGCGTGAAGTACTGGACGGATTCGAGAGTATTGACTGGATTCAACGAGCCGGCGAATCTGCCTTTAGTTTGCGAGCTGCGACAGAACTATCCCAACCCGTTCAATCCGACCACAACGATTCGGTTCGAGGTTCCGGGTTCTGGGTCGCAGATCCGACCCGGCAGGGGCGGATTTGTGGTGTTGAAGGTTTATGATGTACTCGGCAGGGAAGTCAGAACCCTGGTGAACGAAAAAAAAAGTCCCGGCACTTACGAAGTTCAGTTCGATGGGAGCGGCCTGGCGAGCGGAGTGTATTTCTACATGCTGAAGGCCGGGGCGTACACCTCGGTCAGAAGAATGCTCTTGCTTAAGTAACAACCGGATGATACTCGTATCGATTGGCTTGCTGAATCATGTAAGTTGAGAGGAGGCGTTATGAATTTCAGAACGAAGCTATGTGAACTGCCGAGTGTGGTTCTCCTGGTTGTCATTCTATCCCCATCAGTATCTCTTGCGCAGAGCCATGGTCCTGCTCGGGTCGATTCGAATCCATTGGTCACTCAACTCGATCCCGCCAAACGAATCGGGAGGCACACAGTATCCGAGTGGCGACACCTCATCGACTCGACATGGGGAGAGGGAAGAACGACCGAAGAGAAGCTCCAGATATTTGACACTTTCTGGAATACCATTGATCAGAGTTTTGCCGCTTTCGACGGAATCCCCGACAACTGGAACGCGATGAAGGCTTACCGCGATACAATAGCAAAAGGTGTCAGTCGCGGCAGATTTGCAGGAATTCTCACCTACCTGGTTCAGTCGCTGCATGAAATGCATATGTGGATTATTAACAACAATGTTTCTACGACGCCCTTAGGTATGGATGTTCCCCTACTTGTCCCGGCGGGCAATGATGTGTTTTCAGAGAGTATTGAGAAGTCGGACCATTTTGGGGCCGGCCTCACGCCTCTGCCCGACAGCACTTTGTTAGTTTACTCCGCTATCGAGAATCACCCGCTGGGTCTGGTGCCAGGTGACATCGTTCTAGGCTACGACGGAAAGATGTGGAAGGACTTATATAAGGATTTGCTTGAAGTTCAATTCCCGATGGTCACCGCCATACCCATGGCTTCATCCCCCGAGGCTGCAACTCATCAATGGCTCGGTGCCGCGGGCCGGAACTGGCATCTGTTTGATACCATCGATATCCTTCAGTATGCTACTGGCGATACTCTTCACCTGCCTACCAGTCTCATTAGCGGCCCTATGTCCGGCGCATTCTCTACTGAGCAAATGCCTGTAACAGGAGTACCATTCCCCGATGTCGAGAACGACCATCTTGTCAGCTCTGGCTACGTCGAAGGGACGAAGATCGGATACATATACGTCCTGGGCTGGTTCAGGCCGACAGTCAATTCAGACTTCCTCAACGCCGTCAATGCAATAATGCCGGACAGCAGTTCCGACGGGCTCATAATTGACCTGAGGTCCACAGGCGGAGGCGATCCGGAAGCAAACGGAGTAAGGTGGAACGAAGGATTTAGAAGACTTTTCAATCGCGATTTTGTACTACTTAAATTCCTGGAACGTGCGGACCCACTGGATCATTTCGCATTTAGGAGCTCCACCTGGTATGACGATTACATCAGATTCCATGATGCTGACCGCGATCTCTATGACCGTCCGATTGCGGTCTTGAGTGGTCCTACGACAGCATCCTGCGGCGATTTTTCTGTTCAGATGCTAAAGCGCCACCCAATGGCTCGTGTCTTCGGGAAACCAACAAATGGAGCATTCAGCGGTCCCAAATATCTTTCTGGACTTCCCTCCGAGTGGTCCGGAATGCATACGTTTTCGGTCGCTTACGCACCTTCTAATCCGGGCGAGACACTGACTCGTAAATGCATTCCTGTCGATGAGGAAGTATGGCTCACGCCGCAGGGAGTTGCCAAGGGAGAGGACGACGTTGTGAAGGCGGCGTTGGATTGGATCAGCACTCTTACTTACGCCCACGGTGTTAAACTCGATCACCGTTATGTCGCGCCGGGCCTGGACAGTGTGCTCATCACCGCCCGGCTGGCAAATCCGCTGAACCACTCCGCCACCATAAGCGCGATCGTAACTGACATCCAGGGGGTTGTGCGGGACAGCCTTCCCCTTTTTGATGATGGACTTCATGGAGATGGAAGTGCGGACGATAATCTTTTTGGGCGCTTCATCCGGGCACAGTCGGATGAGAACATGTTCAGAATTGATATCAAAACTGACGATAATACGGAAGGTACAAATCGGCGGCTTCCTGACGTGGCGTGGTTCACTACGGCCGGTCCGCTGGATATTGTTGCGGACACATTAAGGGATCAGAGGGTATATTCCTACTGCAACATCAGGCCATACGTGAGGAACAGGGGAAAGAGTGCCGCTGTCACTGGCGCGAAGGTGAAGATCTACTGCGACGATCCATGGGTGAAGTCAGTGTCCGGGTTTGAAAATCCTGTCCCGGATGTTTCTCCGGGGGAAACGGCTGGCTGCAGTTCTTGGAATATGATCTCCTATATCGATTCGCTTGCACCCGACATTCTCTATTTTAACCTGAGGCACGAAATAACAATAGGTGGGCTGACTTACTGGACTTATGACACGCTTCTGGTCGGGGCGAAGCAACAGAAACGGGTGCCCGTGGAATTCAAGCTCGAGCAGAACTTTCCCAACCCGTTCAATCCGACCACAAC
>JBJKPC010000052.1:0-3202 GCA_046706745.1 Candidatus Kryptoniota bacterium
TGTGGATTCTGATTGCAAACGTTATTGCATGGCCCGCAGCATATTATGTGATGCAAAAATGGCTCGAAAACTACGCTTACAGGACCAGTCTCGGAATCTGGGTGTTCGTTATTTCAGGCGCCGCCGCACTTCTCATCGCTCTGGCCACCATATGCTCCGTAGGAACCAGGGCAGCGACGGCAAACCCCGTAGAAGCATTACGAAATGAGTAACGAGACAAAGGAGAAAGGAAACAGGAGTAAGGTGCGGCCTCGTAGAGGAGAAAGGAAAAGAGCCGCTGAGAAGGGCTCAGTCCCTGTCTGCTTATTTCTTCTGTCTCCTGTTTTGAAGAGGAGTAGCACATGTTAAAAAATTATCTTCGCGTTGCGCTGAGAAACCTCAGGAAGAACAAGGGGTTCTCGCTTATAAATATAGTCGGCCTGGCTGTAGGCGTCGCCTGTTGCATCACCATACTGCTGTATGTCCGCAACGAGCTGAGCTACGATAGGTTCAACAAAAACGCAGACCAGATATACCGTGTGCATTTTCATGCGTACTTCAACGACAAGGACCTGAACATGGCTTTAAGCTGCGCCCCACTCGAGCCGACCCTGCTGCGGGATTTTCCCCAGGTAGTGGCGGGAACGCGCGTGGCCTTCTACGGAGCTCCCGTCTTGAGGTACGGTGACAAGGCCTTCAGTGAAACTAAATTCTTTTGGGTCGATTCCACTTTCTTCGATGTGTTTACTGTCCATTTCTTAGAGGGAAATTCAAATACGGCGCTGACCCGGCCGAACACGGTCGTGATAACGGAGGCCATGGCAAAGAAATACTTCGGGAATGAAGACCCGATGGGTAAGATCCTGAATGCGGATCACCGGCGGGACTACATGGTTTCGGGCGTCGTCGACGGCTTTCCGGAGAACGCGCATTTTCATTTCGACTTCCTCGCCTCTCTCGACACATACCAGGACAGCCAAAACCAGGTATGGCTCAGCAATAACTACTATACCTATATAGACCTGCGGAAGGGAACGAATGCGGCCGCATTTCAGAAGCAAATGAATGCGGACCTTAGAAAATATATAGGTCCGCAGCTGAAGGCCTCGACGGGTGTCACATTCGACCAGTTCGAATCGAATGGAAACAGGCTCGGCTTCTATCTCCAGCCGCTCACATCGATTCATTTGCATTCGCATTTGCAATATGAGATTGCTCCGAACAGCGATATCGCTTATGTCTGGGTCTTTTCGGCGATCGCCATTGCGATACTTCTTATCGCGTGCATAAACTTCATGAACCTCGCCACCGCCCGGTCCCAAAAGCGCGCGAAGGAAGTCGGAATCAGGAAAACGCTTGGGTCGAGCCGGGGCAGGCTTGTCGCGCAGTTCATGTCCGAATCGATGGTCATGAGTCTCATTGCAGTCGCGCTCGGTGTCGGAATCGTAGAACTCCTGATGCCGCTTTTCAACGATATTTCGGGAAAGAGCCTGACGCTCGGCATCTTCGATAATTTCTACGCCGTTCCGCTGTTGATCCTGCTCGCCGCCGGTGTCGGCGCACTTTCGGGGATTTATCCGGCGTTTTATCTCTCATCGTTTCTCCCCGCACACGTGCTCAAGTCGGAAGGCAAGAAGGGAAACCGGAAATCTGTTCTGCGGAGCGTACTTGTCATCTCGCAGTTCGTCGTCTCGATAGTCCTGATCGTGAGTACATTCATGATTTACAGCCAGCTTCGGTACATCCAGAACAAGAACCTCGGGTTCAACAAAGATCATATCGTTATAATCAACAAGACGGACGACATCGATTCTCAGATACAATCCTTCGAGAGCGAGCTCAGGAGCGACCCGGCGATAAGAAGCCTTTCCAACTCTACCGATATTCCCGGCGACCAGAGCGGCGACAACGTTTTCAATCCGGAGGGGGGATCGAGCAGAACCGCGCAAGACATAAGGACAATACAATGCGATTATGACTTTGCGAAAACTTACCAGATGACCATGGCCGAAGGACGGTTCTTTTCCGTGGAGCATCCGTCGGATTCCACTGCTATCGTGCTTAACCAGGCGTCGGTCGAGGCCTTCGGCCTGAAGGACCCGGTGGGCAAGACGCTGAACGCGATGCCGTCTCCCGGCAAGAAACCGGTCCCGTACACGATCATCGGGGTCGTTAAGAACTTCAACTACCAGTCGCTCCATGAGGCGATCCGCCCGCTCGGGATTTTGTTGTTCAGGAGCGGCGGGTTCGGCAAGTTCGTATCTGTGCGGATTGCACCAGGTGATTATCAGGGCACAATTTCATTCCTCGGGAGCACCTGGAAGAAATATGCCGACAATGAATCGTTCGACTACGAATTTCTCGACCAGAATCTCGATCACCTTTACCGGACGGACATCAGGACGAACAGAATCGCGGGCGTATTTTCAGTCCTTGCGATATTCATCGCATGTCTCGGTCTGCTGGGGCTTGCAGCTTTTACAACCGAGCAGAGGACGAAGGAGATAGGAATAAGAAAGGTGCTCGGTGCATCCATCCCCGAACTGATCGCCCTTCTTTCATCGGAATTCGTGAAATGGGTTATAATCGCGAATGTCATTGCCTGGCCGCTGGCGTACTACGTGATGAACAGGTGGCTCCAGGATTTCGCATACAAGACAAGCATAAGCCTCTGGATATTCGTAATTTCGGGTCTCATCGCGCTGTTAATAGCTCTCGCGACGGTGAGTTCCCACGCAATAAAGGCCGCGACCGCCAATCCGATAAGGTCGCTGAGATACGAGTGAAGTGAGTCGTCGATTGACGATGAACAGTAGTCGACCATCAATTGCCTGATATCGCAGGTAGGGTACCGCTGATCATTGAGTACTAATGACTGCTCACGGAACATTGATCGTTGAAAAACGGAGGCAGGGCATGCTGAAGAATTATTTTGTGACGGCTCTGAGGTCCCTTCTCAGGGCGAGGCTTCATTCATTACTGAACATTGCGGGATTGGCGATCGGGTTGACGGTTTTCATACTGGCCGGTTTGTATGCGAAGTACGAACTCAGTTACGATCGCTACAACGTAAATGCGGAAAGGACATACCGGGTCATCGCTCACTGGAAAATGGGAGTCAATGAATACACAATGCCTTTGACGCCCGCGCCGCTCGCGGACGTGCTCAGAGAGCTGCCGCAGGTGGAATATGCGGCCAGGCTGAGCAGACCGTCCAACGTCA
>JBJKPC010000053.1:0-51835 GCA_046706745.1 Candidatus Kryptoniota bacterium
ATCCAGGTTTCATAATAGTTCTATAGTAATTTCATCCCTACGGGATTAAAACAAGCCACAACCGCACTGCTTTCCGCAATTCAGTTCCCACTGTTCGTGAACGACGGATTCAAAATGCACCACTACCCGCGGCTTCAGATGCTACACGCGGACTACACGGATAGGAACACGGATTTGCACGGATCGGAAACAGATTCTCACAGATGTCTTTGATAGTATTCTTTTCCGCCATGATCGGTAGTCTTCCGCGTCATCAGTGTGCTGAACTTCCTTCCGCCAGGCGGCACAAAAAGAAGACGTCCCGCGGGAAGCGGGACGTCGGAAATGCTTAAGGAAACCTTGTCAAGGTTTGGAACCTTGACAAGGTTTATCGCTTAAACGGAATCAGAAGTTGTATCTCGCGCCGAGCTGAAGCTGCCAGCGAGAGTAAAATTGATCGGGGGACCAGGGGTGACCGCTCTTAGGCAGTTCCAGCGCAAATGTCGGCTGGTTCGAGGCGTTCATTCCCTCGTAATCCAACAAGGTGTAGGTCCCGTACGGTACGGTCTCGACCCACCCCCAGTTGTGGTTGAGCAGGTTCAGGAAGTTCAGTATGTCGACTGAGAACTCAATGTCCTGCCCATCGACGGTGGGAATATCTTCGGCGAGCCTTAGGTTCAGCTGACCGTCCCACGGTGCCCGTCCTCCGTTTCGAGGGACGATTTGTCCTTTGTACTTACTGAGGTAAGGATCTCCATTGATATACGCCGCAAGCTTCTGGTAATCGGAAGCTGGTGCCGCCGCATAGCCGTGAGCACTGGAACTGTAGGCTACGAGATTGATGTCTCCTCCCGGAACCGGATTCTTCGGAACGTAAATTAGATCGTTCTGATTCTGCCCGTCGCCGTTTACGTCTCCGTAGTAGATGTATGAGAACGGAGCACCTGAAGTTCCGGTATAGAACAGCGACAATGTTGTAGCAAAGCCGTGTGCATAGGCGACGCTCTCTGAGATGGAAGCGACTACCCTGTTCGGTCTCGAGAAATCAGAGACGGCCAACGGAGGATTGTTCGGATCTCCCGGAACAGGATTGTAACGCCATTGCGAAATCGCCTGACTTGACGTGACTGCATTCTGATCATACGAATTGCTGTACGTGTAAGAAACATCGGCAAAGAGCTGGTCTCTCAAACCCAGTACGTTGAGGTACGAGAAGAGACCTTCGCCGAACTGTCTCTTCAATGAAACAGTAAAATCGTACTCGTAGGGTTTGCTTGTGTTCGTCATATAAACGACATTCGTGAACAGCGGGTTTATCTGGTTGACCTTCCAGTATTTCGAAGTCCCTTCCGGTGTACCATATAAAGGCCGGCCGTCGAAGGCGAGATGTGCCCCCGTCGGCTGGATGTTTATATCTTGGTACAGTACATCGTTCATGGACTGGCTGAATATGCCCTCTATCGTACCGACGATGCCGAACGCCAGCTCATGATCAAGGGCCAGGTCGATCCTGAAGACCTGAGGCATTTTGAAGTTCGGCGAGGTCAGGTCAATCTCGGTAGTCTTCTCAGGAGACAGAAGCGTATCAGCGGGCGAACCGCCGCCCGGACGCGGCTGGTTCAACGGATCCGGAGTGAAGAAGCCGGCAGGCAACCCGTTCTGGTAGAGACGGTTGACGTCCACACCCGTATTGCTGTACTGGTTGGAGATCCAGACGTAAGGAACACGGCCGGTAAATACCCCTGCGCCGCCCCGAAGTACCCACAATCTATCGCCGTTGATATCCCAGTTGATGCCGACGCGCGGCGAGAAGAGGAACTCCGTCTTTGGCGGCTGACTGGTCTTCAGACCCATCGCGGCAAATGCCGGCGTATTGTCAAACGTCGGATTGTTATACGGATTGTCCGGGAATGTCGGTATGTCGAGCCTCAGCCCGTAGGTCAGTTTGAAGTTCGATGTGGCACTCCATTCGTCCTGTGCGTAAACTCCGTACTGGATGGCATTCCATTTGGCCCTCGGTTCGCTGACTCCGGGTATGTTCGAATAATCATATTGATAATTGCTCGGCTTGCCCGCTGCGAGGTTCGCAAGACTGCTGAACTCGTAGAACCCGTAATAATCTCTCAAGAAGAGATTGTTGAAGCCGAACGACTCGTCGTGGGTGCCGAAAGTGAAAAGATGGTTGCCCGCAACGAGGGATAAGTTGTCGGTGAACTCCCATATATCTTGACTTAGTGCGTTCGCGCCGGAGAATTGCTCCGTGCCGGCGTATAGATATCCGTTGAAAGACGGATCGTTCGCTACCTCGATCATCGGAAAAACGGGCTGTGGAACTACACGCGTGTCCCGGATCGAAGTGTAACTGAGGATGGCCTCGTTGGATAGACTCGAACTGAACGTACTGTTCAACTGTGCGAGAATGGAGTTCGTCTTGTCGTTGAAAGTGTATTCGGAAGATGACAGGTACAGAGTAGTCGAGGTGCGCGTAAGATTGTCTTCGTTTGCGTCGACGTAGTTGTCTCTGAGGGTCAGTTTCTCAGTCTCGGAGATATTGTAATCGAGCCTGACGAATGCCTTGTTCGAAGGGGTGAGAAGTGTATACGTGTTTGCCGTCCCCGGATCGAGGTGGTATTGGTTCTTGAGGATACTAATGAAGCTCTGAATAGTCGAATCAGGAGCATTCGTCACATTGCTGAGAGGCTGTCTTTGCCTGGTTATTTCTCCGTTAACGAAGAAGAAAAGCTTGTTCCTGACGATCGGCCCACCGAGACGGAATCCCGTTTGAACGTTGCTGAAATTCGGGTAAGGTGTCTTGAATGCATCGGGACTGGTCCCCACAAAGTTCTGGTTTTGTCCGTAAAAGTAGATCGACCCTCTGAACTGGTTTGTTCCGCTTCTGGTGATGGCGTTGACCTCGGCTCCCGTGAACCCTCCCTGGCGGACGTCGAAGGGTGCCATAGAAACCTGGAACGACCGGATCGCATCCAGACTTATCGGGGTTGTGCCTGCCTGGCCGCCGGGAGTTCCGTTCGAAGGGAGACCGAATAGGTCGTTATAATTCGCTCCGTCGATCTGGATGTTGTTGTACTTATTGTTCCTGCCAAGAGCCGAATTGCCTACGAAGTCAGGCGAAAGAGCTTCAAAGTCCTGGAAACTCCTCGTGATGGTCGGGAAACTTTCGATGAATCTCCTCGAGACGTTCGTTGCGGCACCGGTTCTGTTTGTGTTCATGAGTCCGTGCTCGTTTGCAATCACTTCGACTCCGCCCACATTCACAGCCTGCTGGGTAAGCGTGAAATTCTGCTGAAGGTTTTGACCGATTTCGAGGTCAACATTCTTCACTTCCTGCGTCTTGTAGCCCACATCCGACACGGTTATTGTATAAGGCCCGCCAACCCTCAGACCCCTTACAAAGTAACGGCCGTCCAGTTGGGTGCTAGTGCCATACTTGGTTCCCGATGGGACATGAAGCACGATGACTGTGGCTCCAGGAACCGGCTGACCCTGAGTATCCTTGATAGTCCCGCTGATCGATGCAGTTGTGACACCCTGCGCGTAGATCAAATTCGGGACGGCAAGGAGTAAGGTCAGTAAAAGGAAACCTCGTAACCTTTGCATGTCTTGCTCCTTTCGGTTTGGTAATAGGTGACTTCGTGGGGAATTGAATAACTGAAGATATGCAGTGATCCTGCTGTACCGGAAAGGTATGTGCGCTTCCTCTGCATCACTTCAACCACGGGGAAAAAATAATTTTCGGCACCTGCAAAAGCAAATTATGAAAGGATTAAATAACGAAATGTACTCAACGTGTGTTTAGCATTCCGCGGCCGGGCTTCGTCCTGATCTTGAATTGAAAAATCCCGTGATGAAAATCCGCCCTATAAAATAAGGGCTGCCCGATTTCACATCCTATTTCTCTCGCCTGGAGGAGTTCCATACGTTGTTTATCCTGTCGACATCGGGCAATAGATGGTGCGGGTCGAGAAGGACCTCGTCCACCTTGGCAGTTCCATAAACAGGAAGACGGTAACTGCCGCCGTCGAACCAGATCTCGACAGGCAGTTTCCGATCCGATACTTGCCCGTCGGAAAAAGTGATCTGTACTTCCGCCGGCATTACGAGGCCTCTCCGATTGGAAATGTACACAAAAGTCACGCCGCTGTCGGCGACTACCGAATCAATTGCCTGGTCGAGCACATGCGTGGAGTAAAACCAACCGCGCCAGAACCAGCTGAGGTCCTCGCCCGTGTAGTCATCGATCGTCCGGAAAAAATCGGACGGTTGGGGATGCTTGAATGCCCAGCGACGTATGTAAGCCCTGAACGCAGGGTCAAATAATTTGGGACCAACGATGAATTCCCTCAGCAACCGAAGGCCGAAGGCCGGCTTCGCGTATTCCAAAAAGCCCATGTTGCGCGGGAGTACCTGGTCGGCACGCGTATCGACCGGTTGATCGTTTAATGGGGTGAGCATGATCTTTGCAATTGTATCTGCGCTGCTGTAAATAATCCCTCTGGCAGAGTCTCCGTAAAAGTCTCTGTTCGAATAATAGTTCATGAAAGTATTGAAACCTTCATCCATCCATGCGTGACGCCTCTCGTCGCTGCCGACCATCATTGGGAACCAGCTGTGCCCGAACTCGTGATCCGAGACGGAGTAGAGACGCTGTCCCCGCGAGTGAACCGAGCAGAAAACGATCATCGGATACTCCATGCCTCCCACGATACCAGCAACATTGACCGCGACCGGATAAGGATATGGATGATAATTAGTAGAATAGTATTCGAAAGTATGTCTCATCATTTGCACAACCGATTCCCATCCAGAATTTGCCGGCGATGAGCCTGAGGACATACCTTCTTTCGGGTAGACCGCCATTAGAAGTATATCTTTCCAATGAGAAGCATCCCAGACGAAAGCCTTGGAGGCAGCCCATGAAAAGTCACGGACGTTCGTTGCATGAAATATCCAGGTCAGGCTGCCGGTGCCCGCCGGGCGGGTCTCTTCCTTTCCGACGTCCGCCGCAGGAATGATGTGCACAGTTTCGTCCGTCTCGCCGGCTTCCCTGAGACGCTCACGCTCTTTGCCGGTCAACACATCTGCCGGATTCTGCAATAATCCTGTTGCAACGACGATATAATCTCGCGGCACCGTTATCTCTACGTTGTAGTCTCCGTATTCCAGGTAAAACTCTCCTTCACCGAGGTAAGGCAGCGGGTTCCATCCATGAACGTCGTCGTACACATACATGCGAGGATACCATTGGGCAATCTCGTAAACCGTACCCTGGTTCGCCCGGAACCTTCCCATACGGTCCGAACCATAACGAGGCACCGCAAACGACCAGGAAATTTCTATCCGGAGCTTTCCACCGTGCGGCGGGAGAAGTTTGCTGAGATATATAATCATCCGCGTGCCATCGACCACGTAGTGTACATCTTCCGTTGCCCCGTCCTGGTCGACTGAGACGCTGTGCAAGATATCCCCCCCGCGCGTGAAGGCACCGCGCCATCTGGCCCGCGGCGAATCGTATTCATCGTTTCCCCGGCTTCCTTCCCTGAAGAGATTCTGATCGAGCTGCAGCCACAAATGTGACAAACTGTCCGGAGAGTTGTTAGTATACGTTATAGTCTCAGTCCCGGTAACCTGGTCGGCGGCAGTATCAAGCGCGACCTTGATGCTGTAGTCAGCACGTTGCTGCCAGTATCCCCCACCGGGCCGGCCGTCTGCCGTGCGGCGGCTGTTGGGTGTCGGCCAGTTCATCGGATCAAAAATTTGAGACTGGCTCTGCGCCTGCGACAAAGACACAAAGACCAAAAGCGCTAAAACGGTGAAGCTCGTTCTCATTGAAGCATCCTTCTTCAGAATAATAGGGGTAAGAGCCAGATGATTTAGTCAAACAGCCGATGGCTCATGAGTAACGCCGATCCCGCACAAAAGTTCACAACAAGCCTGACAGCAAGTAGTGGTACGCCGGATCTATGAACAAACAGACGAGCGTATTGTGCTAAAGTTCGTTAACCGGACGAGCAAGGCTCAGCCGAATCGGCCGGTTATATAGTCTTCCGTCTGTTTCTTTTGAGGGCGCGTAAACATGTCGCGCGTCCCGCTAAACTCAATCAGTTCCCCAAGATAGAAGAAAGCGGTTTGGTCGCTTATTCGAGCGGCTTGCTGCATATTATGGGTCACGATAACTATCGTGTATTTTTCCTTCAACTGGAAGATCAGCTCCTCTATTTTCGCGGTCGAAAGAGGATCGAGCGCGGATGCCGGCTCATCCATGAGAATCACTTCCGGATCGACGGCAAGAGTTCTTGCGATACACAACCTCTGCTGTTGTCCTCCCGACAGGCTTGTCCCCGACTTACGAAGCGAATCCTTCACCTCATCCCAGAGCGCGGCCTGGACAAGCGTTCTCTCGACCACCTCATCCAATTCCCTTTTCGGATGCCTGCCTGTGAGTTTCAATCCCGCAACGACGTTGTCGTAAATCGACATCGTCGGAAACGGATTAGGCTTCTGGAAAACCATGCCGATCTTCTTTCTTACAAGAACAGGGTCTATTTTCGGTGCATATATGTCTGTTCCGTCGACCAGCACTTTCCCATCGATCCTGGCGTTGCGCGCAAGTTCGTGCATTCTGTTGAGCGTGCGCAGAAAAGTCGTTTTCCCGCATCCGGAGGGGCCGATGAATGCCGTCACTTTTGCCTTAGGGATGACGATGTCTATACCTTTAAGGACCTCTACGTTTCCGAAATACGCTTTGAGATGTTGTGTTTCTATTCCTTTGTGATTTTCCTGAATCATTGTCATGAAGACTGCCCATATTTCTGTCTTGAGAAAGCTCTCATACCCACGTTTACTATCAGGATTGCAAGAACGAGTATCAAAGCACCGGCCCAGGCCTGCCTGTGCCAATCTTTGTATGGGGATATGGCGTAGTTGAATATTTGCACCGGCAAAGTGGAAATCGGCTGGACCAGGCTGTAGCTGAAGAATGCGTTGTTGAAGCTGGTGAACAGCAACGGAGCCGTTTCGCCAAGCACCCTCGCCCCGGCAAGGAGGATACCCGTGAGTATTCCGCTCTTCGCACTCCTGAGTATCACCGATATTACGGTTTTCCAGTACGGAACGCCCAGCGCAAGCGACGCTTCTCGAACCGAATTGGGAACCGTTTGGAGAATTTCATCGGTCGTCCTGAGAACGGTGGGTATCATCATCACCCCGAGGGCAAACCCGCCTGCGAGGGCTGTGAAGCTTTTCATGGGAAGAACGACCACAGTATAAGCGAACACGCCCATCACTATCGACGGGGTGCCGTTGAGAACATCCGCTACAAACCTTACTACGTTTGAGAGCTTGTGGTGCGGAAACTCCCCGAGATAAATTCCACCCAGCAGCCCGATAGGGATTCCGATTAGCGAAGCTATTCCGACCACGTATGCCGACCCGATGATAGCGTTACCCATTCCACCGCCCGGCTCCCCAACCGGGGCCGGTCTGTGGATGAAGAAATCCACATTGAGCGAAGCGGCTCCTTTGTAGAAGAGGTAGCCGACGATAAGGAGCAGCGGGAGGAGAACTATGAGTATGCTTGAAGAAAAGAGGACGGTAAAGAACGCGCTGGAAACTTTCCGTCGCCAGTATGAGAAACCGCTCCCCGTCATAACGGTCATGTTCAGCTGACTCTGGTCGTCCGCCAAATTAACCACCTTGCTACCGCATTAACGATGAGTGTAATCAAGAGAAGTATGAAAGCGATCGCTACCAACGCTGAAAGGTAAGAATTTGTCGTGGCCTCCGTGAATTCGTTGGCAATGACCGCAGCCATCGAGTAGCCCGGATCTAGTAGCGATTCGCTTATTTTGGGTGTATTGCCGATAACCATCGTAACCGCCATCGTTTCGCCGAGCGCTCTCGCGAGTGCCAGTATGATCGAACCGAATATCCCGCTTTTCGCATAGGGCAGGGCGATCTTCTTCAGTGTCTCCCAGCGAGTCGCGCCGAGTGCGTACATCCCTTCTTTCAGCGGGACCGGCACCGTACTCAACACTTCCGTGGAGACCGAGATAATAAAGGGGACGATCATTATAGCAAGTATAATTGAGGCGGTGAGCATGCCTATGCCAAGCGCGTAGCCCTTAAAAAAAGGGAGGTAGCCGAAATTGTTCTGCAGGAAAGGCTCCACGACGTTCGCCATCAACGGAGAAAGAATGAATATCCCCCAGAGTCCGTATATGACGCTGGGAATGCCGGCAAGAAGCTCGACCAGCGGCTGGAGTACGCGCCTCAGCCATCCGGGCGAAAGTTCCGCCAGGAATATTGCGGTCCCTATGCCAAGAGGAGTGGCTATTAAAAGCGAGAGAAAGGACGATACCAGCGTCCCGTAAATGAACGGAAGGGCACCGAAGACTTCGGAAACGGGATCCCAGGTAGTTCCCTTTATGAAATTCCAGAACCCGATCCTTTCGAATGCCATCCTTGACGACGAATACAGCTCTACGCCGAGCCAGACAAGAAGAACAACTACGAGAATCGCGAAAAAACCGATTACGAACTTGAATGCTCTGTCGGCTTGTATGAACGACTTCTTCTCAACCCTGAAGGTCTCTTGAGGCACGCCCGCAGTGTGAGAATCAACCACCATGCATTCAAAGTAGCCAGGACCATTTACTTGCAGGTTAAATTAATGTTAAGGAATTGTTAAGTGAATTTGACGGGTGATGCTAACTAGAAAACCGGTGTCCGGGGAAAGTTGGGGATGGATTTCACAAAAGATTTGGCGACCATACTGTCGATAAACCAGAGTCAGGGGAACGAACCACACGAATCGATTGCTTCGTGACGAGAGGACTCTTTTATATTTTACGGATTTGATGAACGCGGAGATGCGGGTACCGTAGTGCCAAGACTTCTCGCGCTTCCCACGGGTCGTGAACGTCTTCCTTGACAGGTCAAGCTTGGCTTATGGCTTCCATTCCTCGATACGTGGAGACGGGCCCCGCAACTATTCCGGGGCAGCCCCGTCACGGCAGTCCCCAGAACTTTCGCATCGCCCATTCCACAGCAAGAAGGACGAGGACCAATGCAAGTATCGGCAGGGAGGAAAGCAGCTCAAATCTATTCGAGCTTGACGTCTCTATCGGCTTCTTCCACGATTGCCTGATATCGATCCCCTTGTGGATAAACTGGGAGGCCGTCATGAAACTGCCGCCGGATGCCGAGGCAATCTGCCGGAGCAAAGTCGCATTCATGGCAGTCTGTACGAACTCCGTGTTCAGCGGCTCGACGACGATTGTTCCGCTGTCGGAACCGAGGAACGTCGCGCCCGCAGTAGCCTTTGCAATGAATGTGTACCTCCCTTTCCCGAGTCCGGTTACACTTCCGGTATAATCTCCGCCGCCCGTACCAGTTAACACGACATCGTTGATGGGACTTCCCTGTCGGTTATTGACCGTCACGTCCACTCTAGCATTGTCACGAGGCTCCCCGCCCTGTCCTACGAGGAGTGCGTTGAAGTTGATAGTCTCGGCTGGATCGTAAACTCTTTTGTCCGTGCGGACAGCGAGCAGTTTTTCTTTCCCACCTGTGATGATCGTGCGGATAAGCGTCGTGAGAAAATCCTGCAGATAATCTGTCCTGAGTCCGCTGATCGTGCTCATTAATTGAAGTCTCCATAAGCCATATGCAAGCAATGCAGCACTTCGGCGGGCAGGGTCAGCCAGAAGGATAGGCGTATTCACACGCACCCCATTGAGCACTGGATACGCCAGGACGGCAGCCCCGGGTGACGGCTTACACAGGATTCTCTGGTAATATACCGGCGGGAACAGCGACGAATTCCCATCGAGCAGCGAATAGAGAGGCTGAAGTGCAGGCGGCATGATAGACGATCCGGCCATGTCGACTCCGATCTGAAACTCTCCGGATTGGAAGCCCGTCGGAATGAAAGGTAGTCTAGGCAAGCCGATCACTTTCGCGGCGGTGAACTCTTTGCCAGCAAGGTAGGCATAGGGTTCTTGCGTCGATTTTAAAATCATGACCACATCTTCGAAAGTCGCCGAAGACTGCCCGTTTGGAAAATCGTACAGGAGAACGGCATCGTATTTTTCCGATAGAATCGTGGCAGCGTCTTTCTGATAAAAGCTTGTGCCGTTCTTCTGTATCAGAACTTTCAGTTCGAAGTCTCCGCTTGCCTCTATATTTCTTCTTAAGAAGGCGACGTCGGTTGCAGGCTCACCCGCCACGAGGAGAATGGAGTACTTCCCCTTCTGAACTTCCACTGATGCGGATGCAGAATTGTTCCGTCGATTGAACTCGCCGCTCAGGGGCGGAACGTAGACTCTCAGTAAATGTCTGCCAACGGTAGCGGGCGTATAATCGAACGTAACTTCCACGCTGCCGCTCTGAGGCAGGGTCAAGTTTCTCGATCCGATCTGTCTTCCGTCTTCGAGCAAGCGAGCGGTCACGTACGCTCCTCCAAATCCGTTGGACCCGATAATTGCCCTGACGACGCTTTTCTTGCCGGCATAGATCGTCGGGGCCGGTATGACCTGTTTTACGACAACGTCCTTGGGCTGCGAGGAATCCCCGACCCCGACAGTGTAAACTGGGAATGTCAGGTCTCCGGCAGCATTTACCGGGTTGCCGCCTGCATTGTAGTCGCCGTCGGTGACGAGAATTCCAAAAGCGGTCGGCCCTTCCTCCGAGGCTTCTTGAGATGCTTTGATCATCGCCGCTTCGATGTCGGTCGATGGGCGATCGAATCGGAGAGAAT
This sequence comes from Candidatus Kryptoniota bacterium, assembly GCA_046706745.1. GTDB lineage: Bacteria > Bacteroidota > Ignavibacteria > Kryptoniales > JAKASW01 > JAKASW01. Next base: position 10,757 of record JBJKPC010000053.1, read on the forward strand.
CCATTTTTGCGCCGACGAGGACCTTTCCACCGAATATTATAGGCTTGACTTGAAAATATCTTCCGAGGGTGTCGAATTCAGGACTTCCGAAGATTTGTTTGACGACGTCTTCTCGCGGCATCGAGCTGTCGCTGAGTGACATGCTCTGTGTGTCGTCGATAAGCAAGAGCACGTTTCTCTTTTGCGATTCCATCCGGATCAAATCGGTCACGAGGTTGGTCATGGCAAGCATAAGGAAGAAAAACGAGGCAGCCCTAAGAATCCCGAGAAATATCCTTCTGCCCCCGGATACCATCTCTATTCTCCTGTACATCAGGTAAGAAAGCCCCGTGGAGAGTATCCCGAATATCAGGAATGTGTAGAACGGTATGTCGAACTGGATATGGAAGTTCATCGCAGGTACAACACCTTTTCCGTTTTCAGTGAGCCTCCCACATCAAGCCTGACGAAGTAGACTCCGCTGCTCGCCCGCGTCCCGTGATCAGTCGAGCCGTTCCAAACAAGCTCCCTGTATCCCGCCGGCAGGGTACCGTCGAAAAGCGTCCGGACTTTCCGTCCAAGCACGTCGAACACTTCCGCGGTGACACGCGATTCACCGTACAATATGAATCCAATATGGGTCTGCAATGTGAACGGGTTAGGGTAGTTGTCGTAAAGATAGAACCGGCTGGATTGCGCCACTGGAGTGGTTTCCCACCCTGAAAGGACAAACGGCTGTCCTGCACCGTAATATGGTACATCCAGTTCCCTGCCGGTGGAATCGACGAAATTGAAATAGAAGTACAGCTTGCTCTTAGGCGTTTTCGGAACGCTAACCGTGAAGGAGAATTGGTTTGCCGAGTCGGTGCGGAATAAATTCGACGAGGCGTAGTTGACACCGTTGTAAGAGTAGTATGCCCTGCTCGCATTTTCGTTTATCCCTGATGTGCTGAATGCCCTGGCGCTTATGGACACCAAAGAATCGTTAGTGCTAGCTAGATAAGTGTTCGACCCGACGAAGCCGATCTTCCTGATTGCGTTCCACGCGTTGACAATCCCCCACCCATAGAAGTTATTGGGATAGACGAATGTCGTCGTATCCGCCGGGTCATGGTATTCGACCGCGGTACTCTTGAGAAGTGAGATTACCTGCGATGGTGTATAGTTCGGCCTTACTGATAAAATCAGAGACGCGATCCCGGCCGTTATCGGAGTGGAAAAAGACGTTCCACTCTCGTATGCATAAGTATCCGGACCCGGGACGGTTGCGACGTAATCACCCACTCCGTCTGCGACAAGATCGGGTTTAATCCGCCCGTCGTTGGTGGGCCCGGTGGAACTGAAGTATGCAAGCCGGCCGGTGGGATCGACCGCGCCCACGGATATAATGCTGTCGGCATCAGCGGGTACATCCATGGTCGCGACGATACCGTTTCCGTTCCCCTCGTTTCCCATTGCCTGTACCACCACGACCCCCAGATGCGCCGCAATCGTTGCCGCCCTGCTCGCGAAGGAGGTCCGCCCGTTGAAATCACCTCTGGAAAAAAAGTATGATTCGGCCGAGTCGATTCCACCGCTTGAGTTCACGAAAGTGCTGTAAGCTACTGAAGACGACACCACGTCTGCTCCCCGGGCTTCCATCCATTCCAGGCCTTCGACCCAGTTGTCTTCTTCCCATTTGAAATCTGTCACCGGAACATATTCTGTCTTTGCAAGCATGAATGAAGAACCGTAAGAAACCCCGATAAGATTTCCAGGAGAATAACCGCCTATGACGGAAAGCGTCGATGTTCCGTGGTTGTCCTGGTAGGTTGAGTCACCCGGCTGATTAGCGGTTATTGAGTCGTTCTGTATGAAATCGTGCTCGTCGACAATCCTGATGTTTTTGAGCGCATCATGAGTTTCATAGCGAAAGCCGGAGTCGAGCATGCCTATGAGAACCCCTCCGCCGTTGATTCCCAGCGACTGGACTTGCGGGATACCGCTCAACTCAAGCTGTGTCAGTGACGGTCCATAATAGGCGGAATCTCCGAGTACCTTGGATGGAGATGCTTTAGCAAGCAGCGGGCGCGACTGAGCCCGCCGCACGACGAAATGAATCGGCACGCTCGAGCTTGCAACTTTCCTCGTGCCTCTCACGAATGGGAATCTCGAGGCTTTGGTAAGCTGAAGCGAATCCACGAGCACCGACGCGGCGTTAAACCATCGACTGGTTCCGATGACTTTGAGTCCCGCCTGCTCCAAACTGTCCAAATAACCCGAATAAACGGGGAAATCCATGACCGACACGACGTTGGAGGCCGGCAGGACCTTAAGCCTTCGTGCGATAGCGCGGGGAGAAAGGACTCCATGATCGACAAGATATCTCTCTGCAGGCCCCCCGTATGAAAAATCGGTGTAGCCGGCCGCCTCAGGTTTGTTTTTGAAGAAGACCCAATACCTGTTCTTCGCATATACGGGTGAATCCCCAAGCGCCGCGATCGCTAATACGGCAAGTAGAACTGACGCGGGCCTCACTTCTCACATCTCTAGAAGCCGGCCAACGATTTCAGGAGTGTTCGTGTTTTCAGCCTCGGCATTGAAGTTCGTGATAATTCTGTGCCGCAGTACCGGTAACGCAGTCCTTCTCACATCGTCTTCGTCCGGGCTGAGCCTGTTGTCCAGAGCTGCGTTCGCCTTCGCGGCCAGTATGAGATATTGGGAAGCTCTCGGTCCCGCTCCGTAGCTTACGAACTGCTTTACGAAATCGGGTGCATTTCCGTTTTGCGGCCGCGTACGGTTCGAAAGTTCCACGGCATACTTCACGACCGATTCTGAAACCGGGACGCGCCTCACGAGATCCTGAAAGTAAGTTATGTCCTCTGCATCCATCACTTTCGAAACAGTGGGAGTGTGGTGCCCGGTGGTCGATTGGACGATTCTTATCTCTTCCGCAAAGGAAGGATAATCTAGCCAGAGATTGAACATAAAGCGGTCCAGCTGCGCTTCGGGAAGCGGATATGTTCCTTCCTGTTCGATCGGGTTTTGAGTAGCTAGAACAAAGAAAGGCTGATCAAGCTGGAACGTTTGACCGGCAGCAGTTACCCGGTATTCCTGCATGGCTTCAAGCAACGCACTCTGGGTCTTCGGCGGAGTGCGGTTGATCTCATCGGCTAGTATGATGTTGCCGAAGAGAGGTCCCTTGACAAACCTGAAAGATCTCTCACCTGTCTTGACGTTTTCTTCGATAATCTCCGTCCCCGTAATATCACTCGGCATGAGGTCCGGAGTAAACTGAATTCGGTTAAACTTCAGATTCAAAGCATCGGCAAGCGTTTTGACGAGTAAGGTTTTCGCAAGTCCCGGGACTCCTACAAGGAGGCAATGCCCGCGAGAGAGGACCGTTACAAAAATCTGTTTAAGTATCTCCTCCTGCCCGACTATGATCTTCGCTACTTCTGCACGAAGCTCGCCGTAGCTCTTGTTAAGACGAGCAATTCCGTCCACATCTGGAATTTGATTGTGTTCCGACAAATCTTTCTTCAATACACAGCCCTCTGCTTAGGATTTTCTGCCATCGTGTCCCCCTTTCGCACGTAGTACTTCGACACTTCCATAATTTCCCAATTTATCGCGGATCTCGTCAGCATCACCGCTCAGGACTATGTCTGCGCGCTCGGGATGGATGTATTTTCTGGCGACGTTTCTAATGTCACGTGCGGTAATTCGCCTTATATTGGCTTTATAATCTCTGTAATAATTCTTAGGAAGTCGGTACAGCTCGACAGCCACCACGCGACCCGCGACCTGTTGAGGAGTCTCCAGCTGAATGGGAAAAAGTCCGGTAAGGTAGTTCTTCACCATTGTCATCTCCTCTTTGGAAGGAAGTGTATCTCTGATTCGCCGGAGTTCGTTCATTATCTCGTCGACAGTCTCTGCGGTCACGTCGTTTCTAACATCTGCCGAAACTTGGAAGGGACCTGGAAGAATACGGGCATCGAAATCCGTCCTCCCGCCGTACGTGTATCCGTGAGCCTCCCGAAGGTTCATGTTAACGCGGGAGCTGAAGTAACCGCCGAGAAGCGTATTCATCACAAACACTTTCAGGTAGTCTGGATTGTTTCTCGCGATTCCGATATGTCCGATCCTCAGCGATGATTGTACGGCGCCGCCTTTGTGTGCGATTACAAGACGATTCTTCCTGTCCATCGCGGTCGGCGGTGCAATACTCTTTCCTCCGTACTTACCTTTCCACTTTGAGAAGTATCTCTCAAAGTACTTCTCGGCTTCCGCGGGCGTCACGTCGCCCGCGAATACGATGAAAGAATTATCCGGAGTATAGTGCTTCCTATGATAATCGACCAGGCGAGCACGGGTCATTCCGGCCACAGATTCTTCGGTACCTGCAGGACTGCTCCCGTAGGGATGTTTTCCGAAGACCACGGAGGAAAAGGCCGTTTCGGCGAGATAACCCGGATCGGCTTTCATTTGTTGGATCGACGCTATCCGTTGTGCCTTCACGCGCCGTATTTCCTTTTCGGGAAAGGTCGGGTTCAGCACAACATCGCGAAGCAAGTCAAAACCCTTCTCGAGATGGTTCTTCAGAACCGAGACAAACACCTGGCCGGCATCCCAGGAAACATTGTAGGAAAGAGAGCCTCCGATGAAATCGATCTCCTCCGCTATCTGCGGTGCGCTCCGCTTGCGCGTCCCCTTCGTCAAGAGCTCACAGACTACGCTGCTTAGCCCCGGCGCTTGGCCGTCAAAGGCTGCACCGCTCTTAAGCACGAAACCCACCGTAGCTATTGGCAGCTGGTGATTTTCAATGACGAATACCTTGAACCCGTTTCGGTATTTGCGCTCAAAATAGCGGGGAAAAGATACTTCTCCCGCGCGCCCGGGTTTCGGCGGTTTGGTCCTGTCCAGAGCGCAACTGGTGTCTATTTTCATTTCCTCTCAGCAGAATTTTGCACAGTCTAATCGGTCAAGTAGTTAAAGTCCAGACACTTTCTCGGCAGATTCCGACGGGTAATAGGTCACGACAACGCGTTTCCCATCGTCAAGTATTTGGTTTACTGCCTGCCTCATGGATTCCCTTGTAACGGAAAGCTCGCGATCGACTTCCGAGTTGATCAGGCCGGCGTCTTTGAAAACGGCGTGATAATGGGCCAGCGTGTCTGCCACGCCGCTGTTCGTGGAAAGCCTGCCGATGTATGCCGAGACGGTGGAATTGCGGGATTTTTCAAATTCATACGGCGTAACAAGCGATTTTCTCAGCCTGCCGATCTCATGATCAAAAACATCGAGCACTTCTTCGGCTGAATGTCCGGGCGCAACAAATGCCGAGAAAAGAAATATGCCGGCTTCCTCCATTCCTTCAATGGACACGTCGAACTCCGATACAGCCTGCTTGTCGTAAACGAGATGCCTGTACAGCCGGGAACTATTGCCGTCTGAAAGGACCTTCGCAATGTGTGAAAGCTCGTAATATTCATTCGAACCATCGGGCGGGGTCTTGTAGGCCGCAAACACGGCGGGCGCGGGTACTTCTCCTCTCAGCGTTTCATTAACTTCGCCCGATATTTCTCTGTCCTCGAATTCTACTCCCGAGTCGCCGACTTGTCCGCCGGGAATGTCGGAGAAATATTTCCGAATCAGCTTTTCCGTGCCGGGCCTGTCTATATCGCCGCTGACCACGAGCACCGCGTTTCCGGGAGTATAGTGTTTTTGAAAGAACTCTTTCACATCGTCCATGCCGGCAGCGTCAAGGTCATCCATCGAACCAATAACAGGCCAGTGGTATTGGCCGACCGGAAAGATCATAGACTGCAGCCTCTCTGAAATATCTCCGTAAGGACGGTTGTCGATCCTCCAGCGCTTCTCCTCTTTCACCACCTCGCGCTGATTCGACAACGATTCTTGTGTGACATTGAACTTCAGCATGCGATCGCTTTCCAACCACAGAGCAAGAGGAAGCTGGTTGGAAGGAAGAACCTCGTAATAGTTCGTTACATCCTCTGTAGTATATGCGTTGTTGTAGCCTCCCGCCAAAGAGATGTACCTGTCGAACTCACCGCGCGACACGTGTTCGGAACCTTCGAACATCAGATGTTCAAAAAGATGAGCGAAACCGGTCTTCCCCGCTTTCTCATTTTTAGAGCCGACATGATAACAAATATCCACTGCAACCACCGGCACACTGTTGTCCCGCCTGAGGATGACCGTCAATCCGTTGTCGAGTGTGAATTGATTGAACTCGACGTCCACGGTTACCTTTGTTGCAGACTTCCTCACTTTCGAAGTCGGCCTGCGGCGCTTTGCAAGTCTCATAGACTCCTTTTCCATCTCAAACCGGCAACTCCAGACTCATGCCATGGCTCCATCCGGATTCAACGACTCGCGTGCGCATCGCTTCCCTCTACCGGCAGGTAATAAACAGCCACACTGTTTTCTGTATCGAGGTACTTCTCAGATACGTTGCGGATATCGCGCGCGGAAAGGATAAGGAACCTGTCGAGATAAGTGTTCACTAAACCGGTATTGCGGAAGAACGTTTGGAAATGCGCCATGGCATCGGCACGCCTCAATGTCCTCGACAGCTGGCGCACCTGATCCGACGCATACTGGTTCTTTATCTTCGTTACCTCTTTTTCGTGCGGGGGTCTCGCCGCCAGGCCGTGCAATTCCTTTCTGATTTCCGACTCGATTTCTTCCGGATTCTGCCCGGGTGAAGCGACCACCTTTATGACGAACACGCCGGGGTCTTCCATTTCAATTTGGTACGCTTCCACGGACTGGGCAACTTTCTTTTCGTAAACGAGTCTCCTGTACAATCTGGAACTTTTCCCACGAGCTAGTATGCCCGCGGCCAGGTTCAGTGCGTCCGATTCGGCTGAATGCATCGACGGTACTCTGAACGCCAGGAACACGGCCGGAAGCGTAACGTTATCGTATACCCTGTCAGCCCTACGGCCGCTCAGGGGAGGATCCGCTAGAGACTTCATGCGGATCTCGTCTCCCGGCTCGATATCTCCGAAATACCTTTCGATAAGCCTCACTGTATGTTCCGACTCGAAATCTCCGGCAATCGAAAGGACAGCATTGTTGGGAACGTAATATTTCCCGAAGAATGCGCGAACATCGCTGACCGAAGCTGCATCCAGATGTTCCGGGCGGCCGGCCACCGGCCAGCGATAAGGATGCCTCAGGTAAGCAAGCGAAAACAACTTTTCCCATGCAGTCCCGTAAGGCCTGTTGTCTATTCGATAACGTCGTTCCTCTTTCACGACCTTGCGCTGGTTTTCAAAATTTTTCCGACTGACATCGAGACTCATCATCCGGTCGGATTCGAGCCACAATGCGAGCTCCAGTCTGCTTGAGGGAAGTGTCTCAAAGTAGTTTGTCCGGTCCCACGTGGTGGATCCGTTGAAGACACCGCCGGCGCGCTCGACATACTTCATATGTTCGGCTTTGCCGATGTTTGCCGAGCCCTGAAACATCATATGTTCGAACAGGTGGGCAAGTCCCGTGCGAAAAGGTTCCTCGTTCTTGCTGCCGACATGGTACCACACATCGACAGCCACGACGGAGACACTTCTGTCCGGGCTCAGAATAACGTGCAGCCCGTTGGACAGATCAAGTTCGCTAAACTCTATGGAAATCAAGTCATCTCCGTGAGGCATCGGCCAAGACCCGAGTGGAATTTCCTGGCTGGTGCCGGCCCGGTGGTTTGATGGCCACCCGATCCCACGCTTTTCAGCTCATTATTTTCCAGTACACCTGCTTCTTCAACTGGGCAATCCATTTCTGGTATGCCTCGTTTTGCTTCATCGTCAGTGCCATCTGTTTCAATCGTGCATAATCCTGGGTCAGGTTTATCTTGTGAGCCGGAATGCGATTCCGCAGATAGACAATGTGGTACCCGTAAGAATTGCCGACATCTACTCGAACAGGCTTACTGATCTCGCCCACCTTCAGAGTATCGACGGTCTTGCGGAACGAAGGCTCAAGTTGATCTACTGAAACAGTTCCAAGGTCACCGCCTAGATCACTTGTATTCTTATCTTCCGAAAATTCCCTTGCGAGCACCGCAAAACTTGCGCCGTGCATCGCACGTTGGCGGAGGGTATCCAGGAACGCGATTACCGAATCATCATCTGAAGGAAGGATCGGAATTTTGATGAGAATATGACGAGCGTGGACCATATCGCCCCGCCGCTGAAGAAGCTGAATAATGTGATACCCGAATTGAGTCTCAACGATTCCAGATATCTGTCCCGGTTTGAGGGCATACACCGCGTGTTCGAACGCGGGGACAAACTGGCCGCGGCTCGCCCACCCGAGGTCTCCCCCGTCGGGGGCACTTCCAGGATCCTGCGAATACTTTTTTGCCAGCTCTGAAAAACTGGCCCCGTGCTTTAGCGAATCCAGGAGCGCTTCCGCCTTCGCATAGGCCTCATGCTTCGCTTTTTCGCTCGGCTTCGGTGCAATGTAAATGTGGCTGAGCGTGACTTCTTCGGGCACTTCCTGAAGACTGTCTTTGTACTCTTCGTAGAATTGCCTGACCTCGAGCGGAGAGACCTTCAGATCTCCAAACTTGTCTTCTTTCTCTTTCTCGATCATCAACTGCTTCCGCATGTCGCTCCTGAATTCGGTTCGTATTTTGCTTATCGACATGCCGTAAAGCTGCTCAACTTTCTCCTTACTGCCTACCTGGCTGATCAGGTTCTGGATCCGCTGCTCGAGCTGTCTGTCTACCTCGTCACTGGTCACAGTGATGCTGTCGAGCACTGCCTGAGTATATATCAGTTTATCGTCTATCATTGCTTCAAGGATCCTGTGCTGCAGCTGCGGATTGTCAGGATTCATCTTGTTCTGATAGGCCGCGAGCTGAACCTGGTAATCAAGCTCCGATTTCAATATTATTTGGTTTCCGACGACGGCGACAATTTTGTCAAGCACCGGCTTGGACTGACCGAAGGCTGTGCCGGTAAGCAAGGTAAGCATGATCGCCAATCCGCTAAATCTTCTCACTCTAAATCACTCCTGACTATTTGTGTCTCTTATACCAACGCTTGGATCCACCTGAAAATTTCCCAGCCCGCGAAGGGAATCGATCAAAGCCTTGTACATTTGCTGACGCTTTTCTATCGTCAGTCTCTCTCTGATCCGTGGAGAAGCGTAACTCAAGGGCAACACCTGTCCGGGCCTTATCTTCGCCAAAACCTGAACAACATAGCTCAAACTATCCACTTGAATCGGAAATGATATCCTGCCGGGCTCGAGCGACTCTATCACGTTCCAAACGGCCCTAGTGCTGTTGGACTCTCGAAGATAGACCGAGTCCTTTGCATCTAGTATCGCGAAAGCTGGAATCTGTCCGAACGCAACGGACCAAGCAGCACCCGAAACGAGCGCATTTCTGAACGATACAGCGTAGCTCCGCCGGTCGAACGCGGCATAATTTACCAGGGCTATATCGTCAGAAGCTACAAACTCAGGCTTATGCGCCCTGTAGAAATCTGCAATATCTCCGGGAGGGAGGTCAGGTCGAACATCGTATACCCTTTCGTTCAAGAACGCAGTTATGGCAAGCTGGGTAGAGAATTCCCTCACCTGCTGATTGAACCTGCGCGAGTCGTTAAGTCCCATCTCTTTCGCCGCATTATACAGCAGCTGCTCATCGACCCAGTTTGAAACGTAGTTCCTAACAGCGTACGCAGAGTTTGTATCCACATGTGACGCCACCTCGCTCATGCGGAGAACATTACCATCCGCCGATGCAATGATCTTCCCCCGGGGAGTCTGACGCGAACACCCTGCGTAGAGAAAGATCAGGATAGCCGGCAGGAAGAATCTCATTAGAAGATTACTTCTTCGCCACAAGCTCATCGAAAGTCTTTTCGTATATCTTAACTCCGAACTCTTTTCTCAGCCGCCTGAGCCATTCGCTCCGTAACCTGTCAGCTTCATACTGCTGATAGTCCGCGGACACCTCGCCCCGGGCCTCCTCGAATGTCTTCGGGCCGGGAGGGACATACCTGTTGACTTTGACTATCGAATAGAGCCCTTCGTAAGACTCAGGCTCGCTGATTTCACCGGGCTTCATCTTGAAGGCCTTTATCACAAGTGCGTTTGACGAGTCGGGAAACAATCCCCAATGCCCACCGTCTTTTTTCAGCATCATGTTCAGAGCGAATTTGGATGCGAGAGTGTCGAAGTCTGCGCCTTTTTTCAGAGCTCCGTAAAGACTGTCCGCGAGGGTCTTGGTCCCGACATTAATCATACTGAGATCTACTCTTCGGGGCCACCTGTACTCTCCAGCGTGTGCAAGATAATACGGTTTCAGGACACTGTCGCTCTTTCCGATCTTGTTCCAGACCTGATCCTGTTCTATCTGATAAATCAATATACCGTCTTCGTACTTTCTTTTGAGCGAATCAAATTGGGGATAGGTGCGTACTCTCCTGAAGGCGTAGTGCTCGAGCACCATTGAGTTCGCAGCGGCATCTATCATCTCTCTTATGACCTTGGGCATCATACGAAGAGTTGTGTATTTCCCGTTCGATCTAGTTATCGCCAGAACCGTATCCACACTTCCGGATACACTGTCGAAGGTGAAAAACGGTTCGTTCAATTCGGCCGGCGTAAACACCGAGTCAAATTTGGTCTGATCGAATGTCTTATATTGATCTACCTTCTTTTCAAACATATTGATGACTTGGTCATCCATCTTAAACCCATACTTCTGCTTGAGGTCGGCCAGGAAATTGTCATAATCGTACTGGTACCCTGAGTTGAGATAACTCTCTCTCAGCGATGCGCTGACTTCGGAGAAGGGCGGGACAGGTCGGACACCCGTCAGCTTGATTATGTGATACCCAAATCGTGTTCGCACAGGGCCCGTCATTTCCCCGACCTTCTTGATATCGAAAAGGGCTTCATCGAAAGGCCTGACCATCATCCCGCGCTTGACCCATCCAAGATCACCGCCCCTCCTTGCCGAGACCGAGTCCGCCGAGTTATCTTCCGCAAGTTTAGCGAAGCTTACCCCCTTCCTTGCGGAATCCAAGATTGCAACGGCTTTCTTATATGCCTTGATTGTGTCTGCGGGCGTTTTACCATCTATCGGTATTAGAATATGACTTGCTCGTACGCTCTCGACGCGAGGTCTACGCTGTTCTAATTTCACTACCAGGTACCCGAACTGGGTCCGGATGGGCACACTTCCCACCTCACCCGGTTTCAACGTGTAAAGCATGTTCTCGAATTGTTCGCCCCCAAAATAGCGCAGGAACGATCCTGCGGTGATGTAGTATGTGTCCCCCCCCTGATAAACGTGAATCAGGGAGTCTATCGGCGCTCCCCTTTTAAGCGCTCTGATGACATTCACGGCTTCCTTGTAGGCCTTCAAAGTGTCGCCGCGAGGGAAGGCCGAATCGGGTGCGATTCTTATGAAGACCTGCTTCGCACGGACTTCGTACTTTCGCCTGTTGTAAATCTTTCTCACCATCGGATCGGTGATTTCATGCTCAAGTACATAGCTGACCGCCAGCTGAGCTTCGTATTTCTGCATCTCCGATTTAATCGCGGGCTCTTCGAGCAAATGTTCCTTCCTGGCGTCAAGTAGCTTGAGGTTATAATCGATCAGCAGATCGAGGAAATTTCTCTTGCTGGAGATAGAATTCGCGGTGTCACTGTTGGGTACCGCATTCTGGCTTAATTGCCGCTGGAATTCGCCGTAAGTGATCTTCTTTCCGCCGACTTCTGCCAGGATCTTATCACTTACGCTCATATTTGCAGCGCAGCCTGCTGCGAATACACTTAATAGAATTAGATACGCCAAGTGTTTAACAGACATTCAGGAAACCTCCGTTTGTGGTGACATGCAGTTAGAATCTTAAACAAGCGTCGCCTGAAAATCAAGGTGAGTCGCCGACGTATAACGAGTTCTGGAGTATCGGCGATACCAGAACGGGCATGCGTTTAATTGCATGTAATAAACGCCCCCGGCCGATCTTACAAACCAATAACCGCGTATCAAATGATTACCCGGTACGACCTCCTGGTAGTGTCCTAGTCTCAACTTTCATCGCCCGAATGGTCCGATCACGAGGTACTCCTTTGACCTGGCGAAGACGGAAATGCCGCAAGGCGGCGTCTCCCCTACCGTTTATCTATCCCGCTCATCATCGTAGAAACAAAGAAAGGATTTGGGGGATGCCGCAGATCGGCACATGTCCGAATCACGCTGCTCCCGATCGCATATCCTATTGTCTTAATAATGGACGACAGGCGCGTGGCCTATTCTTCAACTGTGAACGTAGAGTCCGACGGCGGCCCAACTGCTCTTTCGCTATAGTTTGTAAGCAAAGAATGGGACGGGCTACCTTCGCCTTTTTTGCCTCTTCCAGTTACAGGAAGATATTATTTCTTTGCCCCTTCGCGGCTTAGCGGTGAACTTTCCTTGGAATAACGACACTACAGACATCCGAACCTGATTGCAATTTGTTGTAGGGTTCTTTAACTTGAGTCTGCGTTTTGTCCGGGGATATGTGCAAGAAGTTTCTCATTCATTATGAAATGAAATACTCAAGATGGTTGCCTTTCTAGTCGGTTTGATAATCGGAATAGTCATCTCTATTCCTATCGGACCAATCAATGTGACTGTGATATCCAGGGGGTTGAAGCAGGGATTTTCGAACGCGTTCGCAGTTGGCCTCGGCTCGTCCATGATGGATTTTTTGTACTGCGCCGCAACGATGCTCGGCCTCTCAGCGATCGTTCACAAGATAGAAGTGAACTTGGTTTTCCAGATTATCGGATTTCTTCTTCTGATCTACCTGGGACTGAGAGACATCAATACGAAAATTGAAAGATTCCGCTACGATAACGACATACAACAGAATGGGAAATTCAAAAGCGCCTTCTTTGTCGGTGTATTCATGTATATATCGAATCCTATGTTGGTAGCATTCTGGATTACTCTCAGCGGGATCATGCAGTCTGCCGGAGGAATGGTAAATGGGATTGCCGAGGAGGGTCTGTTTGCGCTAGGCGTTGGACTTGGCACAGCCCTCTGGTATTATTCACTTCTGAAAGCGATATTCTTGAAGCGTGATTCGTTCAAGGCGGAGACGCTCACTTTGCTTTCAAAGATTTCAGGTTATATTCTTCTCGGTTTCAGTGCTTACGTCGGTTACGAGTTGGTGGCGAGTTTTCTTAGATTTGGTGCATGACGAAACGGCGCCGTTGCGATTCAGTTTTATGTTCGAGCTGCACTGAGTCCAGAGATAAGTTTGTTGTGACTTTCTCCTTGCTTCTCATTAAAAACGAGAGGACTCTCAAGTGTCACAGTTAAGTGTCCGAGTATCTCCTCAGTGGCTGAGAGATGCCTTGAGGCCCGGGAGGACCGACGTTATTCGCGGTTCCGTTACGCTTCACAACGAACCGTATGAAGATTCATCACGCGTTTATTGTGCCTCATTCGAGGCACCGATCGGCGTGATCTACATCGCATCGACAGAGAAAGGATTGTGCAAGATCGCCCTACCCAGGGACGGCAAGTCCAGCTTCTTCGGATGGATCAAAGAAAATTTCGCGCCCGACAGCATCGTGGACGATCGAAAGAGGAACTCAAACGCGATTAAGCAGTTGAACGAGTACTTCATTGGAAAACGCACTAAGTTCGACCTGGATATTGATCTTATTGGAACGAACTTTCAGCTCAGAGTGTGGACTGAACTCACAAAGACCCCCTATGGGCAGGTCGTTACGTATAAGCAGATAGGAAAGCGGCTTCATACGAGAGGATTCAGGGCTGTCGGCACAACGATCGGCAGAAATCCGGTCCCCATCGTGATACCCTGCCACAGGGTCGTAGGCTCGGACAACAGGCTTGTCGGCTATGCCGGTGGAATCAGGTTAAAGGAATATCTCCTCAGACTCGAGGGAATCATACTGATCTGAACGTATCCGGATCGGCACCGCCCGAAGAGGAGTTGTACCCTCGACCGTACAGCAGGGGGATTGAACAATGGACTGTGGAGTTACTGGCAATTCGCACGGAGATAGCTGCGACTTGTCCTGACCAACCTCCCGGCTTTCCGCCTACGAAATTTCCCGAAGTATCCTCGGGACCACAGTCCACCATACCAATGCTCGAACTTGCTATTCGTATCTGAGCGCTTCTATCGGATTCAAATTCGCAGCTTTTCTGGCAGGATACCAACCGAAGAATATCCCGATCACGGCCGCAAATGTGAACGCAAGTCCTATAGACTGGGGGGATATAATGATCGGCCACCTTTGTAGGTTAGATACGAACTGAGACGTAAATACTCCGAGCACTACGCCGATCAGCCCGCCCAAGAAACTGAGTGTCAGAGCCTCGATCAGAAACTGAGTCAAAACGTCCCCGCCGCGTGCTCCAACCGCCATTCTGATACCTATTTCCCGGGTTCGTTCTGTGACCGACACAAGCATGATATTCATAATCCCGATCCCGCCGACTATCAGGGAAATTCCCGCAATGCTGGCAAGAAGGAGCGTCATCGTTTTTGTTGTGGCATCCGCGGTGGTGGCAATTTCTGTTTGAGTCCTGACGGTGAAATCGCTTGGCTGCCCGGGTCTCAGGTTATGCTTGATTCTAAGGAATTGACTAATCTCGTCCACAGCTGTGTTCACTGCTCTTGAAGAAATCGCGGACGCGAAAAGCATATTCGCATAGATGGAGCCTGCAAGCTTCTGCTGTACTGTCGAGAACGGTGCAATCACTATATCGTCGTTATCCTGTCCCATACTGCCTTGTCCCTTCGATGCGAGGATACCGACGACCCTGAACGGAAGATTTCGGATTTGAATCGTTGCGCCGAGAGGTATCGACCCTTGGCCGAAGAGATTATCGGCAACGGTCTGACCGAGGACGCAGACTTTGGCAGCCGTACGTTCGTCTGTCTGGGTGAAGTAACTTCCGCTTTTTACGGGCCAATTCCGTATTTGTTCGAAGCTGGGGTATGCGCCCATCACGGTCGTTCTCCAGTTATTCGTCCCTGCAATTATTTGGGTAACGACTCTCTCAATGGGCGAGACATACTCGACGGCAGGGCATTGCTCGCCGATCCCTACCGCATCGCTCTCGGTGAGTCTAGATGTTTCTCCGGCCTGGAAGCGTACGTGTCCTTGGCTGGAGGCGAAAGGAAAAACTATCACGACGTTTGTTCCGAGTCCGGCAATCTGCTGTTTGACTGCATTGCTGGCCCCCTCACCGATGGCCAGCATCGCGATAACGGCGGCAACGCCGATAATTATGCCAAGCATTGTCAGGAATGAACGCAGTTTATTTCTTCCCAGTGAACGATACGACACTCTAAAGACATTAAGGATATTCATCATTCCACCTCATCTGTTGCCACTGGTATCTTTGGAAGCTCTTCGGAAGCAATCTTCCTGTTTTGCACATCGACGATTCTGCTCACCTTCCCGTCCCTAAAAACGATATTACGCAGTGAAAACTGCGCAATGTCCGGCTCGTGAGTGACGAGCACGACGGTTATTCCTCTTTCGTTGAGGCTTTGGAAAATCTCGATAACCTCGACACTCGTGCGGGTATCGAGATTACCCGTCGGCTCATCCGCGAGAATTACTACCGGGTCATTTACCAGCGATCTGGCAATGGCGACGCGCTGCTGCTGGCCGCCTGAAAGCTGATTCGAGAAATGATCCGCACGCTCGGCTAAGCCTACGGCCGCGAGTGCGTCCATCGCCTTTTCTCTCCTCTGAGCGGAGGAATAAGCATTGTTATACAACAACGGGAGCTCGACATTCTCAAGTGCGGAAGTCCTCGGAAGAAGGTTGAATGCCTGAAATACAAATCCAAGCTTCTTGTTCCTAAGCCTGGCAAGCTCATCCCGATCGAGCTTGGCAACTTCAACGCCATCGAGCAGATACTCTCCGCTTGTCGGAGTATCAAGGCAGCCGATGATGTTCATAAAAGTGGACTTGCCTGATCCGCTGGCTCCCATTATCGCAGCGAATTCGCCCTTATTTATGTCCAGGTTTATTCCACGAAGTGCGTGGACCTCGATGTCGCCCATCCTGTATATCTTAACCAGGTGCTTCACTGTTATGATCGACTGTGCCACTTTGTTAGAACCTCCGTCCCATGAAGGGATTGTTCTGTCGCGGCGCACCGGCACTGCCGGCAAGCATTCCTACAACCACAGCTTGCCCCGGTTTAAGGTCGCCGTCAACTTGAGTGTTTGTTCCGTCAGAGAGACCGATCTGGACACGCACGGGCTTTATTTGATTCCCGTTCAGAACCCATACCATGAAGTAGCTCCCAGGTTTCAGGGACCTGTTCTGATATCCCTGATTGGGTCCCTGGCCGAAGCCCTGCCCTCCGCCAAATCCTCCGGGGCCGGGAAATCCGTTCCCACGATTCTGGGGATGGAAGTTCTTGAATCTTGCCTGAAATTTCTTCCTCACAGAGTCCGGAATATCTTTTCTCATCTGAGCCAGGTACTGCGGGGGCGGCATGAATCTCAGAGCCGTCGTTGGTACCTTCAGCACGTCTTTGGCCTCCGCCTCATGTATAGTCAGGTTCGCGGTCATTCCGGGGAGGAGCTTTAGACCGGGATTGGGAACATCGATTATAACGGTGTACTCGACGACGTTCTGAACGGTAGTGGGCTGTAATCTGATTTGTTTTACAGTTCCGCTGAACACCATGTTCGGATAGGCATCCACTGTGAAGGTCACGCGCTGGCCAAGCTTCACATTGCCAATGTCGCCCTCATCCACGGATGCCTGCACCTGCATATCCGACAGGCTGTTCGCAACTGTAAACAGAGTCGGAGTATTGAAACTCGCAGCTACGGTCTGTCCAATGTCCACGGCCCTGGAAATTACGACCCCGCTTATAGGAGATCTGATGGTGGCGTAGCTCAAGTTGATTTGCGCTTGGTCCAGCGAGGTCCGTGCCTGCAATACACTGGCTTTAGCAGTTTGGTAGGCCGCCAGCGCGTTATCGTAATCTTGTTGAGAGTCAAGCTTTCGCTGGAACAGTTTCTCGGTCCTATCCAGGGTTTGTTTATCCTGCCGTTCCGCAACCTGTGCCTTTTGGAGGTTAGCCTCGGCTTGCTCGACGCTCGCCCACAAGAAGGTGGTATCAAGTCTGGCAACAACTTGACCTCTCTTCACGTGCGAATTCCAGTCCACATATAGTTGAGCGATTGTCCCCGAAACCTGCGTACCTACCTGTACCGTTGTGTCGGGCTGAAGGGTTCCTGTTGCCGTGACAGCAACATCCACATTCCCGCGGCTAACGGGTAGGGTGAGCCACTGCACGGCTTCCGTGTGGCCCCTGGTCGCAAAGAAAGTGATGCCGCCGGCTATGATAATTACCAGCACAGCAATTGTGACGATCTTTCTTTTTTTCATGGTCTCCTATTCTCTCGTATGTTTATTTGATGACTCCCATGGCACGCTCAAGCTGCGCGTATGAGGTATTATAATCGTACAATGACTGTATATAAGTTATTTGAGCATTGGCCATTGATACCTGGGCATCGGTCACTTCGAGCTCACTGCCCGTACCAGAATTATATTCACCGACCGCAAGCCTCAAAGCTTCGGTAGCCTGCTGGACAAGTTTCTTCGCCGCCACGATCCTCTGCGCGGTTTCTTCCAGGGCAAACTCATCCTGTTGAACTTCTAGATATAGTGACTGCAAAGCTAAATCATTAGACGCTTCAGCCGCCTTCAAGTTTGCTTTTGCCCGGTCTATTCCTGCATCGAGCGCAAAACCATTGAAAATCGGAAGAGACACGGTCAAACCAATATTCCAACCACTGTAAAGGGGAGCGATATTGAAGTTGCGCCAGTTGTAAGCTCCAGACAGGTCGATGCTGGGCAGATCGGCGGCCCAAGCGGCAGTCAACCCTGCCTTGCCGGCACGCACCTGCGCTTGAGTCGCGAGAAGTTCAGGACGATTCACTATCGCAGTCTCAATTGCCGTCCGAAGACTGATGTTTACATGAGTGACTTCGAGAACATCTTTTAGTACAAAGTCAGGAGGCAACCTTCTTCCCAGGACATTTTCTAACTGAATGCGAGCCAATTTGACATTGTTGTCCGCCTGTATGAGATTGACCCTCGCATTCGCAAGCGTGACCTCAGCATTGACGACATCGTATTGGGGAACTGTCCCCGCTTTATAGAACCCCTTGGCCTGCTTCAGGTGATCTTCCGCTTGTACCACAGTCTCGGTGTCCACCTCGCGCACTCTCTTTGCGGCTAGGTAGTTGTAATAACTCGTATATGTGCTTAGTATTACGTTTTGTTTCGTACCTCTCAGATTCTGGCGTGATGCATGTGCCAGATCCGAGGACTGCGCTATGTTCGAATAGGTTTTGCCAAAATCGAAAACAAGCTGCTGGCCCTGGAAGCCTGCACTGTACGAGTCATAAGTCCTTGAGACAATGAAACTTCCGAAAACGGATGTACCACCCGTTCTTGTCAGCCCAGCGGTCGCGGATATCTGCGGAAAGAGTGAGGACTCACTCAGTTTCACGTTCGATTCAGACTCCTCCAAATTGCCTTCTGATAAATTGATCTGGGGATTGTATTTGAGAGCAATTTCCACACACTGCCTGAGGCTCAGGGTGTCGGATCGCAAACTTGCACCCTTTTGGTTCAGATAACTCTGCGCAAACAGAACTGTCGGGGTCATGCACGCAAAAAGGATATACTTCTTCATACTTTTCCAAGATTCATTGTGATAATAGACTGAAAATGTGTAAGAAAGTTCGATATGATCGCCTCGGCTAGTGGCTGTTTTGGAAGCCGGGGCGATGTTTGACAAATGCTGAGAATCAGATGACTACAACTTATAACCGATCTTTCTCAGAAAATCATGGCGAGCTTGCCTGTCGGATTCCGCCTCCACTCCTCTCGTTCTGACGCCGTCTATCACCCCCATTATCCCCCGGCCCAGCTCAGTCTCTGCGATCACTACTTCGGCCGGATTGCCCGTCGCGCAGAAAATACCCGCCACTTCCGGAATATGCTTAACCGTGTTAAGTATGTTTACGGGGAACCCTTCTCTCATAAAGATCACAAACGAATGCCCTGCTGACAAATCAAGCGCACATTTCTTCGCCAACTCCACGAGTTCCTCATCATTTCCACTCGTCCTGACAAGGGCTGGGCCCGACGATTCACAAAAAGCAATCCCGAATTTCATTTGAGGCACCGTCTGCACTATCGCTTCGTGCAGGTCTTCAACAGTCTTTATGAAATGCGCCTGACCGAGTATAAAATTAACATCTTCCGGTTTTTCAACTCTCACCACTTTCAGTTCCATGTTAGCCTCCTCATCCAATTTGAATGTGCATACCGGCGGGGCTCAGTCGAAACAGTCATTTCAGTTCGAGATCCACCCCTTGACCGGCACAGCTTTGTAAACTATCCGTCCGGCGACGATAGTTGCAAGGATCTTGTCGTAGGGTATTTCCTCCGTCGGAATCTTCGTCATATTCCGACTGAAGACGGTGAAATCGGCGCACTTGCCGACCGTAATGCTTCCTTTCTCTTTTCCTTGAAACGCCCCATACGCGGGCCACACGGTGAACGACTTCAGAGCCTGAGCGATTGTCATCCGCTGTTCCGGAAAGAACCCGCCGTTGAAGTCCGAACTATCTTGTTCGGCATCGCCGGTAAGTTGGAAATACTTTCTTGCATCAGAGAACGAATGCGGAAGACCGTTGAGGCCTCTTCTCGTAACGGCAGTAAATATTCCGATTCGGGGATCGGGACTCTCATTCGGAAAATCTGATCCGCCGATTATGATACTCCCGTCGTTTATGAGTGATCTCCAGGCGAACGCGTTCTTCACTCGCTCCGGGCCCAATCTTGATTCGAGCCAGTACATCTCGGTAGCAAGTCTTGCCGGCTGCATCGAAGGGATAACGCCGAGTTTATTGAGCCGTGGTATGTCGCTCGTTAGAAGAACGTCCGCTCCCTCGATCCTTAAGCGGGGGTCGCTTGCTCCCGCAACCCTCAATGCCCTCTCATATGCATCCAGGACGACATCGTTGGCCCTGTCGCCATGAGCCTCGGTACACACCTGGAACCCGGAAGAGAGCGACGCTATTGTCAGATTCTCAAGATCCTTTTCGCCCATTAACGTTTCACCGTACACTCCAGGGGCGTCGGAATACTGCCTCACCATCGCTGCTCTCCCGCGGCCTAGTCCGCCATCCATGTCAACCCTGACCGAGCGCATGGTAAGAAACTTCTTGTAGTCGATAATCCTTCCTGCCTTCAGTACCGCGGGAAGAGTGGTGTCGTTCCCGTCGTACATCGCATATATCCTTATCTTCAGTTTGCCCTGATCAGCGAGAATCTTGTAGGCCGCCAGCGTGGACCGGGTTATTCCGGCATCCTGGACTTCAGTAATGCCGTATCTTGCACAGGTATCGGACGCGAGCTCTATCGCATCTTCAATTGCATCTTCGGAAGGAGGAGGGATCTTCGAAGTAACCAGACCGATCGCACTGCCTCTCAGAATTCCGACCGGATCCCCGTTCTTGTTTCGCAAGATTTCACCGCCAACAGGCGCCTTGGTTGAACGATCTATCCCGGCAAGCCGAAGTACTTTGGCGTTGACCCATATTGAGCTGCCGTCCGAGCTCACGAGGAACACGAAATTGTCCGGCGCCACCTTGTTTAATATTTCCGCGGCCTCGGAAGGGCTTTCATGCCAGTACTTCGCGTTCCACCCGCTACCGCGAATCCATCCGCCCAAGCTGGTCCTGGCAGAAGCCTCTTCTACGAGTTTGGCAACCTGCTGTGGTGAGTGCGTCCCGGAAAGGTTCACCGTCCGTAGACTGAGTCCCAATTCGAGCATATGAGCGTGGCCGTCTATCAGACCAGGCAGCACGTACGCACCGTGTAAGTTAATGTTCACTCTTCCCTTGAAGTGATCCGAGACCCCAACGTCTGTTCCGACCCCGACTATTTTTCCGTTTTCGACCGCTGCGGCTTCAGCATGCGGGAAATTAGGATCCATCGTCTGGATGTCCGCATTCTCGAGAACCATGTCGACCCTTCGTTTCTGGGTAGAACATGATGCGATCAGAAGCGCAAGGGATACCAGAACGGCGGGCTTAATATATTTCATTCAATCCTCATTTAGTCGTTGAAATTTAGTAAACCGTCCACCAATTCACCATAGCAAAGGACGAGGGGCGGCTGAACTGCGGTTTGCAGCAACTTCAGGTCTTCCGATCTGTTTTCAGCAGTCTAATCGTATTCCATGGTGCTCGGCCGTCTCAAATCGTCACATCTTGCGGTCAGGCGATCTGAAGCAGAACCACAAAAGTCGAACCTTCAACACATGACGCAATTGTGAAAATTGAGCTGCGCCGGTATATTCGGATATGTTTCGGCCCGGCAGCGGCTCATTCAGCAGAACACATACATGATATTTAGGAGGATTCCCATGGATCACGCAATGACAACCACAACGTTCGAGATTGAGGGATACAAAATAGTCAAACAACTCGGCATAGTAAGAGGTATTACAGTTCGCTCGAGATCGATATTCGGTACGCTCGGCGGTTCCCTGCAAACGTTGTTCGGAGGAAATATTACAATGTTTTCCCAGCTCTGCGAAAAAAGCCGGGAAGAGGCCTTCGAAATGATGATGAAGCATGCGGACCAGGTAGGGGCGAACGGAATCCTGGGTATCAGATATGACGCCACGGAAATGATGAACGGTGTGACGGAGGTGCTCTGTTATGGAACGGCTGTTATCCTTTCGAAAGTTTAACTTGCAAAGAAAATATCCGAAATAGTCAGGAGGAAATACAAGAGGATGTCGCGGGGGTGCCATTTCTTCCGCGTCGGTTTCTCTCTTCGCATCCTTGCGTTAAATTATTGCGTCGATCCGTGCGACGTTAGAGTCTTGCTGTTTGACATTTTGCGGAAAAAACTCCTCACAAAAAACGGGGCTAAACCATGAGCAACTCGAAACAATCGATCAGCTTCTTCGATAATGTTAACCGCAATTTCGACAGAGCTGCGCAATTCACGGGCCACCCAAAAGGTTTGCTCGAACAGATCAAAGGTTGCAACAGTATCTATTCATTTCAGTTCCCGGTCCGCACGTCTCAGGGCTTGCAGGTATTACGCGGCTGGCGTGTAGAGCATAGCTATCACAAGCTTCCGGTCAAAGGAGGAATCAGATATTCTGAAAACGTGGATGAAGACGAAGTTAAAGCCCTTGCTGCACTGATGACCTACAAGTGCGCAGTGGTCGACGTGCCGTTCGGCGGCGCTAAAGGAGCCATAAAATTCGATCCGAAAAAGTATACGGCAACTGACGTGGAAGTCATAACACGCCGGTACACGACCGAACTAATCAGAAAAAACTACATCGGACCGGGAGTCGACGTTCCCGCGCCCGATTACGGGTCAGGACCAAGAGAGATGGCGTGGATAGTAGATACATACGCGGCTTTCAATCCCGGAAAGATCGATGCTCTGGCCTGCGTGACGGGCAAGCCGGTAGCGGAGGGCGGGGTCCGTGGCCGGACTGAAGCTACTGGAAGAGGTATATTCTACGGGCTGCAGGAAGCATGCGACAACGCTGAGGATATGAAAAAGCTTGGCCTTCCCCGCGGTTTGCAGGGTAAGCGAGTCATCGTCCAGGGACTCGGCAACGTGGGATACCATGCGGCGAAGTTCTGCCAGGAAGGTGGAGCCGTCATCGTCGGATTGGCCGAATTTGAAGGGGCAGTTTACAATCCCAAAGGTCTCGATGTCGACGCCGTCGTGAAACACCGCAAAGAAACCGGTTCCGTTTTGAAATTTCCGGGCGCCACGGACATCGAACGCTCCTCTGATGCCCTCGAACTCGAATGCGACATTCTAATACCAGCCGCACTGGAGAAACAAATCACCGAGGATAATGCGCCGCGAATCAAGGCCAAGATCATCGGTGAGGGAGCGAACGGCCCGACTACTTTCGGCGCCGAAGAGATACTTCTCAAGAAAGGAGTCATGGTAATTCCTGACATGTATCTCAACGCCGGCGGCGTTACTGTTTCCTATTTCGAATGGCTTAAGAACCTTTCACACGTCCGGTTCGGAAGGATGGACAAACGCTTTGAACACTCCGCCTTCGACAAGATCGTTCATGCCATCGAGGAATCGACGGGCTGGACTTTTCCCGAAGGGGAACGGACAACGATAACCCGAGGCGCAGATGAGATCGATCTTGTCAATTCAGGGTTGGAGGAAACGATGACTGGGGCATATAACCAGATTAGGGACATATTGAAGGGTGACCGCCGCATACCCGACCTTCGGACGGCCGCCTTCGTCAATGCCATAAATAAGATCGCGACCGCTTATATGGAACTCGGAATCTTTCCGTAAGGCTAACGGAAACTCCGTACGAACAAAAGAGTTCAAGCGCCTTTGTCGGAGCCGATACCTGTCATGCTGAATTCATCTTGGACAGTTCAGGCCGGCCCCGGCAAGGGCAAGTTCGATCAACCGATATTTCCGTAACTCGAGCTCAGAAGGGGCGCGCTACCCGGATACCGAAAGTGGGTGATGCGCTTATGTCGGTTCTCCAGGCCAGGAAGATGCGGAAGCTTCCGGACCCGTTGCCGAATCCTACTCCATAATCCGATTTCATCTCGCTCATCCTCATGAGCTTCCATCCTTCGGATAGCCCAACGTTCCCGGCGTTCTGTACTTCTCCAACATCGCTGAAGAGGATCAGAGTAACGGTATTCAACGGGAAGAAATTCGAGCGCTTGAAAAGTTCCGGACTCAGCAGGAGCTCGATGTTGAATAGGGCCAGCCTGTTGCCCGTGAATTCCTTGTAAGGAAAAGCGTTCAGCGTATTGAAACCCCCTATCTGGTACGTGCGCTGAGGTGGGAGGACTCCTCCAGAAGTGCCTAGTCTCAACCTCATGTTAAGCTGCATTCCCCGAAAGAGGGGCTGATACCGGACAGCCTGCGCGGTCAGCATCCGGAAATCAAAATCACCGCTGACAGTGGTCTCCCCTCGTAGACCTGCCATCCAACCGGTTCTTCTCGTGTCCCCCTTATACTCGCGATGTTGTATATCGAGTACGATGCTCCTCATCCATCCATCTAAAATCGCAGGGTTAGGCCTGAACGATTTGTGACCTCCAAAGACCGACCAGTTGGTCATGTCGGACAGCGACGAATACTTATCGAGATCGAAACTCAGGGTGATTCTTGAATTCACATGGAAGTATTGTGCCACGTGCACGGACATCCCGTCTCTGGAGAAGTAATCCATGAAATCCTCCCTTGCAAGGAAAGCGTAAAGCGAGTTTTCCTTCGGACCGATAATCCAGTAATCTTTGGATGCCGTAAGCGAATGTCCTTCAATGCCTACCTCAAACCTATTCTCGTTTCCAAACCACTTGTCAAGTCCCAGCTGGTATCTCCATCTGTGAAGCGCGAAGGCGTAACCTACAAACCCGTACGGGGAGAAACTCTCGGCCCCGCTCCAGAAATATTCCTTGTTCTGGCCGAGTCCCAGAAAGAGTCCTTCGACGCGGTTGTAGTCGACCGCAAGCCTATCGAAAATGAAATTCTTGTTTTGCCAGATGTCGGGGTGCTCGATCTTGAACAGCTTTTCGGTAATGCCTTTTCTCAATTCCAGGTCCGTACCTCCACGCTCTATGATATTGCCTTCCACTTGCGCGTTCCTGCTCACATGCGCTTTCCCATTTATGACCACCACGTCGCCGGTTATCTTCGCGGTACTACGCACGTAGGCATCACCGTTGACAACTATGATTGTACCATCAAGCGTGCCATGTATGAATGCATCGCCGTTCAAGACCTTGACGTTGTCATGGACGATCTGTCCATCGCCGATCGTGAAATCCCCCTTCTCCACAGTCGCGTTCTGCGCATCATAGATGTCCCCGGCGTCGTTCGCGAGTTTTGAAGCATTTCGAGTAAGCTGCTGAATTTCCTGTCCGAGTGCGGTCATCGTCTGGGACAACTTCTCCAGCTCAAGTTTGTCGGCATCGGTAAACTGGTGAGTGGAGTCTGTGCGCTGTTTGAGCAAACGGTATGAATGCTCAATGTCCCTCATCTTATTCCTCAGGGAATCAACCAGCGTTCCCTGGGTCGACGCAGAATCGTTTTCCTGAGCCATGGCGGGCAGCGCCGAAAGACACATAATACACACCAGAAAGGATGGAAGCAGCCATTTCATTTTGCAATTCTCCTTTTCTCAGGGAACCTACGAAATCCGAAGATTTTGTTACAGATTTTGGTAACCCTCAGTATCCGATCTTCAGCCAATTCCGTGCCCGCTTCTAACCACCGGGGACGCGACGAAGGCCCGAAACCGCAAAAGAATGCCGAATATTCCCCGGCCGCCCCGGGGTATTCTCACCGAACCCTCTGCAGCAAAATTCAAAATGAGACGCCACCCGAATTATCAATTCCGGGAAGGAGACTCTTCCGCATGCGATTCGAGAGGAAAGAAGCTCAGCAGCGGTTGATAGTCGAGCGCTCCGTGAAAGTAGGCTAATTCAAAAAACTGCTTCATACCCGCAATTTCTGCCCCGCCGAGATCGAACTGTATGTTTTCCGTGAGATATGACCTTACGAGATTGAAATCTGCACCGTACTCGGAAGCGGCCGCCCTGCAAACGTCATCTATATTGTCGAGGCCGAGGTTTTTCGACGAAATAATCGCCTGAGTGTCTTCAAGGTTCAGCGCGCCGGGCCTGCCTGCCCACACGGCGAAGACAAAAGGGAGTCCCGTCATTTCCTGCCACTCATCTGCAAGGTCGAGGTAGTTCGGGCCCGCAGTCCCCGTCTTAAAAAGAGCAGTGTCTCCGATGACAAGGGCGGCATCTGCCGCCGCAAGCATCTTCTCGACATCCGGCCGCGCGACGATAAACTCCGGTTTCAGCTCGTATCTTTCCGCAAGGATTATCTTCGTCAACACGACCGACGTCATCGAGCTTATGTCGAGCGCGACTGTGCTTATGTTCCTTAGTTCCTTATTGAAATAGAGGCGAATGCTGTTGACCGCCCCGTGAGCTATGATTCCGCATTCCGGGACAATCTTCAATGCCGGGCTGTTCTTTGCATAAGCGATGCTTGGAATCAGAGCCACGTCGAGCTTTCCTGAGTTGAGGCCGACCGCCAGCGAGGAGGGGATGTCTTTGGTGAGATTGAAATTATGTGCGAAGAGGTTGTTCTCGATTCCGTATATGAGAGGCTTAGTGTTGAGAAAACTTACCGCACCCATTCTTTTCTTGACGGGAGGTTTTTGGGGATCCGACATACTATCACCTTTTTCTTGCGGGCCCGTGACTCAGGCAAAACGTTCAAGCGTGTGGTAGAGTGCATCCCGCTCGATGGGGATTCGTCCCGCGTCTTTAATCAGCTTCACGAGCTGCCGTTTTGTCAGCGAGGTTTCCGTCGACGCACCTGCCATTCGGAATACCCGCTCGTCTCGAACAGTTCCGTCCAGATCGTCTGAGCCGAAGCCAAGGCTGATCTGCGCAACTTTCGGCCCCATAGAGATCCAGTATGCCTTGATGTGCGGGAAATTATCGAGCATGAGCCTGCTGACCGCTATGCTCTTGAGATTGTCTACGCCTGTCGCCCATTGCGTCGAATCTTCTATGTGGGGGTGGTAAGCGAGCGGGATAAATGCGAAGAATCCCTTCGTCTCATCCTGTACTTCTCGAAGTCGAATGAGATGGTCCACCCTTTCCTCTACCGTCTCCATGTGTCCGTAGAGCATGGTCGCATTCGAAGGTATGCCGAGCCGGTGAGCCGTTTTGATTACGTTGATCCACTGATCTGCGCCGATCTTGTCGGCGAACATCTTCGCGCGGACTCGCTCGCTGAATATCTCCGCGCCTCCGCCCGGCATTGCGTCAAGCCCCGCCTCCTTCAGGTCAGTCAGGACTTTCTCAACGGAGAGTCCGTAAAGCCTGGCGAAGAAATCTATCTCCACGGCAGTGAAAGCCTTGATGTGAATTCTGGGATCGATTTTCTTGATACCGCGGAGCAGATTGAGATAGTAATCGTACGATAGGCCGTTGTGCAACCCGCCGACCATATGCATCTCAGTGATATTCTCTTTGTCGGCCTCTACGGTAGCGAAGATATCGTCCAGACTCATTAGAAAAGCGCCATCCTGTCCTTCCTTGCGATAGAAGGAACAGAATTTGCAGTCTAGCTCGCAAATATTAGAATAATTGAGGTAATAGTTCCTCACGAAGTAGGCGTTCGACCCGTTGATTCTCTCCCGGACCGTGTTTGCGAGGTAACCGAGCGCGAGGAGATTGTCTGTTTCGTACAGCCTAATTCCCTCTTCGCGGCTCAACCTCTCTCCGTTAGTCACCTTCTCGAAGACATCTTCGAGTCCGGCGAACGCGTCAATTTCCTGCAGGTCAAGCATCTCACTTTCGGTTGTAGACCCTGGAGCGTCCGACGCCGGTTTCCTCAATGGAAGGAAAGCCCGGTTCGAACTATTCCGTTCCAAGGCGGTTACGTGGTTTTCTGACGGACAGCTTTGCTGGCAAGGGATCTGAGATAGTACAGCTTCGCCCGTCTAACTCTGCCGCCACGAACAACTTCGATCTTTGCGATTCGGGGTGAGTGAATTGGAAAGATCCTCTCGACGCCGATCCCGCTCGATATCTTTCTGACCGTGAAGGTCTCTTTGAGACCGCCTCCGCGGCGGCTGATCACGATTCCTTCAAAATCCTGGATGCGTTCCTTTTCTCCTTCGACCACCCTGAAGTGAACCTTGACGGTATCGCCCGGACGAAACTCAGGAAGGTCCGTCTTCAGGTGAGCTGCTTCGACCAATGATATTTTGTTCATTTTTTGTTCTCCATTTTCTCAAACTTTCGATGCCTCTTGCTTTTTCGCTGCCGAGTCCGACAAATATTTCTCCATCAGATCCGGTCTGCGTGAGGAAGTGCGCTCGATGCTTTTCGACTCGCGCCACTTTCTAACCTCCTCATGATCGCCGGCCAGAAGTACTCCCGGCACTTTCATTCCCCTGAAATCCGCCGGCCGCGTATATTGCGGGGAATCCAACAAACCTGTCTGGAACGAATCGTTCAATGCGCTTTCGCTGTCTCCCAGGGCACCGGGCAAAACCCTGATGACAGCATCGATAACCGCCAACGCCGCAACTTCACCGCCTGTAAGGACGTAGTCTCCGATCGAAATCTCTCGCGTCACGAGACTTTCCCTTATCCGCTCGTCGATACCCTTGTAGTGTCCGCAGATGAACACCAACGACTCTTTCAAAGATAGCTCGTTGGCAAGTCTCTGGTTAAATGTCTCACCGTCTGCAGCAAGCAACACAATATCGTCGTATGTTCGTTCAGCGAGGAGCTCCTCGACAGCTTCGAACACAGGTTCCGGCTTAAGAACCATGCCGGCTCCGCCTCCATAAGGCGAATCGTCAACAGTCTTGTGCTTGTCGTGAGCGTAATCCCTCAGATCGTGAATCCTGATATCTACGACTCCTCTCTCCTGCGCTTTCCTGAGCATGCTTTCGTTGAGAGGGCTCGTTAGCATCCTCGGTACCGCTGTGATGATGTCAATCCTCACGGCGAGGGCCTCTCGTCTTCTGGGCAGTGCTCTCAACGATCCCTTCGATCAACTCGACCCGGATCTCCTTTTTCCCTTCGTCAACTTCCTTTACGAAGGCACCGACGAACGGAAGGTTGAACTCAGTTCCGTCGGGCATGCTGATAAGCAGGATACTCTGGTTCAGATTCGACAGGACATCTTCCACAATGCCGACGGCCGCCCCTGCAGTATCCACGACGTTCATGCCGATAAGTGAGTCTACAAAATATGTCCCGTGGGGAGGCGTCACTCTCTGTGATTCGGGCACGAGGATCTCGGAACCGACAAGCGCCGCCGCATCGTCGTAAGAATTTACACCCTTCAGTTTCATTACCGCGTAGTTGTTCACTGATTCACTCTTCTCGATCTTCATCTTAACGGCTTCCGCCGCATTCGGTCTTCTAACTAACACTTCTTCAAGAGTCCGGAAACGTTCAGGGAAGTCGCTCATAGACTCGATCTTCAGGTCTCCCTTGCTTCCGCGCACTTTTCTTGCAATACCTATTAGAATAAGTCCGTCCATCATATCTGCTCGAATTACAATTCCTCCTCCCGTCGACAAGAAGGGGCATTCAGGCCTTCCCTCTTGAACGGGATGAAACCTTCGGAAGAAATGCGCTGCGAGGGATTGTTCTACTTGTCGACGATCTCCAGGATCGCGCGCTTGCCTTCTCTGGCGGCAACGGCGCTCAGCAATGTTCGAATCGCGTTGGCGGTTCTTCCCTTTCGACCGATCACCTTTCCGACATCTTCCGGATCAACCTTAAGCTGGAAGACCACCTTATTAGCCTCCTTCTCCTCCTGGCTCAACTGCACGCTATCAGGTTTGTCCACCAGTTTTTTCACCACGTAATCAACGAAGTCATGCATTGCGGACCTCCTTTTCCTACTCGTCCGGCCGCCCTTGTCGGATAGAGCAGTGCAGGACGGGTTTCACATGAGCCCGATAACCGTCCTCCCGCCTCGTGCGGAAGGACCGCTTTAGCTCTTCTGCCGAATATATCGAAAGAAGAGAAGTTGAAGACTCGCAATTGCCGCGCCTTGTTTCGTCCGGACGCTATGGACCGGGCGCCAGGAACGGCGAGAGCCTCTTCGACTAAAATTCCTGCTCACAGGAAAGGCCTAGACAGGTTTCTGTTCGGCTGCGGCCTGCGGCTGTGCAGATGCGCCGGCATCTCCTGCCGCTGCAGGAGCGGACTCCGCTGCTTTCTTCGCCTTCCTGGATGCCTTACGTCTCTGCTTGCGCTCCGCTTCACGCGTCAGTTTCGCTTCCTGGCCCGCCTGCCACTCAGAGAGCTTCTGAACAATGACAGGCTCCTCCAGGCCCTTCTTCATCAAGTACCATTTATACCATAAACCTGATCTGCGAAGCAGACTACGGACAGTGTCCGTCGGCAGCGCGCCACGCTTCAACCACTTGATCGCCTTCTCCTCGTTGATCCTGATTTCCGCAGGCGTCCTGAGGGGATTGTAAGTCCCCACTATTTCGAGAAAACGTCCGTCGCGAGGGTACCTGGAATCCGCCGCAACGACCTTGTAAGATGGTTGATTCTTTCGTCCTGTTTTTCGCAGTCTTAACCTTACCGCCAAATTATCCTCCGAGTTTTTTAGATGCCGTCAAAAGTATTTGTATTGCCGGCATGGCGCTTAGCGGAAACGCATATTTGCCAGAGCCGCTTTGCCGAACTTCCCTTTTGAAAGGCTCTTGAACATCTTCTGCATTTCCGCGAATTGTTTCAATAATCTATTGATTTCCTGAACCGTTGTCCCGCTCCCAGCTGCGATCCGCTTTCTCCGCCGCCCGTCAATGATGTTTGGCTTCGTCCTCTCGGAGATCGTCATCGAATTGATGATTGCCTCGATCCTCACAAGCGCCTTGTCGTCGATTTCGGCGTTGCGCACCGCGCCCGACATACCCGGGACCATGGAAAGGATGTCCTTGAGCGAGCCCATTCTCTTTATTTGCTTCAGCTGATCCATGAAATCCTCAAGCGTGAACTCGTTTCTCCTCAGACGCCGTTCCAGCTTTGCAGCCTTCTTCTCGTCTACCTGCTCCTGCACTTTTTCGACGAGCGTGACAACGTCTCCCATACCGAGAATGCGGGAAGCCATCCTGTCGGGGTGGAACACTTCGAGTTGATCGAGTTTCTCACCGAGACTCACGAACTTTATCGGCTTGTTCACTACCGATCGGACCGACAGTGCAGCGCCACCCCGGGCATCACCGTCAAGCTTAGTCAGCACAACTCCGTCAAAATCGAGGCGCCTGTTGAACTCGTTGGCCGTATTGACAGCATCCTGACCTGTCATCGAATCGACTACGAAAAGGATCTGGTGGGGCCTGACCGCGTCCCTCACACCCTCGGCTTCACGCATCATCTCTTCATCTATGTGAAGCCTGCCTGCCGTATCTATGATCGCTATGTCGCGCGCGTTCTTTCTTGCGTATTCTATCGATTTCGACGCGATATCCACGGCCGACGCGTTGCGGTCAAGAAAAACAGGAACATTAATCTGCTGCCCCAGCGTCTCGAGCTGGTCGATAGCCGCCGGTCTGTGAACATCACAGGCGACGAGAAGGGGATAGTTCCCTCTGGATTTCAGATGGTTCGCGAGCTTCGCAGCAAAAGTCGTCTTGCCCGATCCCTGGAGACCGGCAATCATGATAACATTCGGTATATCGGATCCCAGCTCCAATTCGCTCGTTGTCCCGCCGAGAAGCTGAACTAATTCGTCATAAACGATCTTGACAAAGACCTGGCCTGGGTTCAGGCTCTTCACCACGTCCTTGCCGACAGCTTTCTTCTGAACTTCTTCGGTAAACTGCCGTGCTACTTTGTAGTTGACGTCACCCTCGAGCAATGCACGGCGCACTTCTCTAACTGCATCTGAAATATTCTGATCCGAGATGCGCGCCTGACCGCTGAGACGGTGGAATATACCTTCGAATTTTTCCGATAGTTGTTCGAACATTTTACAAAAGTTTCGATTTTTGCCTGAAAATTTACGCAAATTGCAGGATTGTTGCAAATCCTATCCTTGGGGCGGGGAACTGCGACCGAATTTCGGAAGAGAGAAAGAACGCCGCTTATCCTCCGAAAGATGCTGTTCACGTCGACTAGAGGTGAATATCAGCCTTCTTTGATGGAATTCGCGACTTGCAAGATTGTTTTTGAACGAGACAGGCTTGACATCCCCCTGCGAAGGGCAAAGCCCTCGCAGGGGGTATCAATGACTCATCTCTTCGGCCCCGCCTGAACAACCTCAGGGGGACATCCCGCCTCGAACCTTTTGAAATTATCAACGAAACGTGAGGCGAGCTGTCTGTATTTGTTAGTGTACTCTTCCCTGCTCGTCCATGATGCA
Organism: Candidatus Kryptoniota bacterium; assembly: GCA_046706745.1. Classification (GTDB taxonomy): domain Bacteria; phylum Bacteroidota; class Ignavibacteria; order Kryptoniales; family JAKASW01; genus JAKASW01. The sequence continues at coordinate 42,761 of JBJKPC010000053.1, forward strand.
GCCGGGTCGAGAATCTCAGGCGGTACTCCTTCACAGCTTGTCGGCACCTGGAAACCGAATACCGGATCGGTAACAAATTTAGATTTCGCGAGTGATCCGTCGAGCGCGGCGTTAAGCAGAGTGCGGGTGTACTTGATACTGATGCGCTTGCCGACACCGAAAGCCCCGCCGATCCACCCAGTGTTGAGGAGCCAGCAATCGACTTTGTGATTGATTATCTTCCGCTTGAGTATATCGGCATAGAACATCGGATGATGTACCATGAAAGGCGCTCCGAAGCAGGTGCTGAAAGTCAGCTCCGGCTCTTTCCCCAGTCCCACCTCCGTCCCCGCTATCTTCGAGGTATAACCGGAGATGAACTGATAAATTGCCTGATCAGGATTCAGCTTTGCTATCGGGGGCATGACACCCGATGCGTCGCAAGTGAGGAGTATGATGTTTTTCGGGTGGCCGCCCCTCTTCTCAGGAACAGCGTTCGCGATGTATTCGAGCGGATACGACGCACGCGTATTCTCGGTAACAGTCTCGTCGTCGAGATCTATAAAGCGGGTGACTTTGTCGAAAGTCACGTTCTCCAGGATCGTCCCGAACATCCTGGTTGTCGAGTAGATCTCCGGTTCGGCCGATTCCGAAAGTCGTATCACTTTCGCATAGCATCCGCCTTCGAAGTTAAAAACTCCGCTGTCGCTCCATCCGTGCTCATCGTCACCGATGAGTCTCCGCTTCGGGTCGGCTGAGAGAGTTGTCTTGCCGGTTCCGGAAAGTCCGAAGAAGATGGCCGATCTCCCGTCGCTCCCGATGTTTGCGGAGCTGTGCATAGACATGACACCCTGCAGCGGCATGAGATAGTTCATTATGGTGAAGACGGATTTTTTTATTTCGCCGGCATATGCAGAATTTCCGATGATGCAGATCCTCCGTGCGAAGTTGAGGATTATGAAAGTCTCCGAAGCCGTCCCGTCTATTTGCGGCAACGCCTTGAATGAGGGGACTGAAATCACGGTGAAGTCGGGGACGTGTCTTCGGTATTCGTCGTTGGTCTCCGGGAGAAGAAACATGTTCCTCGCGAACATCGCGTGCCAGGCTTTTTCAGCGATTATCCTGATCGGCATCTTGTAGTCGGGGTCTGCCCCTACATGACAGTCCTGAACAAACATGTCCCGTCCCTGCATGAACCCGAGTAGGCGGTTGTAGAGTCCATCGAACTTGTCGGGGCTGAACGGTTTGTTGTGCTGTCCCCACCAAATGTGATCTTCGGTGGACGGCTCCTTCACGATATACTTGTCGCTCGCAGACCGGGCGGTATGTTTTCCGGTAAATGCAACTACCGGTCCGAGGCGTGTAATTCTCCCTTCCCCCCTGAAGGCGATTTCTTCGTACAACGCCTCGGTGGGGAGGTTCCAGTAAGACATTCTCAGGTTGGATATGCCGTGATTATCCAACCCGTAGTCGCTCTTGAGCGCCTTGGCTTCGCCTTCCGCAGGGGTCTTTATATTCAAAAGATTGTTCATTTCCAATCCCTCACTAATTTTCGTTCTCCGATATAAATTTCCTTCGGGGCCTTGGGGTCAAGAGCCCATTTAATCCTCTCTATCCCTGCAGTTATGTCCTTCAACGATCCGGCATAACTCAGCCTGAGATGCCCTTCCATCCCGAATTCCTTACCGGGGACCGTAACCACAAGCGCCTTCTTGAGAAGAAGCTGCGAGAGCGAAACCGAGTCGCGGGAATAAGCACTGAAATCGGGAAGACAGTAGTACGTGCCGTCCGGTTTCACGGTCTTAACGCCTTCGAAAGCATTCAGCTCTTCAAGCATTACATTTCGGTTGTTCTCCAGAGTCAACCTCAGACTCTCGACAGCACTCTGCAATCCAGTCAATGCGCCTTCGGCGGCTGCCTGAAGCAACACGGCTGTGCAGGAAGTGATCTGGCTCTGCACGTTTGTCATGATCTGTATGAGTTTGCGGTTAGTAATCGCCCAACCGATCCTGAACCCTGTCATACCGTAAAGCTTCGACACGCCGTTCACCACGATCACGTGCGTGGTCTCGATATCCTTCTTCGTGTAGCTGTACGCCGACGGGGCCTTCTTCCCGTCGAAGACGAGCTTGTGGTATATGTCGTCCATAATCACATAGATGCCCTTCTGCTCGCAGAATTCGACGAGCTCCCCGATGAAGTCGCCGGAGTACATGACGCCGGAAGGATTGTTAGGGCTGTTGACGATAATGGCCTTCGTATACGTGCTCACAGCCTTCATCACATCTTCCATCCGGGGATGAAATCCGCCGTCTTCCGGCGTCACGATCACGGGAACGCCGTATACCATTCTAACCATTTCCGGATAGCTTACCCAGTAGGGGGCAAGGATGATCACTTCATCCTGAGGGTTCAGAATTGAATACAAGACGTTGTATACCGACTGCTTGGCGCCTGCTGACACGATAATGTTTTCCGGCGGCACGACCTTATCGTAATTCTCTTCAGTATATTTTACTATAGCTTTCTTCAATGACGGGATACCGTCCGTCGGCGTATATTTTATTTCCGCGGTATTTAGTCTTGCCGCTGCACCGAGGATGGCTGATAGTGGAGCTTTGTTTTTTGGTTCACCCGCTCCGAGGTGAATAACTGCCTCGCCCTTTTCCTTAAGCAATCTGGCTTCTTCATTAAGCTTCAGTGTCGGCGATTCAGCAATCGAATTCGCTAGCTGACTCACGGTCATGATCTTAACCTGACTCCTTTTCAAGTTTTATTTTGCGAAACTTCGAATATTCCGTTTCTGGTAACGGGTATCTCTATGTCAAACTATTCACGAACTGTGGGCGCCGATGCCCACGGCAGTAAGGTCCGGGATCCGACTCACGGTTCCGGCGCCTTCAGAGGTTAATGTGTATCTATATGCAAAAGGAAATTCGAGTTGCAGTTTCCCGTTTCTACTTTATCTCGTTGAAATCAGCCACGCCGATTTTGACGACCGTGGTATGATTTTCTTTTAGTCCATCAGGGACCTGTTCGGTCCATGCTCCGAAGACTCTTCCGCCGTAAGCGGCAAGACCGGTGTAATCACCGATGAATGCGCCGGCAGGTGTGAAGGAAGAATCGCTCATAAGGTAATTGATGAAGGTACTCCCACCATCGGTGGAACGCCCGAGGACAACGGATGCCCTTATGTTTCGCGGGTCAAAACGGCGATCATAGAATAACACGTTGACCGCTCCGGTTAAACGGTCGACAGCAAGCCATTGCATAAACTGGTCTGCGCCGTCATGCACCGGGTCCGTGTTGACTCTTACGGGAGGCGACCAGCTCGTCCCGTTGTCAGCCGAATACGACTCGAATACATCAATGTCGCCGTTCCGGTAGTCGCTCCATGTAATGTACAATCTTCCGCTGCGACCGGCGGCAATCTGCGGCAGACCGTTAGCGCGGTACACGTCAGCGGGCTTGAAGAAAGCCGGAGCAGTCTTGATTATCTCACGGTCACGGGTGAATGTCTTTCCGCCGTTGCGCGAACATTTGTAAACTATGTGACTGCCGTTCGACCAAACCACGTGCAAGATCCCATCGGGCGTTACTACTCCATCGAATCCCTCCAGCCCGCCGTTGTCATCCCGTGGAAGTCCATGGTTATTGCTAATATCCATCGGCTTCGACCACGTAACGCCGTCATCTGTCGATCGTGAAAACAGTATGACAGATTCAGTAAGCCGCCACTCTGTCCAGCCGACGTAAAGGCGGCCTGCGAAACGCCCACGAGTGTTGTCTGCGACAATATACGGTTTGTCCTCGAAAGGGATCCCAGGCCTTGTGGCCTGCGAGTCCACAACACTGTATTCGGATTCCCATTTCTCTCCGCCGTCAAGTGAGCGCCTCACAAAGACCCCGTTCCGCGTTGCGCCATGTCCCCAGTAGTCGTACGTCCCCAGGCTGTCGTATGCGATGCAGCACATTATGGCATGGGACTTATTGTCGTAGGCCACCGATACGTCGCCCGATATTCGATAACTCCTGATTCCGTTCAACGAAGTACGCTCCCACTGTCTGCCGCTGTCTTTCGAATACGCGGCGGCCGCTCCGGCTTGGTAGGCCACAACGACCTGGGACGGGTCCCACGGATTCACGGCGACTGAAGGTTCGCTGAAAAATCCCGCAGGAGTGAGCCGGGTGACATGCAATCTCGGCGCACAGGAGATAGCCATCTCACCCTTCTTGTCGCCGGCGAACGCAACGGATGAGAGTAAAATGCTCATCAACGCTATGACACCTAATGACGGTTTTAGTATTGTTGCGAAGGCAGACTTCACGCTACGGCCAAATAATCACAATTGATTATATAAACTTTGTTGACTTCCTGCAAGTTTTTTGAATGCGCAGTCTTCCTAACACCTGGTGGTTTCAACGCTTATCTTGTTTTTTCCGTGGTTCAGACGTAACATGTAGGCCACAGAGTCAACAAAAAAGCATTGGAAACCAGATGAATTTCAAGCACCTCAACCGCTACATTGCGCTGGCTATATTCTTCATAACCCTCTTCATGTATCGAATGACGTCGCAGTCGTCGGTGGCCTTTTGGGACTGTGGCGAATATGCAGCGACTTCACCCGCACTTGAAGTGCCGCACCCGCCGGGAGCACCACTGTTTACACTCCTCGGCAGAATTGCGATGATGACCCCGTATGTGCATCGCCCGGCGCTGCGAATCAATCTCATCTCGGCTCTTACGAGTGCTCTAACGATTATGCTCCTTTATCTTGTCGGAGTACGAGTTATCTCCAGATGGGAAGGTTTTCCTCGGGATGCGAGAGGAGCGGTAGTAGTCTTCGGCTCCGCGGCCATCGGAGCATTTATATTATCGGTCTCCGATTCGTTCTGGTTCAATGCTGTGGAGTCGAGCCTGTTTGCAACCGCTTTGTTCTTCATAGCATTCGTTCTATGGCTCGGGATGCTCTGGTTTGAAAAGGCCGACGAACCGGGAAGTCAGAAGTACTTGCTTCTTGCCGCCTACGCTATTGGGCTCTCGATTGGAATTCACGTGTTGAGCATACTCGTGTTCTTCATAATAGCGCTTCTGATTTACTTCAGATATTACGAGTTCGATTGGAACTCCTTCATAAAATTCGGGATAATTACTATCCTTGCTTTCTTCGTAATCTATCCGGGCATAGTCAAATGGATCGCAGCCATTTTGCATGGAGACGTGCAGTTCGGGCCGTTCAACATTAAGCACAGTTTCTTGATACAGATGATTCCACCGGGCCTGGTGATATTGGCGATCTACGGCGCATACAAGGCGCAGAAGGCAAAGCGTTGGATCCTAAGCACTTCGCTCATGGCAGGTCTCTTCATCGTACTGGGGTACACCACGTATACGCTAGTGTACATTCGCGCCAATGCACAACCCCCTATCAATGAAGACAATCCCAGCAATCTCAAGAACCTTGTCGCCTATCTGAACCGCGACCAATACGGCTCTCAGCCCATCTTTTGGCCGCGCCGTTGGAGTTCCGATCCGAAGTACCAGGCAGGTTACCGGAAGTACTCATCCGACTTCGACTATTTCATCGGGTACCAGCTCGATCACATGTATCTTCGCTATCTCGGCTGGAATTTTATCGGCCGGGCCGGGGACATCCAGGATGCTCCCGTCGTTTTGACCAACAGTCCGAAAGGATGGTATAACGGTCGTGCGGGCTACCCCGCCAGATATTTCGCGATACCGTTTCTCATCGGGCTCTTCGGTCTGTGGTATCAGTTCAAAAGAGACTGGAAGTTCGGACTGGTGTTCCTTTCGATGTTCATAATCTTCGGGCTTGCGCTGGTAGTCTATTTCAATATGCAGGACCCGCAGCCCAGAGAAAGATTCTACTTTTTCGTAGGCTCGTTTTTCGTCTTCGCTCTGTGGTGTGGGATAGGTGTGTCCGGAATTTTGGATTATGTCACGGCAAAGATCAAAGTGAACCGGACCAAGTTACTTGTGACGGCGGGCACGGCAGTTCTGCTGTTCGCAATCGCTCCGGTGGAAATGTTCGCAGAAAACCTTTATACACATGACCGACACGGCAACTTCGCACCGTTCGACTATTCGTACAACATACTGCAGTCCTGCAAGCCGAACGCCATTTTGTTCACCAACGGAGACAACGATACTTTCCCTCTCTGGTATTTACAGGAAGGGTTGGGAATAAGAACAGACGTTCGGATCGTGAATTTGAGTCTCGCGAACACTGACTGGTATGATCTTCAGCTGAAGAACCAGAGGCCGAACGGAGCCGAGAAAGTGCCGATAAGCCTGACAAACAACCAGCTGGAAAACATCCAGCCCATTGAATGGAAAACACGGACCTTCAAGATCCCTGTCCCCGATTCTGTATACAAACAATTCGGCGTAACCGACACCAGCATCACTCACAAGGGATACATAGAATTTACCATGAAGCCCACTCTGGACTATGGGAACATCAAGGCAGTTAGGGCTCAGGATCTGCTTGTTCAGAATATTGTCGAGACAAACGACTGGAAAAGGCCGATCTACTTTTCGGTTACCGTAGCTCCAGGCAATTACATAGGGTTAACGCCCTTCCTTCAGATGCAGGGCCTTGCGCTTCAGCTGACGCCGGTAAAGAACACTTCGCCCGCTACCGAGGACTTCGCTCTCAACAGAAAGATTATGCGCGAGTGTTATCTGCATACTCCGAAGCGGGCATACAGGCATCAGCACTACGGGTTCTTGTTCACAAACTTGAACAACCCGAATGTCTACTATGACGACAATGTCCGCATGCTGACTCTGAACTACCGATATGGATTCATGCGCCTTGCCGAGTATTACGCCATGCAGGCAGATACGACCCAGTCCGTGGCTACGCTCGATACGATGGAAGCGAGGATACCTACGGAGGTGATTCCTATGAATTACCAGGTGATGAGCGATGTGGCAAGGCTTTATTACTCTATGGGAGCGATGAAGCAGTTTCATAAATTTGCCGCGCTCGTCGAGAAAGGGGCCCTCAACGCGATAAAGGAAAATCCCGACGACGTACAGAGTTACTACAACCCTTACAGGATACTGTTGGGATTGTACCAGGAAGAGAACGCTTACCAAAAATCCATCGATCTCCTGAAGAGGCTTCAGGCGATGTTCCCCGAGCAGAAGGGCATAACGGAAGAGATACAAATGCTTGAAGCGCAGAAAAAAGCGCATTCGGCAGGCATCGATACGGCAAACAAGGGAGGCGTCATGAAACTTGAATCGATCAAACCGTACAGGCCGAAAGCCAAAGTGGTGAAGCCGAAAATGAAGTAGCGCACACGCTACGAGAGATTTTCCGAAGCGGTGATGGCTGAAGAGTTGTCACCGTTTTTTTTGTTAAATAAGCTTCGACATGGGTCATCTTCCGTCCACGAATCTGACGAGAGGCACGGGATTCCACTCATTATAAGGTTAACCGAGAGGAGCCAATTTTGGGGTCAGCATCAAACGGAGGACTAAGCTAGGAAAGCGTGATGAATCCGGATTTCAGAACATGGCCGGCAATGAAGTAGGTCCAGCAGAAACGTCCGGTACGCTTGGACTGTCCGAAATACAATTCGGGAGCTCCCAAGCATGAGGACAATCTGCAACTATGCTCACTTCAGCAGCAGCATCTTACGGGTAACTGAGAAGGTCCCTTTGCCTCCCAGGAGAGATTTCGCATATAACCGGTAAAAATAAACGCCGCTCGCAAAACGGGCGCCGTCGAATTCCACTACGTGCATTCCCTGGGGCTCCTCCCTCGAGACAAGTGTCGCTACCGCTCTGCCAAGCACGTCATAAACCTTCAGCGTGACGTCGCTGGCTGCAGGCAGGTTATATCGGATCACGGTCGTCGGGTTGAAGGGGTTCGGATAATTCTGGTAAAGCACATAGGTCGACGGTTCAACCGGGTGCGATATGTCGACAAAGGTAATGTTGTCGAATGTTCCCCGCCAGATCCCCTCTACCAGACTGCTGTATCCCCCGGCAAATACCTGTGTTCCCAAGATTGCCAAGGGTTCTATATTCACCTGTACAGGCGGGAATCCCCCCATTAAAGGTTCCCAGTTCGCCCCATCGTTGCCGGACACATAGACCCCTGCATTTGCAATCGCGGCAAATAAGTATGAGCCGGTGCCGGTTATGGAGTTGACGGAACCCGAGCCGAGGCCATTCACAATAGCACCCCAGGTGAGGCCGTTGTTTGTCGAAACGTAGGGCCCTTTGTTTGTGCCGGCATAAAGATTTACTCCGTCGGTTCCCAGACAAGTGATGTCGGAATTAGTCAACCCACTGTTGGAAGTCGCCCAGGCATTTCCTTTATCGGTGGAGAGAAACACCCCTGCGTTACTGGTGCCTGCAAAGATATCCGAACCGGTTACCATGAGCGAGGTAATCGATTTACTCTTCAGGCTGCTGTCCGCCGGAGTCCACGTCGTTCCACCGTCGGTAGATCGAAACAAACCGTACTTGCTCGTCCCGGCGAGGACCGTTCCGCCATCGAAAACCAATGCCGTAATCGGCATCGTGGCCATGCTGTCTACAACGCTCCACGTCTCACCGTTGTCCGTCGATTGGTACAAACCGTACGCCGTGCCAGCAAAGAGGTTCGCGGCGCTGGCAGCCACAGCCACCACATTAGGGTTGATCAGGCCGTAGCTCCGCGGCGACCAGGTATTGCCGCTGTCAGGTGAGAAATACACTCCGCCGCTTGTAGCCGCATAGATGTTCGCGCCGTCCACCGCGAATCCCGCTATGTCTACGGTAGAAATGTTAGAGTTCACAGCCAGCCAGTTCGACCCGTCACGCGAAAGGAAAATCCCGTTGCCCGCCGCACCCGCCACAATACTGGAATCGTTCGCGGCGAGGGCCTGGATGTTTGGATTATACATTCCGAGGTTCACCGATTCCCAGCTCGTCCCACCGTTCGTCGACACAAACAACCCAATGTCAGTCGATGCGTAGACATTATTTCCCAGCACGGCAATATCGCTCACATAAGTCTGGGTCAGCCCGGAATCTATCGGGGACCAGTTAGTATCGCCCGCCGTCGACACAAA
>JBJKPC010000054.1:0-84717 GCA_046706745.1 Candidatus Kryptoniota bacterium
TATCACATCGCGGTTCACTGAAGTGTCATCAAGTAGTTTACATGTCTCAGACAAGACGGCGCGATTTGCTCTCGATCAGTACAGCAACTCCCCATTCTCCGCTCACGCAAAGGATTCTGGCACGTCAAAGAATCGGGATGGGGGACAATTCGCTTCTAACTGACTATCAGTATATAAGATAGGACACAGCTCAGCTGTTTCATGCTAATTGAGATCGCCACGGAATCCCTACCGCAATTGAGTTCAGACCAGGTTTTCGAATTGCACCACCGACTCTCAGTCTGCTTCCGTAATCCGGACTAGGCGCCATCGTTGTGGGCCGTCACAGCAAAAGTGAAGATGTCCTGCAACGGTCTGTGCCGCCGCAGGACATCCCCTTTTTTCCGAACTCACTTGAGGAGGATGAGCTTCCTCATCGCTCTGAAACTCCCTGCATCGAGCCCGTAGAGGTAGACTCCGCTTGGGAGGTTGCTGCCGTCGAATTGAACCTCGTAGACTCCCGGGTTTTTATTTTCATCCACGAGAGTCCTCACCTTCGTACCAAGAACGTTGTAGACGTTTAGAGTGACGAATGCTCTTTTCGGAACAGCGTACTCAATAATCGTCGTTGGATTGAATGGGTTTGGGAAGTTCTGTGAGAGGGCGAAGCTTGTGGGTATGGCCTGCCCGTTTTGTATACCGGTAAATGAATTATCGACTGTTACGGTAACAGAATCAATGGTTTCAATTCCGGACGAGTCGATGGCTGTCGCCGTAATCAGGTGACTTCCATCTGAAACATCTGCGCTATTCCAGACGACGCTGAAGGGAGGAGATGTTATCAAGGCGCCAATCAACTTACCGTCCACTTTAAAACCGACACTTCTTATGCCAACCTTACTCGATGCATTTGCTCGGATTGACACCTTTCCGGAAACTTTAGCTCCCAAATAGGGTGTAGATATAGCAACGACCGGCGGGTTCACCTGGGCATCCGCCGTTTGCGAATTCACAACATCAACTTTGATGGACGCAGTGCTCGAATTCCCCGAAGAATCAGATGCAGCCACGGAAATCAGGTGTTCCCCATTGGTAACGGATGTGGTATTCCATCGGAGGGAATAAGGAGCGCTTGTGATTGTCCCCAATTGATGCCCGTCCAAATTGAACTTTACGCTCGTGACGCCCACATTGTCGGAGGCAGATGCCGATATGGTAATTGTACCAGAAACTGTGTCGCCGTCGCTGGGAGAAGAGATCGCTATTTTCGGAGCGATAGTGTCCTTAGAGGGGGTAGGAGCCAAACCTATGGAATTTTCCACGGTCACTTTCACTGATGCCACCACGGTATTGCCCGCCGTGTCTTGGGCGGTCGCAGAAATTGTGTGAGAGCCGTCGGCAACGGAAGTAGTCTTCCATCCGATGACATACGGAGAAGCAGAGACTGAGCCCAAAAGGTTTCCGTCGACACTGAACGTTACCTTAGGCGTGCCACTAGTGGATGTCGCTTTCGCGGAAATGTAGATTTTACCCGACACCGTGTCGCCGCTGCTGGGTGATGAAAGCGTAACAACTGGATTCGTAGAATCTGTTGGCTGTGGAGTCGGTGGAGGAGTTGGGGGAGGTGTCGGTGGAGTATATGTCCCCGCTCCCCTATCTCTTTTTACAACCTGCAAAAGGGGATACGTACCGTTGCCCGGGTATCCCATCCCCATTGTCCATATAATATACCCCCCCAGCCCCTGCTGTTTGATATATGCGAACTTTGCATTTACCGAATTCGAATCGTCATAGCTGATAAAGTAATCATTAGAGGTGCCCGAATTGTCGATGCTAAGGTACGCAGCCTTGGCCGCATTATCCCAATGATAGTACTGAGGCTGGTAATATTTCTGCATTATGCCGGTGCCGCTGTTGTTGTAGAGAGGAACATCTGCGGTCAATGAAGGCGCTGTGGTCCAAGCTTCGCCGGCCTCCGTGACACCGTTCCCGTTAGTCATAACTCCGCCCTTCCAGACGCATCCCCCGAACTCGGATCCGATACCTATCTTGTCCGCGGGAATACCTGCCTCAAGAAACCCTCTTACACCCGCACCATGCGATGGGTCGGTTGCGCCAGCAGGCGGGTTGCCGTCGCCGCTGACGGTTGGGACGGCCTTCTTGCCTCCTATAGCAGTTACCGTTGAACCGTCGGCCGCATAGGGATAAATAGAGCCACCGTACCACGTCACCCAGCCCGACCAGACTCCCATCATATCGTAGTTCTGCATGTTGACTTGATCAACATATTTTACGATTGGAGCTATTGTCCACTGTACTTCATCTCCCACAGAGAGATTAATGAGATATGGCGACGGTAGTGCCTGGCGCAGTTTCACGATGAAATTTCTGAACTGCGTTGAGTCTGAAGATTGAAGGGGCTCCCAGTCGACATCGATTCCATCCAGGTGGTAGGAATTCACCGCCGCCACTATGTTGGAAATAAAGGTAGAAAGATAAGTGGAGTTGGTCGAGCTTACAAAACGGGTCCTGGTGTTCGCTCCGCCCAGACAAAGAAGCACCTTTGTTCCAACGGGATGGGCTGCCGCAATGACCCGGCTGACACCGTTCGGATCGAGTTCAACATTCAAAACCCCGTTGCCTTGCATTCCGCTACCAAAGAGGATGACCTCCGTCATAGCCGAAAAATCGACGGCCGAAACTGGCGGATCACCTTTGACTCCGTCTTGCAGTTCCCATGCCGGCCAATAGACATCAACCCACGGCTTGGTCTGGGCACCAGCACGCGGGGCTGCGACAGCTAAGAGGAACATGGTCAATACTGCGGTTGTGGGGAAATTCTTCAAGAGTTCAGATAAGATCGTAAATTTCTTTTTCATGAGACACTCTCTTTCTTGTAGATAAAATCAATTCGACCGTCCATGCATCTTGCCGTCGACCTGCCATGTTATCGCTGCAGATCCATGATAGTGGCTGCTCTCGCTCTTCAGGCACTTAATGCACAAAACACATGCCGAAACCGATAACGACCGAAAACAGGACAAGAAAAAGCGTTGATTCAGATCACAACAGGTAAAAATTTCACCAGGTATTGCAATTTTTGCACGACGAAAATTGCCAGCCACACCACATGATGGAAACCCAGGGGAACTCTTTGCGGATTAGTTGTTCCCCTTTGACAGATTAAGCTAATCGTCCTCAGCATGCAACAGGTAACTCAAACCAGACGAGAGAGAGTTTCTGACAAACACCATATAAGCCCTTTGTCGATCTATCACTGATCCTTGAAAAGGAACCGACTCTCAGCGGCCTTCTAATGACTTTGCCCGGCCGGGTTTCTTTGTGGGCACACGGGCCCCCTTAGCTCACACAGAGGACTGAAGTCTCCTCGTCTGTTAGCGCATGTATTCCGAATTTCGTTTTAGGTTGCCCAGCTTTCGTCTTGAGAAACGGCATGCAGAGCTATCCCACGTCTTGAACGAATCGTTCACGACGCCTAGAAGAATTAACTATCACCACCCTGTCAGTGATACGCCAAATGGTGCTCTTTCCCGTTGCCTGCTACTTGAGCACTGCCAGTTTCTTCGTCGAAACATATTTCCCGGCCTCCAGCCTGTAAAAATATACTCCACTGGAGAGGCCGCTTGCGTCAAACGCCACCGAATGAGTCCCTGCACTTTCCTCGCGGCTCACTAGCGTCCTGACCTGCTGGCCGATCGAATTGTAAATTGTCAGCGTGACAAACTCGCTTCTGGGCAGACTGTATCTTATCATCGTCGACGGGTTGAACGGATTCGGGTAATTCTGCTCGAGCTCGAAGCTGTATGGGCCGGGTTGCGTGGATTTCACCGAAGCCAAATCGGAATTTCCCAGGTGAACAATAATTCCATCGTGTCCGACCGCCCATGCGGTGGAATCATTCAGGAAGAAAACATCTTCAAACTCAGTTGTAGCCGGCGCGTCATCGGTCTGGGGCTCCCAGGTAGCTCCCTGATCGGTAGACTTCAGTATTGTGTTCCCCGTACCCACGGCGTAAGCGGTCGAGCCACCTACTCGGGCAAGCCTGAAGAGGATCACGCCCTGCGTATAACTTATCTGCTTCCACACCGCTCCGCCGTCCGTCGTTCTGAAGATCAACCCGTCGGTCCCGATGCATACTCCTGTGTCGGGATTGAAGAACGCGACATCGTTAAGTCCGAGTTTCGTATGACTTTGCTGCTCGTTCCACCACGTGCCCCCGTTGGTTGTGGCAAGAATCAATCCGGAATCTCCGACCGCCCAGCCGAGGCTGTCGTTGTAAAAATAAAGCCGCACGAGCCTCCCGGCAAATCCCATTATCTGCGGAGCCCAATAACCCGCGGGGGTCAATTTCTCGATGGCGGTCAATGCCGAAGTGTTTCTACCGCCGGATATCCAAAGCGAATTCTTTCCGCTCTCTTTCAAATCGAAAATGCCATAGTAATCTGAAACATAAGGCACCCCGTCAGGAACATACTGCCAGGTGCGGCCGCTGTCATTTGTCGAGAATATCACGTTATGGTCTCCTACTATCCAGCCGTCTGAAGGATCCGTAAACATTATCTTGTTCAGATTATCCTGTTGGTACAGGAACTGTTGTGGCAGCCCCTGTCCCTGGAGCCACGTCTTTCCCCCGTCGGTGGTCTGCATAAAAGTTCCGCTCATCCCGACGACCCATCCGTTTGTCGGTGAAGTAAACCACACCCCGAAGAAATTTGATTTGACCCCGGTCGACTGCATCACCCACTTAGCCGATGCCACAGGGACCGTCAGGAATACAAATAATGTGTACAACCAGACCTTCTTCATAAATTCCCCTTTTCCAATATTCCGAATCGCCGATTTAGCCCAGGTTGGTTCTGCGGTTGCAGAACCGATCGATCAAGCTTTATCGCAAACCCGCTTTTCGAAAAAATGTATGACTCGCATCCAAATCTTCAAATCCATTCGATTAGAATGAGCATCATAACGTACGGGCTATCCCTTCCGAGACGAAGCTTTTGGATGCTTCGTTGCTTTTCTGTACCGGACCAAATCAACGGCAGCGAGGACTGTTCCCACTCCGAGGAAACTGTAGCCCAGGGCCTTGTACCCCCCAAAGAGAAGCCCCGCAAACACGAAAACGAACGCTAGGTTCGCCAATGGAGTGAGCCTTTTTGTTTCCTTTCCCCTCTTAACGGCAAACACAAGGACCGCAACGATTATCAGTATGACGATCGAGATACCTATGTAGACCTGCGATCCGCTCATAGAGCCTCCTTAGTCATTCATTATGATGAATAGATCATCATCAGATACTCACGGACTGAAGCCGCTGGCCTAGATTCTCCCTGCGGAAATCTGCTGCAGTCCCCCTTCGCCGGCAATTTACAGATGAGCCATCCCATGTGCAACGGTTGCTGTCGATCTCTGGCCCGCGGAACTACCGGCGCACCCGTTCAAGCACTCTCACAAAGTCTTCAGGCAGATCGGAATCGAAATGAAGATGCGCCCCGGTCGCGGGATGTACGAACCCAAGCGTCTTCGCGTGAAGAGCCTGCCTGTTCATAATTTTCAGGAGGTCGGTGACTTCCTGCCTGAACTTGGGAGTGACTTCGCCATAATTGATGCGCCGGCCATGATACGTGGCATCACCAAACACTGAGTGACCGATGTGTGAAAGGTGCACCCGGATCTGGTGAGTCCGGCCGGTGTGCAATTTGAGGCGAAGAAGAGATAGAAACGCAAACGTTTCCAGGACCTCATACTCTGTGGCTGCGAACTTGCCTCCCTCGACAACCGCGAATTTTTTTCTGTCGCTCCTGCTCCTCCCGAGGTCCGCCTCTATCAGACCACGGCTTGCCGGGAGTCTACCCCATACTATTGCCCAGTACTCGCGGTTAATGGTATGGTTGAAGAATTGCCTAGCCAGAGACGCATGCGTCTCGTCGTCTTTTGCTGATACAAGCAGCCCGCTCGTGTCTTTATCGAGCCTGTGGACAATTCCCGGTCTTACGTAAGGATCGTTAAGCGTCGAGAGTTTATTGCAGTGAAAGAGAAGCGCATTCGCGAGTGTTCCGGTCCAGTTACCGTGTCCGGGATGTGTCACCATGCCCGCAGGCTTGTTGACAACTATCAGGCGGCGATCTTCGAAAACAATATCCAGAGGGATGTCCTCAGGTTCCGCCTTGTCCGGAGGAGCTGACGTGGGGATGTTTACGACAATGCGATCGCGTGGAAGGATCTTGTAACTCGCCCTTACCGTTTCGCCGTTAACGAGGACGCAATCATCGTCGATATATTTCTGAACCTTTGCCCGACTGGGTCCTTCAAGTTGAGCCGCAAGAAACTTGTCGATTCTCTCCTTTTTCTGACCAGGTGCAACGACCAGCTCCACCCTCTTGCGTCCTTCTTCAGCGAGGATGGAAACATTCGGGTCACGGGGTGTCTTGCGGCTGCTCTTGGACATCTGCAGTTTCTCCACCCTTCATACCGGCTCCGGGTACATCTCCCCCGGCCGCCCCGACCTCCGCCCGCTCATTCATAAGTTTTCTTTGAAAAACCAGCAGCATCAGGACACCGACGGTAACCGCAGCATCGGCTATGTTGAATACGAAGGGGAGGTGAAAAAGATTGATGTCGATGAAGTCGACAACTGTTCCCCGGAACAACCCGGTGCCGTCAAAGATCTGGCCGAGGAATACGCGGTCGAGCATGTTGCCGATCGCACCTCCCAGAATCAACGCAAAAGAGAGTCTCATACCGAGCCCCTGGTCTCTGATCATGTATAGATACATGAAAATCGCGATGGTCGCCAGGAGCGAAAAAACAGCGAAGATTTCGGTGAAGCCCGGTCCAAGCCCGAAAGCGGTCCCGGCATTTTTGACGTACGTTACCCGGACGAGGTTTCCGAGGATTTCCCTGCTTGAGTATAATGACATTCCCGCGATGTCTACGCCAAGAAACGGAACTCTAAACCCCCGGACCAGCAATTTAGTGAGCTGGTCAGCGATTACAATGGTGAATGTAACGTACAGGACTTTCAACACATCACCCGATTCTGTGTGTGAAGCGCAGCTTCAGCCGCGCGAGGATCCGGCGTTCCGTCTCTCATCACCTTCCGGATCGGTGGTGTCAACCGAGTCCGCAGCCTCCCGACTTCCGGTCCCACTTCCGGCCGCAGTGCCGTTGCCAGCAGGTTCAATACTTACAACTTTCCCCCGCTTC
Source organism: Candidatus Kryptoniota bacterium (assembly GCA_046706745.1). Taxonomy (GTDB): domain Bacteria; phylum Bacteroidota; class Ignavibacteria; order Kryptoniales; family JAKASW01; genus JAKASW01. The sequence continues at coordinate 7,204 of JBJKPC010000054.1, forward strand.
AAGTGGAAAATAAGAAGCATTATTACGCCAACTGTTACTGAGGCGTCTGCGATGTTGAAGACGGGAAATCTGGAAAAATTGTACCCGAGGAAGTGGATATCGAAAAACTTAAAGTCTATGAAATCAACCACCCGCCCATGGAAAACAGAAGTTCCCTCAAACAACGGTCCATAGAAGACACGGTCGATGAGATTACCGATTGCACCTCCAAGTATAAGCGCGAGAGAAAATCTCACCGGCTTGCTTTCATCGCGGACTTTGTAAAGGTAGAGGAATATTGCGATGCTGGCGATGATCGAGAAAATTGCAAAGAACGACTTCCATCCGAAATCAATCCCGAAGGCCATTCCGGGGTTCTGGATGTAAGTGAAACGCAGGAAGTTACCTATCACCGGCTCACTGGAGTACAACGCCATTCCCTTGACGTAAATTCCTAGCGCCGGAATCTGGACGCCTCTGACAAGCAGCTTCGTGACCTGGTCTACAACTACGACCGAAAGGGTTACGAAAAGGACCTTCAAATCATTGCCCCCTCTTCAGCTTGCACGATATGCAGAGCTGAGCGTGGGGGACGGCCTCAAGTCTTGCTTTGTCTATCAACTTTCCGCAGTCCTGGCAGAAGCCGTAAACGCCGCGGTCGATCCTTTTAATTGCGTCGTCAAGGTATTGCAAGAACTTTCGCTGGCGCGCTGCAAGCAAGTAGTTCTTTTCCTTTTCCATCGTGTCTGTTCCCTGCTCCATGTGGAGCGAATAGGGAGAGCTCTCTTCAAAGTAGTCGCCGCCGGTAGCATCGTTCAGTGTCTCATGTATTAGCTCGAGCTCCTCAATGATCTGTTTTCGCTTTTCGAGAATGATCTCGCGGAAATGCTCGAGCTCAGTCTTGTTGTACCCCTTTTTCGGAGGTGCAGCTTTAACTTTAGACTTTGCCGCTGACGGCGCCGGTTTGCTCTTAGAGGCTGCTTTTCTCACCGGCTTCGGCTTTGCGGTTCTTGTCGGTTTTGCTGTCTTCTTTGCCATTCCTAAACTCCTTTGTCTGCCCCTAATCATTTATCCTTAAGGGCCTTTTTGACCAAAATCCTGAATTTCTGTTTGTCTATTTCAACTTCCTCGGAATAGCCATCCCTCGTTTCACCGTTATCGATCTTATCAACAGTAGCGAGATCGACGGCAAGCGTCTCCGATTTTATGTAGTCGGACATCTTTTCTACGGCAACCGCGAAAACTGCGGGACATTCGACGGACACTCTAATTCTGTCCGTCACTTCGAACCCGGCACTTTTCCTCAGGTTCTGAATACGGTTGACGAATTCCCGTGCGACTCCTTCCTGCAGTAACTCCTCATCGAGTTCCGTGTCGAGTGCGACGGTCAGAGTACCGTCCGACTCCACGAGCCAGCCCGACAGTTCTTGGCTGAATATTTCAACGTCGTCGAGAACTACATGAAACGCTTTCGAATCGGTGCGAATATCTGCGAATCCCGATTTCTCGAGCTCCTTGATCTGTTTTGAATTCATCGACCTGATGAGTTCGGCCACGATTTTGACATCTTTCCCGAATTTCGGACCGATCGACTTGAAGTTCGGCTTTGCTCCCTTGTTGACAAATTCAGAGTCGTCGTCCACATACATCACCGACTTCACATTGAGCTCGTCCAGTATGATGGATTCGACCCGGGAAATGGTTTCTCGCGTCCTCGGCGAAGAAACCGGTACAATAATCCTCCGAAGAGGCTGGCGAACCTTTATACCCGATTTTGCCCTCATGGCTCTAGCAAGATAAACTATCTTCTCCGCAAGCGCCATTCTTTCTTCCAGATCAGGGTCGATCTCGGAGTTATCCACCCCCGGGTATTGGGTAAGGTGGACGGATTCGAAAGGCTCGAGCTTCGCAACACCGTTGAGGCTCCGATAGAGCTCTTCAGAAAGGAAGGGAGCAAACGGCGACATTAGCTTCACCACAGTGACAAGACATTCGTACAGGGTCTGGTAAGCGGAGAGTTTATCTTTTGCCATTTCGCCTTTCCAGAACCGTCGTCTGCTTCTCCGGACATACCAGTTAGAGAGCTGGTCTATGGTGAAATCCGAAACCGCCCTGGCTGCTCTGGTGACGTCATAGGCGTCCATCCATGCGGAATAATCCTTCACTAACGAATTCATCACCGATATTATCCATCGGTCAATCTCAAGCCTTTCTTCAACCGGGATCCTGGGTTCTGAATAAATGAACCCGTCGATGTTTGCATAGAGAGTGAAAAACGCATATGTATTGAGAAGCGTACTGAAAAACTTTCTCTGAGTTTCGATAAGACCGCTTTCATCGAAAAGTTTCGGCTTATAAGGAGGACTCGAAGAAACCAGGTACCACCGTACCGCATCGGCACCGTAGTCGGCAACGACCTTGAACGGGTCAACCACATTACCTTTCGACTTCGACATCTTCTGCCCGTCCTTGTCAAGGATAAGCTCATGGCTGATCACGTTTCTGTAGGCCGGACTTCCGAAGAGAAACGTTGCGATTGCGTGCATCGAATAGAACCAGCCGCGAGTCTGATCGATTCCCTCCGAGATGTAGTCGGCAGGAAAGTGGTTTTCGAACCACTCCTTGTTCTCGAACGGATAGTGGTACTGGGCAAAAGGCATGGACCCGGAATCGAACCATACATCTATCAACTCCGGCGTACGTTTCATTTCGTCGCCGCACTTTTCGCACTTTATCGTCACGGCATCGACGAAAGGCTTGTGGAGATCAATTTTGTCCGGCACTTCGTTCCCGAGCTTGCGCAGCTCCTCAACGCTTCCGATCGATTTCGTATGGCCGCACTTCTCGTTCCTGCAAACCCAGATATTCAGCGGCGTTCCCCAGAAGCGGTCACGCGAAAGCGCCCAGTCCTTGTTTTCTTCGAGCCAATTGCCGAACCTGCCTACTCCAACCTCAGGCGGAACCCAGTTGATGGTCTTGTTCAGCTCAACCATCTTCGCGGCAAACCTGGTCGTCTCTATGTACCATGATGCTCGCGCGTAGTAAAGCAGCGGGGTCTTGCAGCGCCAACAGTGCGGATAGCTGTGGGTTATCGTCTCCTTCTTGTAAAGAAGCCCGCGGCGCTTCAGGTTGTCGACTATCTCAGGATCCGCATCCTTTACGAATCTTCCCGCAAAATCGGTAACCTCCGGCGTCATGTTTCCGCTCTTGTCGACCAGCTGAAGAAACGGCAGGTCGTTCGCCCTTCCTAGCTGGTAGTCGTCTTCGCCGAAGGCAGGTGCAATGTGGACTATTCCCGTTCCGTCGTCCATAGTCACGAAGTCGCCATGGGCAGCGTAAAAGCCCTTCTTGCTGACTGGTTTGTAATCGAATAACCTTTCGTACTCCCTGCCGAGGAGCTGAGTCCCTTTAAACTCGGAGACGATGGAATAATCACCATCGAGTATCTCCACCCTGCTTCTGGCAAGGATAAGAAATTGTCCCTTGTTCTCGACCTTTACGTAAACTTCGTCTTTGTTAATCGCAATCGCCACGTTCGAAGGAAGTGTCCAGGGTGTAGTGGTCCAAACGAGGAAGTATGTATTTTCCTCGCCCTTCACCTTCAGCTTGACGTATACCGTCGTATCCTTGACGTCCTGATATCCGAGCGCAACTTCGTGGGACGACAGAGATGTTTCGCAGCGCGGACAATAGGGCTGGCTTTTGTATCCTTTGTAGATCAGTCCCGCATCGAAGAACTTCTTAAGCGCCCACCAAACCGATTCGATGTAGTAATTCTCACAGGTAACGTAAGCATCGTCGAGGTCGACCCAGTACCCCATCTTCTCCGTCATAGCCTCCCAGTCATCCTTATATTCAAAGACCGACTGGCGGCAGAGAGCATTGAATTTCTCGACCCCGTATTGAACGATTTCGTCTTTGTGTTTTATTCCGAGCTTCTTTTCAACCTCAATTTCCACCGGAAGACCGTGTGTGTCCCATCCCGCCTTGCGATTGACCTGGTATCCGCGCATTGTTTTGTAGCGGCAGACGAGATCCTTCAATGTGCGCGCCATGACATGATGAATGCCCGGCCGGCCGTTTGCAGTCGGGGGACCTTCATAGAATGTGAAGTTCGGATAACCCTCGCGCTCCGATACGCTTCTTTCGAAGATCCTGTTCTTCCTCCAAAACTCGAGCACTTCGCGTTCCAGCTCGGAGTATTTCAGTTTGTCGCTTATTTCTTTGAACTTAGTCACTTTAGAGCCATCATTCTTATTTTCACCGCCTTCGCGAAAGCTTCTCGGCAGTCCGGTCAGGCGAGCGAACGTTATTTCCTAATTGCCGGCCTTTCACTTCCTTGAAAAATACGAGATCAGATACAGGATCAACGTAAGCAACACCGACAAAATTATGCTCGTTGCTATAGGAAAGTATATCTGAAAATTCTTTCCTTTTATGTGAATGTCTCCCGGCAATTTTCCGAAGAACGGGAAGTTCAGCTTCTCGGAAATCACAAGCAGAGCACCGAGTACAACTATAATGACGCCGATAATTATCAGCGTTTTGCCTAAACCTTGCAGGCTTTCCATAATTTTACAAACATACCGTCCTTTTCGGGACTCTTTCCAAACGTGGGCTGATCCACATCGCCTGGATTCCCGTTATTCCAGTAGACCGGCAGTCCGACACGCCGCTTGTTCATATTGCCATATTTCCCCGTCTATGCCAGAGCTTCGGCGGGCGCGTCAAATCCTCTCAATGACAGTCTTCATCAATTTCGTAAGCCTGGGTTGGGCCTCGTTTGCGACGCGGATAATCTCCTGCACATCAGCAGGCACAAGCGCGTCCGGGAAACACTCGTCGGTAATCACCGAAAACCCGCAAACCCGCATTCCCATGTGGACGGCCACAATGTCTTCCGGCACGGTAGACATGCCGACGGCGTCGGCGCCGGCCATTCGCAGGAACCTATACTCCGCCCGCGTCTCGAGACTCGGCCCGGTCATGGCGGCAAATACACCCCGTTCTACTCTGATGCCGTTGTCCAGCGCCGCCTTCATTGCCAGCTCTATGAGCTCCTTCGAATACGGCTCGCTCATGTCAGGGAACCGCGGACCGATGGACTCATCGTTCGGGCCGATCAGCGGATTACCGCCAAGCAGGTTTATATGATCGGCAATGATCATGATGTCGCCCTTGCGGAAATTCGGATTGATCCCGCCGGCAGCGTTGGAGACGATAAGCGTATTTGCGCCAAGGAACTTCATGACTCTCACCGGCAAAGTTATCTTATCCATGGTATATCCCTCATAGAAATGGAAGCGCCCCTGCATCGCCACAACTTCCTTTCCGCCGAGATTCCCGAATATCAACTTGCCGTTATGAGATTCAACCGTCGAAACCGGAAAATGCGGGATGTCGCCGTAGTCGATAACCGTCTTGTTTCTGATATCATCGGCCAACGCACCGAGTCCAGTTCCCAAAATTATCCCGAGAGTCGGCCCAGCTTTCACCTTAGTCCGGATGAAGCTTATCGACTCTTCAATTTTCTTTTTCAGCTCGCTCATTTTTCTTCTGTTCTCGATTTCTCTATTGATTCAATGATAGCTTTTATATCGAGTGCGTCCGCCGAAGGCTCCTCTTTGAGAAGCTCGTTCTCGAGCGAGCTGAGCATATCGAGCTGCGCGGTGAGAATGGTGCGAATCGTTTTTACAATGGTCTCCCGGAGGTTTTTAACCTCCGCAAGTTTGGCCTTGGCCCTTGTCATCTCCTGCCGTGCCTCGCTGAGCATCTGGTCGGCGCTTAGCTGTGCTTCCCTTTTAACTATTTCTGCCGTCTTCTTGAGCGATTCGGTGGAGTCTGTAGCGGCTTTCTCGGCCTGATTGACAAGCGAGCGAAGCGAATCCTCCAGTTTCTTGTAGTTCTGAAGCTCCTCCATGACCGCCGTTTTCTGTGCGCGGAGTTCCATATTCTCTTTTAGAAGTTCCTCGAAATCGGTTGCAGCTGTCGCGAGGAACGCTTCTACCTCTTCCGGGTCGAATCCGCGGACTTTTCTCGCAAATTCTTGCTTACGAATTTGAATCGGAGTTAGTCTCATTTGAGCGGCCTATTAGTTTTCAAGTAAAAAATATAACCGCTTACAGGAGGAAAATCAAAGGATGCGTAAACGCCCACCCCCTTATGACGCGCTGAGGGAGGCATTCTCGGGGTGCATCTGCATCCCGTCAGGACGGGTTGTGTATCCAAAGCGTGTAAGGCCCGAGCGATTAATCACTTAACTCCTGGCTAGCTCCAGATAGTGTTCTCGAGCCATTTGAGAAGTAGGTCCGGGGCATCTGAGGTTTAACAAGCCTTCGCCGGAATATTCAATATTATTTGCGCTTCCAGGTTACCCCCTATTTACCTCAGGAATTTCGCTCATTTCGGTGCCGATGGCCCAAGAACTCCGCAGGAACCTGGCCGGTTCCACTTGCCCGGCTTCGGCTAAGTCTGCCAGGCATGCCGAAGGGTATCTCTCTCCCGGCAAAAACAGGGCATGCGGATAGATTTCACTGACCTCCCAGCTAGCCCTGCCGACGAATCCCTCTATCAGCTTCTACTATTTTAGCTCCAGCATTTTCCTTACCGAGACGTATCGCTTGCCGTTGTTCGCCGCGACTATAAGCCTGTAAAAATACACTCCGCTCGCGAGTCGTGAGCCGTTAAACTCGACCATGTGTTCACCAGGAGCCTCCTTACCGTCAACAAGTGTCTTCACTTCCCTACCGAGTATGTCGTACACCTTCAGAGATACCTGGCTGATCGCCGATAGCTGATAACTGATAGCTGTAGTCGGATTAAACGGGTTGGGGTAATTCTGACTCAGATTGAACCCGTGCGGAACATGATCCGATCCCTTGCGGACAGAGGTCACAATTTGAGAAAGGGGCCTTTGCCAAACACCGAGACCATCGCCGTCGCCATAAAGCCCTGCAAGCACATTGGAATCGGAAACGGCGATAACGTTGATATCTTCCACTCCGGGGACATTGAGAAAAGAAGGTATTCCGTCACCGCCGTCCAGCCTGAGCTACTCGATTGCATAGAGAACAGACCACTGTCGGTTGCTGCAAAGACATACCAGCCTGAGGCAGCTATCTCGTAGATATTCGCATTTACCGGCAGCCCTTTGTCATTTGCCATCCAGGTAGATCCGTTATCCGTCGAGACAATGACTCCCGAACCGCCAAGTGCGTACACGTTCGAACCCGAGACTGCAATTCCCCCCGAGGACTGTCCTGCGGTCCCTTCACCTACCGAGTCGTCAATAGAAACCCAGCTTTTGCCGTTGTCCGTCGACCGCCACAAAGAAGCGTTGAAACCGTCACTTGCAATTGCAAAGGAGTTATTGCCCGAAATCGCAAACTGGTCTATTTCGGTGTCGTTCGACGGCAGTCCGCTATCGGCCTGGGTCCAGGTTGCGCCGGCATCTGTCGAGACATAAATCCCCTGTGTATTGGTGCCTGCGAAGACGGTGGAGCTGCCGGCAGCAATCGCATTGATCCTAACGAGCGGTAAGTTGCCGTCGGCCTCCTTCCAGCTCGTCCCGTTGTCGGTAGACTTGAATACCCCGTCAAAGTAGGCGCCGGCATATACGGTGTTACCCGAGACTGCCACTGTATTGAAAGTATGGTCCGGAAGACTGCTACTGACCCCTGACCAGCTTCTTCCGTTATCGGAGGAATGAAATACGCCGGTGCCGGTTGCGGCAAAAATATTCGATTTCGAAATTGCCACTTAGCTCATTGGCGACACACAATTATTCAGAACAACTCGATCTGTGAGCCTGCAGGCCTTCGGAATCTGTCGGTCGATAGTTCCAGCTCTTCTTCGTTTAGGTGATATTTCCTGCAGCTCGCCTTGAACAGCTGATGTATCGCCTTCGCCGTCTCCCCGGTTCCCCGCATCCTTTCTCCAAACTCGTAGCTGCTCATCTTTCCCTCCCGAACCTGCTTCAGCCGGCTCACAATCCGAGTCTCGCGGTCCGGGTATTCTCGCCTTATCCAATCCACGAACAGGTCTTCGACGGCAAAAGGAAGACGGAGCATTTGAATGCTTGCCCACTTCGCTCCACGAGAGGAAGTTTCCTTCAATATGGATGGGATCTCCTCTTCGGTCAGGCCGGGAATGACCGGAGCGACCAGCACCCCAACGGGTATTCCTTTTTGCGAAAGGCTTTCGATCGCTTCAAGTTTCTTCATCGGGGCCGATGTCCTTGGCTCCATCTTCCTGGTCAGGTCCTGGTTCAGGCTCGTAACGGAAAAGAAGACGCTAACGAGGTTAAGTCTTGCCAGCTCCGCGAGTACTTCAACATCCCGGGTAATTAGAAAATTCTTCGTGACAATGCCGACGGGATTCCTGAATTCGAGAAAGATTTCCAGCGACCTGCGAGTTAGTTCAAGCTGCCTTTCGATTGGTTGGTAGCAATCCGTATTACCCGCCAGGGCGACGACCTGCGGCTGCCAGTTCTTCTTCATGAACTGATCGCGCAACAGTTCGGGGGCATCCCGCTTAATCAATATCTTCGATTCGAAATCTAGCCCTGCCGAAAAGCCGAGATATTCATGTGAAGGTCTCGCGTAACAGTAGATGCAGCCGTGCTCGCACCCCCTATAGGGGTTCAGACTGTATGTGAAGGGGATGTCCGGGCTGTCGTTCTTCGCGAGAATCGTCTTCGAAGTATCCAGAAAGTACTTCGTCTCTATTCTGTTTCGATCCCGGTCCTCGTCTGGAAAGAATCGGTCATCTTCCTCCGAAGGAACGACGTCGAGCTCTATAAACCGGTTCTTCGGATTGAATCCCGAGCTCCTCCCGCTGACTTTGGGGCCTGCCAAAGCTCCTCCTCACTTCTCACCTGCCGGACGCGGCCTTCAAAGCGCCGGCTGCGTCTCGCATGACTAATGGTCAGTAACCGGTACCCAAATATTGTTGCCAGTTGCCGTTGTGAATCTCATTTCTCGCCGTCGAGTTGACCAGCGTGTAATCTCCGAATCCTGTCCTGTCGACGAAGTCGAAGCTGACTCCTCCCTGAATCGAGTTGTAGTACCATATCTCGTAAGGCTTGGAACTGGATTCATTGGGATGACTCTCGACCTGGTCGGGCTTTCCGTATGTTATGTAGATCCTTCCCCTGTCGGTCTTCCAGCCGGGCGTAGCCCCCACCCTGAAATGGTCATTAGCATACGCAACTCTTTGCAAGTAATCGATCCTGTACTTGTTTGTACTCATAACCGGATCAGGATTCCGCTTCTGCCAGAAGTCAAAGAGAAACTGACGCTTAGCCGGAAGGCTGTGCAATTGGCCGAACTCCTCCTTTTCCCTCGAGGTCGCAATGTAGCGGGCTTCCTCGAACTCTCGGTCGATCTCCTGCAATCCCATGCTCGCAAAGACAGTTGACAGCATTGACGCGCCCAGGCGGCTGCTTCCGGGATTTTCGGGAGCACCCAGGCCCGGGTTGTAGACGAAGAATCTGCGCGAAGACCGCGCATATTCGTTCGCGACAGAATCTACGATCGTAAGGAGAAATGTATACGAACCGGTCTTCAGATCTGATCCGTTGACAGTCCCAACCTCGACGCTTGTGTCGCCGAATTTTCTCTTTCTTATCGTCCTCGATTTCAGTACCTGTCCGAAACTATCCCTGACTTCGGACTCTACCGTAAAGACACTGTCCCTGGCCGAGTCCGGAATGTTATAGACCTCTGCGTAATAGAAAATAATCGGAAGTCCGGCCCCGTAGACTTCCCTCGCATTGGGAATGACATTGTATGTGTTCTTGTAAAAGATCCCATGTGGTCCGGACCCTGCCTCTGTAATGTTCGAGCACAGCTCGATGTCGCTGACCTGCAGTTTCTTGAAAGAGTATGCAGGTACGGTTATATGTCCGACAACACTGTCCACGCTGATACTGTTGTTGTGATCTGTCGCCTCGACCCGCATCAGATAGTTCCCAGGTCTCACTGCAAGCCCGATTTGGCCGACAAACGCCTGATTGAGGTCGGCAGCGGTCGTATCATGAGCGGCAACCGGAACTGCCCAGGATTGGCCTAAGGCGTTGGAGTCGCTGCCGGTTTCTTCAAGCTTGATGTTGAACATAAGAGAGTCCACGTAAAGAGAATCGCTCTTCACTAACTTCAAACCCGCCAGGCTGAAATTGTAATATAACTCCATGAACGATTTGGAAGTGTCGTAGCGAAAGGTCGAGAAATCGAAGTTCACGTCAAGGTTTTGAGAGTGCGCCGGGCTCACGACGCACGCCGTGGCCGCGACACAAGCGGCGAGAAAGGTCCAGAATGTTCGTCTCTTTTTCATTTCGTATACAATATAGTTTTTTTTACAGGTGGTGAAAAGGGGGGACACGTTAAGCTCTGAGCGCATCGACCGGCTAGGCTCCAGGGGCCGTCTGGCGGATAATTGCCGAAATGTAGAATAAGCATCACGCTGAAAGTCTCTCATGGTGGAAGAGGTTGCCGGCAGTTCTGCCGGTCATGCTGCTCCGCTCTTCTTGATTATGTCTTTAGCTATGACAAGGCGCTGTATCTCATTAGTCCCCTCGAAAATTCTGTTTATCCGCGAGTCGCGGTAGAATCTTTCAATCGGTATTTCGCGCGAGTACCCCATCCCACCGTGTATCTGGACGGCACAGTCTGCGACGTAGTCGAGTCCCTCGGAGCAGAAGAGTTTGACTATTGCGGACTGTCTGGAGATCTGCTTACCAGCTTCGTATGCCGCCGCAGTTCGGTAAACGATCGACTCCATGCAGTATATGCGTGTTGCCATGTCTGCGAGCATCCACTGGACGGCCTCGAAATTTGCGATTGCCGAATCGAACTGCCTTCGCTCCTTCGCATATTTCGTGGACAATTCAAGCAACTCCTTTGCTGCACCCACACAGGCCGCTCCGAGACCGAGCCTCCCTGCATCGAGGGTCTTCATAGCAATGATGAACCCCCTTCCTTCTTGCCCGATTACGTTCGCGGGAGGGACGCGGACATTTTCAAGCGTGATCGGTGCGGTGGCACTTCCCCTAATACCCATCTTCTTTTCTGGCGGCCCGGCATGAAAACCGTCCCAGCCGGATTCGACGACGAATCCTGTAATTCCGCGTTCCGTGCGCGCGAAAAGCGAAATAACATCTGCAATCGAACCGTTTGTAATCCACATCTTTTCGCCGTTCAGTACCCAATCCTTCCCGTCGAAGTCCGCCCTCGTCCGCAGGTTGAATGAGTCCGATCCTGCAAGTACCTCAGTAAGCGCAAAGGCGGCAATTTTTTTTCCTTCCGCGAGCGGAACGAGGTATTTTTTTTTCAGCTCCTCGCTCCCTCCGATATAGATCGCGTTGCATCCGATAGACTGGTGCGCGCCAATGAAAGTTGCCGTCGAAAGGCAGCCTCGCCCGATCTCCTCCTGAAGGAGACAATAGCCGACCTCCCCGAAACCGCTCCCGCCGTACTCCGTGGGAAATGCGACGCCGAGGAAACCAAGCTCTTTAATCTTTTCCATGACATCGCCTGGGATTTTCTCCTCCCGGTCGATCTCACAGGCTCGCGGTTTCAGCTCATTGTTCACGAAATCGCGAACTGTTTCACGCAGCATTTTCTGTTCTTCAGTGAATTCCAAATCCAGCATACCCACTCCTTTCCGGATAATTGCCCGTTCAGCCGAAAAAGCCCAGAATTGTCATTGGAAAAGATGGCGCAAAGATGCCGCTATTCGACGTCTCCTAATGATCGATCTGGTATCTGATAAAAGACAGCCCTTGGACTTGGTTTACGAACCCGGCTTTTGGCCGACATAGCTCACGATGTCTTCTCCGCCGTCGGCTCCTATGACGCCACCGGAAATCCAGTATGCACTTTCATCGCAAAGCAGAGAGATTGACTTTGCCACATCTTCCGGCGTCGTAAGTCTCCCTCCGGGGTTCTTAGCGTGCGCTACACGCAGCATATCCTGATTACCCGGGATCTTCCTGAGTGCCGGGGTATCTGTAACGCCCGCCATTATGGCATTCGCCGTTATTCCGAAAGGGCCGAGTTCCACAGCCAGTTGCCGAATGTGAGACTCGAGCGCAGCTTTTGCCGCTGAAACAGCACCATAGTACGGTATCGCCGTGTGCCCCCCCGAACTCGTCATTGCAAATATCCTGGCGCCTTTCTTCATAAGGTTGCGTACCATGAGCCCCTGAGTCCAGTATACAAGACTATGCGCCATCACGTCGAGGGTCATCTCCATTTGTGCCTTGCTGACGTATTCCTCAGGAGCTTTACCTACGAACTTCTTGAGCGTCCCGAAGGCTAGTGAGTGCATTAGCACCCGGACGGTCGAACCCGGCTGGCCTGAAAACTGCTCGGCTATCTCGTCGAGTACTTCATCCTGTTTGATAGGATCCGCCGCATTGATATTGAAAAAGACCGCCTGACTTCCCGCGTGCCTTATGTCTTTGATAAGCTGCTGAACCACGGGCATCGTTCCTGCGCGGTCCAGGTGAACTCCGAATATATTCATACCGTCCTTAGCGAGTTCAAGGGCGGTCGCTCCTCCGAAGCCGCTCGACGCTCCGAGAATAAGAGCCCATTCGTTCGACTTGAATCGCGGTTCTTGTTTCATCTATTAGTTTCTCCTTCGAAAAGAATCCAGTGTATGATCTGCTTAGAATAGGAAATCGCCAACTAGGCCAACGGAGCTGCCGGATCTTCGGAAAATCCTGCGCGAGTACCGCTCCATCATGGAAAAAAGTTAATACCACATCAAAAGTAAAGCAAGCTGCGCCGGATATTCGAATTCCGTATGAGTCCTCCGGACGACCTTCCTCGCGAAAACAGGACACCTCTCCCATGCATGTCGCAGACTGCAATCGCTTAGCCGAGCGTTTTTGAGAGAAGACGGGTAGAGCTCTGGATCGAGTCTCGCGACATGCCTATCCCGACCTCCTTAATAACCATTACTCCTATAGGATGCACTCGAAGAGCCGGTCTCGTCCCTGCTCGAATATTCACGCATAATCTCAGAAAGACTTGAGGAGTCCCTCCGCCATCCGACTCCGGCACTAGTTGCCGGTGCAAGGCACAAGGGTCCCTGTAATGGTGGCCTCTCCCTACCTAAGGGTATCAATATATAAGGTTGAATAAATACCCGACCGCGACTATCCCGGCAGCAACAACGCCCACAAAGACGGCAATGAGTCTTGGCTTTAGCACTTTTCGCAGGATAACCGTTTCAGGGAAGGAAAGCCCGATCACGGACATCATAAAAGCGAGAGCGGTGCCCAACGACGCGCCTTTCTCCAAAAGAGCCTGCATGATCGGGATGATGCCCGCAGCATTGGAATAGAGTGGAACCCCGATGAGAACCGAGGCGGGAACTGCCCACCAGACCGACTTTCCCATTATAGCCGACATGATATCCCCCGGAACGTATCCGTGTATGCCCGCTCCAATTCCGATTCCAGCCACGACGTACGGCCAGACCTTTCCGACAATATCCCTCACTGATTCGAACCCGTACTGGATCCTAGCATCGAAGTCCATCTCAGTCTGATCCGCCAGCAATTCTCCCGCTGCCGGATCAGGCCCCTTTACAGTGTAAACCCAATCTTCGACGTAGCCTTCCAGTTTGAGCATACCGATAATGACCCCGGCCGCTATAGCTATGAATAAGCCGGTCGATATGTAAAGGAGAGCCGTCCCCCATCCAAAAAGGCCAAACAGCAGCACGACCGCTACTTCGTTTATCATGGGGGCGGCGATCAGGAAAGAAAATGTCGCCCCGAGAGGAACTCCCGCTTCGACAAAACCAATGAATAGTGGAACGGCAGAGCATGAACAAAACGGAGTCACAATTCCGAGGGCACTTCCCATGACGTTGCCGACGATAGGCGACCGCTTGCCCAGGATACGGCGGGTTTTTTCGGCGGAGAAGTAACTCCTAACGATGCCCACGAAGAAAACCACTATTACCAGAAGCAAGAGCACTTTGGGTGCTTCATAGACAAAGAAAGAAACAGCGCCCGCAAATCGCGCTCCATCTTTTAGCGGCATGAAGGACAGGAACAGATTTACCGTCGGTTTGAGGAACCAGAAAGCCGCGAACAGAGCTCCGACAAACAGTACGGCGCGAGCGCGCACCGTGATCTTCAAACTCATTCCTTTGAAGCGGCTTGCTCTATCAGCGATTTGATATCTAGCACATTCAAAACCCTGCCGGCCGATACGACCTTGCCGTCGATTACCATTGCGGGTGTATGCATGACACCGTAAGAGGCGATCTCAGCATAATCCCTGACTTCCCTGATTTCGGCCGGTATACTCATTTCTTTCAATGCCTGGACGGCATGACTCTCGAGGGCCTTGCAGTTCGGACAACCCGACCCTAGTATTTCAATAATCATTTCCCAGCCCTTTCTTTTAGTTGTCGTTGGTACAGCATGTCCAGCAAGCGGACGATATCAAGTGCGGATCACACCTCGCAGATCTTGTTCCTGTCGACGGTTCTCACTATCTCCGAATCGCTTTGGACCGATTCATCGAATGGGAAAGAAGTCTTGAGGAGGGATATTACAGCCGTGACGAAGTGGTCCTCTGATTTCGAGTTTATGCGATAATTGACCCATTTGCCCTCCTTGGATTGTGTGATCAGACCGGCGTCAAAGAGGATCGACAGGTGTTTGGAGACGGTTGAGTTTGAAAGTGACAGGATCTCCCTCACTTCGCAGACGCACAATTCCCGTTTCTCCAGCATCTTCATTATCCGGATTCGGTTTGGGTCACTGAGTGCCTTGAACAACTTCACGGTCTGTCTGTCCATAGATTCGCTTCCTCACTTCGTCAAATAACGAAATATAATTACTCAGAGGGATCCCGTCAAGGCAGTCGGCAAATCGCTTGTCCGGCCTGCCTACCGCTATTGTAAATTGATTTTCACGCCCCCTCCGTTTATATTTTTTTCTTGAACGATAACTTTGTCAGTGACGAAACAGTCAGGCGCCGGACAAAGCAGTCTACCAGTTTCGCGCTCAGGCGAAGATCGCAGTTTCGCAGTGAATTCATTGAAATAGGGCCCGAGAAAGAGCGTCTTCTTCGGGTTAAATTTGTTCGAGAGGAAAAGTTCATAGTATGCCGATAATGAACAAAATGCGGGACAACATGCCCGCAATCTTGGTAGGTCTTGCAATTCTCTTTGTGGCAATGATCGTTTTCGAGTGGGGCATGGACATAACAGGCCGGCAAAACGGGCAGTACACCGGAAATGTCGTCGGCAAGATCAACGGACAGGAAATTACTTATCAGCAATTCAATCAGTCCCTTCAGAATGCAATCAAACAATACAAGGAGTCAACAAAGAAGGATCCTGACGAGCAGGTGACGAAAGAACTTCGCGATCAGGTTTGGCAGGGACTCCTCAACCAGATTCTGGTGGATCAAGCTGCGCGCCGACTCGACATCTTTGTAACGGATCAGGATATTGTCAATTGGGTTACTCAGAACCCGGAAACACTGCCGGACAATATAAAGCGGTTCTTCGAGGACTCGACAGGGCACTTTAGCCGACAGATTCTTGCTGAGGCTCTTGCTTCGAACCGTCCCGACGTTCAAGAATTCTGGACGAACGTACAGACTTATTTGAAGGAGCAGCGGCTGCAGGAAAAACTGACAGGGAGGCTTTATTCGGCGATAAGAATTCCCGAGTCGCAAATAAAGCTCCAGTTCGAGCGTGATAACGTGAAGCTCGATGTCGGCTACGTCATGTTTCCTCCCGGTCAGCTATTTCCGGATTCCTCGATTCACATTTCGGAAGCGGACCTCAATGACTACTACTCAGCACATGAGGATGACTTCAGGACGCCGGCGACCCGCCAGTTGAAGTATGTGGATTTCCCGATCGGACCGTCGGCTGAAGACTCTTCTGAAGTCAAAGATGAAATGGAGCGTGTTGCGGTCCAGGCAAAGAATGGCACAAATTTTCTCGATCTTGTAAAGGAGTACTCGGAAACGCCGTACCAGGACAAGTTTTTGACACACGGCCAATTGAACCCGACAGTCGAGGCCAAGGCGCTCGAGGCCAAAGAAGGACAGATTGTGGGACCGTTCCTCGCATCCGACGGTTACCATTTAATCAAAGTGATGGCTGAGACAAAAGGCAAGAACGAATACGTACATGCCGCGCACATTCTCATTCCGGTGACACCGGGACCCGACTCCGTCCAATCGTATAAACTTGCCGACAAAATTCTTAAAGAAGCCCGTTCGGGAGCCAATTTTGCCATGCTGGCGCGTGAATACTCGCAGGATCCCGGTTCTGCCAAGCGAGGTGGAGATTTAGGGTGGTTTGGCAAAGGAGCTATGGTAAAACCGTTCGAGAAGGCGGCCTTCGGCGCAAGAGTCGGGCAGATTGTCGGACCCATCCGGACCCGCTTTGGTCTGCACATCATAAAAGTTCTTGGGAAAGATGATCGCGAGCTGAAGGTCGCTGATGTCAAAATGAGTATAACCACTTCCTCGCAGACAAAAGACGACCTGAAACAGCGCGCTGAAGATTTCATATATCTTGCAAAGAGAGACGGATTTGAGTCGGCGGCGAACACGACGAGAAAGACCGTCAGAGAAACTCCTCCGTTTCAGAAGAACTCCGACTACATAGCCACGATAGGAAGCGATCAAGCTCTGATCGATTGGGCTTTCAAACAGTCGCTGGGAGATATCAGCCAGATAATGACGGTACCCCAGGGCTATGGTGTGTTCATGGTAAGCAACATCAAAGACGCTGCAGTCAGTCCTCTCAGTGAAGTTTCTCGTCAGATCCGGTCTACCCTAACAAGAGAGAGGCAATTTGACAAGGCGCTTGCATACGCAAACAAACTGAGAGCCAAACTGTCGCCGAAAGACAGTCTGAGCTCGCTTGTGAAAAGCGACCCGGGCTTGCACTACACTGTTACCGGCCAGTTCGCTTACGACTCTTACGTGCCCGGAAACGTAGGGATGGATTTCAACTTCCTTGCTGAGGCGGCAAATCTTAAAGTCGGTCAAATCTCCCCGGCATTCAAGGGAAGATCCGGAGTTTACATCATGCAGCTTCTGAGTAGAACGCCGTTCGATTCGACGGCCTTTAAGATACAGCGGCTGACGATTATGCAGCAATTGATGCAGCGTGAAGAGTCCGGCGTAGTAAGCAACTGGCTTCAGAATCTTAGGAAATCAGCGACGATTGTAGACAATCGTTCCAAGATATTCCAACAGGACTGATACCAACCGATAGTACTAGAAGGATTTTACCTACTGCGGTATGACGGAGTTCTCCGGCTGCCGCAGTTTTTTTATGTGATCCCTACGCACACAAGCCCGGAGAGATGATTAGAGTTGATTGGGCTTGTTTCTTACCGCAGGACAGTTTGAAGGCGTGTCGCCCCGACTGAGACGAACTTCACTGGAGCCTCAAGATATCTCTCGATGTACTCGACGTAGGATCTGCAGTTTGTCGGGAGTTGATCGTAGGATTTCGCTTCAGCTATACTTGTTTTCCATCCCGGCAGACTTTCATAGACAGGTTCAATGTCTTCGATAGTACATAGATCGAGCGGGAATGACTTGAGACGTTTCCCCAGGTACTTATATCCGACGCATACCTTTATTTCATCGAACTTATCAAGCACATCAAGCTTAGTCAGGGCTAATTCGCCGATGCCGTTCACCATAACGGAATATTTCAGGCTGAAGAGGTCGAGCCAGCCGCACCTCCTCGGTCTCCCGGTTGTAGCGCCATACTCGCCCCCGAGTTCCCTCAAAGTCTCGCCGGTTTCGTTTAACTGTTCGGTGGGAAACGGCCCGTTTCCGACTCTCGTAGTGTAGGCCTTTGCCACGCCGACAATAGAGTCGACGTAAGTTGGGGCAACACCCAGGCCTGTGCATGCCCCTCCACTCGTAGGGTTCGACGAAGTTACGTAAGGATACGTGCCGAAATCGACATCCAGCATCGCACCCTGCGCTCCTTCAGCAAGCACTCTCTTCCCGGATTTCAATTCATGGTTGAGGTATAAAGATGTGTCGGTAATGAACTCGTCGAGTTGTTTGTCGAATTGTAGATACGATTCGACAATTTCGTCTACGTTTACCTCCGACGAGTGATAGATTTTGCTTAGAAGCTGATTCTTGTCTTCAATGTTACTCCTGATCTTTCTCACGAGCACATCTCTATGCAGGAGGTCCACTATTTTCACTCCGACTCGGGCGAACTTGTCTATGTAAGCCGGGCCGATTCCCCTGCCGGTAGTCCCGATTTTCGAAGTGCCTTGCTCCTTCAGTGAGTCGATGAGCTTATGATAGGGCATAATGAGGTGCGCGTTGTGGGAGATGAA
This sequence comes from Candidatus Kryptoniota bacterium, assembly GCA_046706745.1. Taxonomy (GTDB): domain Bacteria; phylum Bacteroidota; class Ignavibacteria; order Kryptoniales; family JAKASW01; genus JAKASW01. Next base: position 25,550 of record JBJKPC010000054.1, read on the forward strand.
CAGCCTGCCCCGGGGCTCTATGTTCAGTGATTCCAGGAACGCGACCTCGTCAAGGAAGGCCTGCGGATCCAGGACGACGCCGTTGCCGATAACACAAACAACCTTCGGGTGAAGAATTCCGGAAGGGATCAGGTGAAGGACGTATGTTTTACCTCCCACGACAACTGTATGACCGGCATTCGCACCTCCCTGGTAACGCGCCACTATATCCACGTTCTCGCTGAGCAGGTCAACGATTTTGCCTTTACCTTCATCGCCCCACTGGGCTCCAACGATCACTTTCACAGACATCGAAAAGTCTCCTGATTCCTGGCCGCTCTGCTGAAAATCGAGACGGCATTCCACAAAAAAAGGCCCGCACTTCCGTTTCGCGCGGGCCGGTTAAACTTTCCCTATTCAGGCAAGATTCTTGACAGCCTCGTCGACCGAGTTGTACGATTCGAAGATCTGGGTGAGTTTCGTAATCTTGAGCAACTCGAGCACACGTGAACTGACGCTCGCAATCTTCAGCTCGCCGCCCGCCTGATGGACAGTGTTCAGGCTTGCGATAAGAATTCCCAGTCCGCTGCTATTCACGTGCTCGACGGAGTGCATGTCGATAACAAATTTCTTCTTCCCCTCGTCGACAAGCTTCCTGACTTCTTCGTTCAAATTCATGGCATCAGGTCCTCCGACGATGTTTCCCTCAATCTCAAAAAGGATGACCCCGCCTTCAAGCTCTTTTTGCTGCAACCTCATAGGGCCTCTCGATTTCCAGTACAGGGGATTGTTTCTCTCCCAATTTCAGGTCCACCTTCTTGACGTAAATATTGTAATCCACAACTATAGCGGACGCTACATATATCGAAGAGTAAGTTCCGGTTACAACTCCCACGAGCATCGCGAAAGCAAACCCTCTCGTTACCTCGCCGCCGAAAATAAGCAGGACGAGCAGGACTCCGAAAGCTGTGCCCGACGTGATGATCGTACGGCTCAGTGTATCGTTGATGCTACGGTTCATGACACGGATCAGATTCTCCCCCTTATATATCTTGAGGTTTTCCCTGATCCTGTCGAAAATAACAACCGTGTCGTTCATTGAATAACCGACGAGTGTAAGGAAGGCAGCGACCATCGTCTGGTCAATCTGGAGATTAAGCCATGGGATCAACCATCCGCAGACTGCTACTGCCCCCAACGTGATAAGCACATCGTGGAACAGCGCGGTAACCGCACCCACCGCATAGATAAATTGGAACCTGAGTGAGACGTAGATCAAAATGAAGATAAGGCTGTAGAAGATAGCGATAACGGCATCACGCCTCAGCTCCTTTCCGATTTCCGGACCTATCTTATTGTCCTGCAACATGACAATCTTAGTGTTCGGGAAACTCTTATCGAGCTGGGACAGTATCTCCTGACTGGTGTTGGTTTTCGATTTGGAAGCCTTCACGCGGATCAACAAATCGTTCGGGGAGCCGAAAGTTTTGATGACTGCATCGCCTTGCCCTATACTGTTCATCGAGGAGCGAGCAGCCCCGACACTTATCGCAGGATTGAACTGAAGAGTCAATTCCTCGCCTCCGACAAAATCAATACCGTAATTCATTCCACGGATCGCCATCGTAATCAGACCAATCACGATGAGGGTTGAAGAAACGGTATACCAGAGGTGCCGTTTGCCGATAAAATCCACGTTAGTTCTTGGGAAAAAACGCATCAATTCTCCAATGTTAAATTCAAAATTCCGAATTCCGAATTGAGAATCCTAAATCCATAATTCAAAATTCCAGCCTAGCCGAAGTTAATGCTAGTCGCGCCGCGCTCCATCATGATATCGAAGATAACGCGCGTGATGATGATCGCACTGAACAATGAAGCCACGATGCCGATCATCAACGTAAGTGCAAATCCCTGAACGGGGCCGGTCCCGAACTGGTAAAGGATCGCCCCTGTGAGCAGCGAAATTATATTTGCGTCGAAGATAGCCGTGAAGGCTTTCGAATATCCCTGATCGATGGATGCCCGAAGGGTCTTGCCGGTTGCCATTTCTTCCCGGATACGCTCATAGATGAGCACATTCGCATCGACCGCCACGGCAATCGTGAGTATCATTCCCGCTATACCCGGCATGGTCAGCGTTCCGTGGAAAGCCGCCAGTACTCCGAGTATGAAGAAGATGTTGATTAGAAGCGCGAAATCAGCCATGAATCCGCCCGTACGATAGTAGAAGGCCATGAAGAGAATTATCAGCGCGAGGCCGACAATCCCTGAAGTGATGCCGTTTCGTATGGAGTCTTCTCCAAGCGAAGGACCGACGTTCCGTTCTTCTACTATATCGACGGGAGCCGGAAGAGCGCCAGCGCGCAACACAATTGCCAGCAGGTTGGCTTCGTCCATGTTTGCCATGCCGGAGATCTGAGAACTCCCGTTCGGTATTTTCGACCGGACGACAGGCGCAGAATAGACTGCATTATCAAGCTCGATCGCAATCCTCTTCCCGATATTCGCGCCTGTAATCTGTGACCACTCCCTTGCACCCTCTGAGTTCATCTGCATATTAACGACAGGCGTATTCGTTTGTGGGTCGATTTGAGCCTGGGCGTTTGTCACGACACTTCCGGTAAGCAAAGGCGTCTTGTTGACAACATACAGCGCATAGTATTTTTGAGCCTGAGCGGCAATCTCAGGCCTGGCGCTGAAAAGGAATTGGAAATCTGAAGGAATGACGCGTTTGACTTCCGGCCGGTTGATTATGCGGTCGAATCTGTCCTTATCGATCTCCGCAACGTATGCGTCTCCAGTCTGTGAACTCATCCTCACGATGGCAAAGAAAGGATGTTTCTTCGCGAACTCTGCAGGCGATAACGTCGAATCGGCGGGCGAGGTCGTATCGGCCGACGACACAGAATCCGGTTTGCCCGCCATTATGTTGTCGATAGCCTGAAAGACTTTTATGACTTCGTCTTCAGGTTGAAGCATTTTGAACTCAAGGAGAGCTGTCCCCTGAAGAAGTTCCCTGACCTCCGTCTCGTTGCTGACACCCGGAAGTTCTACGATAATCCGGCTGCCTCCCTGCTTCTGTATTGTTGGCTCAGACACACCGTACTGGTCGACGCGGTTCCTCACGATTTCCATGGCCCTGTCGACGGCGGTCTTCGTCTGATCACTCAGATAAGACATCACCTGTCCGTTATCGTCCCGGATATCGCCGTAGTATCTGCTGAGTCGGATGTTGTTCTTTGTGAATTCCTGATCAAGCGCCGTCAATGGATCCACGCCGTTATCTTTCACATCGGCAGCGACCTGTTTGAAGATCTTGTCGAATGTCTGGTCCTTATTCTTTGCCATGTCCTGAAGCATCCGCAGGACGTCAACCTGCAATACTATATGCATTCCGCCCTGCAGGTCCAGGCCGAGCTTGATCCTTTTCAGTTTGGCGGAGTTGATCTGTTTGGCATGTGCATCGTAATACTTCAGGCTGTCTGCAGAAAACGCCCGATCAAGGCTGTCGACATAAGCAGTTTTGACAGAATCCGGCATCGATCGAAAAGGATGAGTCTTCAAGTAAGAATCAAGCTTGGTCTGCCCGGATAACTCGTTCAATTTCTTACTGTATACCCCACTCTGATAGGTCGGATACAGGTAGTATAGCGTTAGCGCTATGGCAGCAATAATGAGGACGATCTTAAAGCGATTCTTTCGCAAAAAAAAATCCCTCCGGAGTTTGAAATTAGAAATCCCGAACACATACGGGAGTTTGCCCCTCATCGGGGGGCCTGCCGGAGATCACGCCAAGTGAAACGCCCGACAAAACCGCATCCAATATATCAACCGGTAGAGTCAAAATCAATTTATCGTGAGGAAACGACCGCGAGATACGGTGACAACGTCGGAAATCCGCTCCCAATGTCACGAATCCCCAGCTTAGGATGCTTCGCCACTCGGAAGGACCTTTCTGACAAGTATTATTCCGCAAATCAAAAGAATAGACGAACAACTCGCCCCCTTATTCCTATTGGGAACTGTGGCCATCATTTGCCTTCAGTTGTTCCAAGTGATGTTCCAAGTGTTGCACATATTCTTTTATCAATTCCTGTAGGGTCGTCGGTTCTTCCTCGGCGATCTTACACCGAATCGCGAGCTTCTCGGGGGGCAAATCCGCGATTACGTGTGCAAGGTGAAGGTTATAGGCACTCCATAGATCAACAAGCAATCTCCAACTCTCATCCCCGTACGCCTGCACGCGAACCCAGTCCGTTTGGACGTAAGAAGGGAACTCAAGCCTATCGTCAAGCAAAGCCCTGACAAATCTCTGGTGATGGTTGCTCGCCGAATCTATCAGATGCCCCAGAATCTCTTTCCTACTCCATTTACCTTCCACAACCGGTTTGCTGACATCCTGTTCTTTCATTGCCGCGAGCCTTCCGTGCTCGCGCTCCTCGATGGTCAATATAACCTCACTATAGTCGGACAGCATGCTTCCTCCTTTTTAGGTTCATGAGACAAGGGGTGGACGATCTGCTCTTCCGGGATCCTAGGTAATCAGGGCGGATCAGGAAGATCTCAAAGGGAAAAACTATACGTAACGATGGCACCGATCCTCCCAGTATCATGAGTTCAACTCCTATCAGGGATCCGGGTAGCCTCCGCCAGCTGATATGCTGTCCGGCTGAAACCGACGCCCTCTCTGAAGATGGCGGGTTCTCCCGCACAAAGATCGGACACATGAGGAACACTCGTTGTCCTTCCTTCCAGGGATGGCTCGATGCAAATCCCTCAGAGCTTCAACTTGCAGAACTCTGAAAGGGATCTAACAGCCGCCTCGAAGCTTTCTGTTTTCACGAGGAGGTAGTCTGTGTCGTATGTCGATAGAGTGAATACACTTATTCCCTCCGCTGCGAGTGGACCTGTAAGCGATGCGATAACCCCTGTCATCGAAAGATCCAGCGGCCCTTCTACCTTGAAAGCCCGCCATCCTTTGGCGGCTATGGCGTCGCCCGGCACGATGGACTCATCACATACTATCGAGATTTCCTCAGATGTGGCAGTTATCGAAATGAATTGGGAATCGCTCAAAGCCCATTCAGGTATGGGCACTTTCTTCTCCAGCCTGCAAATTGCGAGCGTTTGAGGGAGTACAGAGAGGACGAGTCCTGGCTGGCTCATTACCCAAACGATTCCAAATCCTGCCATGGTTTTCTCATCGGCAGGCTTTCAGTCATTTTGGCCTAGGCGGTCGACCGCCAATCCAGTCGCGCGGAACAAAGCATCGGGACTCACCGGAGAGCCGGTTGCATGTTTCATCCATACAACTGGAGAGACCCTGCCATAGGTGGCCATGCGCTCAAACTCATTTCCAACATTCCCTGCTTTCCTCATTTGCTCTTCTATCTGGTAGGCAATGATGTGCCCGATCGGGTAGTCCGGCAGATAGAGAAAACTATCGATCAAGTGCGAATAGATAGCCAGCAGAACGACATCCCTGACCTTGAAGACAGGGGCATAGTACCTGTTCCAGACTTCTTTTGCTGTCCGGATCACCGCGTTTCTTAGTTCGGCTGGCTTCGCATCCTCGTGTTCGTACATCCAATGCCAGACCGCCATATCGACCAACGCTACTCCCGCAATTTCGTAAGTTGCCCAGAAGTCGTTCAGAACTTTCAGTGCTTCCGCTTCTGGATCATGGCTCTTCAAGCCAAGAAGCTCCAGATCACGCCCCTGAAAGGCAAAGGCGAAGGCTTCGGTGAATGCTGTATTGGGAACACCTTGCAGCAAAGTATGGTCTACATAATTGAGCGACAAAGTCTGTTCGACGTTGTGGCCCATCTCGTGAACTGCAATATTGTACCCCTTGTAGTCCATTCCTCCATTTCCGACGCGTGTTCTCAGGTGCGCTTTGGCAGATCTCATCGCCGCACCCCAGGCATGACCTGAACCGCGCGCCGGGTCGACTATGATGTTGTCCGCGATGGCAACGGCGCGTTCTCGATCAAAGCCGAGTTGCCGAAGGATTACCGGGATACTGTCTTTATAAGCTTGAGCCGTAGGAAATTTTTCAGCGACGATCGAATCAAGATAAACACGATCGTATTTCCCGTCTCCTCTGAAACCATCATACCAGATGTCGAAAGGTTCGAGCGGACGGCCGAGGCGTTTTGTAATCAATGCGGCAACGCGAGGGACGAGGGGCGAAGAGACTACTTTCTCCAACATAGCTTTTGCTTCGGCCTCCGGTATTTCGCGGCCCTCCTCGAACCGCCTGGCCATCAATGTCGGAGAGGCCGGCGAATACTTGTCGACAAGTCGTGAGGCATAAAAAGTCCCGAGCAACATCGAATATCTCGTATCCGGTTCTCTTTGCGGGTTCGCCTCGGTCTCCTTTACAAGGTATTCATCCGTATCGCTTACCGCAGAACTCGTCACTTCATTGGTAAACGGATCCCAGTCCAACCCCGGATTATCAACCACTGCAGCCGGGATGGTCTGGGTCACGATTCGTTCCATCACCTTCTGAATCATCCGTTGTTTCTCAAGACCGAGTGATGAATCGCCGTAGTCGGCCTTTATTTCATCGCGGATATTCCAGTGAGAAAGCAGTCTCATCCCCCGGGGAAAGAGTCGTTCTCCCTTATCATTCACAAGGTGATGCATCCAGATATTGTAACCCGATATGTATTGTTCAGCCTGTGAGGCAGCTCTGGAAAGCTCAAGCATGACATCAGCGGGGATTCGCGTGTCAAAAAATTGAGTAAGACGAGCTTCAGCCCATTGGCGGCGAGACCAGCCGGGCCCATCCCTCAACCGCTCCTCCAGCGTAGTCATGGGAAAATTCAACAGAACTACAAAGGCGAGTTTATTGTGAAAGAAGTCGTCCTGAATGTGCGCCGCCGGATCGTACTCCGCAAAGACACCGTCGAACGGATACGACTTGCCGGCGTCGAGATCGGTCTGCGCCCGGAACTCCCGTGAGATTTCAACCATGTGTCCGTCCAGCTTCTCCAGCAGAGCCTCGAAGCGGTTGAAGATCGCATCAAGAGTTCGGGGGTCGCGAGCGAAATTGGCCAGAGCGAACGCCTTGAAGACATCTTCGTTGCCGTCTTGTTCGCGCCAGAAAGCGGCCACCTGCCCCAGCCCGCGCTCAAGTCGCTCTCGTTGCTCCCCGTTCAATTCGGGGTTCACTTCCGATTTCACTGCCGAGATCGCCGCGTCCAACCACTTTGGCTGAGTTGTCTGCGATGATGCAGAAGGGACGAAGACAAACGCAGCCAGTGTGATCAGAGATAAGACTGATACTGATTTCATAACGACTTCCCTTTCTGATGGCCATCAAAAGAACTTTTGCGGGCCAAAGATCGCCTGAGCCGCAGGCCGACCAGCCGAATGGTAATTCGAAGTTGAAGGTTCTACTCGAAAAGGTCGCCGAGCAACCACAGAATTTGTTCGGCGTTGAATGGGGGAATGGTATCAGAGCAGGGCACGGTAGCCCGGACTTCACAACAAGCTCTTCACAAACGCGTCTTCCGATTGCGGTCTTTGGCAGCGACCGGTCGCCTGATTTAGCCTGCATTAGTTTCCGGAGGCGGTTGGACGCCTCCGGATCTGGTTAGGAATACCTGAATCGTTCGCTCTCCCGCACCGCCCAGAGGGGGCTGCGGGTTAAGCATCTACTTACGGACGGAGGAAAGAAGCCGGCGCTTCTTCCAACGCTGCCGGTTCACCTACTTAAAACTTCCGGCGACCGCCTCCCCCGAAATCACCGCCGCGGCGAGGGCCTCCCCTGCCGCCGCCACGCCGATCATCAGTCCGCGGGCGAGCTTCATTGACGTTAAGAGCTCTCCCCTTCAGCTCTTTCCCGTTTAATCCGGAAATCGCTGCTTCAGCTTCTTCCTTCACTGGCATTTCCACAAAAGCAAAGCCACGGTATTCTCCCGTGAACTTGTCTTTTATTATGTTGACGCTCGAAACCTGCCCGAATTCGGCGAACGCTTCTCGCAGTTCATCCTCACTCAGATCCCTTGATATGTTGCCGATGTAGATGTTCATCTTTACTCCTCACTTATTGGATGATAACAAAATTATCCCACGCGTCCATCTGGGAAACAAAAGATACAAACGGGAAACCACTCTGACCAGTCATGTTGTGTGAGGCGCGAAGAGGACCCATCTCGAGTAGATTCGCTCATAAATCGTTACGCCTCTAGGAGGGCGCAGTTCGACTGATCTCATCGTCAACCCTTTCGCCCATGATAAACAATTTCCGTTCAACTAACAAATGTTTTTCACACGACCACCATGTCCTCGAATGGGATCGCAAATCCGAGCCCGTACCTTCAATACAGTAGGTTAAAAATTGTTCGTTTTTGGCTAAATTTAGGGATGAAAAAGAAGCCATTAATCCTTGTGTCAAACGACGACGGGATCGATGCGCCGGGGCTGCACACTCTTGTAAATTCTCTGAGGAGAATCGCGAGGGTCACCGTGGTTGCACCTACTATCCAGCAGAGCGCCGTTGGACATGCCATAACTGTCAGGACTCCCTTGAGGGCATACAAGTTTCATCGACATGGTGCTCTCTTCGGGTACGCGGTCGACGGCACTCCAGCCGATTGCGTGAAACTCGGGATCAGATCTCTCTTGAAAGAGAAACCGGATCTCGTCGTGTCGGGAATCAACGACGGGCTCAATACCGCGGTCAACGTAATCTACTCGGGGACGGTTAGCGCCGCGACCGAAGGCACTATCCTGGGCATTCCTTCCATTTCGATCTCACTCGAGTATACAAAGAAACCGAACTTCGAGCCCGCTGCAAAGGTGGCGATGATGTTTGCCAAGTTCGTCCTCCAAAACGGACTACCGGAAGATACAGTCTTGAACGTCAACGTTCCGGCTATCCCTGCGGGCAAGATAAAAGGAATAAAGTATACTCGGCAGGGACGGTCGAGATGGGACGATGAATTCTACCAAAGGAAGGATCCGAAAAACAAGGATTACTACTGGCTCGCCGGGACTATGCGTATCCTTGATCGGGGAGAAGATGTCGACCAGCTGGCTTTGAAGCAAGGATTTGTATCAGTGACGCCCATCCATTTCGACCTGACTCATTACCAGTACCTGGAGATGATGCGGCTGGAATGGAACGGGAAGTTCAAGCTGAAGCTGTGAAGGTAAATGAAATAATCTCCGGAAGGCCCTCCGCGGAATTGTGACCGGAGGGTGATCCATGCTCTCCCGATTCGAAGGTGGGCCTGACAGGAATCTCGAGGATCGTTTTTTCCAACAACATGTCCGCTCTTCTCGGATCTCATGAACGAAGTAAGACTCCCACTCGTGTCATTCGCCGATACGTGACGGGAATGGTTCGCGATCCGGCGTTCGGCCGGCGGACGTTACTCGACTATCCTTATCTCGTGAGTGACCTTCGCCTTCAGCGACGCAGCAACTGAGCAGTACTTCTCCTGAGACAATGAAACGGCATGCTCAGCATCGCTCTGGTTGACATTACCGTGTATCGTGTAGACGATATGTATGCCAGTAAAAACTTTGGGATGCTCGACGGCTCGCTCGCCGGTTACCTCGAGCTCCAACTTCCGCATGTCCGCCCTTTTCTTTTTCAGTATAGACTCGACGTCCATGGCGGTGCACCCCGCAAGGCCGATCAGAACAAGTTCCATCGGCGCGGTACCTGCGGCGCTGCCGTCTGAGTTAACGGAGGTATCGACCGGGACCCAGTGATTCGATTCTCCCTTACCTACATAGCTGTTTCCCTGGACTTGCTTAAGCTCTATTTTCATTCCCAAATACTCCGCTCCATTTTTCTACTTTCCGCCGACCGCGAGGATAATGCCGAGAGCCGCGAAAAAAACCGTACTTATCCTGGGGTTGCAGAGAATGGGGCAAGCGCCGAATGTTCTGGACTCGAAGAATCTTCCGATAAGAAATCCGACGATTGCCCCGCCGAGCCCGCCGATCACTGCAAGAAGATATGAACTCATCAGGTCAGTGCCGGAATAACTGAAAACACCCGTGGTGTTACGGTCGCCGGGATCAATCTTCGCTCGTCAGCTTGTGTATTAAATTTTCAAAAACCGATGCAGGCCTGTAACCGACAAACGACGCACGGACTTTCCCGTGCTTGTCGATAACGAATGTGGTAGGTATTGCGTTGATACCGCCGTAGTCGGCCACCACCTGGTTGTTTCCGAGCATGATCGGATAGTTAATCCCGTACTCCTTCATAAATGGCTTCACGGCCGACATCCCCGCCTGATCCAGCGAAACGCCGAGCATCTGGAAGCCATCGCCCTTGTACTTCGAGTACAGTTTTATGAAATCCGGTATCTCAGCCTTGCACGGCGGACACCATGTCGCCCAGAAATCCAGCACCACAACCTTGCCTCTGAAGTCCGAAAGCTTGATTGTCTTCCCCTCGGTAGACGTAAGCGAGAAGTTCGGTGCCATTTCACCGTTGCCGGGGGCTTCCATCGCTGCATTCTCGGCCGGCACCTGCTGTGCCTGCGCTGTGGCCACACCGTCATTCTGCGACCTGCTCATGTAAACGGCTCCCACAATGAGGAGCACCGCAGCAATAACGATGTAGTGAATATTCTTCTCAAGAAAACTCTTTTGTTTCGCCTTGCGAGTCATATCACTTCACCTCGTCTGTTGTTTTGTTTTACTTTTTTGCCCCATCCGGATCGCCGCCGGGAGAAGCATTACCGAAATTTTCTGTGGACGGACTAGAAAAGGCTCCGATTGAAAACTTCTTAGCACGCCTCTTTCGTCATGCCCAATGGCATCTATTTCCGCTGGCGGAATCAGTTCAATCCGCATGCTTAGGCCTGCCATTTTGAGACCCGTCATACCAAATACTTCCGAAGCTTGTCTTCCTGCTTTGCCCCGATAAGAAATTCGACTATTTCATTTCCTTTCGTGACTACGGTTGTCGGGGTCGCCATCACCCCGAATTTCCTCGCGGTCGCCATGTCGCGCGAAATATCGACTTTCTGAATCTTCAATCCTTCCGAGATGAGTCGGTCGATTATTGGAGTCTGGTACTTGCACGCCCTGCACGACGGAGAATAGAAATAAAACATCGCCTTTCCTCCCATCGACATCACATTGCCGAGCTTGCCCCCGACCGGCTCCACTTTCTTTCCCTTGTTCCTCTTGCCTCGCAGGACCATGAGATACTGCATCCCCATAAACGCTATGAATATTCCGAGAAGTATGTATACCAGGAGCAACATAATTTAGTCCTTTTCAACCATTCCGAGAGTGAAACCTAGCAGCCCGCCGTACATCGTGCTTATGTAAGGATTACTGGAGATCGGACACGTTCCGGTTGCACATCCCACAAAGTGATAATAAGCGTAGCCCGCCGCAGCACCTGCCGCAATGAACAGCGCCCTTGTAATATTCCTCTTCAAAGCCGGTTTTCTAATTCCCTCTCGCATCTAAGCTTTCTTCGCGACGACGGCAAAATACCTGGGATTGAGAACAACCGTCTTGACGGCGCGCATTCTACTCCTTGCAAGAAAATTCCTTACTTCCTTCGTGTCCAATCGCTCCTCCATCGGCGGGCCGGCACGCATCGACTCTTTCCTCCACTCGATCACGAGAAGCGCCGCATTTGCTTTCATTATCCTGCGTATCTCTCCGAGAAACTTGACCGGCTCGTTCTCATGGAGAATTGCGCTTGCGATAACGAAATCGACCGAACCGCTCGGGACCTTGAACTGGTAACCGTCTCTGGTGTGAAGGAGCACAACGTTGGAAGGGGGCTTTTTCCGCTTAAGGTGAGCCAGCATTTCCTTTGAGGCGTCGACGCCATAAGCCGGCGCCTCCCTACCGACAATGCGTGCCGCCGGGATCAAGAAGTAACCGGAACCGGAGCCGATATCTGCCACGGTCATCCCCTTTTTTAGACCGAATCTTTTCAGTGTTGTGGAAGGTGGAAGGATTCTCCTTCTATACGAGGAATCAAGCCTCTTGTGATGCTTTGCTTCGAATCTATGTCCGTGCATTTTCCGTTCTCTTTTTTTCGTACTCTGCAACCATGGCTGCCACCGTCTTGTCGGTCAACGCCATGAGATTGCCGCAATTCTCGCAATTGAAGTAGAACACGCTCCCGCAGCATGCCATTTGCGGTTTCATCGATGCACCGCATCTTCCACACCTTTGGCTGCGCAACGGATGGTTCTGATCGAAATCCATTTCAGTTGACCGCCTTCAGGACTTCTTCCACGAAGTACTCCTCCGGCATCGCGCCTTCGAAATGGTGATCCCCTTTCCCCGGGGCTCCCACCGAAACTACAATTCTCGGTACGCCTCGCACGTCATATTGCATGGCAAGTTCAGGGAACTCGGTTGCCTCGACGGCATCCGCGGTCACCAGATCGCTGGCCATCGCGAACTGGTGCGACAGAGTAACGGCGTTCGGGCAATATGGGCATGAGGGGGTCACAAAGACCTGGATGTGGACCTGCTTACTTAGTTTGGAAAGCTGCTCAACAGTCTTCGTTGCCAGCTCGTGATTGTTTGAGCCTACCATACGCACCGCATTCATCAGAGCTACGAACTCGTAGCCCGCGGGCAGGCCGTAATACCGAATCCCATAATCCTTTTTCCCCATGATAACAATCGCCGGGGCGCGTTTCACTTCGAACTTCTCCGCGAGATCGCCATTGAGATCGATATCGTACTTTTCCAGTTTGACCTTGTCTACTACCTGCGAGAACTCTTCCAGTATTGTCTGGACCTCGCCGCAATACTGGCAGTTGGCGCTCCGAGTAAATGCGATTATCCGGACTTCACCTGTGAGCTCGCCTACCTGTGCCCTGATCTGTTCCTTATCTGATTCCTGAATGAATGCCATCACACTCCTTACGTCCTAGTTCGCCTGCGATCCGTTCAAAACCGTCTTCGTCAGCTTTTCAACGATTACCTTTTTCGGAACCGCCCCTATGATCCTGTCCACCATTTCCCCACCCTGGAAAAAACCAAGCGTAGGGATGCTGAGGATGTTGTACTTAATAGCTATGTCCATATTCTCATCGGTGTTCAGTTTCATGACCTTGATTTTGCCTTCGTATTCCTTGGCAATTTCCTCAACAACGGGGGCAACCATGCGGCATGGCCCGCACCAGGGCGCCCAGAAGTCAATCAGCACAGGTTCTGTCGATTTGAGGACTTCGTTCTCGAAAGTGCCTGTCGTAGCGTCTTTTATATTAGCCATCTTGGTATCCTTTCGTTCTGTTTGTTAGATGAAGAAGAACGGAATTGGTTTCGGCTTTCGAGCAGAATTTCGGGAGACATTATTTTGAATAGGACAACTTAGCCTCGAATTCCTTCACGGCGATCCGAGGTGCATATTTTCAGGGCCTCGTCGCTAGATCTGGGCGGCAATTTGTTTGAAAAACTGCGTCAAAAGTCTGACTCCCACTCCGGATCCTCCAGATGTCGAATAGTAAGTCGCTTCTTCGAGCATCGCAGTTCCGGCGATATCGAGATGTACCCAGGGATATTCTCCCACAAATTTCTTCAGGAACAAAGCAGCGGTTATCGCACCTCCCCATTTTCCCCCGACGTTCTTCACGTCGGCAATGTCGCTCTTGATCTGTTTTTCGTATTCCTCGTAAATGGGGAGCTGCCAGACTCGCTCGTAGGTCTTTTCTCCCGCGTCTTTCAATTGCGTCATCGCCTCTTCGCTTGTTCCAAACATGCCAGTAGCATGATGGCCGAGCGCTACGACGCACGCCCCGGTCAACGTAGCAAGGTCAATTATCGCCTTCGGTCGATAGCGCTTTGCGTAGTGCAGGCCGTCCGCCAGGACCACCCTTCCCTCTGCATCGGTGTTGTCGACCTCGATAGTAATGCCGGACATCGTGGTGACCACATCTCCAGGCTTGTAAGCTCCCCCTCCCGGAAGATTCTCGGTGGACGGGGCGATTCCCGCGACATTGACAGGTATCCTAAGCGATGCAAGAGCCTGAATAGTCCCGATCACGGCGGCGGCACCGGACATATCCATCTTCATTTCTCCCATCCCTGAGGACGGCTTCAATGAAATGCCGCCGCTGTCGAATGTAATTCCTTTCCCGACTATCGCGTACCAGGTTCTGCTGCGAGGATTGCCTTTGTATTCCAGCGTTATGAAACGCGGCGGCTTCGCACTGCCGGAGCTGACAGCAAGCAGACCTCCCATATTCAGTCTTCGAATCTGTTTCTCGTCCAATATTCTGGCAGCGACATGGTATTTTCTCGCCATCTTCAGCGCCGCGCCGGCAAGCACTTCAGGATACACCTCGTTCGCCGGAGCATTACAAAGGTCTCGCGTCAGATAGACGGCTTCACAGATGAGCTGCGCATCCCGTGCCGCCTTCTTCCCGATAGATGGCTCGACAGATCTGAAGGCGACGGTGATCGAGGTTACTTTCGACTTCTTCTGATCCAGGGTAAGGTATTTGTCAAACTTGTATCCTCCAAGTATAGCACCCTCAAGCAGCGAATGAACAACTTCGTAATGGCTCGTTTCTTCGAGGACCGACTCCAGAATACCGATGACAACCGAGGCCGCTTTCGCGGACTGTGCGGCCTTTATACCTGCCGCTGCAGCCCTTCTGAGTCTTTCGTTGGTCAACTGGGACTCGTCTCCGGCCCCGATAAGAAATACCGCCGCATACCCCGCGACCGAATACACCGTCAGCTGCTCATCTTTGTCACCCGTAAACCGGGCTCCAGCAATAGCTCTTTCAAGACTCGACTTGTCTGCAGGAAATCTCGAAACGAGCCTGCAGGGGCCGGAGGACTTCCCCTCGCGCCGAACGTCCTCCTTAGTAACTACAACCACAAGCGCATCTGCTTTGGCCGTAGTGAAGTCCTTTTGCACAAAGTCAATTTTCATTTTTCCTCCATTGTCCGAATCAATCCTCGGAACAGAATTTATTTTGGGAGAATAGTGCCTGCCTCTTCAACAACTTTTCGCACCGCATCGTCAAGCTTTATGCCGGTCAATCTGGCTCCGGATGCATTCTTGTGACCGCCGCCGCCATATCTCTTGGCCAGTTCGTTCACAGGTATATCCCCTTTGGATCTGAAACTAATCTTGACTCCATCTTCGAGCTCCAGGAAGAAGAGCGTCATTATGACCCCTGCAATGGCGCCAGCCTGGTTGACAAAGTTATCGACGTCGTCTGGGACGACTTCGTTCTTGTTCAGCTGTTCGAGAGTGAGGACAGCACACGAGACCCGACCGTCGTAGGCCAGCTTCACCCCGGAAAGCATCTCGCCGAGCAGCCTGGTCCTACCAATGGAATTCTGCTCGTACAAATTATGATAAACATAAAACGGGTCCACCCCCAGGTCGAGCAGAGTTGCGGCGATTCGGTGAGAGTCTCCGTCGGTCCGCGGGAAGCGGAACGACCCGGTGTCCGTCATTATCGCAGCGTACAGGGCTTCCGCAATTTCCTTATCAAGTATCCCGGCGTCATACGCGGCCAGGCAGCGGTAAACGATCTCTCCGGTGGCGGGAGAATCGAGGTCAATGAGCTTGTGGTCGACAAATTCCTGTGCTTCCAGGTGGTGGTCTATGATGACTTTCGCGGCCTCGCTTTCCAGAAAATACTTCTCAAGGCTTCTAAGCCGTCCGGAGTTGTTCATGTCGAGAGCGAACAGCACATCCGCTTCCAGAAGCAGCTTTCCGTCTCTATCGGGATCGAACTTCCTTATCTCGTTGTGATGATCGAGAAATCTATGGTTTGTCGGGGTTTCGCTGTGGTTAAGAATTGCGGATTGCTTTCCAATCTTATGGAGGAACCTGTTCAAGGCCAATTCCGAACCGAGACCGTCGCCATCGGGATTTACGTGCGTGGTCAGCACGAACTTTCTGTTTGAATCAACCAACTCTCTGAATATTCCTGTAAGTTCCCGATGCTCCATTAGCATCTCCTCCTGAGTAATAAGAAATAGTTACTGCAATTGAATTGCGGTTCATAAAAATTACGAATGCTGAGCCCCAAAATCTAAGCAAATCCTGCAACCCGGGAAGAGAGGCGCCAACCCCGGCATTTCATTGTCGAGCGATCGAGATCCTCCGCAGAACAGACGGCGTTGTTCCCTCACCCTTGTACAAGATATACACGGGGTGCAGCCCCGTCTTTCATTTCAGAATCGAGGGGATGCTAATCCCGGGAACTTGAGCGGTGCAGTTTGCTGCCGTTTAGATGCAAAGTGAACTCGAATGCTCAGGAGGTCGGTCTGTTTTGAGGAGCATAATCTTGGAAATGAGAAAGGGCGGCCAACCGACCGCCCTTCGTTGTGAATCAAGTTCATGTTTACTAGTTGGACGAGACGACCCAGGTATTTCCTGACTTCAAAAGCTTGTCCAGATCGCCATCGCCTCGTTTCTTCTTGACGTCCTCTATCTGTGAGGTCAGCATCTCCTCGTAGCTCTTCCTTTCGGTAGTGAAGAACACTCCGATGGGCGTTGGGAAACCGGGACGATCGCTGAACGTCGCCAGCATGGTGGCCATATCGAAAGACTTCTCGTCATACACAAGAAGGTCATCCATACCGTACTTGCCGTCCTTGAGTGAAACAATTTCAGGCTTGAAGCCGTCGAGACGTATTCCTTTGTCTCTCTCTTTTCCGAAAACAAGCGGCTTGCCGTCCTCAAGATAGAGAACATTGTCCGGCTTCGTATCTTTCTCGGTGAGAATTAGAAACGCGCCGTCGTTGAACACGTTGCAGTTCTGGTATATCTCGATAAATGAAGTTCCCTCATGCTTGGCGGCGCGGAGCAGAACCGTCTGAAGATGCTTTGGATCCCTGTCGAGACAGCGGGCAACAAACGTTCCTTCGGCTCCAAGAGCAAGCTGGACCGGGTTGAACGGATAGTCGATAGTCCCGAACGGTGTCGACTTGGTCTTCTTGCCGAATTCGGAAGTCGGCGAATACTGTCCTTTCGTCAGGCCATAGATTCGGTTATTGAACATAAGAATTTTCAGGCCGATGTTCCGTCTGAGCGCGTGTATGAGATGGTTGCCGCCTATCGAGAGAGCATCGCCGTCGCCGGATGCGACCCAGACCGTGAGATCGGGGTTTGCAGCCTTGACGCCGCTTGCAATCGCAGGCGCACGTCCGTGAATCCCGTGGATTCCGTACGCGTTCATGTAGTATGGAAAACGGCTCGAGCATCCGATGCCCGAAATGAAGACGTGCTTCTCTTTCGGCGTGTCGAGCTCCGGCAGGATCCTCTGTACTTGTGCCAGGATCGAGTAATCACCGCAACCCGGACACCATCTGACGTCCTGATCGGAGGCAAAATCCTTGGCAGTATATTTTTTTACCTTCACTTCACCATTTCCGTTTGAGTCAGCCATTACTTACTACCTCCTAAAGCATCTTTGATTGCTTCCTCGAGCTCGGCCGACCTTATGGGCAGGCCTCTTACCTTATTGTACTGAACCACCGGAATCAGGAACTCGGCCCGCAATAGTCTCGCGAGCTGCCCCAGATTAATTTCCGGTACAAATATCGTCTTGAAGTTGCCGAGGACTTCGCCGAGGTTTCTGGGGAACGGATTGAGGTACCGCAAGTGTGCATGCGATATCTTGTAGCCGTTCTTCCGCATTCTTTCGACCGTGGACCTGATAGCTCCGAATGTTCCGCCCCAGCTGACAACGAGCAATTCGCCGCTCTGTTCGCCGTGGACTTCCTGAAGGGGGATGTCCTTTTCTATACCCTTCACCTTCTCGGCTCTGAGGTGTACCATGAAGTCGTGGTTGTCCGGATCATAGCTAACGTTGCCGGTAATGTTCGCTTTCTCGAGACCGCCGATCCGGTGTTCAAGGCCGGGCGTGCCGGGCAACGCCCACGGCCGGACGTTGTTTTCGTTCCGCGCGTACGGATGGAAGTTTTCCGGATCCGTCCTAAACGTGACGGGGATTGGCGGAAGATCTTTCGAGTCGACCACAAGCCATGGTTCGCTGCCGTTCCCGAGATAACCATCGGTCAGCAGGTAGACCGGCGTCATGTATTTTATCGCAAGTCGCGCTGCTTCGTACGCCATCTGGAAACAGTCCGCCGGTGTGGCCGCCGCGATCACAACTGCAGGGGCTTCACCGTGGCGCCCATAGGTGACAAACATAAGGTCGGACTGCTCGGTCTTCGTCGGCAGACCGGTCGAAGGACCGCCGCGCTGAACATCCACGATAACAAGCGGAAGCTCAAGCATTATCGCGAGACTGATCGTCTCCGATTTCAGGGCCGCTCCCGGGCCGCTCGTTCCTGTAACGGCCAAGTTCCCGGCATACGATGCGCCGACAGCTACGCCTGCAGCGGCAATTTCGTCTTCAGCTTGAAATGTCTTCACGTTGAAATTCTTGTACCCGGACAGATTGTGAAGGATCTCGCTTGCGGGGGTGATAGGATAGCTAGCATAAAACAAAGGAAGATTAGCCTTCTGGGCTGCGGCGACGACGCCGAGGGCCACTGCTTCGTTACCGGTGATGTTTCTGTAAAGGCCGGGCTTCAATTGCGCCGGCTTTACTTCGAATCTCGCACCGATGGCTTCAGTCGATTCGCCGTAGTAGTAGCCTGCATTCAGCACCTTGGCGTTGGCTTCCGCTATCTTCGGCTCCTTTCCGAACTTCTCATGTATCCACGCACTCGTCGGTTCCAAAGGTCTAGAGTACATCCAATACATTAGTCCGAGAGCAAAGAAGTTCTTACATCGGACCATCTCTTTCTGAGTCAAACCCATTCCCTGCAGTGCACCGAGCGTGAGATTAGTTATGGGCACCTCGATCAGTTGGTAGTTGTTGAGGGAGTCGTCCTTCAACGGATTGGCTTCGTATCCCGCAAGACCCAGATTCTTATCGTCGAAAGAATCTATGTTTGCCACAACAACGCCGCCGGGTTTGAGATCTTTCAAGTGTACTTTCAATGCCGCAGGATTCATAGCTACAAGGACGTCCGGATGGTCGCCCGGCGTAAGTATATCAAGGCTTGAGAAGTGAAGCTGGAAGCTCGAGACACCGTAGACGGTGCCGGCAGGAGCCCTAATCTCTGCCGGATAATCCGGTAACGTACTCAGGTCGTTGCCGACAAGCGCGGTGGTGTTGGTGAATTGCGTACCGGTCAACTGCATGCCGTCTCCAGAATCGCCGGCGAACCGGATCACCACATCATCCAAGGTTTCAATATTCTTGCTCATTCATAATCCCTTTGGTTTATTGCTTTCAAGAAAACTGGCTGAAGAACCAGTACCACTCCGCAAAGTAACCGGAAAGCTCGGTTAAGTTGCCTGTCAGATTCAGAATCCTTGCGAGAGTCATTGAATTCCCAGACATTCATCAAGCGGCCACATACACTTCCGACGCCGTCATTACTGAAGATGTCCGCACGGGAATTACCAGTCGCCCCCTTAAAGGTACAGCGACCGTGCGGGGACCTTGTCGCGGAAGAACCTGAAGGACACAAAGCCGGACAAAGGATGCGGTTCCACTCCGAAATGTCGCTGATGTACTGACGTTTTCCACAGCTATCTCTTAAAAAAAATAACTCACAAACACCGTCTAAACAAGGTTAGACGGTATGAATGAGTTGAAAATAGTGTGCCGAATCGTGAGGCCAAGAGAGACCAATTCTGCACTTTGCAAAGCCCCCACCTCATCCATCGGGGCAACTTCACCCCACAAGCGGACTAGAAGCCACAATCGGCGTTGCGGCACTGACATCCCGTTTCTCGGATCAGCGGCGCTATTTTACCCCGGATCCTTTGATCGGATCGAGCCCTACTCGGGTTGCTTTACTACGTTGACCCCGATCTCCGCCGTGACCTGCTGATGGAGCTTCACCGGGATCTTGTAACTGCCCAGCATCTTGATCGGTTCCTCCAGATCTATCCGCCGGCGGTCTACTTCGACCCCTTTCTCAGCCAGTTTCTCGGCAATCATCTGCGACGTGACCGAGCCGAAGAGCTTGTCCTCTTCACCCGCCTGGACTTCGATTGTAATCTCGATACCGTTCAGGGTTCCCGCCAGCGTCTCCGCGTCGTGGATCTCACGGTTGACTTTGGCCTGGTAAGCTTTCTTTTCATTCTCGATCATCTTCAGATAGCCCGGTGCATACGGATACGCCACTTTTTGAGGAATGAGATAATTCCTCGCATAGCCGTCGCGAACATCGACGACCTTGCCGATTTCACCGAGTCCTTCTGTATTTTTTCTTAGGATTACTTTCATAAGAACTCCCTGTTAAAAGCTGTAAACAGTAATTAGTAAGAAGTAAACAGGTATAAGCGCTTTCGCCGCGTTGACAATCCATGTCCCGCGCTTCCTGCTTCTTACTACCTACTGATTCCTATCTTATTATGTCTGAAACGAACGGCAGCAGCGCGAGATGCCGGGCTCGCTTGATTGCGAGCGCAAGCTGGCGTTGGTGCTTCGCGCAAGTCCCGGTCACCCGACGGGGGATAATCTTCCCCTGCTCCGAGGTAAATTTGACGAGACGTTTCTCATCCTTGTAGTCTATGTAAACGTCTCCGCTCTCGCAAAACCTGCAGACTTTTCTCTTCTTGATTTCTTTCACTGGTAGCACTTTTTTCACTCGCTTATTTTGTGTCCATTATTCCTCAACAAATCGGCCTCTTCACTCGTCAGAAAACGGTCAAACGATTCGTCAGTAAAACTTGATGGCTCTTCTTCCGTCCCCTGATCAGTAGCGACATCCGAGAGATGCCCGCGCTTGTTCAGGAACTGGATCCTTCTGGCCTTGATCTCGACGATCGAGCGGTTGTGTCCGTCATCGGTCTTCCAGTTCCTGCTTTGAAGCTCACCATCTATCAAAACGGCGCTCCCTTTCTTCAACCTGTCCCGGCAGCTGTCAGCGAGTTTATTCCAGGCAACGATGCCCACATAACAAACGTCTTCCTGCCACTGGTTTCCGCTGTCACGGAATTTCCTGTTGGAAGCAACAGTGAAATTGACGACCGGTGTACCGTTAGTCGTCTGACGGAATATCGGGTCCTTTGTAAGGTTGCCCGCAATAACGACGGAATTCATCTCGGGCATCTTTAGATCAGCCATAAGTCCTCCATCAATAAGTTAGCCTTACTGTGTATTTTTACGTGTCATCGCGATCCTTCGCTTCCGGAGCGGCACTGCGTCCTCCTGAGGGCCGTTGTTCTTCCGCCTGGGTCGATGGTTCCGCGTGCTCGCTCTTCGAAGCACGTTGGTGACGACGCTTCTTGACTCCGGCGCGTGCCTTCAGCATGTTCTTGTCAACGACGACGGTAAGGTGACGGATCACTTCTTCGTCGAGCCTGAATGCCTGTTCAAGCTTCGCTACGATATCAGTCGGCGATTTATGGAGCACCTGCACGTAGAACCCGGCATTCTTCTTCTTTATGGTATACGCGAGGCGTCTTCTTCCCCAGCGGTCAACGGTTGCAACCTCTCCGCCATTCTTCACGACGAAGTCCTGATAGCGGGTGATCGCAGCCTCGACCTGACTGTCTTCCAGGTTGGAATTGACAATGAAAGTTGTCTCGTATTCTCTCAGAATGTTGTTCAGTTTAATTCACCTCCCTTGGTCAATTTGGCCGTCCATTGGTGAAATTCCCGACACAACTTGCCCAGTGTGGGAACAGCGTTCAGGAACGGCAGTTTATACGCATTTATGAATTTTCGTTTCATTATGTACAATCAATTGAACTTGTTCATCGCAGTCTGAATGCCCGAACGGACGAATGTCAAGACAGCCTCGGCCGCTTTCTCCGTCATCGCATCCACATCGGCAAGTTCGTCCCGTTCGAATTTCGAAAGGACAAACCCAGCCATGTCTCTCCCCGGCACGACTTCGCCGGTGCCGATTCCGCATCTTAGTCTAGGAAAGCTGTCGTCGTTCAGGTGATAGATAATCGAATAAATCCCGTTGTGACCGCCGTCGCTTCCTCCTTTGCGGAGTCTGAGCTTGCCCAGCGGAATATTGAAATCGTCATATACGACCAGGAGGTCCTCGAGGACCACACCGAATCTATCCAACGCATCACTTACCGCGACTCCACTGTCGTTCATGAAAGTCGTGGGCTTCAGGAGTGTCACGTCTTCACCTGCATGCCGGATTCCGACGTAATAGTATTCGCCTTTGCCCGGGGAAAAAGTCTTCCGAAGCTTCGACGCAATCAGGTCTACGACCATGAATCCCACGTTATGCCGCGTCGACTCATATTCGCGTCCCGGATTACCAAGGCCGATTATCATCTTCCTGCCCAACCGGCCAGGTCCCTCATACAGATCGTCATCTTTCGCAGGGAAGTACTCAGCTTACTTCTTTTCCTTCTCTTCGGACTCGCCTTCTTCAGGCTTCTTCGTCTTCCCTATCACCTCCGGCTCTGCAGGGACCTCGCCTACCGCTGCTTCAGCAGCTTCGGGGACTTCTTCCTTGAGAGCGGGCGGCGGCACGATGCTAACAATTGAAGAGTCAGGATTATCAAGTATCTTGACCCCTTCCAGTTTGACATCTTTTATGTGGATAGAGTCGGCGACGCCGAGCTCGGAAACATCCACCATCACATGTTCCGGAACATTTTCCGGGTCGCACTGAATTCTTATTCTGTGGATTGAGTGCTGAAGAATTCCGCCGTCCTTGACGCCTTTAGCTGATCCGACAACGCGAACGGGAATATCGACTATTATCTTTTCACCCTCTTTTATACCTCGCAGGTCGAAATGCATTATTCCGCCATGTACAGGGTCGAATTGCACGTCGGTCAGGATCGCACGCGATTCACTCCCGTCCTGAAACTTCACTCTTATTACGTGCGTCGTATGGGATCGCATCAGGGTGAGTATCGGAGCAGCGCTGGTTTGCAGCGTAACATTCTTATCACCCAGGTAGAAGACGCCCGGGATCTTCTTTTCGGCATAGAGTCTCTTCGCCTTCTTACCCATCAACGTCCTATTCTCAACATTCAGAACGAACTCTTCCATTTTATCCTCTTACTTGATTTCGAATAATGAACTGATCGATTCGTTTTGGTATGTTCGCCGAATCGCCTCTGCAAACAGCCTTGCCACCGACTCAACCTCGATCTTCTCGGAATTACGTTTGAGAGGTACCGTGTCACTGACGATGAGCTTCTTCAACGGACTGCTCTCTATCCTCTCGTACGCCTTCCCGCTGAAGATGGGATGCGTGCACGCGCCGTAGATTTCATTTACCCCGGCTGCCCTGAGCGCATTGACGCCCGCCACAAAAGTACCGGCGGTGTCAATCAAATCGTCCACGATCAGGACGTTCTTCCCTTTCACATCGCCGATTATGTTCACGACCTCCGCGACGTTTGCCTTCGGACGCCGCTTATCTATCAGGACAAGATCGGCCTCGAGACGGGTCGCGTACGCGCGGGCAAATTTGATGCCCCCTACATCCGGCGAGACGACGACCAGGTTTGGAATCTTGAGGTCTTTGATGCGCTTGACAAAAACTGCTGAAGAGTACAGGTGATCCACAGGTATGTCGAAAAACCCCTGTATCTGCGCCGCATGGAGGTCCATTGTGAGAACCCGGTCCGCGCCTGCCCCTGTCAGCAGGTTGGCAACCAGCTTTGAAGAGATGGCCACGCGTGGCTGGTCCTTTCTGTCTTGACGGGCGTAGCCGAAATATGGAATGACCGCCGTGATTCGCGAAGCCGAAGCTCTCTTCGCCGCGTCGATCATGATGAGAAGCTCCATAAGATTGTCGGCCGGAGGGCAAGTACTCTGGATGATAAATACATCGGCCCCTCGGATATTATCGGAGTACTTAACCCATATCTCGCCGTCGCTGAAGTTTACTATCTCCCTCTCGCCGAGAGGTTCTCCGATTTCGCGTGCAATCCTCTCCGACAGAGCAGGATTGCTTCTACCTGAAAATATCTTTATGCCATCCATCGATTACTCTTGTTGTTCGCCGGCACGTAAGGATCCTCCGCGGGTGGCGGATATGGATGTCTCCTGACCGTAGACACCTTACCATCCGGCAATAGCCTGGATATGTCAGATTCGTCGGCAGTGCTGGCGCGCGTCGCTTACCGCTCGCTCGGCACTCGTCAAAGTCCATTTACGCTGGGGCGGCAGGATTCGAACCTACGAATGTCCCGACTACAATCTTGTAGTCGGGATGCCTTACCACTCGGCTACGCCTATCATTTTCAGAAACCTAGCGGTCCCTTTGAGGCTCTTTACTTCTCTTTCCCGCCTCATCGCTTCCGCTCGTGTCTCATATTTCTCAAAGTACACTATCGACCAAGGCCTGTGGCCCCTTGTCGACCTGACTCTTCCTTCGTTATGCCTCTTGAGCCGATCTGAGAGGTCGCCGGTCTGTCCAACGTAGTACCTCTCCACTGTCTGACTCCTTAGCACATATACAAAGTAGTCCATTTACGCTGGGGCGGCAGGATTCGAACCTACGAATGGCGGCTCCAAAGGCCGCTGCCTTACCACTTGGCTACGCCCCAATAGGATTCTTTGAAAGAAACCCGCCGCACGCCACTTCAGAAGCGTAGCGGCATAAAATATACTTCGCTAAAGTGATAAAATCAAAGGTCGCTTGAGTTCCACGCCTGTGCCCCGCCCCACTCCTCGAATATGGGCCAAATTCAGTTCGAATCGCAGATAGCGTCGGCCTCTATCTCTATCAGCATCGCGCGATCTATCAGCGACTCAACCTCGATCATGCTGGTGGCAGGCGGGTGTCCTCCGAAATACTCACTATGCGCCCTCCCGAACTCCTTCCAGCGGGATATGTCTGTCACGAACATCCTTGTCCTGACAACGCGCGTGAGATCGGCGCCGAGGCTCTTCAGTGCTCTTTCGATCAATTGAATGCACCTGCAGGTCTGCGCATATGCATCGCCCGGAGCGAACGGTTTGCCTTCTTCATCCACCGCCGCAGTTCCTGTAACGTAGATATTATTACCCGCGCGAATTGCCCTGCAGTATCCCACT
The DNA here is from genome assembly GCA_046706745.1 of Candidatus Kryptoniota bacterium. GTDB lineage: Bacteria > Bacteroidota > Ignavibacteria > Kryptoniales > JAKASW01 > JAKASW01. Next base: position 50,521 of record JBJKPC010000054.1, read on the forward strand.
TCCGACTCCCAAGGGGCATCGGAGAACGCTCGTTCAAATTCCATGATCTCTCGTCGTCCTTTCCGGTATCGTGACCCGTCAAAGGTTTACTTCATCGACCTCAGTGCAACCCTGTTGCCTTCCGTATCTTCGAAGATGCCCATGTAGCCGTACTCCGGGGATATCTGCGTCTTCCCTTTGATCACATGCCCGCCGTTACCGTCTACCCTGTCGAGAATGGCCTGCAAATCGGGGTTGCCGTTCAGGTATACAAGCGTACCATCATGGCTCGGTTTTTAGAATTCCTCGTATTCACAAAGGGATCCTCCAACTCCATTTCCATCGACTGGGAAGATCGCCATCTTCAAGCCGGTTCCCACCGTCATCTTCTGCATCTCAAACAAGAAAATCTGCTCGTAAAATTTCTGGGCTCTGTCAATGTCATCAACCGGTATCTCGAACCAGCTCAACGCACTTTCCATCAACTTCATAATGCTTCTCCCTGACTCGTTAACGTACAGCCGTCAGCTTTCATGAGTATCTTAGTTGCCGCCATGACACGCACTGGCATTTCGGCTCTTTACGATGACCGTTTCCTTTGACAATTTTCAAGGAATGTATACCCGTGCCGGTCAAAAATCAACGTCCTCATGAAAAGTGGTATCAACACCATCATAAGCGGGGATCCCAATGGTTTGTATTACCCGGCGCGGCCAGATCATCGAAATTGGAATGCAGCAATTAAGAAGATCCCCGGCAACGCTTCGCATGGGACAGGCGTTCGCCGGGGATTCGATATTTCGCACAACGGAGGAAAAGCTCCGCCCTTTCAGCGGTCTGAACTCGACCGGATAATGCTGATATTACCGTTCACGGTCTCGAGGACCACTCTGGCCCCCCCGTTGCCGAGCTTCGCGCGTAGCCTGTCGCCGACCCTAACGTACGAGTGCTGGTCGCTCCGGCGGGATGTTTGCAGCCCGAAATCGTCTGAAATCTTGCCCACCGTGGTGCTGGCCTCGATGTTTGCATCGGGATTTTCGGGAAGACGAAGGGTAAGGACACCGTTGACCGATTTCATATTAATTTCGTGGCCTGATCGGAGCGCCGAGAATTCTGCATCTATCTTTCCGTTGACCGTCTTCAAGTCGCAATTTCCCTTGAGTCCATCTGTCTTTATCCATCCGTTTACCGTGGATACCGTTACGTCCCCTTTAACGCCTGCGATTTCCACCTGACCGTTCACAGTTTTGACCTCATCGAGACTTGCGCCCTTCGGAACCGTAAGCACATAGTTCACCGACATATTGTGTCCGTTATCCCCGTTCTCGTGTTTCGGATATCTCGTGTGGACCTCAACCCTGTCACTTGAAGCGTCGACTTCTATCTTCAATTTGTCAAGAGCTTCCCTGCTGTCGGCTGACTTGACAGCTTCCACTTTCACTTCGTTCTTGTCCCAGGTTGTCACCTTCACGTCGCCATTGACGTTTTCCAGGCTGACGGTGCCGCCGGCGGAGATCGCGTACGATTTCTCGAACTTCTCGGTCACCGAGCCTTTCCCGGTTGCCGCGCTTGTAGAAAAAGCCGCGAAGAGAAGGACTGTCAGCTGGACCGCGATAGACTTCCTATATCTCATTTCATTTCCCTCCTTTTCTAGTTTCCTGAAGAAGTCAATTTCTTTACATAGATATTTCCGGAAGAAGTGTGCAGATAGATGTCCTGTCCTCCTCCATTCATTGTGAAAACCGCTCTTCGACTGCTGGACGATTCATACGTAACGGGGAAATCGGTAACGATCCGGTCGTCGTTGCCGCCGGAAATATCAGCCTTGATCGTGACCTTCGCGTCCGGGGGCAGGTATAAATACACATCTCCGCCGCTCGACTCTATCCTGCTGCTCTGATCCCCTTCCGGCACAAGTCCAACTTTAACCGTACCTCCGGAAGAGAAAACGTTGGCGGATCCTGTGGCTCGCAATACATTGATGTCCCCACCTGAAGTGTTTGCGCTGACTCTTCCATTTCCGGACTTCAGGCTTATGTCGCCGCCGGCGGTACTCAGCTTGACACTCCCTCCGATTTCACCGACGGATACATCCCCGCTGGAGGTAGAAGCTGTCAGATCGCCTTTGACTTCCCTGATGCTTACGTCCCCGCCTGATGTAGAAGCACGAAGGTTTCCTCCAACCGAGCCGACGGAAAGGTCACCGCCGGAGGTGGCGACAACAAGGTCTTTCGCCGTCTGCCCGACTTGAATATCACCGCCGGAGGTGACAAGATTTGCCGCGCCTCCGATATCACGCGCTATTATATCGCCGCCGGAAGTCGTACCGTCCACCTCACCTGCCACACCGTCCAGGGTCAGGTCTCCCCCAGAAGTGTGCATAGAAGCATCGCCCTCGAGCGGCCCACTGATTCTGACATCTCCGCCTGACGTATTAAGGTTGACGTTGAAACTCTTCGGCACGTAGAAGTCGAAGGAAATGTTCCTTGAGGAACCGAACCACCCCGAGGGCGGGCGATACCTGATCGCAACCGTGTTACCGTCCTGAGAGGCCTCAAGCCGTTCTGGCTCTTCACCAATGTTGCGGGCAATCATCTGGACCTGCATCTTGTCCCAGATTCGCACCGATATATCGCCGCCGCCCACACTGACGACGAGTCGGCCCCCGCTCGAAACATTAAAGTTTCTCTGTACATCCGCCGATGCCAGTTCGGTACCTGCGGCCATTGATGCCAGAAACAACACCAGAGTGGCTGACAACGAAATCATTTTTTTCATTTCAAAGCTCCTTGAATTCTTTCAGCAAATCCGCTGCCTTTAGTCTCACATATCTGTTTTGGTCGGAAACCGATTTCTCCTTCAGGACCTCGAGGACCCTCGGATCGACGCGCCTCTCGACCGCCGTACCCGATGTCGCACCCAGCACTTTACCGGCAAGGAAGTTTATCGCTGCAACCCGCATCCCGGGATTCCTGTCGTTTTGGAGGACGAACAGCAGTGCATCCTTTATAATTTTGCTAAACGGAAATTTCTCCAGCGACAGCAGCGCTTCTCTCCTGACACCTGTGTTCGCATCTGTCTCCACGGCCTTTACCATTGCAGCCACTATCTCCGGATCGGCTTTCTCCGACGCATCCAGCATTCCAATCGTTCTCAGCCGAACGCCGGGATTGTCTGAATTCACGAGTGCGAACGCCAGTACCTTCTGGACGTCTTTTTCGTCAAGCGATCCGTCTAGGACGTAACGCCTGCTGAGATTGAAGGAGAATCTTAGATCTCCCTGCTTAGTCCCTGCTAGAAAACGAACATCCGAAATGGCGACATCGCTGGAGTTTGCTGCCGATATCTGCGACAGCACTGCGTGCGTATTGGATACCTCGCCGGAATTTCCTCCAAAGATAACGAAACCTGCAAGAAGGCCTGTCGCAAGCGCCAACACGGCCATCCCTCCGGCAGCATACACCGGAATCGCAGGAATGCGCCCCTTCCAGGCAGCAGGTCCGGTCTTCTTAATATCCTGTCCGGCGGCGTGACGCATTTCTCTAACAAGCGCGGGATGCGACTCCCTTCTCGCTTCAAGGAGACCCTGTTCGCCGGTGCTCTCGCGATTCCAATTTCCTTCACGAAACATCCCGGAGAGCTCTTCCTTGAAATAGCTGCACGCGGGGCACGAAAGAAGATGCCCTTCAAGATGCTGCTTCTCTTCGTCTTCAAGTTCACCGTAGAGTGAAAGCACAATCCACTTTGCATATTTCCTGTGTTTCATAGTAGTGATCTCCTGCTAAGCGACCGCCTCGAGTTCCTTCTGAAGTCTGCGAACCGCTTCAAAGAGGTGCTTCTTCACAGTCCCCTCCGCGCAGTTTGTCGCCACGGCTATCTCTCTCAACTTGTATCCTTCGTAGTGTTTCATTGCAAAGACGAGCCGCTGCATCGGAGAAAGAGTTTCAAGCGCCTTTTCTATCTGGCTCTGCAGTTCTGCTCTCATGAAATTACCTTCCACAGTATCGGAAGAGACCCCTTCAAGTAACGGTCTTTCCTCAGATCGCGATAGCGCTGCCGGCTCGCCTTGCTCGAATATGCTCGCATGCTTTCTCTTCCTCGCATTGAACCTCATACATACGTTTGTCGCAATACGGAAGATCCATGTAGAGAACTGGCTTTTCATCTCAAACTTACTCAAAGACCTGTAAGCTCTTATGAGCGTTTCCTGGTAAATATCTTTAGCGTCGTCAGAATTACGGGTGTATGAAAACGCGAGCGAAAGTATACGGCGGTCGTATTTCTGGATAAGCTCTTCAAACGCATCGAGGTCGCCGCTCTGTGCAGAGAGGATCAGTTCCCTATCACTAATTGTCACGGCTTCAGAAATACCTGCGGTCAACTCTTCCTCTTTTTTCCCTTTCTCCGGCGTCTTCATAGATTTCGACTCCTGTCTCTCGCGAAAGGTTGGGGGCAAAGGCCCTTCTTTCTCAAATGGAGAATAATTATTTATGGACTACGGCGAGAGTGACGGAGGGGGTACATCCACAGCCCGGGGGAGAACCGCGAAGCAAGAGCGAGATTAGAAGTGCAGGAGTATCTTAAGGGATGTCCCCAAGAAGTAGAACGAAAGAAGAATCAGCACGACGCCGAGAGCGTAGTTCACCTTTTTCATCATTTCGTTGGAAATGAACCGTTTTGCCCAGTGCAGGGTATTTGCCAGCGTGAAAAGGTATGATGCCAGCCCGATTCCACCGGCGGCGAGAAACATCAATGAAGTCTTTGTATCAAAATTAGTTACAAGCCCGAGATCCCTCAAGATCCTGACGCCGATAAGCCACCAGACGATCATCATTGGGTTAGTTACCGCCAGGGAAAAACCGGTGACATAAGACAGCCTTTTACTCCTCAATGTCGGGTGAGTAAGCTCAAGCATGTTGGCTTTCTTCCCATCGCGGAAAGTGAAGTATGAAAGAAGCCATAGAATAACCGTGGCAACCAGGCCGAAAATCGCCACGACGATCTGATTCTTGAGAAAAGGAGCCACGCCGAATAGAGCGATGATACCGTACATAAGATCGGAACTCACCGACCCGAAGGCGACCATATAAGCGGCACGCAGATGGCTGTTAAGTGACCTCTTGGCTATTTCAATTTGTGTCGCTCCAACCGGTATTGCCGTGAGAAAGCCCAGGACATACGTAATAATCAGGAACAAAAATGTATCCATCACACCATATTGATTGTTTCGATGAGTCTTAATATAGGGCTTTACTTCACAAGAATCCGCATACGTTCGCGTTCCATGCGTTTTCGCGCCGCATTCATATGCAGCGACGCCTCCTGAGCGATTTCTGCGGGATCGAGCGATTGAAAACACCTGACCTCTTTGCAGGTCTTGGCCATTTTGTTTATGCAGGTTATGTTCCTGCAATTGTTACCGGCGACAAAGACCTTCGACGGCGCATCCTGATTTGCGGGGAAATAACCGGGAGATTCCGAGTCATAGCCGTAGATGTGAGAGGGAGTACCGCCGAACACGGAAAGAACCGCCGTCCTGTTTCGCAGACTACTGCCCGTCTCCCGCGAAAATTTGCGGGCCGCTGCAACATGAAGCGGTCCGGTATCCCCTGTGATGTAAACATCGGAGAAATCAATGAGAGCGGTGTATACGTCGAGACCTGTGGATGGCGGGACCAAGGTAATTTTTCGGCGGTGTTCCGGGGGAAGCGAGAACATGAGCTCATGCTCGATCAGCTTTTCGACATGACCTGCGCCGAGGAGCACGGAGCAATTCATGCCGCACAGCTGTTTCAGCAGACTTAGCTGAAACTCGAACGGCATCCGTGTAAACTTGGCCGACGCGTCCGGATTGAAGAGCACCACCGGGTCATCCTTCGACACTCCATGATCGGCCAAAAATTTCTTTCCTTGGTTCAAGGCTTCATCAGAAATATAGACCTCGGCGCCTTTAAACTTCCGCCCAAAATCGGGAGCAACCATGTCTCGGAAGATCTCTCCCATGAACTTGTGCGATCTGTAAATGACATTGTTTACAACTTCTCCCTGGCGGCTCTCGTTCCTGATAAGCTCGGCTGCCATCATGGAGTAATTGACGACATTCTTTTTGCCGAAGACTCTATCATCGACCATCGGACTGAAGTTTATCACGAGGTCGTAATCTTCACCTGCCGCGATAGCCGAGAGCCCTTCGATATCCATTTCATTGGGATACGGGGCTCCCTCGTAGAGAGAGAAGAGATTTGTTATTTGGGGATTGCCCTGAATAAGGCTACTCGCCGTTTTCTTTACCACGCAATCGATTCTCGCGTCGGGAAGGATATCTCTAATTGCAGACACGGCTCCCTGGGCGATGATGGCATCACCGATATTGAGATCGGCCGCCACAAGGATCTTTTCGAGCTTCTTTGTCCTTTTGAATTGTCTCCTCGCCTGATGTTCAACAGCCCTTAAGACGAGGATATTTCCAAGCAGGTTGCTGACCGCAATATCAAGAACCTTCGCACCGCGACGTGGAAAAACATCTGTTACTAAGCTTGCAAACTGGAAAAATCTCTTAAACTGTGTCTCTTTGTCCATCTGGAGTGGTTCCTTCTGTTGCCACCCTGGCTTGCTTGCGGAACCCGCGATGGCTTTCAATTCATTCCTCTCTCTCTGCGGTCTGCGCGACCGACTTTCCCTTTCCAAATTGAATTAGGTCGGAGGAATACAAGGTAGTCACTGCGCTAAATATAGTGCATTTATGTGAAAATCTGATGAATTTCCCGGTATGAATACATGGAAAGATATTCAGGCAAGATCGCAGACCTGCAAATCAGCTTCGTTTCAAGCGACATGCAATTCCCTCCTCATTGTTTTCTTCAATAAGCCGGCCGCAATCCTCAACAGAACCTTACACAAACCTGGGTAATATCGTCGCTCTGCGGCGCATCTCCGACAAATAACGCCACCTCGCGTCTGATCGTTTCCAGGATATCATCGGCATCAAGCCCCGAGTTCGAAGCAAGAAGGTCGCCGATCCTTTCTTCTGTGAATTGTTCACCTTTGCCGTTCAGGGCTTCATTCACACCGTCGGTAAACATATAAAGAAGATCGCCCCGATCGATCCCTTCAGACCCGGTCTCGTACTTCACGTCGGGCATTACGCCCAACATCAGTCCGCCCTTGTCGAGTCTGACCACTCTTCCATCTTCTTTCATCAGATACGGGTAGTTGTGACCGCCGTTAATGTATGTAAGCGACTTTTTGCCGGCGTCGTACAGAGCCGCAAAGAAAGTGATGAATTTGTCGAAATCTGTATTATCATAGATAATATTATTTAAACGCTCCACTATCTCATTGAGTTTCAGTTCAGTAGCCATCAAGGCCCTGAACGCAGATTGCAGGTTGGCCATCAACAGGGCGGCCGGGAAACCCTTTCCGGACACATCGGCAATCGCAACGCAGAGCACTTTTTCGCCCAGCCTGATCACATCGAAGTAGTCACCTCCGACCTGCTTCGTCGAGATGTGGAACGTACCCACTTTGCAGCCGGGGAATCCTGGCATCTCTCTAGGCAGAAGTTTCTCCTGTATCGTGTGCGCGAGACTTAGTTCCTCCTCGAGGCGCTGTTTGGCAAGAGACTCGGCGAAGAGTCGAGCATTGTCGATTGCCATGGCTGCCAAATTACATAGCGAGGATATGAAGCTTATCTCGGAGTCGGAGTATCTGACGTGCGACATTCTCTCACCAAGGACAAGAAACCCGTCGGTCTTGCCCTGAAGTTGGAATGGGATCAAGATCTCCGCCCCTTTTTCAATGAGCCGTGCGGCGGTCGGGAAATCCGAATTGAGGCCCTCCAACCTAACCGGAGTCTCAAATGAACAGAAGGGACGCAGGTCCGACTCCTCGAGACCTGGAATCCTGTTGACGACGATCTGCCCTTCCGAATCATGCACGAGACATATGGCATACCTCCTCGCACCGGTCTGTCCCATCACAGCGAATTCAAGCGTTCGAATCGCCCTCCCCTCGTCAATCAGCAAATTGAATTCTTTACTTAGCTCGAAAAGCGTTTGGAGTTCCTGCACCCTGCGCTGCAATTCCGAATTCGAATCTCTGTATTGCTGGAATACGATAGCGTTCTCTATGGCCGCGGCGGCAATGTTGCAAAGCGTGGATACAAATTCTATTTCTCCAGCAGACAGCTCACCCCCGAGAAGTTTTTTCCCGATGAAGAGGTAACCGAACAGCCGATGAGATGTCCTGATCGCAAACAGCATTGCCACTCCGGCGTCACCCAGACTATTATCGACTTTTTCCCGGAGTTCAGACGCACGCACAGATCCTTCGATGTCGAGAGCCAACAGCCTCTCTACCGTCTCGTCACTCAGAGAAATCCCCTTTTCTATCTTGACAGTATCCTCTCTGGCAGATTGCGAGACTGAGACGAAACGGACAACGGCTGCAGTCCTGGAAACTGTCAGCTTGCCCATTGACGCGAGCATGATGTGGTTGAGAATGAATTTGTAGTCCAATGAGGAATTGAGAATCTTCGCCGTCTCTATAAGAGACGTGAGCTCAACGATCTGATCGCTCCCTCTGGCTTTCGGCCGCTTCCGGGAGGACGGTTTAGGATTACTGTGCATCTTTCAGGTAGCGGACCAACCTCACTTCGTTAGAAGCATCCTTACCCCCGTATTCCACCGTGTCCATAAGTTTTCTCATCAGGAAAATGCCGAGCCCCCCCGCCCTGTGCTTCTTGAACCTGTCCTTAATGTTGGGAACGGGAACTTCATCCGGCTTGAAACTTGCCCCCCAATCGCGGACGACTACTTGAAACTCGCGGTCGTTGGCGAGGATACTCACTTCAAATTCCGTGTTCGGATTTCCCTTGTAGGCGTGTTTTATCACGTTCGTGCAGGCCTCGTCGACGGCCAGAGTGATCTCGGAAACCTCCTTGTCGCCGAATCCGAATCCGGACGCACGCTCGAATACAAATTCTCGCACGTCTGCAAGTGCACCCGTTGTGCTCTTGAAAACCTTCTTGTCTTCTATTTTTTCAAGCTTCTTCACAACACTTTTTCTAGAGTTACTGAAATGGACCGATTATTTACTGTCGAATTTCTTCAGCGCTTCGTCCTTGTCCTTGTAAATCTCGTACAGATACGGGAACCCGAGAAGGTCGAACACATTGAAAACCTTCTGTTGCATGTTCGCGAGTTTTATGTCGCCCTTATTGTTTCGGACTTCGTCTATATAAGCCATGAAAACGCCGAGGCCGGCACTCGATATGTAGTTGAGCTCGTGGAAATTGACCACGATGTTGTATTTGCCCTTTGCCATCAGATCCGAAAAAGTTTTTTCAAGATCAGGTGCCGTGTGAGCATCAAGGAAGCCGTGAAGCTCCATCACCACTGCATTGCCCGATTCTTGAGTCAGCACCTTAAACTCATTCATTACTTCCTCCACCTTTCCTGGAATGTTCCCGTGTACCGGCCGAGCGACGAAGGAGAATCCCGGTCCGAACACATCTCAAAATCATCTCCATTTTAAAACTAGCACGGTCGTGTCGTCGACCGCATCGGTCCCTTGTGAGAATTCTGCCAGAGCGCGGATAATGCCTCCTTTTATCTCTGTAGTTGAGCCGCCGCTCAGGTCTTTCAACAAATTGTAGAAACGCTGTTCTCCAAACTCTTCGCCGTGCGGATCTCTTTGATCAGTGATTCCGTCGGTATACAAAACCAGAGTGTCTCCATGTTCCAGAACAAATTTTTCCTCGCCAAGATGCCTTCCGAAATCATCGGAAAGCTCGAGGCCGAGTCCGATACCAGTGGGCCTGACGAGCCTGCAGCGCTTCCGGCCACTGCCGTCCGTGCTTATAAGTACTCCCGGAGTATGGCCCGCGCGAACAACCGACATTTCGCCGGTGTCGCATTCGAGCGTCACATAAATCAGCGTAATGAAGTAGCTCTTCTGCAGCGTATTGCCGACGGCTTCGTTAGCCGCCATCATAAATTCAGAAGGCGATTTCGCCGACGCCGAAAGCGACTGGAACACACCTTTCATATAAGCCATATAGAAGGCTGCGGACGTTCCTTTTCCCGATACGTCTCCGACGACGAAAGCATACTTATTGTCACCGATCCTGGAACAATCTATATAATCTCCGCCCACCTCGAATGCGGGGAATGACAGAAAATCGGTCTCGAAATTGTCGGAGCTTGGAAGCGAAGTGGGGAGCAGTTTGAGCTGCATCTCATGTGCAATGCGGAGCTCGTGCTGAAGCCTCTCGTTTTCGAGTGACTTAGTGAAAAGGAGTGAGTTTTGTATGGCAACCGCAGCGGTATCCGCAAAAGCGCTCACAGTTGAAATCTCCTCCTCGTCGAATGCATACGGCATCTCGTGTGCCGCATAAAGCATTCCTATGAACTCTTCATGTGCGGTGAGGGGAACGGCAAGCAGCGATTTCGCCGGGAAGTTCTTCAAGTTAAATTTTTCGAAGTCCTCCGTTTCCTGGATGATAACCCTGTTGTTCGACCTTACGGTCGCCCTAACCTGGGTAAAATCAAATGCGGACAGCTCATACTGGCTTGTCCTGTGGGTAGCAGATATCTTGTACTCCTCTACGTCACTCCCTTCATCCTCGTACCTGAGCTCTATCCACACTTTGTTCGCCTGGGTGACTGCCCCGACAACCGCAACGGTATTGTTCATAACTTCCGAAGTGTCCATTACGTTGGTTATCACCTTGCTCAGGTTCTGGTATGAATCGAGTTCCCTCTTCTTTTTCTCAAAAACTCCGCTCGTCGGGATATGAAAAATCGTAACCACGAATGCAAGGGTGAAATAAATCGTCAGGAATAGAAAGACTATCTTGCTGAATTCTCCCATCGGAGGGCTGTAAAAAGAGAGCACTCCTCCCGCCAGGTTAGCGGGACCGACAGATGCATAAGAATAGCCGAAAAGAACCAGCAATACGAAGGAGTAGGCGAGCGACTTGTATTTCTCTTTTCTTGTGAGAAACACTATCCAGTTCATGCTGACAATGTGAAAGACGGCGAGGATCACGGCAACCACAAATGCAATATCCCTTAGGGCGGATAGAAAAGGGGAACCGCTGAAGATCGTAAGGATTGATGCCGTAAGCGCGAAGGCGATAAAGACTTCAAACCTTCTTCTGACTTTTCTCTCAGGTTTTATGTATATGATGTCGCTCATCGTCATGAGCAGGACGATCACGAAGACCGCGACTCCGAAGACAACGGCAGTAGTGAGAAGTAGCTGTGAGATACTGGAGGGAACGAAGGCGCCTGAAGAGTCCTTCTCCCCGCCAAGCGTGATTCCCGCCGTAGAAACAATCGCAGCGGAAAAGAAACTGAAGGCAAGAAGCTTACGCAGCGTTTCGAGAGGTTTGGCGGACTTCTTTGTTCTGAAAGCTCTCAGTGCGGCGTATAAGAAAACAAATGCGGCTACCGTCAGGAGACTCCGAAATCCATTGAGCACCGGATCTTCAAGATTGATCGAGATCCTGATCCAATCAAAGACCAGCAGGAGTGCCGCAATCACCCCCGCAGCAACGAAGTAAAGGCTATTTCGGAAATTGATCCGCATGTGACTTAATCTAATTCTACTATTCGCATTCTGCAATCAATTGTTACAACAGTGGCGAAAACAAACCACCAGCACCGGTCGGATTGATAAGTGTGCCCCTCAGACAGGCCCGTTTTTCCGCCAAGAAATGCTTTCCTGTACGCCGAAACGACTATCGCAGCCCCTGCCGCAAACTGCTTCCTAGAACTTCTCCTCCCCTGCCCGGATATCGACATCAAGACGATTTGCTTTGGGAACTATCGGGCAACTGTAATTATGATTATAGGCGCAATAAGGATTGTAAGCATAGTTGAAGTCAAGCACATACTCTCCTGAAGCATTCGCTGTCAAATCCAGGTACCTTCCGCCCGAATATGAAGTCTTCCCGCAAGTATTGTCCAAGAACGGTAGGAAAAGGTCGTTCGAGTTGTCTCCCTCCATTTTGTAAACCTGCAGTTTCAGACTCCTGCCTTCGACCACAAATTCAAATTTTCCTACAATAGTCGCCGGTCTCATCTCCCCTCCCGTGGCTTGTATTTCGGTCCTGACAGGGGTCTTCTCTTTGAGAAGTCTTACTCTGAATATCAGGTCAAAGTTCGGCGGATAATAATTGAGCTGCGTGAATTCCGCTCTCTGCGAAATCGTAAGCGGTGAGGCGGCGTCCGACTTGAAGAAGAGGTCCTTTCTCTCCCTGTAGCTCTCAAGCTGATCCACGTACAATTGCTTCTGAGCGGAACTGAACACCATCTTTTCAGAATTGCTCGAACATGAGGCAAGGCTGAGGGCCGCCGCCACCAATAGCGCAGCGACAAACCTATTTGTCGTTGCCGAGAACAAGTTCGAGTGATATCCGGTGAGTGTCGCCGAGGGATCCCGCGTATGCAAACCGCGCAAACGAGTAGTCTATTTCGAGTTTAGGCAGGCGAATCCCTGCGCCGACGGTGAACTGTTTCACTTCATTATATCCGGCACGGATCGCGATAACATTCTTGTAACTGATCTCACCACCCATCCGGAGGTCGGCACTGAAGGGGCCCAGATGCACTGTCGACGAAGCTCCCAGATTGTCGGCATTGAAAATAAGATCGAGTGCCGGCCTGAACGTGACCGGGCCGATGTCCAGCGCATAGCTTGCCCCTGTCGCAAGGGTGGGCGGCGCAAGTTCCGTCGTACCGTCCGTCCACGCGACCACAGTGGTCGTTGCATTTTGAAGATCGGCGCCGAGATTGAATTTTCTGAAGGGGCTGTAAAGCGCGCCGACGTCAAACCCGATCCCGGTTCCGTAGACGGAGCCGATACTTCGGCGGATGAACTTGACGTTCGCCCCGTATGAAAAGGCGTCGGTTACGCGTTTAGCGTAACTGCCGATCAATGCAATGTCGGTTGCGCTGAAGAAGGTTATTTTAGAATAGTCGAGTCGACCGAGATTGCCGGTGTAATTGTCCGACGGGGGGATCGGGTTTCCATTGGCATCTATGCCGGCAAGCTGAGTATTCGGAATACCGCTAACGTTCAGCAGAATCAGGCTGAGCCCAACCGTCTCGGTTTTAGAAAGAGAGATCGCTCCCGCACCATAGTTGAAGCTCACGGCGCCGGCATAGCGCTCATCGTGCATGACCATTATTTCCGGATACTTTATTCGGGCTAGTCCTGCCGGGTTCCAGTACCCGGCCGTTACATCGTTTGCAACTGCAGTGTAGGCGCTCCCCATTCCGAGTGCCCGGCCCCCGACGCCTATATTCAGAAAATCGTTCGCGTACTTTGCGAGAGTAATTCCCTGAGCGGAGGCTCGTGCCGGCAACATCGCTCCCAGGACAACTACCGATAAAGCTGCAAGAAAAAAATATCTTCTACGACTCGAGCGGCTCCGCACCGAATTCATCCTTTAAGTACTTTACTAGAGGATCGCTTGCGTCGGCCTCCGCATGCTGCTCGCCTTCGACTATGGTGAAGTCTATCGCGACCCTTGCCCCCAGCGTTTTGAGTATAGCCTCCTGAATGTAGGACTTGTAGGGCTTTGTCATTCCGATGACGACTTCATTCGGCGCACCGAGCATCAGCCAGCCGTTCTGGACTCCCATGGGTTTCAGATTGATAAGTTGAGACCAGACGCCGATCCTTTCCTTGCGAACGGCGAGAAGCAACTCGTCCCATCTGACACTTATTTCCTGAAAAGAAGAACCGGTGGTCAGGTGAACCGGCCTCTCGGGGGTCACCGGTGAAGGGCGGGCAGTTGCACTTCTTTTCCTTTCCGGGTATACCGGGCGGATCTCTTTGACTGACGAAGTTGAAAAGCCCTCTTTTCCCCCTTGATGAATGTCCTGCCGCGTCCCGAAAGATCCTCCGCGGTCACTCAGGTTTTTTTTTAGCTCGCCGATCTCGCGAAGGAGTTCCTGAAATTTGACCGCCTTTTCCATATTCACGAGTTGAAGCAGCGTCATCTCGAGTTTGATTCTGGGCTGAGAAACATACTTTATCTGTTGGATGGATTCACTCGTGATCTTGAGCATCCTAAGCAGGTCGATTTTGTCGAAGCCTGAAGCTGTCTCAAGATAACGCTTCCTGTAGTCCTCCGAAGCCTCGATCAAATCGGCCTTCCCGGTGGTCGAAGCCATAAGCAAATTTCTTAAGTGTTCTGAGAGACCTTCAAGAAAATCGACAGGGTCGTAGCCTTTGGAAATCACTTGCGCGGCTAGCTCTACCGCTCCCTTCGAATCGCGGCCCGTTATGAGCTCGGTTGTCCGGAAAAAAAGCTCGCTGTCCACAAGGCTGAGGGCATTTACCACTATTTCATGCTTCACGTGGTTTCCACAGAAGGCCGCGACCTGGTCGAATATGCTGAGCGCGTCGCGCATGGATCCGTCGCCTTTTTTGGCGATTGTCATGAACGACTCTTCGTCGACCGAAATATTTTCCTCCCTGGCAATGAAACGCAGGCGCTCAATAATCTTTTCTATCTCAATTCTCTTGAAATCGAATCTCTGGCACCGGGTAAGGATTGTAGGGAGAACCTTGTGAGGCTCGGTCGTGGCCAGAACGAATATCGCATGGGGCGGCGGCTCTTCGAGAGTTTTGAGAAGCGCATTGAACGCTTCTTTGGTGAGCATGTGGACTTCGTCGATGATATAGACTTTGTATTTCAGCCGCGAGGGGGAATAGCGGACGGATTCACGCAGGTCTCTAATCTCGTCAATTCCGCGGTTCGAGGCCCCGTCGATCTCGATAACGTCGAGGCTTCGCCCCTCGGTAACTTCTTTGCACACGTCGCATTCGTTACACGGCTCTCCGTCTTTGACATTTTGACAGTTGATCGCTTTTGCAAACAAGCGAGCGGTGGTAGTCTTTCCGACGCCGCTCGGGCCGCTGAAGAGATAGGCGTGTGCGATACGATTTCGCACAATCGCATTCTTAATGGTTACGGTGACGTGTTCCTGAGCGGTCACCTCGTCGAATCGCATCGGGCGCCATTTACGCGCGGTTACAAGATAGCTCATTTCCTTTGGCGTGGTCTCCTGCGGGCACTCACCCGGCCGGAAAACAGATGTTTTGCTGCATCTTCTATCCTGTCCAGAGGGACCACCGTAATTCCCTCTTTTATTTTATCCGGTATCTCGCTGAGGTCTTTCATGTTATCTCTAGGTATGAGGACCTTCTT
Source organism: Candidatus Kryptoniota bacterium (assembly GCA_046706745.1). Lineage (GTDB taxonomy): Bacteria > Bacteroidota > Ignavibacteria > Kryptoniales > JAKASW01 > JAKASW01. The sequence goes on from JBJKPC010000054.1 coordinate 65,726, forward strand.
AATTCCGTATCTCTTTGCGGCAAGCATCTTTTCCATCAGCCCGCCAATCGGCAAGACTTCGCCGTTCAGATTGATCTCTCCGGTCATTGCAACATCGTTACGAACCGGCTTCTTGCCGGCGGCTGAGATAAGAGCTATCGACATCGTCAGACCCGCGGAGGGCCCATCCTTCGGCGTTGCTCCTTCGGGAACATGGATATGAATTTCTTTCCCCTTTTGAAAATTCCTGGGAATCCCGAAGTTTGCCGCGTTTGCTCTGACGTATGTAAGAGCGGCTTTCGCCGACTCCTGCATTACATTTCCCAACCTTCCAGTCAACTGTAATCTGTCCGGACCTTCCATCAATATTGCTTCGACGTTTAGAATATCGCCACCTCCACTAGTCCACGCAAGTCCAAGAGCAACACCTACGCGCTTTTTCTTTGCGATCTGTTTCGAATGGAATTTCGGTACGCCCAGGAACTCTTCCACTTTCTTCTCATCGACGACGATGGGAGCAACTCTCTTTTTGCCGCCGTTTCCTTGTTCGACAACCTCCCTGGCAATCTTCCTGCAAACTCCCGCGACAGCCCTTTCGAGGTTTCTGACCCCCGCTTCCCACGTGTACCCGCGAATTATTTTCATCAGCGCCGCATCGTCGCACTTCGCGTGCTTCGTATCGATACCGTGTGCTTTCAGCTGCTTCGGAATTATGTGCCGTTTCGCTATCTCTATCTTGTCGTAGTCAAGATAGCCCGGCAGCTCTATAACCTCCATCCTGTCCTGAAGGGGCTCCGGAATATTTTCTCTTACGTTGGCCGTAGTGATAAAAAAGACCTTCGAAAGATCGTAGTCCACCTCGAGATAGTGATCTTGAAAGGAATGGTTCTGTTCGGGGTCCAGCACTTCCAGCAGCGCTGCTGCGGGATCGCCGTGAAAATCGAACGCAAGCTTATCGACTTCGTCGAGGAGCATCAGCGGGTTGACCACCCCCGCTTTCTTCATCGCCTGGAGAATTCGGCCGGGAAGGGAGCCGACATATGTCCTCCTGTGTCCCCTTATCTCGGCTTCATCTCTTATTCCTCCGAGAGAGAGCCTCACGAATTTCCTTCCGAGTGCACGTGCGATCGACTTTGCCAGCGAGGTCTTCCCAACTCCCGGGGGCCCAACGAAACAGATGATCTGAGAGTGCATTTCCTTGACGAGGTTCAGTACCGCTATCTGTTCGATGATCCGTTCCTTCGGCTTCTCCAGGCCATAATGATCTTCGTCCAGGATTTCCCTCACATGTTTGATATCGAGGTCGTCCTTCGTCTTCTTGTACCATGGAACGTCGAGCAGCCAGTCGAGATAATTGCGTATCACGGTTGCTTCCGGCGAAAAGGCCTGAGTTCTTTTGAGTTTGTCCATCTCATCCATAGCCTTGGCCTTGGCCGCCTCCGGCATGTGAGCTTTTTCGATCTTCTCTTTGAGCTGGGCAAATTCACCCGACGGATTTTCATCGCCGAGCTCGTCCTGCATTATCCTGACCTGTTCCTGCAGGTAATACTTTCTCTGATTCTTCTGTATACTGTCTTGTACCTTATTGTCGATCTCTTGTTCGATTTTCAGGACATTGATCTCACCCATCAGAATCTTAATGAGCGCCTCGTATTGCTCCTGCAGACTCTTCAGGCTGAATATGTTTATCTTTTCCTGAACCGATAGTTCTATATTTGCGAGGATGTAGTAAAACTTTCTGTCAGGCTGCTCCATGTTGTCGAACGACATTATGGTCTCCGGAGGCAAATCCCGACTGTTGCGGACGTATTCCCGGAACAGCTGGGCGGAGTGTTTCACGTACGCATCCAATTCAAGGTTCTTCCTCAGCGAGACCACGTTCGGCACATATTCGGCTTTGACAATTCCTTTTTCCTCGTAAAATTTCTTCACGAAAGCCTGCACCACACCGTCGACGAGTACCTTCAACAATCCATTAGGGAGTTTCAGTACCTGCAGTATTCGGGCGACCGTGCCGACTTTGTACAATTCCTCCTTCGCTGGATCCTCAACCGTGCTGTCCTTCTGAGCAATCAGGAGCACGAACTTATCAGACTTCGCAGCCTGCTCAACGGCCTCAACCGATTGTTCGCGCCCCACGAGGATCGGGAAAAGCATATATGGAAGGATAAGGGAATCGCGTAATGGAAGCACCGGAAGACGCGTCGGTATGTCTTCGATCTTGCTTATGTCTTCGACTTCTTCAATATCTTCGAAATCCTTCAAAATCATCTCCGGTTGTTAAGTGAGTTTTTGGGGATTTTCTTTGGAAAAAATATAGCAGAGTATACAGGGTTAAACAAGGTTAGCTCACGGTGGCACGTAGACCGGCTCGCCGCTTTGAACTTTCAGATGCCGCTGACTAACTTTTCCCAGGACTAATGAATCAACTTACGAGCGTTTCGCCATAAGCGAAACGTCCGGGCATGTCCCGATGCGAGTCGGGGTCCTATGGACGAGTTATAAACCAGGAGCATTAAATGAAAATCCGCTTAGAAGATGCGCTTCATTACCACTCGAGTGGTCGAAGAGGCAAAGTAGAAGTCGTACCCACGAAGCCATGCGTGACGCAGAGGGACCTTTCCCTGGCATACACGCCGGGAGTCGCTGAAGTATGCAGGGTCATCGACAAGAACCCGGATGCGGTTTATGAGTATACCTCCAAAGGGAACCTTGTAGCGGTGCTTTCCAACGGCACCGCAGTTCTCGGGCTCGGAAACATCGGGCCGTTGGCAGGGAAACCTGTAATGGAAGGAAAAGGGGTCCTGTTCAAGAGATTTGCGGATATTGATGTGTTCGATATCGAGATAGACGCCAAAACACCGGAAGAGATTATTGCCGTCGCAAAAGCACTTGAGCCGACATTCGGCGGAATCAACCTTGAAGACATAAAGGCCCCCGACTGTTTCATCGTTGAGCAGACTCTTAAGGAGTCGATGAACATTCCGGTTTTTCACGACGATCAGCACGGGACTGCGATCATAAGTTCAGCGGCTTTGCTCAACGCCCTGGAAATATCCGGTAGGGACATTTCAAAAGTTAAAATCGTCGTCAACGGCGCGGGCGCGGCCGCGATTGCATGCACGAAGCTCTACATCAAGCTGGGCGCAAAGATCGAAAATGTCCTCATGTGCGACACAAAAGGAGTCATTTACAAGGACAGACCGGGCGCGATGAATCCGTACAAGGAGGAATTCGCGCGAGATACAAATGCGCGAACCTTGGCCCAGGCAATGGTCGGGGCAGACGTGTTCGTTGGATTATCCGTGGCCAACGTGGTTACGAAGGATATGGTACGTTCCATGGGAGAAAAACCTATAGTCTTCGCTATGGCGAACCCGGATCCGGAGATCAGTTATGAGGACGCCGTGGACGCTCGGCCGGACGTGATCATGGCAACCGGCAGAAGCGATTACCCCAACCAGGTGAACAATGTCCTGGGTTTCCCGTTCATTTTCAGAGGGGCGCTCGACGTTCGCGCGCGCAACATCAACGATGAAATGAAGATAGCCGCAGTTCACGCACTCGCACGGCTCGCAAAAGAGCCCGTTCCGGATTCGGTCAAAGTGGCGTATGGAGGCATCGATATGCAGTTCGGCAAGGACTACATCATTCCGAAGCCGTTCGACCCGAGAGTGATAACTTGGGTGGCACCTGCCGTAGCAAAAGCGGCGATCGAAACGGGAACCGCGAGAGTCAAGATTGACGACTGGGATAAGTATGTTTTCCAGCTTGAGGAAAGGATGGGGATTACTCGGAGCGTCGTGAGGACCGCCATAACGAAGTCGCAGGGTAGCGGGATGAGGATAGTGTTCCCCGAAGGCGGCGAAGCGAAGGTGCTTCACGCCGCTCAGATCATAATCGACGAAGAAATCGCAAAACCTGTTTTGCTCGGCAAGAGATCGCAGATAGAAATGAAGGCGCATGAGATGAAGATCGATATGGAAGGTATAGAAGTCATCGACCCTGCGAATTTCGACAAACACCAGGAATATGTGGAAGAGTTCTTCAAGATGAGGCAGCGCAAGGGCATGACCCGGGCAGAGGCCGCGAGATATATCGAGAGACCAAACTATCTCGGAGCCATGATGGTGCACATGGGAGACGCAGACGGTCTGGTCTCCGGACTGACACAATCATATCCCAACACGATCCGACCGGCTCTTCAGGTAATCGGAATGGAAGAGAAGAGAACCAGGGTGGCAGGCTTGTATATAGTCATGACAAAACGCGACACCTACTTTTTTGCCGACACGACGGTCAACGTCGATCCAACAGCAGATGACCTGGCCGAGATTGCGATTATGACCGCGGAAGTCGTCAGGCGCTTTAACATGGTTCCCAGGGTGGCTATGCTCTCGTTCAGCAATTTCGGGAACACGCGTCTGCCGGAGTCGGTCAAGGTACAGCAGGCAGTTGCTATCGCGCACAGACTCGACCCGACTCTCGTAATAGACGGGGAAGTACAGGCTGACGTGGCGCTGTCTGCAGACGTTCTCGAGGAAGTTTACCCATTCTCCTCCCTGAAGAACGGCGCAAACACCTTGATATTTCCGGATTTGAATGCCGGTAACATCGCGTATAAGCTGATGGGGAAGATAGGAAATGCTGCGCTTCTTGGACCCATCCTCATGGGGATGAAGAAGCCCGTCCACGTTCTCCAACAGGGGTGCGATGTAAATGCCATAGTCAACATTGCTGCGGTATGTGCCGTCGAAGCCATCGACAAGGTCAAGAACAGCGTACATTAAGCACAGTGGTTATGTTCCGGGTGCCGTTTTATACTATTGCAGTGTACGGCACCCGGCGCAGCACGTTCGCAGAAATATGGCCATCATGAAAGACGCCGGGACTGGCCCCGCTTTAGGACCAGTCGGTTGTATCGACTGAATCGTTCTTACATGCCCCACGATTGAGGGTCGGACCTTTCACCGGGAGTCTTCATGAAGTTTTAACCTACACACAGTAGAAGTACGGGAAGGATAGTGAATCATCTCAAGCTCGGTAGCAGATCTTTTAGAGGAAGTAGTGGGATGGATACCACTACGGTCAGTTTCCCTGTACCCGTAGTAGAGTAGCCCTGAGATCGGTTATCTCTCGTTCCTTCGTTTCGAGTTGGCTGTACAGGTCCACCAGATGATCGTAGAATTGGTCCTCGAGAAATCGCAATCCGGATATATCTTCAAGTTGAAAAACCATTTGGCGTTTGCAGTGCTTGAGCTTATACGCCCTTACTCTATAAAATCTGGCGGTTCCTTTCTGCTTCACAGTGCAAACGCTTTCTCCCCGGAGTCTGCATTCCGATACAACTCTTTGAAAGGTCCCCGAATCCTCGCCCTCGAGAAACCCTTCAACCTGTAATCTCTTTCCATACTCGAGAGTGATTGGGAGCACATCCCTTGAGGCTTGATTCGCATAGGTGATCACCAGATTAGGTCCAGTGAGTATCAGCGGCACCCGCAGATCCTCACAAATCCTTTGAAAATCAGATATTATTTCGTTTGAGTCCACTGTACCACTTTATTCACTATCCATGCCGCGGAAATCTTGTCATAGAAGCATGTTTGGAGGATTCCCTGAAGCTCCTACAGGGAGGTGTTACTGCTAAGTAAATTTGGATTACGGAAACTTCTCGGTGTTTTTGAGAGGCGGGTGATACGGTGGAACTAATTTCCCAGATAGTCTACTTCGACGCTGGAGACGCCGTCCAGCTGGCTGGCGGTAAATGTCTTGACTTGCCCTTCATGAAGTTTGTATTCCGCCGGTGCTCCTCCCTTCGTGTCGAGTTGCACCAACACATTACCCGGGCTTGTTAAGGTGACCGCCGGTACTACCGAGGTCCGATTAATACCGGGAACGGGAGCCGGTGATGCTTTCATCTTCGGCGAGGCAAAGCTGATCCCCGGCGCAGGAATCACCGTCAGCCTTACCGTTGCGGTGGCTGTAACTTGTGCCTGGGTGGGAGAGGCCAAAAACAAGTACCCGATCGCTGCAAGAAATAGTGCTATGTACTTCTGGTTTCTCATTGTCTTTGACCAATACTGATACGAAGACAATGCCAAACCTTATTTCACCCGTCAGCATGTCACACCATGCCGTAACACTCGGTAATACAATGGGCTACCACACCATCTAGAATACGTCGGCACAAATTTGCTTCGCCGACACATGTCATTATTACCGATTTCCCGGCAGAAATACCTGCGTTTTTGAAAGGGAAATTGCCGCTTGAAAGGTGAACTCGTTGCCTAAGGCAGAGAGATAATCCGGGCCGATGGGTATTCTCCATAAGACCTGATCTTACCCATGGCTGTCCAAGCCTCTTTCTCCGTACTAAATGTCGGAGTAAATGCTCTGAACTTTAGCCTCTCACAGTCAAAACCAACCAACGCAAGGATTCCTGTTCTCAAGCGAAAGTCCAGTGCGAACGACCGTGCCTGGCGTTCATGGTCGAATTCAGCCAGCTCGATCGTATAGCGACGAGGAAGGTTCGATTCTCCGTCTATTACTACAAATGCGCGGCGAAAACCATGTTCCAGCTCCAGTTTATCAAGGGCCCGAGTGGCTGCCTCATCATTCTTGAACGGTCCTGCCATTACCGAGAAAAGATTTGTCGATCGTCTGAACCGAACGCTCAAACGTAGATCCGTCTCTTTCAAATTCCTCCGGACGAATTGGCTGGCTTGATCGACCGATGCAAACGCTGCGATCTGTACCCAGTATATGTAGCGGGCATGGGGCCTTGTCGTCGAATTGACAAAAGCGTCGAAAAATCCGAACTCATCGATGAAGATAGTGAGCCGCTGAAGGGCCGTTTGTCTGCTGTCAAACGTGTCGGTCTGTACGACGAAGAGGCCCAACTGCTTGGAGGGCCGTGCCATCAGAATCTGGCCCGTCATGATCCTTGCTCTTTTTGCCAGGACTTCCGCTCGCTTCCGGGAAACGAACGCTCCGATTTGCACGACATATTTTTCAAGAGGCCGATAGATCTTTCCGGAGCTTTCTTTCAGTTTACGCGGAGGAGTCCTCTTTTCAATTTGCTTTAGAATTATCTTGAGGCCTTCCACGAAATCCCCGTTCTTCGTCGGCTTGATGTTGAAATTCAAGATCGCAGGATCCGCATATACTCCGAGGACCGAGAGCTGTGTCGAGTCCACGTACGCCTCATACTCTCCCGGTTGCAATCCCATGTAGTAGAAGCTTCCGTCGTTGAAAACAGAAACGCTTGTTGTCCTGCCGGTCGATTTGGATTTGATATATAGAGTCAGTCCGGGTACAGACGTCATCTTCGTGCCGGCAAGGCGGAGAACCTTGCCCTCAACTATCCCCCCGACGAAGAACGGCACGTCGATCCTCTTGTATGAATTGGGATCTGTAATGAACGAGAACGACCTCAGCTTCGGGATCCACAATGGGTTCCTGATCGAGCTGAGGTCCACATCGGCGCTGTACTGCGTATAAGGAAGAAGATTCCAGTCCCTGATAATCCCATCGGAAGAAGTCTCGCTAGCGACGGCCTGTCTGAGCGTTACCTCTCCATTCTTAATTATCTCTTCCCCTTTATCGTATTTCCCGTTGCCATTCGCGTCAACGAACATTCTGATCGATGCGGCGGAGCGCCCGACCCAGGGCAAATTGTTGAATAGAAAGGTCTTATAGTTGCTGTCATACCCTATCGACCCGCTTAAATTCTCGGTATAATATCCCGCGCCGTTTCGAACTTGAGCACCCGTGGTGGATCTGGTGAACGGAAGATCGGCAATGATCTGAAGGTTGAAAGTAGTCGCTCTATTTATATAGTCGCGTTCTGCAGAAAAACCTATCCTTATATACCTTAGTACGTTTCGCGAGAGCTGGAACGATATGTCGTCCAGCGAGTTCTTGAGCACACCGTATCTTCCGGTGGCGTTCACAAGGGTACCGTTCAGAAATTCAAACGGCCCCTGCCCAAAGAACATCGAATAGAGCACTGAGGCGGAGAGCGTATAGTTGTCTACTACATTCGAGTGACCGTAGTCGATGATGGATTTAAGATAGCCGATCGTTGCGTTTAGCTGGGAAACGCTTGTGGATAAATATGCCGAGTAGTTGTATGCCTTCTGACCAAGAGAGTATTCCTGCGCATTACCTGTCGCCCTGAAATTGAAGCTGCTGCCTCCAAGGGAGAACGGAACATACAGGTCTGCCTGTCCCTCCTGAATCTTGAGACTTGGATTGTAAAGAAGATTTTCCCGATAACGTGAATACGACAGATCGAAAGCTGCCTGAGAAGCATATAGGGCGCTGAACGTCGATCTGTAAAATGCGAGAGGAGCCGCGTCGAAACTTATTGTATACTGCGGTCCCAAACGGAGGTATAGGGAATTGTAAAAAAGTGGCTTCGAGAAGTACGGGTTGTCGACATAGTCCACGCCCACTTTATCGCTCAGCCAGCTGGTAAAACCGTAAATTACGTTTGCGGACAGGAAATTATAGTTGGTATTGTTCAATTTGCCGCCGCCGACGGTATAGTTCACTTCTCCCGCGGGCACAAAGGAAAAAGGGATCTGGAGTCTCCTGTCCACTTCGTTGAATTGGCCGTTGGGACCATAATACTTCAGCTGAATGAATGAAGTTCCGTAAACCAGCGGGATCGAGAACTGTGCGCGTCCCTGTTTGTCCGCCTTCTTGTAGCCTACAAGCTGCCCGTTCAGGTAAAGTTCGACATCCCAGCCGGGATTTGTGCTGGCGTGCACAATGTACTGACTGAAAAGCGTTCTGACGGTAAGCGGTTCGTTGGAAACTTGCGCTCCGCGAAAGCCAAATTGTGTCAGACCGTTCGAATAGAGATTGCCCAGGCCAGCGTATGTTATGTAGGAGGTGGAGTCGAAAGCATACTTCCAGCTCAGGTCGCTCGAATAGATCTTTGAACCCGCTCCCGTTGAGGTTCCCAGAAGACTTCCTTCGGTTTCACCGCCGAGGACCTCGCCTCCGCCGGTGAATTGATAAGTGTAAGCAGACTGGTTCCCTCCTGTGTATGCCGAGAGCGAGTAATCCAGGATCCCCCCGTCCAGCAGATGCCGATGTCGCGGGAATGCGAGCGGCGCCTGAATCAGGTTCAATTCCGGAGAAACCACCATGTAGTTCCTCCGTGTTTGTCTCCGATAGTCCTGGAGCACAGGGAGTTCCTTCTGTGTGTTGAGAGCAAGTGAAAGGGAATTGAAATCTACCGTGAAACTGAGTCCGAAGATCGTTTTGAAAAATGAGGGGAGGGCATAGAAATCCAGTGGTCCGATGATGACCTTTGCCGTATCGAATCTGATTCTTCTCCCGCCGATCTCGGCAATTCCTTTACTGAAATCTATATCGTACTTATCCGACGCCCTTATGTAAAACCCTTTCAGGGTCTTTGCCCGCATATCGGCAGTCTCGTCTATCCTCAGTTGTTTAAAGACCGCCCCGATCGGTATGTATACGGAGTCGCGATAATAATACGCCGTTATGACGGAGTTCACCAGGCCGCTATAACTGAAAGAGAGAAAAATCTCCTGCTTATTTGAACTCGGGGGAATATCCTGCGCCCACCCTGATGAGGCAAACACGACGACAAGAATCGCAGTCAAAAGAGATTTTTGTGCGCAGATAAGTAACTCCCGCGTGTTTCTATTCACTGGACCATAAACGACACGTTTGCCCGGAACAGACCTGTAGAAGGTCAGAGGTTCAATTTATACTGAAAGTCATCGACTTGGTTACCGTCGGGACTTTCAACAAGTCCTCAGCAGGTATGTCGCTCCTGTCGGATTCGAGCTTGACCTCAGCAGTATACGTCCCGCCGTGAAGGTCCGAAAGCGGTATCGCAAATCTTACCACCATGCTGCTCGGGTAGATGGCAAGCACTTCCTGACTGGAGTAGATCGTGCTGCCTGCCGCATTCTTCACGATTGCATTCATCTTGCCGAAGAACGGCGAGTTCCCTCCGCGTGACACATAAGCGAGCAGGTTCATAGATGCAGAATCCGGAACCGCATGCAACCGGGGAATCTCAACGCTCGTATTAACATAGCCTTTCTTGTACAGCACAGTCGTCACCTGTCTGAGGACGAAGGTGATGTTAGCGGTTATGCCTGTTCTAACCGTGTCGATGGTTTTGGCCTGCGGGGTTGAACTGGTGATCAATCTCGTCCAGTACTCGCCCTCCGGGATATCGGGAGGAGGGGACACCAGCAGTCTAACCGTCTGTTGTTTACCGGGATCGATTATGAATTTCTGCGGAAACCCTCTCAGCCACTGCTGGCAGGAGTGCTCACGAGCCATCAAGCTATCGTCGTACTGCATCCGGACATTCCCGACAGAGTCGGATTCCGGGAACCCAAACCTGAATGATATGCTGATCTCCTGAGGCGTGTCTGACCGGTTCATCACGACAAATGTCCCGAACGGTGACTGGTTGCTCATGAAAAGGATCGTAGGAGCAACGACAACTTGGGCCCGGGACACAGCTACAAAAGACAGGATCAACAACGCGGATAAGATCTTCTTCATGGCACCAATTTAAACATTTAGTGGTTATCTCCCAATTGCTCAGTAGTTTACTGTCAGGGTAAATGTGCCCGAATAGTTGCCCGGCGCCTGATTTGGTGGAACAGGGTCGAGTGACCCACCAAGCCAGAAATAGTAATATCCGGTCGACTGGCGATTTCCGCTCAAGCGAACTCTTTGGCCGGAAGAAATTGCGGTCGCCCCCGCCTGGTTGGTCGGAATGTCTGTCCCGCTTACACTGGGAGTGAAAGTCAACGTGTTGCCGTGCGAATCGTCCAAGGATGTTGTCGCAGAGTATGTGACGGTTATGTGTTTGCCGCCGGAGCCAGCCGCCGTGATCTCCGGAGCCGAGCCGCTCTGGGGACTCAATGAGGGAGGCGTTGTACCCGCAACAATTAACCCGAAATCCAGCGTACCCGTCGACATTAGCGTAAGCCCCTGGATCACGCTGGATGACAGACTTATGTCCTGACTGGTCTGAAATTGATTGAAAGGATAGAATGTCCAGACCATAGCATCCACATTGATGGTTCCAGTATAATCCCCCGACGCCTGATTGTTGCCCGGACTGACGGTTCCGCCGATCCATATATAGAGTGTCAAGGGAGCATTCGATCCTGTAAGAGTTTGATAGCCTGAGCTCGGATCAAAGACCGTGCTCCCGGAGAAACTGTTAGTGGTATTCCATGCGGCCGAATTTGTTCCAAACGAAACGGGGAGCGAGTAACCTCCCGAGATGAGGGCGGCGGGCAAATTGAAGGTAATGCGGTCGTAACCGTAGCCGCTATGACCGGGGAATTGGACCTCGATTTCAGCCGCGCCGGGATCGGAAGGTGCAATTGTGTTGCTCGTGCCGCTTATAACCATTCCGAGAGACATGTTCCTGAGAAGTGTGATGGTGGGTGTCTGCGCGCTGGATTTAACCGCGAAGAGCAGAAGGCAACCGGCAATCAGTATCATTCGTTTGTTCTTCATCCGCGCCGTTCCAAACTTAACTCATTTGCTGAAATAAAAACATTGAGTGAGCCGTCGGCTTCGGTGCCATAGTAATCCGGGGATGATTTCACAGAGCACGACATCGTGACCGGTGGTATCTTGAAGTTTCCTGATATTGAGGCAGAAGCGAAATTGTGGTGCATAACTAATACAAGGCCCGGCATCGCTGCCGAGCCCCCCTCCTTTGTCCAAAATGCGCAGGACTCAACCTGCCACTTGTTTCTCAGTTGACGGGATCAGTTGTAGACTGCCGTCAGTGTAAAAGTGCCCGTGTACGTGCCGGCCGGTTCGGAACCGCCTAAGGTCACGTCGCCGCCGAGCAAGAAATAGAAATGACCGGTGCCGGTGGGGTATGTTCCGCTGAGCTTGTAAGCCGTTCCCGCCACGGCTGCAGTCCCCGCCGTTGTACCGTCGGTGCTTTCGACCAGGTTCACATCGAACGTTACGTTGTTCCCGCTTCCGTCGGAGAGCGTCACCGTACTCGGGAAGGCATTTAGCTCGAATGTCGCACCAGAAGTTCCGGAGACATCGAATTTAGCCCCCGCAGTCGGGGCAACTGGCGTAAGAGCACCGGTAGTTCCTGTCACGACGTTGCCGAAGTCGACGGCTCCCGTGACGTTCATCTGCATTCCCTCGAGCATCTGCAGGGAAATATTCGCAGAACCCTGCGCAGTTGTCTGTCCAAATGACAATGCAGCGGTGGTCAGCACGATCGCGCCAACGAGCATTAATTTCTTCATCGCATGTCTCCTGTAAGTTGTTATATCCGAAAGATTTCATTCTATTCTTCCCTGAAGGGAAGAACCGCCAAACGCTCAACTTGAGTTGTTTCTTTTGTCGTCACCTCCTAATTAACAAGCTTCGTGCCGTAAATGGGACTTTAGATAGGTTCCAGATTGAGCGTTTTGCGGCCAGTAATGAGAATTGGGTTACGATTTCGTAATGCAGTTCCTGCGGAATGTAATGCATTATGATTCAGTGGGTTGCGGGTCAATCGAAGCCTTCATAGGCATTGGAGCAAATCTTCTCGACTTCCAGAACCGACCGGGAGAAGGCATCGATGGCGTTTGCTGACAACGTCGCCAGACGGATACCCACGCCGATTCGTGGTTTCGTGAGATCCGATTGACCGGAGACAATTGAAGGAAGGAATCTACTGGAAAGTTCACCCATGTCTTTCCTGAACGATCGGTCACCCTAAGAAATTTCGCAACAATGGTATGAACTTCGGGGCAAGCACCAAGTCCTTCTCCTCGCTGCCACGAACGTGGTCCTTCAAACAAGACGCAACGGTCGAGGCCAAGCCCTGTCGGCGGACATAGGCAGACTCACACACTTCGACCCCCTACGGCCGAAAGCCTTTTACTGCAGCCTGATGGTCCGTATTGATGCGTCGAAAGGAAAAGAAATCTGTACCAGGTTGCCGCGGAGATTTTTCACGGTGCCTTTGAAGGACTTTCCGTCTCTTGCCGTGGCCTCGGCACTTCGTACAGGCTTGGACATTTTCAGTCGAACGGCAATCTCTTTGTACGCCGGCTTGAAACTCCCCTCGTTCGTGAACTCGATTTCAGCACCCATTCCTTTTCTCTTCATCGATACTTCCATATTGAGATACTCGCCCCGACGAAAAGCATACGTTTCCCCGTCATCGAAATAAGCTTTGCCTTCCGCGTCTGTCTCCCCGTACGCTCTGAGATAAAGCGTATCCGCCTGTTCGCTTGTGGACTGGATATGGCTCTGCGTGAAGAGTACCGTCCCCTCCCTTACGAAGACCGGTGTAACTCCCAGCGGCGCTTCAACTTCGTGCCATCCTCCGTGCAGGTCGGCGCCGCCGTCGATGCTCGTCCAGTCTCCAGCAGGCAGGTAGACTTTTCGCCTTACGACTCCGGAATCTAAAACCGGTGCAACGAGGAGCTTGCTTCCGAAAGTAAACTCGTTGTCTAATTTGTAAGCTTGGGCATCGTGCGGAAAGTCGATGTAGAGCGGCCGGACGATCGGCAGACCGGTTTCATGGGCAATTCTGAATGCCGTATAAATCTCCGGCATCAACTCGTATCTGCGGTCGATAGTCCTGCGATTTATCTTCGTATACTCCGGGCCGAACACCCAGGGCTCACGCGGCTTCGAGTCTTTGGTGCTGTGGGTTCTGAAGAATGGCGTAAACGTGCCGAGCTCAAGCCAGCGCGTGTAAAGTTCGGCGGACGGGTTCCCGACGAAACCTCCGATGTCGCTGCCTACGAAAGGCTGCCCGCTCACCCCGATGTTCAGGAACATGGCCAGGGCGAGTCTCAGATGGGCAAAGCTCGCGAAGTTGTCACCTGTCCACATCGCCGCGTACCGCTGTCCGCCGGCATAGTTCGCGCGTGTAAGAACGAACGGGCGTTTCCCTGGCCGGAGCTTTTCGACACCGTCGCGCGTTGCCCTCGCCATCTGCATCCCGTATGCGTTGTGTACTTCGTAGTGTTCCACCGTATCGCCGTCGATATCCTGCAGGACATCTGGCGGAAAAGTTTTGTTGGGTGTATTGAATACGCTTGGCTCGTTCATGTCGTTCCAGAACCCGTCTACTCCGTACTTGAGAAGATACTTGTACTGTTCGCCCCACCAAGTCCTGGTCTTCTTGTTGAAGAAATCGGGAAAGACACAATCTCCGGGCCACACTTGCCCGACGAAGTTCTCTCCGTCCGGCAATTTCACGAACACATCCTTCTTGATCCCGCTGTCGTAGACCATGTACCCTTTTTCATCTTTGATGCCCGGGTCGATGATGGTTACCACCTTGAACCCCATAGAGTGGAGCGTATCCAGCATCTTCCCCGGCGTCGGGAAATTGGTCGGGCTCCAGGTGAAGCACCTGTAACCGTTCATATAATCGATATCAAGAAAGATCACGTCACAGGGGATCTTCTCCTCGCGGAAATCCTGGGCAAGCTTCAGAACTCTTGACTCGGGATAGTAACTCCATCTCGACTGCTGGTATCCCAGCGACCAGATCGGCGGCATATGCATCTTCCCTGTAAGCTCGGCGAACCTTTGGACTACATCCGCGGCATTCCTTCCGGTTATAATATATAGCTGGAAAGTGCCCGCTCTCGCCTTATATACCAACCGATTCTTCTCCGTCGCTCCGACATCGAACGTAGTCCGCGAAGGGTTGTCGAAAAAGACTCCATAGGCACCGCTCGGATCGGCCTTCAGAAGGAAAGGGACGCTTTCGTAAAGCGGGTCAAACTTCACCCCGTAAGCCGGATGGTCTGTATTCCACATAGTCCAGCGGCTGCCGTAACGGTTGTAAGGAAGCGTCTTTTCGCCGAGTCCGAAAAAATCGCGGGCATCGTGAAAATCGAAATCGGCGACTATGCCGCTGTCGCCGTACTCGAAGCGGTCGAGGTCGAGCAGATCCTTGCCATTGGATGACAAGAATTTCAGTCTGAGGGTCTCGGGAGAAAACTCTACAGTCCCGTCGGGAAAGCTCACCCTAATACGATCTCGACTTATTTCAGCCTTGTACTCAGAAAGTTGCTCGGGGCTCTCGATGACCGCGAAGGATTTGATTGCGTTGTCGCCCCGTTCGATAGTAAGATGAAAGATGCCGGACTTGAAGAGCTGGACCTTTGCCTTGCCCGACTCGTAATTTACGACAACTTCGTGCTGTGACTTTTCAACATTTGTAAGCCTGCCCAGCGAGTTCATGTTCCCCGTTCCGTTCTTGCTGAATCCCATTTGGGTTCCGACCATCAGGATCAAGGCATAGATAGGCATTTCAAATTACCTTCAAGTGAAGCTCCATCAATTGCTCTCTGCTCACTTCGCTGGGCGCTTCATCCATCAGCGACATGGCACTGCTGGTTTTCGGAAACGCTATGACGTCGCGGATCGACTTGCTTCCGGTGAAGAGCATAACCAGCCTGTCGAACCCGAATGCGATCCCGCCATGCGGGGGCGCTCCGTATTTGAAAGCATCCAATAGAAATCCAAATTTCTTCCGCGCCTCGTTTTCCGATATCCCGAGACAGCTGAACATCTTTTGTTGAAGGTCCGGCTGAAAAATCCTTATGCTTCCCCCTGCAATCTCGTTGCCGTTCCATACGAGGTCATATGCCCTCGCGTGTGCCTTGCCGAGCGGGTTTTCTGAATTCCATCTCTTTTTCTTCCTGAATTCTGCGATGCCTTCATCCATGATCGCGACGTCTTCATCGCGCGGCGAGGTGAACGGATGATGCATCGCGGCGAACCTGCGTTCGTCTTCGGACCACTCGAATAAGGGAAATTCAGTGACCCACAGCAAGGAGTTTTTGTTTTCATCTATCAGATTGAATTTCCCCGCGACTCCCAACCTGAATTGACCGAGCGTGGTGTAGATTTCCTTCCGCGGTTGAGTAATCAGAAGGATCAAATCACCTGTCTGAGCGGAGAATTTTTCACGGAGGGACTTCAACTGTTCCGGGGAAAAGAACTTGGCCGTAGGCGATTCGAGCGATTCGGCGGACACCTTGAAATAGACTAGTCCTGCCGCACCGCAAGCTTTGGCCAGTTCGGTGATCTCGTCTATCTGCCTCCGGCTAACTCCGGACTGTCCTTTCAAGTTTATCCCGCATACGAGGTTCCCCGCGTGTATCCCCGTCTCGAAGACTTTGAACTGCGAACCCTTCAGGATGTCGGTTACATTTTCAATTTCCAGACCGAAGCGGAGGTCCGGCTTGTCGATGCCGTAACGGGTAATCGCCTCCTCGTAACTCAGACGCTTGAGCGGCGTTTCTATTTCAATACCCTTTACCTCCTTGAAGAGAGTCTTAACCAAACCTTCGGCCATGCCGTAAATGTCTTCTTCGAGAACAAAAGACATCTCGATATCGATCTGAGTGAATTCCGGTTGTCTGTCGGCCCGAAGATCCTCGTCGCGAAAGCATTTCACAATTTGAAAATACCTATCGAACCCGGACACCATCAGGATTTGCTTGTAGGTCTGCGGGGACTGCGGGAGCGCGTAGAACTTACCGTGATGTATCCTGCTCGGCACAAGGTAGTCCCGCGCGCCTTCAGGAGTACTCTTCATGAGGAAGGGAGTCTCTATCTCCAGAAAGCCGAGAGAGTCGAGGTAGCGCCTCACTGCCTGAGCGGTCTTGTGCCTGATCTGAAGATTACTCTGCATTTGCCCGCGCCTCAGATCCAGGAACCTGTATTTAAGACGGAGCTCTTCGCTGGTCTCGACCTCATCCTCTATCGGAAAAGGCGGGGTGTCGGCCTCGTTCAGGATAGTGAGGTCGTCTCCGAGTACTTCGATCTCTCCCGTCGGAAGGCTTTTGTTCTCGGTGCCTTCAGGTCTGCGTTCGACCTTACCTACAACGGCTATCACATCCTCATTCCTGAGTTGCTTCGCCGTTTGATAAACCGCTTCGTTATGCTGGGGTGCAAAGACGACCTGGGTCTTCCCGTACCGGTCCCGGAGATCGATAAAAATAACCCCGCCCAGATCGCGTCGGCCGTCGACCCAGCCATTCAAAGTCACTACCTTATTGATACTCTTTGCCCGGAGCTCACCGCACGTATGCGTTCTCTTCTTGCCACGCAATGTTGTTGTATCAGACATTTTCTATATCGGTTAATTGATTGAGAATAGCAAAGTTTAATATAAAAAAGGGACAGACTTAAAACCACAACAGCGATCCGCGACACGCGTCGCTCGCCCCGCTGAATATCCGCCGAAGACCCAGGTTATTTTGAACTTGAATTTTGAGGTGTGGATGATTCTTGCCCACCGGTGCCGTGAAGCATTCGAATCAGATAAACAATTCATTTATTCCGCATCCCCGACCTGCCAGCCGGACCTTGCGCGACGATTGATCTGACGCGGCGGCCGAAGGCTGTCGGATCAATGGAGACAGGATGAAGTGCAGCTCTTGAGCAGGGTTATTTCCAGTCGGGCATGACGCCGTCCTGGATTATCTCATGACGTCCGTTGTCGTTCGCTCCGGAAGCGTCGCTGTTCATTACCCAGATATTCTTCTCGGAATTGGGGGTGTTGGGGCCGTTATCGAATATGATGTACGCACCGTCCGGTGAGTACCGCGGATCAAGATCGTTCGTGCCCGCCTTCTTGTTATCCCCCGCAAAGCCGGTATTAACAGAGAGGTTTTCCGACTGTCCGGTGCCGATATCGATCCTAAAGATATCCGAGTCCATGACCCTGCCAGAACTATCCTGAAAGCCCGATACGTCATGTGTGTAGAGGATACTCTTGCCGTCAGGTGAGAATGTGGGATCTGCAGTCGCGCCGGGAGAATTGGGGACAAGAAGTGTCATGTTGCTTCCATCGGCGTTCATTATGTAGATCTCGGAGTCGTAGACGTTTGGGCCGACTGTCAGAACAGCTATCCTGTTTCCCTGCGGTGAGTAGGAACATTCGCGGAAATTAGTGCCGGAAGGCGCCGTCGCTATAACGGTCAGATCACCGCCGTCCGATCTGACCTTGTACAACTTGTTATTATGCGCGTAAAGAAGACTTGCACCGTCGGGCGACCAGCAAAAACCTATACCATAATTCCCGTAGCCGGTTACTCCAACGGAAGTCACCTGGAACACATTGCCGCCGCTGAAATCCATGGTGTATATCTGAGGCTCCACATTTCGGTCGGAAGTGAAGGCTATGATATCGTGACGTGGATTGATACGGGGCCACCAGTTCCGGGAATTATTGTCGGTCAACTGGAATGCAGATGCCATCCCTGTGTCCGAGGAAAAGATCTGATATTCACCATTGACCTGTCTCGCAAAGACCAACGGATTGTTCGGAGCCGATATTGTAGTGAAGCTCCAGATGTCGCTGTTGGCGGTAATAGTATCCGAACCTACTGCAACTACCTGCCAGAAATATGTCGTACCCAGTTTAAGACTGGTCACGGTAGTACTTGTGTCCATGATGTTCGATGCAATCAGATTTGGCAACGTGGATCCGGACTGATAAAGGTAGACGTTATAGTGGACCGTATCCGGCACTGCCTGTACGCTCATCGGGTTGTGCCAGGACAAGGTAAGCGTCAGCGGCTGATCTGTCGCCTGATTTGAAGGTGTCGGTTCAGTAGGAGCCGAGGGGTTGGATTTCGAGCTTGAACCGAGGAATATAACTGCCTGCACGGTCTTTCGGCTTGTTACTTCAACCGAAACGGACGTTTGTGAGTAACCTGCCTTCGACGCGGTCACGGTATATTTTCCGACAGTGACGTCGGATATGACGAAGGCGCCCGACGGGTCCGTAGCGATTGCGCTGGTCGGGGGATTCGTCGTTATGCTTGCACCCCCCACCGGCGTTTTGCCGTCCGGGGCGTAGACCACACCGGAAATCGTACCGTAGGTCGCAGGCGTTACCGTGTTTTCATTGCACGAGACGATCATCAAAGGGAGAAACAGCGCCAATACAAATTTCATTCTCATATCATAACCTTGTTGTTTTCACTTTC
>JBJKPC010000055.1:0-30324 GCA_046706745.1 Candidatus Kryptoniota bacterium
CTCTGTCGATAATCTGATTTACCTGAAGGTTGTAGTCCTGGCTGATCGTTTGCGTATTCGTATTGCTCCCGCTGAAGAAGTTCATGAAATCAATCTTACCGTGGGGCAGCACGTAATCTATATTGATCGTCCCGTTGTACCTGTGCGTGATACTGGGAATAAAGCTTAGGGTGAGATCGGTAAGAAGCAAAGGATTGTTCATGCCGGGATTCTTTGACGTGAGAATATAGCTCGCCCCTAACCCATCGCTTGACAAGTTCTCCCGATCGACAACCGCTTGCGCGAGAATTCCAAGCCGCTTGTTGAAGAACCTGTCGCCGACAGTGGCGGAGAAACTGTAATCGCCGAATTGACTCCGGAGGCCTTCGTATCCCCCCTGTGCAGACAATTCTATTTCCGGTGCGCCTTCGGGCGTTTGTTTCGCCTCCCTGATTTGAAAGTTGACAACTCCGCCCAGAACGGCTGCATCCATGTCCGGCGTAACCGTTTTGTACACTTCGATACCGCTGAGCATGTTGGACGATATCATGCTCATGTCCACTGACCGATTGTTGCTGCTGGTCGCAGCCATTTGTACTCCATCTATCTGAATCTGATTGTACTTAGGTTCCAACCCGTCGATGGCGACCTCATATCCTTGCCCTCCCTGCCTGAGCAGGTAAACCCCGGGAAGTCTGCCGACAGACTCGGCAGCATTGGCGTCCGGCAGCTGCTGAATCTTAGCGGCAGACACAACATTCACGATCTTGTTCGACGTCAGCTGCTGGTTTATCGCCGAGTTTTGCCCGCTCGCTTGAACTGTGACGACCACTTCCTTCCCGCGCAATCCAACCGGCTGCAGCTTCACGTTCTCAACAAGCCTCGCTCCTCCGCTTATGTTTATTTTGATTTCCCGTGTCGTGTAGCCGACATACATCACTCGCAACGTATATGTTCCCGACGGAACGGCCTGAATCGTGTATTCCCCGTCCAGGTTTGTCGGCACCCCAAAGCTTGTTCCCTTCAGCATTACGGTTGCACCGATCAGCGGGTCATTTGTCTCTGCATCCGAGACCTTGCCTGAAATTTCGGCAGTACCCCGCTGAGATTCCTCTTTCTCTTGCGGACCGGTCGAATTAAAGGCAATCTCGCTCCGCCCGTACGGATCAGGTCTCAATTGTGACTGAGCATTCGGATGGTTGGCAAATCCGTTTCTCTGATTCAGAGGCCGAGCTAACACTACGGTTGGAACCAGAAATGTCAGACACACCAGGAATAACAACGCATTGTCTTTCATGGCTGCTCTTCTCGATTTCCCGTGTTTGATTATCGACATGCTACATTCACAACATGAACGCGAGTCCCTGTGTCGTCCAAAGATGTCCACTGCATCCGAGTCATGACACTCCACCGACTTTCTTCTCAGACTTGAGGGAACATCCGCACGATTCTCTTATGACAATTGAAGTTGTCAAAACCCTTCTTATTCCTCTTATACCGTCCCCGACTTCCACTCCGTTTAGCAAATGTTGTACGGCGATAGTGCCCATTTCGTATATGGGCACGTGAACAGAGGTTAGAGCCGGTAAAACATATCGTGCAGATGGAACATCGTCAAAACCGGCTAGTGCAATTTCGCCGGGGACAATTATATCCTTCTCGTGCATCGCCCTCAGAGCACCGAGCGCCATCGAGTCGTTGGCACAAAAAAGGGCCGACGGCTTGGTTTTCAGTTTCAATACCTTCATCATGCCGTCGTAACCGGATTCCTCGGTGAAGTTGCCGGTTATCTCAAGTTCGGGAACCCGCCTCAGCCCGTATTTTTTCAAGGCCGCGACATAGCCGTTGAATCGTTCTCGAGCATCGAAATTGCTTTCCTCACCCTTTACTATGGCTATTCTCTTGTGGCCGTGGGCGACAACAAGATGGCGAATCATCTGAAATGCGCCGTTGAAATTGTCTATCGATACGGAAACAAATCCATTTCCGTTCGTATAGGAATTGACAAACACAAGCTTCGATTCTGGCGCAAGCCGCTTCAGCACTCCGTCTGCACTTATATGGGGAGACATTACTATCATGCCGTCGACGTGACCGCCCTGCATCACGCCAAGCATTGATTCAATTTCTTTCCTGTCACTGTGCGTGCTGGATACGATGATGTGATACGAGTGTTCCCTGGCCGCCTGGTCTATTCCGCGGATCAACTCGGAGAAAAACTCGCTGTGGACATCGGGGAGAATTACGCCGAGGAGATTAGTTTTGTGGGTAACGAGTGCCCGGCCGATCGCATGGGGCATATAGTTGAGTTCACCGACCACCGACATGACCTTCTGCTTCGTCTTTTCCGTAACGGCGGTGCTGCCGTTGAGAACTCTGGATACCGTTGCGATGGACACGTTTGCCTTCCTCGCCACTTCCTTGATGCCTACGGTCAAATTAGCCGTACCTTTCTGTTCGCTCGAAATACGCGATGTAAACGTTTACATCCAATGTTAACAGTTCCTCTTCTGTTTGTCAAGGGAAAAATGAACCGTGAGTGACGCCGGAACGGTTTTGAGTCCCTCCTGGCGTTACCGCTAACACCCGCCCACGCCCGCTCTCATGGCGGCAGGCACCCGCACTTACTCGGCTTACCTTTCGTTTTCCTCGAGGAATTCGATTATGACCCGTTGGTAAATGCAGGACGCTATTGCAGTAACCCGCGATCGACACCCATATCAATGCAGAGCCGTGCATGCCTGAGCGCGAAGTTGAAATGAAAGAAAGCGATGTGGTTGAGCTTGTCGATAATCGATCCTGCTTCGGAAGGAAAAGAACAATACTCGGCGATCCCCCGCTGCATGAACGCATGCAACCGATCGACCGACAATCGCACCGTCGCTCCATCCGACCAAATAGCAATGCAAGCTCAGAGTGAATCGGAAAGACGCGCTATGTCGGAAGTCACAGGATCGGACGTTAGCGGGTCACAAAAGTCCGACGACTTTCCCTGAACTCTGCTCCTACGGTAGTGACCATGAAGTGCTTCGCGCACTCCAATATTTGACAAAGAAGGTACATATCCCTCCGTCATTGCCGTGCACCAAGAGAAGAGGACGCCCGCTGCAGCACACCTCGTACCGCAGTTTAGTTTCGTGCAACTTACATTCTGACCGGCTTCTTCATCGGAACCGCATGTCATGGTGCCCGTTCGAGAAATACCCGCCTGGACAGAAGATAAAACTACGGAGCAAGAATATTCTTCGAGTGCACTCCAGTGGCCTCGACTAATGACTGGTCTTTAATGACTCTCCGACTGTTCCCATAATCCGGAATCTGCGAATTGCATCCCATCTGACCGAATCATTCCGAAGCTGATGAAAAGATGTGTGCTTTCAAATATTAAGAGTGAAATGCGTGCATGCCCTGAAGGGTCATGCGATTCAATTAAGCATAGCTCCACGATCGAAACGATCACTCGAACCGGCGACCGGTCGAGCCCCTTGTTTGGGTCGACAAAGTCGCCACGAGAGAGACTCACCTAAGGGTCACGTGAGAGTCGACTTAGCGTTTGGTGCAATCCATTTAACCGTCTTGGAGTCATTCCTGGATTTCAACTTTGTCACTCACGGGCATTGAGCGAGGGATGTTCACGGTCGTCGAGATGTGACTTGCCGAGCTCCCGCCGACCATTACTTCCAGGCTGCCTGCCTCGGCTACGCGCTTCATTTGGGCATCGATAAACGAAATCTCATACGGCGTCAGTCTGAAGCTCACTATCTTAGTCTGACCCGGTTGGATTTCGACGCGCTTAAAACCTGCGAGCTGCTCGACTGGCCTCGTGACGGATGCACACTTTTGACGGTAATACAACTGCGCCACTTCCGCCCCTGCTCTTTTTCCGACGTTCGTCACGTCAACCGTAACGATGAAGCCATCGGTCACCTTCGGATCATCCGCCACCCGCAGGTTTGAGAACTTGAATTTTGTATAACTCAGCCCGAATCCGAAAGGATACAGCGGACCTATCGGCAGGTCGGTATATTTCGAGCTGTAATGGTTCGTCGGAGAAGGCGGACGCCCGGTGTTCATGTGATCGTAGTAGATCGGTACCTGTCCAACTGTTCTCGGGAACGACGCGGTCAGCTTCCCGCTCGGATTGTAATCGCCGAACAAAACATCTGCTATCGCGTTCCCCGCTTCTGTACCGAGGAACCAGCTTTCAAGAATTGCAGGGACATGCTGCGTCGACCAGGCGATCGAAAGCGGACGTCCGTTCATCAAGACTTCGACAACAGGCTTCCCCAGTGCGACTATTTTTTTCGCAAGCTCAACCTGGACTCCCGGAATGTCAAGGAAGGCGCGCGACTCAGCCTCGCCGGTCATGGTACCGCTCTCGCCAATTGCCATGATTACGACATCTGCTTTCCTCGCCGCATTCATTGCGTCGGCAAAACCCGCTGTCGAGGTGTCGGTGATGCCGCATCCCTTTGCGTAGTATAACTTTGTCTGCTGAGAAAGCTTCGATTTAATCCCGTCGAGCAGAGTGGCGACGGGACCAGGCTGGCCCTGGCAGTACCAACAGCCGAGCATATCAGTCTTATCGTTTGCGAGCGGACCGATTACGGCAACGGATTTCAAGTTTTTGCTAAGAGGTAGGAGATTATTCTTGTTCTTGAGAAGAACGACAGCTTCGCGGGCTTCCTGCCGCGCCAGTTTCAGATATTCCGGACGCAAGAGCGATGACTTCGCTTTTACAACATCGACGTAAGGGGTTTCGAACAGTCCCAACTTGAACTTGATCCTGAGAATCCTTCGAACCGCGTCGTTTATCACGCTGATCGGCACCTTCCCCGAATTGACGAGTGCCTCGAGATGACTGTGATACGGCCCGACCATATCCATGTCGACGCCGGCTTCGACAGCCTTCTGCGTTGCCTCCGCAGAGTCGCAGGCAATCCCGTGCGCTATCAGCTCACCGACTGCATCCCAATCGCTGACGACGAACCCTTTAAAGTTCCACTCGCCCTTCAAAATAGTCCTGAGTGTGAACGGATTGGCACTTGCCGGGACACCGTCAAGGTCGTCGAACGCGCTCATAATTGTCCCGGCACCGGCGTCAATCGCGGCTTTGAACGGAGGCAGATAGACATCCCGCAGTGTTCTTTGGGAAACTTCCGCTGTGTTGTAGTCGCGCCCGCCTTCCGCCGCACCGTATGCAACGTAGTGTTTCGCACAGGCTACCAAGTTGCTGTTAGGCGAGAGGCTATCGCCCTGATACCCTCGGACATACGCCTGTGCCATTACCATCCCCAGGTATGGATCTTCCCCTGCGCCTTCTGCTATCCTCCCCCATCTCGGATCGCGGGCAATGTCGACCATCGGAGAGAAAGTCCACCTAATACCCTGCGAATGGGCCTCCTCGGCTGCAGCCTCAGCACATCGCTTCACAAGTTCCGGATCCCATGTGCTCGCCTCAGCAAGCGGAATCGGAAAGATCGTTGAATACCCATGGATGACGTCAAGACCGAAGAGAATCGGTATTCCCAGCCTCGATCCCTTGACGGCGGCAGTCTGGATCTCATCGATCTCCCTCGGCGAGACGATGTTGAGAAAGGAACCGGCCAGGCCCTCTCTCGCCAGCCGCTTCGAATCGGAAGTGTACCCGGAGTACTGACACATTTGGCCGATCTTTTCCCGGAGCGTCATGAGGCTCAGAAGGTCGTTAACCCGCTTTTCTATCGGAAGCTTTGGGTTTAGATACGCTGCGGTGTCCGCCTCTCCGGAATTCCCGGGACGCACGGCGGCAAAAGATAAAGTCGGTGCGGCAAGCAACAGCACAGCCAGGACGACAGAAAAGAAATTGCGAGGCTTGGCACATGAAGATGTAAGGACATGGCCAACGTGAGTACTATACATTTCTTCCTCCACGGATTTAATATGCCGTCATTTTACATAAAGGTGTAATCTGGCGCAAACAGAATTTTTCGTAAACGGCCAAAGTTTGCCTGCCGGAAATATGCAGGGCTAAGGGCAGGTCTTTTCCCCTTTCCTTACAAAGAAGGATGGGGAGGAAGGGGGGAGCCTTTGTGAAGTCACCAGCTCACCTCGATACTGAGAACGATTCTGTAAATTTTATGTCCGCTGATGAGTTGCCGATCATGACGTTGAACTTACCGGAATTTACCTCCCATCTCTTCAAGCTGGTGTCATAAAAAGCAAGGCGGTCTGCCGTGAGAACGAATTCAATTCTCTTTTTCTGGCCGGGCTGAAGATCAATCCTTCGGAATCCTTTCAGGGCTTGGATTGGTCGTTTCAGGCCGGGTGCCGTATCATGGAGATACAATTCGACAACATCTTCGCCCTCGCGCCTGCCGACATTCTGCACTTCCACACTAACATGGACTTTCCCAGCGGGACTGATCACTCTCGGCCATATTTTCATGTCGCTGTATTCGAATTGTGTGTAGCTCAGTCCGTATCCGAACGGAAAAAGCGGTTTCTCTTTCATATACATATAAGTCCTTCCGTTCCTGATATCGTAATCGTAAAAAGGCGGAAGCTGTGCGATGGATTTATAGAAGGTAATCGGCAGTTTTCCGCCGGGATTGTAGTCCCCGAATATTACTTCAGCGATTGCTTTACCTCCCTCTTCTCCCGGATACCAAGCCTCGATAATTCCCGGAATGTTCGCCTTTGTCCAGTCAATCGACAGCGGAGCACCGTTGATCAAGACCACTATAGTTTTGGGATTAGCCTTGTAAACCGCTTTGACCAAATCTTGCTGCAAGCCCGGCAGCCTCAGTCCGGACCGGTCATGACTCTCTTCCTGCACGCTTCTATCTTCACCTACAAATACAATAGCCAATTCGGCCTTGCTCGCGACCTTTGCAGCTTGCTCTATCGACGGTTCATAGTCCCATCCCAAATGAGCGCAAGCGTTATCGACATCCTGGAAGTATTCCATCTTGATATTATATGGATGTCCGGCCTCGAGTTTGATCGACGCCGTATAGGTATGCGGTGACTGATCCCGCCATTGGTCAATGAGAAGTTTTCCGTCGATATAGAGTCGGCTGCCGTCGTCGGTATTCATCTGGAACTGATATATTCTCGTCACGGGAGACACCAAGGTCGCAGTCCAGCGCGCAGAGTAATTGTTACGATGTATGTTCCTCGCAGGCGTTCCCCATCGCCAGTTGAAATTGATTTGCCTGTCGATTCGAACCAGGACTGGTTTACCCGATAGAGACTTATTATCGAAATATTCACCTCTCCATCCATGCTGCCCTCTACTCGCACCCGTCGGCGTCAAATACTCCGTCTGAATCGTCGACCATATTCCGCAGCCTTTCGCATACAGGACTTTCGTTCCTGAAGAAACGGCATCCCTTATCCCTTGTAAAGGAGTTATCGAGTCGGAAGAGATTCCGCTGTAAGTACCGAATTGACACACCGCAGCGTTGGGACCGATAACCGCAATTGTCTTCAGACGCTTGGAAACCGGCAGCAATTGATTTTCGTTCTTTAGGAGAACGATAGACTCGAGTGCCGTTTGGAAGGCTAATTGTTTGTGCGCTTTGCTGTTGACGACGGCGTATCCGATTTTCGTGTAAGGGACCATCGCCGGCGGATCAAACATACCCAGCCGAAACTTGACGGTGAGTACTCTGGCAAGAGCCCTGTCTATCGCCTTCGTTGAGACCAGTCCTTCTTCGACTGCTTTCAACAGGTAGCCCTCATAAGTGCTTCCGCGAAGATCTACATCCACCCCGGCCTTGAGCGCAACTGCCGCAGCTTCCTCCGGCGATCGCACATACCGGTGTCTTTCGTACAGATCCCTGATACCTCCCGCGTCGGAAATCACATAACCATTGAATCCCCATTCGTTTCTCAGTATGCCGGTCAGTAGTTCTTTGTCGGCTGTACAGGGGACACCGTTGATGGCATTGAAGGCAACCATTACTGATTGTGCATCTGCATCGGTAACGCACGCCTTGAATTGAGGCACATAATATTCTCTGAATACATCATTCCCGACGTTCGCCGAAGACCAGTGGCGCCCCCATTCGTCGCTGTAGACAGCGAAGTGTTTCAATGTGGCCGCAACCTTCAGATACTTCTGGTCGTTGCCCTGAAGTCCCTTGACGAACGCAACTCCCATTCGTGAGGTCAGGTAGGGGTCCTCTCCGTAAGTCTCTTGTACACGCCCCCATCTCGGATCCCTTGCCATGTTAATGACCGGTGCAAAGAAAGTGAGATATCTCTTGTCATCGTATTTATTCGCGAGCGCCCGGCCTTCATCTGAAATTGCCGAAGCCACTTTGTGTATCAGACCCGGGTCCCACGTACTCGCCATGCCGATGGCCTGTGGGAAAACTGTGGTGGGAACTCTAGGATCGGTCGGCACGACTCCATGAAGACATTCGGTTCCGAATATGTACGAAGGAATATCCAGGCGCGGGATGGCAGGCTCGTCGGATCCCAGCTGTGAGATTTTCTCTTTCAGCGTCATTCTTGAAATCAGGTCCCGAACTCTTTCCGCGGTCGGCTTGTCGGGATTCAGATAAGCCGGTGTATTGTTCTGGCAAAAGCCGATAGAGGTAAGGCAAGCAAGAAGAACAAGAGTCGCCACAAGTATCTTATTTTGAAAGGAAGAACACATCGGTCATTTACAAATTAGGTTTATGAAATTGAAGCTGAGATATTGCTGTATGAACAAGCTACAAACACAAACATCCAAGTTCCAATCAATCGCCACAAGCCGAGCATTACTCTCAGTTTCACGGAGATATGAAATCAGTTCCACGACCTATTTCGCAAGAACAGTATTTGATTTCGGCTCGTTTTGAGCACATTCCTTTACCCCGCGGTAATTTCTTCTTGCGCTCTCTACAAGCACTGGTTACGTTTTGGTTACCGTGGTACATGGTAGTATAGAGGGGAATCCGTTGTCATGACGATTTTGCAGCTCCCGCATTGTTCATCATTGAACTAGGTACGACGCGCCAGTCATCTTTATATGTTGCGATATTCAGAAGTCTCGATAAAGAATCCCACAGAAAACAACTCCCTCCACATACCTCGCCCCCTTCAGTTCGAGAGGACCCATACCGATGAGGACTCTCCGTGAAGATGTTTGGGATGGGACTCGTTAGAAAGGCAGTTAAATTCAATTACAGACCTCAGCCCACTCGGGACCTGCTCAGTTCATCCTTCGACTACGCTCAGGATGACGAGGGGGGGAGGGGGCAACAGCATCCGTCACACTTAGCGAGGAGTCATCCGCGAAGCGGATGGTGACGAGCCTGACTGCCGGCAGGCAGGTCGAAGTGCGACGGCCACCACAACCCCGGGCTGCAGGCTCAGTTCATCCTTCGACTACGCTCAGGATGACAGCGTTTGGGGAGAAGAGTAGCGAAAGCAAAAGGAGCTCCCGTCACCCTGAGCGGAGTCCCGATCTTATCGGGACGTAGTCGAAGGGCGACGGATTTCCTCAGCTCTCCGCCCCCCCATCCCCTTCGCTATGCTCATAAGCTCCCAATCTCTCCAGCTTCTTCTTGCCGTAAGCTATCTTGGTGATTACTGTAAAGAGAACCGGCACAATGAATATTGCCAGCCCGGTAGCGGCGATCATTCCGCCTATAACCGTCCAGCCAATTGTTTGCCGTGCCTGCGCCCCGGCACCGGTCGCAAAGGCCAGCGGAGAAACGCCCAGTATGAATGCCAGCGACGTCATGAGGATGGGGCGAAGCCTCAGCCTTACCGCATTCGTTACCGCTTCGAGAAGCGGCATCCCATGGTCCACACGTTCCTTTGCGAACTCCACGATAAGTATCGCGTTCTTCGCCGCCAGGCCGATCAAAGCGACCAGTCCTATTTGTGCGTACACGTTGTCGCTTAAGTGCGGCTGCAGGATTAAAGCCACTATTGCGCCGAATGCGGCTATGGGCACCGCAAACAGCACGGCAAAAGGCACCGACCAGCTTTCATACAAAGCGGATAGGAATAAGAACACAAACAGAAGCGATAATCCGAAGATCGCAAAAGTACTGTTGCTGGCATTTATTTCTTCCCTGGATAAGCCGGAAAAATCATAACCGTAACCGGAGGGGAGTACTTTCGCTGCTATCTGCCGCAATGCCGTTAGTGCCTGCCCGCTGCTGTACCCCGGGGCCGCACTTCCGTTTATAAGCGCAGCCCGAAACATATTGAAATGAGATATCACCGAAGCCGTTTGCGTAATTTTATAACTTATCAAAGTACTTAAGGGTATCATATTGCCCGAGGAATTCTTCACATAATATTTCGACAGATCATGTATAGATGCTCTGTAGTTCGTGTCTGCCTGTGCTATCACATGAAAATCCCTGCCGTATATCGTGAAGTCATTTACATAGCTGCTGCCCAAATAAGTCTGAATCGTATTGTAAACATCGGCCACGTTGATACCGAGCTTTGCACATCTGTCCCTGTTTACTGTTAAATCATACGCCGGAGTATTTGCGGAGAAGAACGTAAATACGTTCGACAATACCGGGCTCCTGTTTGCCGCTGCAACAAATCGATCGACAACATTTGCGAACTGCTGTATATTATCCGTACTCTGCTTCTGCTCCAGCTCGAAGCTGAACCCTCCTGTGGCACCGAGTCCGGGGATTGCGGGCGGTGATATTACTCTTACGTCCGCACTTTTTATCGAAGCGAACTTCCTTCTCAACGTATTCATTATGGCATCCAGCTGAAGCGATTTGCTCGTACGCTCACCCCACGGCGTAAGCTGAACAAAAATAGTTCCGCTGTTGGACTTGGCGGCAAAGTTGACGACGTTGATCCCGTTTATCGCCGCAAAATGTCCAATGCCCTTTGTATTCTCTAGAATCTTCATCATTCTTTTGATTACATCGATAGACCTGACCGCTGACGCGGCTTCCGGCAGCTGGTATGTGACATAAAGTCTTCCTTCGTCCTCGCTCGGTATGAACCCGGTGGGCTTGTTCATGAACAACAGCACGGTGCCGGCATAAACTAAAATCAAGATTATCAGGAAGTAAGGCGTCATCTTTATGCTCTTTCTGACACCTTCGACATAGGAACCGGTCGATCTCTTGAACCATTCGTCAAACTTGAAAAAGAATTTGTTCACACCTCTGGATTCTTTGCTCAAGTTTGTGGGTTTCAATATCAGCGAACACAATGCCGGAGTCAGAGTGAGTGCAACAAAAGCGGAGATTATAACGGAAACCGCTATCGTTATCGCAAACTGCTGATAGAGCTTCCCAACTATTCCCGGTATAAATCCTACGGGAATGAAGACTGATGCAAGAATCAATGCAATTGCCACTACCGGCCCGGAGATATCCCTCATCGCCCGCGATGCCGCTTCCCTGGGAGACAGGTGCTCATCGTCTATATAATGATGCGCCGCCTCCACTACAATTATCGCGTCATCTACAACTATCCCTATCGCAAGCACAAACCCGAACATGGTCAGCGTGTTGATAGTAAATCCCAGCGGCACAAAAAAGGCAAAGGTTCCTATTATCGAAACGGGTATGGCCAGTATAGGTATTATGGTTGCGCGCCAGTTTTGAAGGAATAGAAAGACTACCAGTACTACCAGGGCCAGAGCCTCAAGCAGTGTAATCAAGACTTCGTCGATGGATTCGCGAACAACCGACACTGCCTCGAACGGGACTTTGTAAGCCACGTCTTCCGGAAAAGATGCCTTAATGCGGTTCATCTCGCTGTATACTCCGTCCGCAACTTTCAGCGCATTGCTTCCGGGAGATTGGAATATCAACAGAAAAGACGATCTCTGCCCGTCAACATACGAATTGATTCCGTAGTTGTCCGAGCCCAGTTGAATTGTCGCTACGTCTTTTAAATATACTTCCGCACCTGTTTGAGAATTTGTCTTTACGACGATGTTTCCAAATTGTTTTACGGAATTCAACCTGCTGTTGGTAAATACCGTGTACTGGAACGTCTGCCTGCTGTTTTGCGGCGGAGCACCCACAGTGCCCGCGGCTATTTGAAGATTTTGTTCAGATATCGCGTTCGTCACATCGCCCGCGGTTAAGCCCAACTGTGCGAGTTTATTCGGATCGAGCCATATTCGCATGCTGAAATTATCCGCCCTTGCAAATATATCTCCCACACCCGGCACACGAAGGAGCGCATCCTTCACGAATATATTCGTGTAGTTGTCCAGAAAGGAAATATTATGCGTGTGATGCGGAGAATAGATTGCAACGATCATCAGTATGCTGGACGTTCTTTTCCTCGTCGTCACACCCAGGCGTTTTACCACGTCCGGGAGTTGAGGTGTCGCGATGCCTACACGGTTCTGAATATCCATCGTCGCGATATCGGGATTGACCCCCTGGTTCAGCACGACGCTGATTGAAGACTGGCCGTTGCTAGTACTGGTACTCGTCATATATGCCATGCCGGGAGTTCCGTTTACCTGCGTCTCAATCGGCGTTGTAACAGTCTGCTCGACGGTCGTTGCATCGGCCCCCGTAAATGTCGCGGATATGGATACCGTAGGCGGCGTAATATCCGGGTATTGACTGATAGGCAAGTTGAAGATTGAAAGCGCGCCAAGTAAAACTATTACAAGGGAAATTACAATAGCCGTTACCGGCCTTTTTATGAACGTCTCAGCAATCATTTCTTATCGTGTTTCTGAATTATTTACCTGAGTATGAATTAGAAGCGCCGCCGGCAGTTTTTTCCGCGGAGGGCAATACTACCCGGGAACCGTTCCTTAATTTCTGAACGCCCTCGGTAACAATCTCTTCACCCGGCTTCAATCCGCTTCTCACTATGACCATATCGTCATTGATGGTTCTGCCGATTTCAATTCTCCGCTGCATCGCGGTATTGTTATGTATAACAAACACGAAATATTCCCCCATTTCCACGGTAACAGCCTTATAGGGAATGACTATACTCTTGGAGGTATTATTGTTCAGAACTCTTATCGTGCATGTCAGACCCGGTCTCAGCAAGTTCCTCGGGTTCGGGAATACCAGCCTTGTGGTAATGGTCCCTGTCTGTGGATCCACCGCGCGATCGAGCAGAAGTATCTTTCCATGGTACGGGTAAATACTCTGATCGGGTAAAACCAGAGTAAATGTCGAATCGTCTTCAGAGGTCTTTTCATGCAATAGATTTGTAAAACGGCCGATCAGCGTTTCATCGACGGGAAAATCGACGGCCATCGGGTTGTCGGAGGAAAGCGTATTCATCAAGGTTTGTCCCGCAGTTATGGCGGAGCCCAATTTCACCTGGGATATCCCTATAGTCCCGCTGAACGGAGCATATATTATCGAGTTCTTCAAATTAGTTTCTACTCCGTTCAAGGTGCTTTCCGCCGCCTGCAAGCTTGCCGAGGCATGTTCTAAGGTTTGTACCGCGATTGCGTCGTGCTTCGCGAGCTCTTCATACCTTTTATAATCCTGCTGTGCCTCAATAAGATTTGCCTTTGCAACATCGTAAGCAGCCTTATACTGCTGCTGGTCGATTCCATACAGCTTCATGCCTTTTGTCACATGCTGCCCGTCGTTGAAATAGATGTTGGTCAGGTAGCCGGAGACTTCCGGTCTTATTTCAACCTGCTCCAATGCCACAACGGTAGCGGGGTAACTGTTATAATATGATGCGTTCGCTTCTCCGACTTTATGAACAGCCACCGGGACAGGAGGAAAAGAAAATCCTCCTTTCTTCCCGCCGCCGCACGACTCGAGCGCTATTGTAAGAACACCTAAGATAACCGCCAAATAAGTTCTGTTTTTCATATCATTTAAAGTTTAAGTGTTGTTTAATTCTTTGCCCGTCATCCCTCAGTATTTCACGGTACCCAGAGCCTGTTCAACATCCAGCTTACTGCTCAAGAGCTGGTACAGGGAATCATAGTAATTCACTTCAGTTGTGCGCAAATTCGTCTCCGCGGTAATTACGTCCAGGTACGTTTTCACACCGGATCTGTATTGAAGCTCTATCGTTTTATAAACATCTTTTGCAAGACTCAGATTCTTTTTGGCCGCGACGAGACTGCTCAGGTTGCTATCATAATTTCCGATCGCCTTTGTGTACTCAGCGTCTATCGAATCCTTCAACGACTGGATTGCGTACTCCGAGCTTCGCACTTCCAGGGAGGCCTGGTCGATTTCGTGAAAGCGCTTGCCTCCCTCGAAGATGGGGATCGAAAGCTGGATTCCCGCGTACGCGCTGGGATAATTCGCGTTATAGAGTGCAGGGATGCTTTCGTTTTGAAATGCCAGCGCGTACTCTCCGACAACGGATATCGAAGGCAGAAAGCTCCAGTAATAATAGCTTAGATTTGCCTTCTGCAGCCGCAAATTTGTCTGGAGCAGTTTGTACTCGATTCTGTTTTTGTAATCGAGCTTCAGGGTTGTATCGATGCGCGCGTCACTTACCATCTGGGTCGAATCGTAAGCGAGATTCAGTTCCTTATCCGACGGGTACCCCATCACATTTCTAAGGACCGCATAACTTGTCTTCAGCTGTTCCCTGGCGCTTTTCAATTGAGCGACGGCGTTGTTCAGTGCAATCTCCGCGCTTTCATAATCGGTCTTATCCACCGTTCCGCTTTTGTATTGATAATAAGCATCTTCATAAGTCTGATGCAGCCTTGCAATATCTTCCTTCACCAGGGTAATCTGTTCCTTCGCCAGTAATACGCCGTAAAATGCCTTGCTTACTCCGACTGCGAGAAAGATCTCAGTATCTACCGTTTTCTCCCGTGCCTGCTCGCTCACATCGTATGCCGTACTGCTTGCCAGCAGGACATCGCTGTTAAATATCGTCTGGGATAAGGACAGGTCCGCGCCGGAAGTATTTGCCACGCCGAACTGGACCGCCGTTCCCCGGAAGATGGAAGTAGGCAGTTTGAAATCGTGCTGAAAGGTGAAATTGAAATTCAGCTGTGGAAACCAGTCGGCGAGTTTCCCCGCAACTTCCTGGTTTGTGATCTTCTCATTGAGAAGCGACTGCTTCATTAACGGTTGATTTGAAATCGCGTAGTCGATACAGTTCTGCAGCGTCGCATCTTTGAGCATGGAATCATTTCCGCCCTTCGATTGTGAAAACGAAAGAGGTGCGCTCACGAGAACCACAGACGTAAATGCGATTAAGAATTTCGTAAACATGTTATATGCTCTATATCTTCATTTGCCGGATTTGTTCCCGGAAGGATTGAAAAAGAAAAGAATTGAGGTGAAACCCGCGATCGTTCCGATTTATCCCATCTCGTCCCCGGAGATCCGGTGTCCCCGACTCTCCCCCGGGTGCGTCCGATACTGTCAGGTACTTCTTTCCCGTTCTCTGTTTTATCTCTCGTGCGACACTTCCAGCGTCTTGTTTCTCTTGCATGGTCCTTCTCTGTTCGTGGCCAATCTACTCAGTTCAATTCCCTGTTTATACTCCCTCTGCTGCCCGGCAGGCTCTGAAGTCTGACAGTGATTCTCCCCCATTGTGCTTACATTCTCGTTTTCAGCCCACACAGGGTCACTTCGTATAAAGCGGTACACGGCGGCAACGACCCTGTTGTAAAAGCTAATCTCCCGGGTGTATAAATACAAGGAACGTGAGTGGGTAAGCTCATCCTTCGACTTCGCTTCGCTCCGCTCAGGATGACGATGTTGGGGGGCGAGGCACCCAAAGCAAAGCAAGCAACCGTCACCCTGAGCGAGGCACTTCAGTGCCGAGTCTCACGAAGTGATGCTTCGCAGAAGGGCGACGCCATTCCAACCGCCCCCGGCCGGCTTAGCTCATCCTTCGACTTCGCTTCGCTCCGCTCATCCTTCGACTTCGCTCCGCTCCGCTCAGGATGACGATGGGAAGGTGGTCAAGGAAACAAAAGCACCCGTCACATTAAGCGACGGACTATCCCCGGTTGCTTGAGCGTGCCAGTTCGTGGAGCTGCCGAAGATCTCCTCGTATCAGTGCTTCCTTCTTCTTACGGCACCAGCCTTTGATTTGCCGCTCGAGCGCAATCGCGTCTCTTACGTCGGAAAACTCCTGTGACCATACCAGTACGACCGGCAAGCGAGTTGAAGTATATCCTCCATACCGTCCGTTGTTGTGATCAACAATCCGTTGATCCAGATCCGTTGTCGACCCGGTGTAATAGCTGCGATCGGAGCATAGCACTATGTAAGTCCATGACCTAATGTTGAATAATAAGATTTACAATGGCTCTTAGCAAGCGGGCTTGGGCTCCGCTCAGATTGACGATGGGGAAGTGGTCAAGGAAACAAAAGCAACCGTCACCCTGAGCGAGGCACTTCAATGCCGAGTCGAAGGGCGACGCCATCCCAACCGCCGCTGGATGCGCTCATCCATAGGGCGAGATCTTCCGGAAGAGGGATCAGAAGCCATTTCGCGTCCTTCGGCATCCACGTCGAGCCGGGAGCTTTCCATGATCCGCACGCGAGCAGCGGCTGTCTCGGTTCGCGACTGTGGCGCACCTACGCGATTAACTCCACAATGTAGCTGAGCACAAATGACTGGTCTACCCGCCCTGAATAAACTATCGAAGCTTCGACAGCCTCCCTTAAAACCGCATCTCTATACCGCATGTCAAGCCTCTACGAATTCTTTTAGCTTAACATAGAAATAGAAACGTACTGAGTCGTATCATTTTATCTAATAGCACCATCTCTTCAGGCACAAAAGCCTTCCGATACTTCGTCTGTCAAAGTCTTCTTATGCAGAGCCTACCCCGCCAAGCATTCATGTAACACTACTTCGGCTAAAGCTTATTCTGGATCTTCTCTTACTTAATGAGCATCAACTTGCCGTTTACATGGGTTCCCGCACAGTCCACCCTGTACAGGTACACACCGGAAGCAAGCGAACTGAGATTGAGCGTCAACGTCTGCCGTCCTGAACTCAGGTCTTTCACGATGTCAGGCATAACCTTCTGTCCGAGAATATTATATATCTGAACAACTACTCTCGATTCCTCAGGGACGAACACCTGGAAAGTCGTGTACCCGTTGAACGGATTCGGATAATTGTCCGATAATGTAAAGCTCTTCGGATACACTAAAGGATTATATACAGACCTGGAGCTTGACGATACAGATATTTTTCCGTTCTCTCCAATCCGCTCGATTCGATAGTAGCACCTGCCTGCCTTCGGAGATCGATCTTCGATCGTAATAGTTGAAGAAGTGTCCTCAACAAATCCGGTTCGACTGATAGGCCAAAATCGGTATGGTCCGTTACCTCTTTCCAAGACATAGTCTGCTAGTTGACCGGGATGCGGATGAGTATATATGTGAATCTCAGAAGCACGATAAAGCTCGGCCACGGAAAACGAATCGACCGCTGTTTCATTTGAAACATATCCCGGAGCTACTCCGTGCGGACAGTAAACATATAAGCCTCCGGACGTACCCACCCAGATGTTGTTAGCATCGTCTACCGTCACCGCATACACAAGATTCGTTGCCAGGGGACTATTGGTATCGTCATATACGGTGAACGTCTTCCCGTTGTACTCCAGAAGCCCTCCACCCGTGGCTAGCCAGATATTTCCATAAGCATCTTCTGCAACCTGGTACAAATTTGCGATGGCTGGCCGTTGGGCGGACGAGTACGTCACCCACTTGCTGCTGTCCAGGACCGTGAATCCGTAATTAGGTATCTGCTGGTTGGTCCCGAACCACACTCTGCCTTTTGAGTCCGCGTACACCATATCATACGACCCGTTCGGCAACGTAGAATCGGTCCATGGATAGGTGTTCCACTGTGTGCCGTTATACATGGCAGCCGGGAAATAATGTCCGCAGGCCCACAAATTGTCGTCTCTATCTATCGCCACATCCAGAAAGTTAGCATCATGATTAATTCCCATATCTTTCCCTGTCCACTCGCGCAGTCCTGACGAGTCCAACTCATACACCGATCCCTGAGCTCCCCATTCGTCGCCGTGGCTGTCGAAATCGACGCCGGACATGAACTGACCATTGATTCCATCGCTCCAATACGTCCCGTCGGGATGAAAACGGATTTGTGGATCGATCCACCCCAACCCTCCGATTGAATCCCAAGCGACTCCGTTAGTTTTCTGCTTCGCCATCTCTTCAGACATGTATATTTCCCCTTTCGGCGAAGTGCCGAGTGAGTAGACTACGTTGGAGAGAAGCGAATGTGCGATATTGAAGCTCCTCAATGTTTTGCCGTTGTATTCGAGAAGCCCCCACCGGGTAGCGAAGAACTGATGGTCGGAGTCAACTGCGCAATGAGCGTTGAACTCTTTATTTAGCCCCGGAATTGTACGAACCCCCTTCGGCAGATATTGCGAATATTGAATGCTGTCCCTTCGTGCTTCAAAATCAAGTCGGTAAGGGGAAATACCTGCGACATCCCAACCGCTCGCATCGTACAGCCAAAGACCGCCGGCAGGATCATTAGAGATTTGATACCAGTGTCCACCTTCCTTTGTCCCATCTATCTCAAGATTCCAGTGAAAATCCGAATATTTGTAGAGTTGGTTTCCCTCATCAACCCACAAGCTGTCCTGATTATCAACTGCGAACGCAGTCGGTGCAACATAGGATGGCCAGTTTGTTACTCTGGCCATGCGCCCGTTAGCGAGCGTGAATATCCCGTTCGCGTCAGCAGAAATCCAGACTGTATCCTTGTAAACACAAATTGCCTGCGGATCACCCGCATATACACTTGACGCCTGGGTGTAAATCTGCCAATGCGTACCGTCGAACTCGGCGACAGCCCCCGGGTAATAAGTGTTATTTGATATGTATGTCCCCACACCCATATAGATCCTGCCGGTACTGTCGATAGCCAGGTCGAGGATTTGATCGTCGGGCAGAGGGGAATTGCTTGTGTCGTAATATGAAAACGCACCGTCGTCGAACACAGCAAGCCCCTCGTCAGTCGCTATCCATAGTCTTCCTTGTCTGTCAAAAGCCAAATCATTAATCGAGCAGAATTCAAGACCATTGCTTTTGTCGTATGTGGTGTAAGTAGATCTTGTCACATTCCACCGAACCAATCCGACTTTTGTGCCGACCCAGACTATGCTGTCGTTCTCTGCCGCGACAGAATATCCTTCATCCCAATTCTTGAATGCCACCCAGCCGGCGGTGTCGGCGGCCTCGACCAACTTAAGATTAGTGCTGACTATAGCATTGTTGGAGATTTGAAAGTCTCTACCCACCTTCCCGCTCTGGACTTTGACCTGCCCGACACCAACTGCACTCCCACACAAGACGAATAACATTAACACATAGAGTTTGTTCTCTACCATCTCTGCCCTTACCGGTTTTTATGTCCCATTGTAAGAAAACGAATACGTCTGAGCAATGCATCTACAAATCATTGAAGCCTCATACGGCATAAGAACCTAAAGGCAGATGGATGTACAATTTGCAGTCCGCTTACCAAAGCCCGGGAATGTGTGGTCATCACAGCTATATGAAGACCTCTGCACTTTGTTACAAACACTTGACGTTTCTTTGACACCCGGGATCTTCAATAGTGGTACCTTAGGCGGAGAAAGGACGCGTGAATCATGAAGATCTTCAACATTACAAAGAGGAATTCATTGGCAGTGACGTTGATCGCCCTAATGTGTACTTCCCTCGTCGGAGGCTGCAGCATTATTGGGTTGAGCGTAGGGGTGAATGCCGATTCCGAGCCGGGAGTTATCAGGCCATCGCAGGTGGATACATTAGTGCAAGGGTCGAAAATGGTTCTCAACATGACAGACTCACAGGAAATTAGGGGCCAGTTCGTAGGAACCGAATTCGACGTGCCGCCCCGATATGTTGAGACATACGAAAGCATCCAACGATCCAATAGAGATTCCATACACCTGCCAAGCATCGGGGACAATGTAACAGTAACAGATATTTGGGGAGGGATATTTGCCGGTGAATTCGGTGGTTTCGGCTTGTCTAGCTATTCCGAGTATGATAATCCTCAACCGCTCATGTACGAAGAGTACCCCCTATTTGCCTTTATCAAACAAAGAAACCGCTACGGTTCTCTGATCACCACAGCAGTCATTGCGAAAGAAGTTAAGACCATGAAGGGATTCAAGATTGATCTTCGATCCGTTTGTTCTCTCATCAGTGTTGGAGGTATTCCTGTACCATCCAAATGGTTAATCCTGAGCAATGACCGGGGTATGAGTCGAATTGATTTCAAGGATGTAAGAGAATTCCAGGTTGATGAAACCAATTTCAAGTCTCATTATAATTGGGCTATAGGTCTGGGAATAGGGGCAGCTTTTGATGTCGCCGCGTATTTCGCAATGATGTCGGCATTCAGAAGCAGCTTTCGGTTGAATCTTAACTCAAAATAAGTATGAGATGTGCAGGGATCATTCAATAAAGGTTTGGCCCTACCAGGGAATGATGTTGTTCTGCGTCCCTTAGCCTACAAAGGCATCAATCTGCTTCAGTATTTTGTCCTCAACTTCTAAATTCCACGCCATCTCTGAAACATCGACCAAGAGGAACAGGTCGGTGAGGAGCAGGGTTTCAACAGCGGCGATCTCGAGGTTCTTCAGCCACTTGCCGATGCCGACCCGCACGGTAAAGTTACCCGGCTCCCCGTCAAGGAGTATGTTGAAGGCTCGGTCGGCCGCGATGACGCTCCGCAAAAAGCCTCCCTTGTAGGCCTGGATCAAAATGCCGTGTGGGCTTGGCTTTGATGACTGCACGTTAAACCCATCATCCTTCAAATAGCTCTCAATCTTGCTCTGGAGCGTACCAAGATCGATGTTCTTGCCCTGATAATGGCGGACTTTTTCTCCTATCATGTTAATCTCCATTTGGTTATGTTGCGGGTCCGGGTTAGTTATAACCAGGACGATTTCCCGCAAGTAATTTCTCGATGTATAGACGTTCCTTGAATTGTCTTATTGCAGGCTCGATTTAATCGTTTGGAAATGCCAATTCTGTGCCGAGCACCCTTTGCTTGAGAATAATGGCTGTGATTTTGGGTGCAAGCGTACAGCAGCCTAGTGGCGTTTCATCTTCATAAACAAAGATTGCAGTTGCTTGTATACCGGTTATAGTCGCTCCAGTACGTAAGCGAAGTTCAAAGTTCCTTTTCCTATACGAATATTGTATCGGAGGAGTAACATCCTCCGACTCTGTCCATAGATTTTACTTCCTTGATGAACTCAAATCAAGGACAGCAAGGTTCACAGAAGTTCCCGGAATGGCAAGCAATTAAGGAATTATCCCAGCCCCCGAGCTAGAAAGACCCACCACTATCCGCCCAGTATAGCCTTCTGTTTTGGCGAAACCAAAAATCCAACCGGCACGTGTTCCACCGTATAAAGAGATCCCAGACGGGTAGGATACTTATGTAACACTACCTGTAAATATCCATCGGATTACTTTGGTGCCGCCAAAACCACACCGACATCGACATGGAAAGCGGGCTTCCTTCTACTTGCTCCCACCTCCGGTCTTATTATTATTGTTGTATTTTCCGAAGTCCTAAATGCGACCGCAACTCCCACAAACCCAATCAGCGAATAATCATTACTCGCCTGGCGCCCGTACGAATAGCTCCTGACCAGACCGTAGCCCTCGGAGTATTCGATACCGATGGAAGGCTGGATGTATGTCGTTGGACTGATGTCGAGATTGCGATAAGCGGCAGCTCCATATAAGAAGTGAAAATCGGCAGCCAGAAGTGTAGTGGCACGCAGATTAGGAGGTGAGTAGTATGAGCCGAACTCGCAACCTGAGGATAGCGCAATTGAAGCCGGAACATAGGCCGAATCCTGCCTCAGTAGATGTACGTAGAGCTCCAGGAAAAAGGAAGTGCCGCTGATTGTCTGGTCATTGTTGTAATAGGAAAACGGATACGGGCTCAGGAAACTCACGTGTGCCACCGATACCGTTGCGTCCACATAACCTTTGCTCGAATACCCCACGGTAATCCCCTCACCGGAGATTTCACTTCCCACGACAAGATCCGTCAAGGCTGCATAACCGCTCTGCCCTGGCTTAAGGAATGCACTCTGGGCATGGGCAGCGGCTACGAGTATGACCACAACGATGAACCAAGCAACCGGATATTCTATGCGCACATCAAATCTTAGGCAGACTACTTATGCGATTCCCAATTATCAAGTCACTTTACCCAGCCCGATCAGTAATTCCAAGTCGAGTATCTTCGCCTTACTGAGTCCCTTCAAGAATTACTACAATGAATGCCGGGGCGAATCTACTTCAACAAGAGCATCTTCTTCGTCACTGAATAGCTTCCCGCCTGAAGTCGATAGAAGTACACACCACTAGCGAATCGGCTGGCGTGAAATGTTGCCTGGTATTGACCTGGAATTCTCATGCCGCTGAACAAAGTCGTTACTTCCTGACCGAGGACGCTGTAGACTTTCAATGTCACGAAGCTGTTCTTGGGAACTGAGTAATCTATCACCGTCGTAGGATTAAAAGGATTGGGGTAGTTCTGGTATAGAGCGAATGATATTGGGGTATGAGCACGTTCCATGACACTTAGCAGAATCCTTGTGCCATATCCAACGTGGTTTATCTCTGCGTAGACCAGCAATGTGCGTGTAATGCCGTCATCCCAGGAGACCGTCGTCCCGCATAGACCGATCCCTTCCGCAAGGGAATAAGCAGCCACACCCTGACTGATATCTTTGATTTGTGTCGTCGCGTAAAATACTGTCGTATCTGTGATTGTTTGACATACTGCCCGTGATCGGGACAGTGCGTCATCCGGAAAGTGCGAAGCTGTAAAGAACGAATCTCCCGTCCTTGCAAATACGCTGTCGATCTGATACTCGCTGTCAGTTGATTCGGTATCATATCGGAACACACAACCATTTAAAGTGTCGACCCTTTCGAAGAAGTCTATGCTATCATGGTTTGGGTAGAGGTTTTTATGTATCATAATCTTATAGTTCAACCCGTTGGGCAGCAGTGTATCGCCGGTAATTCTGATCGAAAAAGCCGAGGTGTCGTAACATGTTCGATTGGAAAACTCAGACACACTCTTATATTCCCAATAGTCTCCGGTGTGCAAAGGGTAGTAGCTCAAAAGCGAGTCAAGGTGAAGATCCACCATCTTTCCATATTCTTTGCCGTCAATCTTTGCGTATACCAACTGCGTATTCCTGTAGCCGCCGTACCAGGCCTCGTGAAATGAATATAAACCGATCCCCTCAGCGAGCGAATAACTGAACTCGCCGTCCGCATCGACTACAAGAGGGAATTCCGTGAATTCTTTAACATGATTGGGCACCCCGAAGATCAAATGAGTCGTGTCATAGATATAACACGCTCTATAAGAGCCCAATTTAAGGTACGGGTCTTTTGCAACGGTGAAGAAGGTGTCGTACGGCGCGGCAAACAGACTGTCAATCTGCCGCTCCTGATTTGTTGATGATGCGGAGTCATACCTGAAGACTCGGCCGGTTGCAGAGTCTTCCCTTTCGTAGACATAAAAGCTGGAGTCGTACGCCATTATTGAATAACGAAATCCATTAGAGAGCAATGTGTCCCCGATTACTTCGACTGAATAGGTGGACACATGCTCGATGGGAGGCCCGGGCGCGCCTTCGTCATACTCCTCGACTTGATATTCCCAAAAATTACCCTTCTGTATTGGATAAAACTGGAGAAGTCCTTTCAGGGAATCTACTTGGGAATTCGCCCGTGGAGGCAACGACAACCAAATAAACATTGTTACCAGGAATGTTTTCATAGTGCCCATCCTTGCATCAAGAAGACCATTTCTCTCAATGGCATTTCATCATACCCTTCCACCGATCCATAGCGGAGGTCCATCCCTGTCTGCGGAAAATGTAGCAGAATGATGCGGGACTGTCAATATAGAGGCCTGTAACTCGGTGCTATTTCAAGTGATCGAGGTCTGACCCGTCCCAATTGGTTGTGCGAGTCATAAGTTAGCGGACCGGTCTGACATTATCATCTGTCTTTCCCACGACGATGAGGTTTTCCTGTCTATCATCTGTTGTCTCACTTCTTGGCTGCGAGAGGTTTCGGTGTGAGGAGTGTTAGGAGCCAAGATCATGGCAACACGTACTCCTCGACCAATGAGTGCCTTCATTTCGGCTTTCGCAAGCTACTCAGGCTAACGGTTTTGACGAGAGAATCGGAGAATTCTCCATCGGGCAGTCTTGCGCGAACGGGGACTCGTACGCTGTCGGGCGGAATCAATGAGAAATCACCCGTAACCC
The DNA here is from genome assembly GCA_046706745.1 of Candidatus Kryptoniota bacterium. Lineage (GTDB taxonomy): Bacteria > Bacteroidota > Ignavibacteria > Kryptoniales > JAKASW01 > JAKASW01. The sequence continues at coordinate 24,215 of JBJKPC010000055.1, forward strand.
AAATTCCCACATCCGGATCTAACATATGGAGAGTCGTGTCTTGAGAGTCAAAAAAGTAAGTATCGAGGTGACCAGGCTGATGGCCGCCTCCAAGGGTCGCGTTAAAAACCAAGAACCTTGAGTTGGAAGTCCATTCGGCTTTCCATATTTGCTCTCCGTGTTCATGGTTGTGCATGCGGAAGCTCTTCGACCAAACAATCTGATGATTGCGCATTTCAACCTTAATCGTACTTTCAGTAGACGGGTCATCCTGGCGGCCATAAGATGCAACAAGGGCTAGGTAGTGTTCGTTAGGTGAACGCACGATGGTCTCCCGTGTCTGAGCTACAACACATGTGGGCAGAACCATAAGCAACGTGAGGCCGAGTGTGGAAGCAAAGCGCTGAATCAATCTGCGCCGGTAGTCGAAATAATATCGTATTAGTCTCCAACTTGATGGTCGTTGCATGTAGACTACCTCTTTCCTGCTATATAGCGCATTTCCTGCTATCATACCCATATATCCGCCATTGTGCTTGGCCGTGTGTTTTCATGATGTTAGGCAATGCGAATGGAAGTTGCAACTGGACCGTATAGCCCGTTATTTGGCCATCACCTCTTACATTGGTAAAACACATTCGTATTAGAATAACAGCCGCCTGAACCGCCGTCAAATATCCGAAGTGCAGCAATCCTGTCCTGTCGGGGATCTATATTCGGATCTATTCCCCAGCAACAGGTTTGAAATCGAGCTTCACGGTGCCATTTTGAGTAGAGATCTCAACGATATATGATCGGTGCATCGGATTGGCTCCATAAGGCGCCTTAAAATAAATATATCCCGTCACGCCTTGCTGAGGGAAGATCGTATTACGACGCAATATTCCGGTGACAATGCTCTGTTTATACAGCTCGTAGATCGTTGCTGTGCTTGCCATATTTGCACTCGCCCTATCAATACTCAATTGTCTCTTCTCCCCGGTGTCATTCACTTGCACCTGCTCATTGGTTCTCGTGTTTGTGTACATCGTCGGTTTCGTCAAAACCGCATCTGCTACTCCTCCAATCGCTTGTGCAATTAGCGCGACTTCCTCCTCGTTCTTTATCATATCGAGAATCTTATATGGAGGTACTGTCGCAAGAGCTAAAGATTTTCCATCCTCTCCGGGAGTTGTGATCTTCACATCCTTCATCGGATCGAAATAATAAGGAGTACCTGAAGTGTTGTAATACAGCAGCCAGAGCCGCATATATGGCGGATATGTGCGTAGGTTTTTACCGACTTCCAGTTCTGCGACCACACGGCAACTGTCGAGCTTTACGGATCCGAGCGCATACCCATTTTGATAGAAAGAAAAAACCGAATCACTACTGGCAGGTTCAAACACAGTGGGAGGAGCGCTTGCAGAGCAACCGGACAAGATGGTACAAACTAGAAACAGAAGAGAAATCCCCGACAGGTAATCACGCATTGACTACTCCTCGCTTCCCGTTGAAATGCGCCCTTGTGCCTAACTAGATATTTAGGACCGCAACAATTTCAGCCCTGTTTTTTGGCAGCTTACCGGGTCCACGACCCGAGGATTTCTTCATCTCCGGCTTCTGCTTTGTTTAAATGAATTTAGATAAGTAAAATCGAACTTGCAAATCGCCCAGAATAGTCCATTATTTCCCGCGAAAAAAAATCCTGCCCAGCATCTGATCCACCGTATAAGCATTCCTTGACGGGTAGGATACTTATGTAGCGGCTATTGGTGAAGGACCCGTCGTAGAGTAGGACAATAGTGCAGTGATGTGCAGACTATGTGAGCCCATTCTGTTTCTCTCCTTTCGGGTGAGTGTCCCGCTCAAGTGAGCGCCTTCGGCGCCATGCCGCATTTCTCTGCTCTTAGCATGATATTCTGACCTCGCCTATGAAATAGAGGCTCGTCCATCTCGGTCATCTTTACGAGGCTACCTTTGCGTTCACTTGTGTTGCAACCTGAGCTTTCGTGTAGCACCCTATAGGTTACGTTGTCGAGTCGCTTAGCGTACAGCCGTTTCCAGCCATACACCGACTCCTCACTACACAGCTGCAGAGTCTTACTGCGTTCGGAACTTTTCATCCGAATAGAAACAAGACAGTTTACCTTGGCACTCATTTCAACAACAACAGCTTCTCTGTCTGCACAAAATCTCTTCCCTTTCCATCCCGTGGCCGAGCCACCATTCTGCAGAAATACACGCCACTGGCAAACCCGGACGCATTCCATTCATATTCGTGATAGCCGGGCGAGAGCTCGCCACTTACTAGTTGCATCACCTTTCGCCCAAGAATGTCGTAGACTGCCAAAGTCACTTGCGAATGAGCAGGAAGCCCAAATTTGATTGTCGTCGATGGATTGAACGGATTCGGATAGTTCTGGTAAAGCACGAAATCCTTCGGGACTGCGGCCGACTGCTCACTTACCGCCGTCGGCGATATTGAAACCTCGTTCGAATATCCGCTCTCATCACCTACCGGATCATATGCAGTCACACGGAAATAATAAGTGCTGTCAGGGGACAAGCCGTCCAGCTGCCTTTGGGTTATGTCGCCGATTGAGAAGGGCGATGGCGCGTCTTGGGACAGCCGTCCGTCATAGGGGCCTCCTTCATGTTTGCCGTAGTATATCTTATACCCGGCCACGTTAGCGCTAGTGTCGGGCCGCCAGGACAAGAAAATGCCCGCAGAGTCCCGGTGGACGGTGAGACCCGTCGGCGCCGCCAGCGGTTCGCTGTTCGTGAAATAGCATGTTGTTGCTGCAGACGCATTTCCGTACAGGCTAGTTACTTCGATTGTCGCTGCGCCGGGAACTAGCGGGGCCGTGATTGTGAACGATATTCTCCCGGACTTTGCTTGGACCTGAACGCCTGCTGTATCCGGATCGGCATCGGGACTTGAAACCTTCCCGAGCGTAGTGGACACGGTGAATAACGCTCCATTTTGGACCTGAGAACTGTCATTGTTCAGGATGAAATTACTCTGAACCGTGATCTGGGATCGCCCGTTCGCGGCAACGGTATCGGGAGACACGAAAAGCCCAAATGAACCCTGCGGCATCGCAGGTGCAAGAGTATAAAGAAAAAGTGTGTCTATCGTGGCTGTGACGGTATGTGCGACTGTATCGACCGTACCACCGAACAGCTTCCACGATGCAGAACCCTGATCCCAGTAATACATGGCGAGCTTCGACTGATCTATCCCGGCCGCCTCGGCTGGAGAGTAGGCGATCGTCAGCTTCGCGGGACTGCCAAGCGCCTGGTTCTGAGGAAGGAGCTGGTAAAACCCACCGATTCCGTATTGAAGTCCCTGGGCCTGCTGAAGAGTTTTCTTGATTTGCATTCTCACCGCCTTCATCTTCGGATTGACAGCCGGAGTTGAAGACCCGGTGGAAGGAGTGTTCCCGGTCCACGTCCAAAATGCCGCGCCCGCGGTCGTGCCCGCATTCAAAGCGTTGGCAGCGAGCTGAAGAGATGACTGTCCTATATTCACCACCAATGTCTGCCCAGCCTGGACGGTTTGGGTAAAACATGAGATCGCCTGCTGAATCGGATCCGGCGGAAGCTGATCCAGTATCTTCTGAAAGACCTGCTGAGGAGTAGTTTGAATCGTCGGATAATCACTCGCGTCGTAGGTTTCAGTGGGGAGATAGTCTCCCTCGTAGTACATGCCGCGCTGGAGTACAATGGGCGTGCTTTGAGTCAGGCCCGTTCCGGCTCCTATCTCACCGCTTATCTCGTCCGTCAAATCGGCTTTTAACTCCACCGCAAAGTTCGATATCGGAGTGTTTGTGGTTCGATCCACCTCGTATTCGACATTGATATCCTTGTTTTCCTTCTGAAGGGCCCCCGCTTCATCAAGCAGTGCACCGAACGCGGAAATTCCGGTGGCTGACTGGACCGTCCCGGCTTTAGAATCCGAGGAAGGGAAAAGGACTCCGATGATGCCACTGGCATAGGTTGAAAGGCTCACTTTTAAATCGGCGAGAGAAGCCGGAGAACCGGATATCAAATACCGAACAGTATTCAGTGTCCCGTCAGGTTCTTGTCTGACGGCAGTAAGGCCATACCCTTCCAGCGCTCCCCCTTCTTCCGGCGGATTGAAAAATGTCTCGATTCTGATGGAACCGGATGTGGTCGCCTGCCAATCGAGCAGGGTCTTGGTCTGCGGAGACACGTTGAAGGAATTAAGGGTTATCCCCGCGGACACGTTTGCACCCATATCTCCGCTGATATCCACGGAAGTGGATCTTACGTCCGAGGGACCATACTGATTGATGCTGAAGCCCACGGTGCCGTTCGCACCGATCGAGGCTCCCGCGCTGATTCCGAGGGGGGCACCCGCTGAGCCCGGCTCGAAGCTGAAATCGCCCCCCGCCTGGGCGAGGGCTTTGAGCTGGAGACCCATGCTTAACGAACGGAAACCGTTCGCGAGTATACTGGCTGAACTGTCGGGGTTCTGGGCGGCAATGACCGCTGCGTAGAGCGGGATCAGCGGCCCGCTCATGTCTTTGATCAAACCCGTTGAGAGAAGTAGGTATTGAACGGCAGCGTTGTTTTGTGTCGGCGACGCGAAACTGAACCTGTAGTTATCAGCAAACAGCTCGGCGAACCTACCTCCCACGCCGCCCCCGGCCTCAGCGCCAGAGGACGCCGTGAAATTGTTCGCGGTGATACTGGCCTCGACGCCCACATTTACTCCCAAATTGGCGCCCACACCGAAACGAAACTGTCGGCTGACATCCAGAGAATCCGGATCTCCCTGGTAACGAAGGATCCCAAAATCCGACCCCCCGTCGAGTTCCAGTCTCGCGACTAGGTAACCGAGATTGAGGTACCCGGTGTTGTTCCAGAACATCTGGGACACCTGGGGGCGGACACTGACGATAAAGGGAATCCGCTGGGCGGACGATAACACAATGGTATCAATCCTGGTTACCCACAGTGTGTCGACTGATCCCGGCGGCTGCGTCAACTGTCCCGGCGACACATCAGCGAAGCCGTCCGAGTTCGAACGCGTGGTCAGTGTATTTCCTTGCCATGAGCTTTGGACCGACGCATTGGCGATCGGAGCCCCACCTGAACTGAGCAACCTGACGTACATGTGTGGGGTGCCGCCAGAAGCGACCGATACATCGCCGGATATGGGGAAAACGCTCAATGTCATTCCTTGTTCGAAGAACCGGTTCAGATTGGTAAAGCCTTCACGAACTATCCCGTCAGGGTTCGCTATGAACACGCCAGTGATGGGTGATACCGTGGTTGGGATGGAGGGTGTGGCGGACAATTGCATGCCCGTTTTTCCATCGGCGTTGTTAATAAACAGCCCTTGAATTGGAACGGGCGTTAGATTCATTACAGGTTCCGGCGTGATTGCGATGGAGACTTCACCGTCAGCTCCGCTAACGGATATTGATTGAGCCTTCACCTGAACGACGTCGAGAAGAATAGCAACGAGTAGGATACTAATCTTTCTCACCCGGGGTCGTTCCTATCGACCAAGGAGAATCAAGTAGGCGTATGCCCCCCCTACGTTTGTAATTGCATGTGGAATTCCGAGAGCCGGGGATACGAAAGAGGTTCCACGATGGATCCAGATTGCTCCTCCATCAATTAGTGCAGTTGGATCTGAACCACCCCCACTTGCGCTTTGACTGATGACTATGTAGGTTGACGGTATTTCCAAGTCTACATTGCCATAACTGTTCTTCCAGAAAGCAAGAAGAGAGTCTGCATTAGGATGCTCGACATCTGCGTATTTGATTTGGTAGATCTGCGGATTGAGCCCTAGTGTGTCGAGGAGGGTGACGATGGAAGCTGATAAGGTCGTATTAGTCAGTAAACTTGAATTGTATGAGATGATCAAATTTGCAGGAGGAGTCCCCTTGTAAAAGAATGAGACTACCCAGCCGTTGCTGTCGAAATACATATTTTGTCCATTCACAGTTCCAATCACATAGTTCTGTCCCAGCTGCGCGACATTAGAGAATGCCTTAAGGGCTGTTTGTATAACGGCGGCGTTGGTCGGTATTTGAGTATAGCAACTATACCGGCAGTATCATATGGAAATGCCGTTGACCCCGCAATGGTCATCGCTTTGCGGAACGAAT
>JBJKPC010000056.1:0-9401 GCA_046706745.1 Candidatus Kryptoniota bacterium
ATTCCTTTTCGCCATGAACTGCATGTGGCGATTCGTATTCAGAGGACCATCAATATCCAGGAATACTATTCTCATCGTATTTCCCTTCGACTATTGCCTTGGTTTATGTTCGTGTTACGCTAATGAATATACTGCGCTGATTCTGTAAATGCAAGAGTGTATCAAAAGAATTTCTGCGTGAATAGAGGGAGTCGGAGTTACCCGGCTCCCTCGCCATCACTAATTGTCAGATCTTACTTGCCTGGACTAGTCAACCTTCGGAATCGTCACATTGACGCTCACGGAGATATCCGAGCCGTCGTAATCGAGACCGGTCGACGTGAAACCGCTCGTCGTGGCAAGAATGAGCGACTTTCCGCTCTTGCTGTCTTTCGGCTTCTTGCTGAGGGGAAGCTCGATGCGGAGGGTCTCGCCGTTGTTGACGATTTCGTAATTCGGGGTGTTGAGGTTCTTGTTAGCCATGACATGGCTCCTTTCAATTTGGGTTGTGTGATTTGTGGGTTATAAGAGAGGGCCGGCTGTTACACCGGCCCTGGTGGAGCGTGAAACTTACTCAGCGTCTTCCGCCGCTATGTAAGCATTGACTCCGAGGCGGACGTCGTTGTCTTCCAGACCGCAGAAGGCATTGACGCCGACATAGACCTGACGGCCGTCATATTCCAGGTTCGTGGCCTGGTTGCCGTGGGTCGATGCGATGACCCGGTTCTTTCCGGAGGCGCTGGCCTTCGGCGCCGAGACCGGCATGTCGATGTGCAGCACGTCCTTCTCAATCGAGAACTGCGGCGCCTTCAGACCGCTCTTCTGACCGTTCAGACCTTTGAACACCAGGTCGGTTGGACGATTGCCACCGGTCGTCGCGATGACGACGTTCTTGCCGCTGGCCGACATCTTCGGCTTGATCGGGACTTCGATTGACAATACGGTTCCGTTCTGGTTGAATTCGGCGGCTTCTCTGATCATGTTACCCATAGTAATAGCTCCTTTGATTTTGAATGATTCCGTTGCCGATGTATTCGGCTTATCGGAAGATTGAGTGGCCTGTCTGGGCCGGCCTTACGCCCGTAGTGGATTCATAAGTAAAGGCGGGATCACTCGCACACTCGCACACGTGTGCGAAATACGGTGTTTAAGTTTTCAACATGAAACCTCCTTATTACGAATTGTACACTGTCAGGCCAAAACGGGCGCCGATTCGGCAGTTGTGCGGCGCCTTGTATCCCGGCCAAACATGATGGCGAAATTTCTTTTTTCCACGACAAAGACGTATCGAAAGGTGCCTTTCGTCAGCCGGGTCATTTCAACAAACTGCGAAGCCATACTGCGCTGAAACGCCAGCCGGAAAATGGTGGCCTCCACAGCAAACAGATCTGGCTTGTCACTACCCCAGAAACTTCGACATCTTACTTCAGCCTCGTCACCCCATGGACGAGTGGCGTACGGGATGGTGAAGATAAGTGTGGCCTGCGGACGAAGCATCTCCATTACAGTCGGAAGTAGTTTCTCCGGACTTCCATATCCGTCGATATCTACGGTACCGAAACGGCGTTTCTTCGACCTTAAGAAATGGACATAATCAAAGCTGTCACCGTTTCTTTCCATAGAGAGCGGCTCAACATCTCCAAACTGGCGGTAATAAGGAGTCAGATTCCCTTTACCAGCGAACACTTCCAGGATGGGTCCGTGAAGGAGATGCTTGAATCTATCCAGCTGCTGAATCTTTTCTTCAGGGTGGTGTACATCCGGATGATTGCTTTCTTGTTTCGTTTTTATTCGCGCCACCGACCGCCGTCGTTTCTCACGTAATTGCTCGATTGTGCTGCTGCTAATTTCATGCAAACCCACAGTAGTCTCCTTCGTTTGTTTATAGTTCAGGATTCTCGTAGCTCTCAGCCAAAGCGAACAACCGGCGCGTATGAATCGCCACATCGTCCTCCAGCTTCATCCGAAGCGTATCGAGGAACTTGGCTTTGTACGCCAGCGATTTGGCGATGAGTCGTTTCCCGGACGACAGGATGCCGTACAGTTTCCAGCCCTGGCCGTCCTTGCCAAGCAAATAGCCGGTTCTGGATCCGTCATTCTCAACCTTCATCCAATACCAGCCGACAGTGACACCGGCCTTGTAAGCCTGCGTATAGAGCTCATGACCGGCCTGCGCAAACAGGACCGTATCAACCAGAAACGCTCCCAGGTCTTCAGGCGGAGCGATATCAACAATCTCAGGATCCATTTCACAACTCCTTCATTCTGTTTAGGAAACCTTGATATTGACTTGATTCGAGCCACGGCTCGCCGCCTTCTACGGCAAACACGAGCCCGGGCTCCGTGCACATACGGAAGATGACCACCCCGTTATCCTCGACTATGGCGGCCATACATATCATAGCCGGGTGATGCGAGACAGCCCTGTGAATCTGGCGATCCATCCATTCGTCCCGGGCTATCAGTTCCTCGATTTGTCTTTGTCCGTCCATACTTACCTCAGTTTCTGAACCAGTGAGGAAGGTGCCGAAGCAGCCGCTTCCAGGCCGGTTCGTGATAGATGCGCGGGTTAATCATCTCATCTACCCGCTGTTCGATCTTTCTCTGCGGCAGGCCCAGATGAAAGAGATTCAACGGCGTCCTCCGATTCGGGTGCAGAAGCGCATGCAGCTGAATCTGGATATGAGGCGGAAGAGAACAATCCATTTCGTTCAGAATTTCAAAGTCTTCCATACTTCCTCCTGTTGTTTGGAAATAAAAAAGCCGGAGTGGTTGGCTCCGGCTTTGGTTTAGCACACGTGTGCGAAACTGAATTAGACTTGCTTGATAGACTCCACGCGAATGTCATACTCCGGGAACGTGTTAATAAACCATTCCGCAAGTTTGGTTCTTACAGCATAAAGAGCCCGGTCACTGAGTTCTCCGTTTGTGGTCATCTGAATATGAAAGGTACCTTCATAGGTCACAGTCGGAACGGACGACCCGGTAAACTCTGCCACCGATTTGTTGAGCTCATCCAGCGCCTTGCCGACCTCCGGGACTGTCGTGCCCCAATCGACGCGGCAGGTTATGTCATACTTGTAATCCATATTAACCTCCTTTTAACCTGAGTAAACAGACGATTCGTGGTCACACTCAACACACCTTCATCCTAATTGCCAAATTTATACAGATGATGCACGTAGCAGGTCGCTACCGGACCGAAAATCCTTTCTTGCCACCCATCGCTTTCAAGTTTGAATACCTCTATCTTAGAAAAATATTGAGGCACCGTATCAGGAAAATCGTCTCTAAATATAAGACGCCACGTCCCGGTGGTGCCTTTGAATATTATTTCGGTCCAACGCAGCACCAGTTCCAGATGGGTGCCATCGATAGGAGCGTTTGCGGATTTCGTACGACATTCCACTATCTCGTATTCACCGGTAGGAATGAGTTCGCTGACCTGAAGATGGCCTCTAACGAATTTGAAAAAATCCATTACATATGGAGAAATGGGAGCGACCTCAAACACGTCTCCGTTTGCCAGATCTTTCATTTATCTAACCTCCTATGACGGTAGTAATACGTTCCGTCTTTGTTACAACACCATTCTCATCCAGCGTCAGAATTTCGACAAACGCAAAGTAACGCTGGTACCATTCATCCGGCTCATCGGCTTCACTGCCCCGACCATCGGACGTTTCATTATACCGGTCCCGCAACTCGAGAGCCGCCTTCTTAGTTTTCACGACAGCGTAAATGGTTTCGCGGTGATCTTCATACTCTTCATCGTTGTCAACCCAAACGATATACGTCTTCTTCATCGTCCTAACCTCCTGTATTGTATATGCCTGGTAAGTTTCCAGCTGCAGTGCCGGCGCGGCCTGTGTTTGGATCCACAGTCCCACTTGCCCGAATTGTACTGGTCAGTCAGGTCCCCGCCGAATTCGCGCAGGGCTGACTTCCCCATAGACATCTGTGACGGCATGACTTCGCATTTCTCGAGCGTTCTCAGATCAACCTTCATCATTCCTCCACGTTTGATACGACAGAATAGGTTCCGTCTTCAGCCTTTACAATCTTAGGCAGCGATCCGTCTTGCGCGTATTTGTCCAGCTCTTGCTGCGTTAGCACATAGATGATTTTACCGGCAACCCGAGGTCCTAGGGGATGAACATCCGCATCATACGCGGTTAGTTCGGAAATAATAACCGGCACAACGTGCAGCTGCTCGTTGCTAGTTTGTGCCACACTCCTGCAAAGGGACTCGCTGATATGCATTCTGTAAGCGTGCCAACCGCGCTCATATCGAGAGTCACCCTCAGTTATCAGGCCGGGTTCATCGACGGCAAGCACTCCGGGTGCCCAATCAGGACCGGAATCATGATGCCACATTGATTTCCACGGGTTTCCAGTAACAATTTTCGCCAGCAAAGAATGCTCGATAATTGGACGAACCGTCGCGAGCATCTCCATCTGGCTGACGTTGTCATTGTTGAATTTGATACACATCACTCACCTCCATCTGAATTTAGAAAGCTGTGGATCCGATTAACGTCTTGAGAAACTTAAACACATCATCAATACTAGCGGCCCGCTCGATATAACTGAAATCGAGTTCACTGAAAAAGAATCCATTCCCCTCCTGCTTGCTGTCTCGCATTACATAGAACCGAACGTTATGAATGGTAGGCATCAGATGAGAGGCGTCGAATTCAAGCACTTCAGTACGTGTGAACAGATCCCGCTTGAAAACGAACGTATACAGCGAATTATCCTCAAACACTTCCGTAGGTTGGAGCGCATTGATTATGTCAACATTTGTTTTGAATGCGGCCATTGGATTACTCCTCCGAATATTTTTTACCAGGATACCACACGCCGCCCAACCGGCACAGCCAACGAGGCGGCTGCTTTGCAGTATCTTCACACTGGCATTCATGTTTCAATACGTCGTCATAGGCCACCGGACAGTTGGGAACGTGGCGGATACCATCGATAACGACAGTACGACCCCTGAAGTCGCTCCACTGCCAATAGAAATAGTACAGTCGGAAGCGGAGTTCCGGGATCACAATCAACCGCAAATAGTTGCGGCGATTCATCTGACTGCCGTCAGGGTTCTGACAAACACGTCTGGGAGTTATCATAACCATATAGAACCTCCAATTGTTTTGCACGCCCGGATGGATTCGGACCACCGACATCCAGGTTCAAGGCCTGGCGTTCTAACCGCTGAACTACGGGCGTATGTTTGTGATACGTTACGGAATCGTTACAGGTAAAAGAGAGCCGGCCCGATCGCTCAGGCCGGCCCAGGGAGTCAGTCTAGTAGACTGTACTCTCCACCAGCTACGGTGCCGCCGTAGCGCGGTTACTTCAGAAGCATCATCTTGACTGTGTGCGAGAACCCTTCCGCTTCCATGCGGCAGAAGTACACGCCACTCGCGAACCTGTCGGCATTGAACATTGCCACATGCTCTCCGGCCGAAGCTCTACCAGAGAACAGAGTCGAGACCCTCTGGCCCAGCGCATTGTACACCGCGATCGTAACCATCCCGGACCGCGGCAGACTATACGCAATCTGCGTAGTCGGGTTGAACGGATTCGGATAGTTCTGGCTCAGCTTGAAAGTGGACGGCGAGTGATTGATAACACGTTTTACTGCTGTCAGAGAACTCTTCCCGGAATATACTCCGGTTCGTGCACTGTTACCTTGCTGATTTCCCCACATAGGCGGACCCGAAACCGCGTCCGTTTTGTATAACCGGCTGCCGGAATTCACGATAGCTGCATCGTTCAAAGCAATTATTTCCGAGTAAGGTGGGTTTGTCGACGGATTTGTAAGCGTGCTGATATACAAAGTGTTATTCTGATATACTATAGGGCCGCTCACTCCAAAGGGCGTCAACGTCCTCCATAAAAGGGAGACGGTTCCGGTATCTCCAAGTGCGTAACACAACACCTGGGCGGTATCACCACCAAGATTAATCGGCTGTGCTATTCCGCCGTGCGGGCTTCCCTGATACGAAAACATGTCGTATGCACAATAAAGTCGTGTTCCGTCAGAAGAGATCAACGACTGCACGATAGGATATGGCGCACCCGTCCCTTTTGCGGACCCCACAACAGCAAGATCTTTCCAAAACGGATGTCGACTCTCGAGAACCAAATCCGGAGTAAAGGCCCTGATCTCGTTCGGTCCTATACCGTATATCGTGCCATCCGTTCCAACGAGAAGAGACGTGACATCATAAGCGCTGGTTGATGCAACAACAAAGGCGGGACTGTTATCCGGCATTTTTACCTTCCAGAGAACCGTGTTATAAATCTCCTGACTGCCGCGGTGCTGATCGAGCGTATCGCTCAAGTAATAAACATACCCCGAATCATCCGTCACTGGAGTTGTGATTGGAACGTAGGCGGCAGCACCGAATGTTCCGGAGATCTTCAGATTCCAATCCGGCGTAGCCGCACCCGACCGAGGGGTGTTGAGATTGAACGCCACCAGTCTGCCATCAGTTGTCAGATACACGAGTTTTCTGTCTGCCGTAATAACTCCAGACCCGATGATCGTATCCCCGGCCGAATAATGCCAAAGTATCTGTCCACTCGTGCGATTCAAAGCGAAAATGTTTCCATTATCAAGACCGACATAAACCGCGTTTGCGACCGAATCTATGGTTGGGCTGCTGACCACTGTACCTCCCAACGCCGGGGACGCCCACAAAGGGATGGCGTCATTATCGTACGCGTTCACTGTAGTGTTGGATGACAGATACGCAGTCGTGTCGTAGGACACAGCAACAGCATTAAGTATTGTGCCTGGAGCCTGTGTAGCTGCTTGTATCTGTCCCGTTGCCGCATCTATTCTATACAAACGCGAACTTGTAACAGCGCCATAGAGATACTTATTTCCCAGTAACGAAAGCCCGCTCGATACAGCACCCGTGAAAGACGAATCAATCCACTCGATAGTGGGCGTTTGAGCGTATGTGAGTGAAGTCAGTACGAGGCTTAGAACTAGAAAAACCCATCGAAACGTTCTCATCTTGTTACCTCCTGATTGTTCTGTATTCCATTATCAAACTGTTGTATGTGAATATACGACCCGGCATCTACCAATTGCAACAACTTTCTGCGAATCAATACTCTAAAGTGTATGATTAACGCAACCAAAGCTACTGCCATAAACGCCGCGGCCAGATCTTGATTCGGGGCGTTCGTCATATGTCCCAGCCCGAGCCCCAGAAGGCCCAGGCTGAAAAGAACTATTTGTTGCACATCACCTCCTACGGGTTTGGTTTTCCAGTGATGCTCTCGACGGCAGCAATGGAAAGGTTGTACCTCTTCGCGATCTTCTCGACCGACATCTCGTCGTAGATATAGTCGTGAATGATCCTGTCGCGCAGGAAGTGGTCACGAAGCCTGTCCTTCTCGACCTCCTGCTGGATCCGGCGCATGTCGCGTTTGAGTTGTTTTGCGAGAGATCTGTGCATTTAACCTCCTGTTATGTTTAGCACACGTGTGCGAATTAGAGACCGTTCCAGAACGGATTCTGATTGTTATAGGTCCGCCAAACCCAGTTGGCGTACCGACTGCAGGCGAATTTAACCTGCAACCTGCCATTGACGTGAGCCAGGCCAGCGCTCACAACATCGTTGATTTGAAAGGCTGCCCAGAGAAAGATCCGCATAGGCAGCGGTTGTGGCTTGTAAAAGGGATTCATAAACCTCCTTGTTTTAAATACATTGTCGCCTTCAGGCGACAGTAGTTGACTTGATTCCTCCCTTTGATATTGAAATCCTAAGCACCCTACCCCAAACAACATGGAGATAAGTATGTAACTATCTGAGGCGAGGAGAGGATTCGAACCTCTCCCGGGCTCCAAAGCTCGCCTTACCAACCGCCGAATATTCCACGAGCTAGATGCATCATCTCATCGGTCCAAACGTTCGTATCATATTCAACACGCATCACATAGAACGGAAATCGATGATTACAAAGCGACATTACTTTCTTGTAATCATTCCCATTCGCGAACGCATATCCATCCCGGACTAGATTGACATGTCCGTCATCACCGACTTCCGTCCAGTGTTCTACCAGCATAACCTCCGGATAATGCGACGAACCCTGAAACGTCGCCCTATCAACACTTTCGACCAGAGACTTATAATCCATAATCTTGGAGTCATGGATATACAAACCCGTGAAATAAGCCCGACCGACTTCCGGAATGAACATCTTCGGCTCACAGAGAACCGTCTCTGTAGGAAGATAGAACGTGTCGAACCGGCGATTAGTCAACTGACCAAGCCCTTCCGGGAGCTCATCGATGTGCTCGTTCAACTTGATATTGTCGTATATCATTTCAGTTTCACCTCCTTTCATAACGTTAAGTTCGAAATGCCGTTTGAATAAATAGAAGGCCTGGGCAGGGCTCTTCCGGTGGCCCCGACGCCCAGGCCATATGACAGGACTAGGTCATATTCAATAGCTCCTATTTTAGAAGTTAGGCGAGCATGTGCACCCCGGTCTACCGGGCTTTCTGTTAGTGCACATGCTACAAACCAGCTTGTTACTTTATCGGCATTTGTTGCAGAGCATCGATGCGCCATAAGCGCCGTCGTCTGCAAAGACGTTGACTTGGTGAACACTGTGAGAATGCCTGCCGCATGAATCACAGGCCGGACGATATTCAAAGAGACCGCGGATCATAAAGACGATAGTACGAAACATGACAGCTCCTTTAAGTTGTGTGATAATGAATAGGCCTCGCGGCCGGAGTTGAACCGGCCACAGTATGAGAGATCCGGAGCGAGGCGGTACGGAAGCGTTCAGTTGTCTCCTCCCGCACAGTCGAACCCATCCCAGATGAGCTCGGAATCGTACCCGAAGTCCCTGGCTATATCGCCAGAGTTCTCGGGTTCCCTCAATTCGGAATCGCCTTCCTGATAGTCGAGCATGGTAGCTCCTTAGTTTGTAGTTAAGTAATATCCCCGTAGGGGCTTAATACCAGAAGTTGCGGCCAGCCCTATTTAAGCTGTAGGCCGGAACCGCAAAGACCCCAGATTTAACGGCATACAGGAAACAGCGAAACCCCAGATTTGGCTATATACTCAAAACAGCCATACCGGCATATGCCGGAAAAGCCGGTTTTAAGCATACCCCAAAAACGGGGTTTTCCCGCATACCCCAAAAACGGGGTATTCCTGCGACCCCAAAAACGGGGTTTTTGACCCTTTGGGGTGCTTTCCTGCACCCCTTCCAAATAGGTCTTTTTCGCAGTTCTTATACTACCATATACGCCCGCGGACGCATACGGTACAGGAACCTGAGCATCACCCACCTTCCTCTCATAGTTATCCCTTCAAAACACGCCGGAATATGGGAACACTGTTCCTGCCGGTCCATACGCGCTAAACTTCCCGGTACGT
>JBJKPC010000057.1:0-46865 GCA_046706745.1 Candidatus Kryptoniota bacterium
ACCATTCCGTCCGCCGCGACAATTAAAATGGACATCTCTCATATGAGGGATGGCGACGTAGCAGGGCTCGCAGTCTTTCAGAATCCATATGCCTTCATCGGAGTAAAGAAGAGTAACGGCGCAGACTACGTCGTCATGGTGAACAACGGCGTTACCGTTGATTCTGTGATGGTAAAGGCATCGACGATTTATCTCCGCGCGTATGCAAGTTATGGTACGAGTCGGGCCACCTTCGCGTACAGCCTGGATAACAAATCGTTCGCTGATTTCGGTAATCAATTATTCATGCAATTCAATCTTTCTGTTTTCACGGGCAACAAGTTCTGCCTCTTCAACTATGCGACGAAAGCAATGGGCGGCTACGTCGATTTTGACTGGTTCCACGCGAATGCGGGCATACCGAAGGAATAGTCGAAGTTGAACGAATGAATTCGAAGGACGCACATCGATTGCAATTGAAGGAGAACAAACCAAGCTCAACTTAAAGTCAGGAGGTAAAATGAGTAAGACGGACAATGAGAAATTCGACGGGATGAATTCTTCACGTAGGGATTTCATAAAGAAAGCCGGAACGGCAGTGGCGGGTTTGCTTGTCGTCCCGTATCTGAGACCATCAGGGGTCTTTGCTTACGACCACAACCGCACTTTTTCTTTTGCGACGACCGTGGCAATCGGAAAAACGACGAACACTCCCGCGGACAGCTACACCTACGACGATGCCGGCGGCGGTGTCAAACAGAAGGTGTACGACCTTCTCGAACTCCTCGATCAAAATTTGTCCGGGGGCGTCTCGGCGCTGTTTCAGAACGGGAAGAAGGTAGCGCTAAAGATAAATCTTACCGGCGGTTCGGGAAACTCCTACAGCTCAAAATTGGGCGGTTATACGATCACTGAAGCGATGTGGACTCATCCTGCAGTTTTGCAGGCCGTCGGCCAGTTCATCATCGATGCGGGGGTGAAGCCCGCCGACCTCTACATAGTGGAGGCTCTCTGGGATGCGAACTGGCAAAACGCCGGATCGACGGTTCCGTTCGGAGCAAATGATGCGTTTGGGTACGCCCAGGTTCGAAAGGCTCTGGGATGTAACATTGTCGATCTCAACGATACGACATCGTCGAACATAGCAACCGTATCGACAGGGGCGGGGTATCAGAATTTTTCTTCGTTCCAGATTAACAAGATATTGCAGGAAGTGGATGCCTATGTCTCCATCCCGAAACTGAAACACCATTCCGCGGCGGGCTTTACCTGTTCGCTGAAGGACCAGATCGGCATAGTTCCCAAGTCGCTTTACACTATAACAAATGATGATGGCCGCAGGGGGATGCTGCACCACGCGAAGAGCACCGATTCCGAATGGAATTACCTGCCGGAGACGATCTGCGATCTGAATGCGGCTCGGCCGGTCCATCTCGCAGTAGTCGACGGGATCAAGAGCTCAACCGGCGGCGAGGGCGTCTGGTGCTCGAATTTTGCCCCGGTGGCGAAACACGCCCTGATAGCCGGTCTGGATCCCGTTGCGACCGATAGCGTAGGCGCCAACCTGATGGGGCTCGATCCCGCGGCCAGGTACTGGCCGCTTCCGGCTCCGCTGAAGGACGGTACCGAAACGTCTTCTACCACTGATAATCACCTCTACCTGCTGAACCAAAAAGGTGTCGGGACAAATCAGCTGAGCGAGATTCAGCTGGTCGGCGACGGAAAAGATATGGTAACGTCGGTGCGGCGCGATCAACAAGCGGCGCAGCCGACGCGGTTCCAGCTGTGCGCTAATTTCCCCAACCCGTTCAATCCTTCTACGATGATAGTCTTCTATCTGCCGAAGAGTGAGTTCGTGACGCTTAAGGTCTACGACATAACGGGCAGAGAAGTTGAGACTCTCGTTCAAGGTCAGGTTCCTGCAGGCGAACATAAACTGCAGTGGAGCGCCCACGGTCTTGCAAGTGGAATCTACCTGTGCCGGATGGAGGCAAGAGGCTTCTCCGAAACGATCAAGATGCTATACGAGAAATAAAATCGTCCCCACTCTCCCTCTCTCAGAAGAGAGGGAGAGTAAAACGGGGAGTTCGGGCTAGAGCGAATGTCGGAACTGCTGAAGTCCAATGTCCCTTTTTGATTGGCACGCCCGCTCTGCAGTTGCTGGTTCGCAGTCTCTCAAATGCGGTTCGATTCAAACCGAAGGTCTGCATTCTTTGGTGATGCCTGTTCGCCCCCTTTGACAAGGATGGCTCCCGGGGCTTGCCTAAGCATGCCCGACTAGGTAATTTACGTTTGGCACATCGAACGGGGGTCTGCCAGTGCGGGATTGTAGCGAACTAGACCAACAGGAGAAATCTGTATGGACAGACGAAGATTCTGCGAGATGATTGGGTTGGGTACCGGCGCGGCGGCATTCATTCCGCTCACTTCCAAAGTAAGAAGTCTTCAGGCCGAGATTTCACAAGACGTGGTCCCGAACTTTCCTGTATCTGATTGGGAAGGCGTCGAAGGCGAAGGGTGGGGAACAGCCGGACCGGCCGGAGGTCCAGGAACGTGGGACGGAGTCCCGCTGAAGTCTCCCGACATTCCCGGACTTGCCGGTGAAGGCCCCTTCAAGGCGGACTGGCAGTCTCTCCTCGGATACGAGGCCCCGGAGTGGTATCGCGACGCCAAGTTCGGCATCTGGGCTCACTGGAGTCCACAGTGTGTCCCCGAAGACGGCGACTGGTATGCACGGAACATGTATATCCAGGGACAGCGGCAATACGATTACCAGATTTCCCATTACGCTCATCCGTCGAAGTTCGGTTATAAAGACCTGTGTGCCCAGTGGACTCTTCTGAACTGGGATCCGGAAGGTTTGATCGAACGATACAAGAGAGCAGGCGCGAAGCTGTTCATTGCTCTCGCAGACCATCACGACGGATTCGATACGTGGGACTCGAAATACCACGAGTGGAACGCCGTGAAGATCGGGCCGAAGCGGGACGTCATCGGCGCATGGGCCGCTGCCGCACGGCAGCAGGGACTCCGATTCGGAGTCACAGTCCACGCGGCGAGGAACTGGTGGTGGTTCCAAGTCGCACATCTCTGCGACAAGTCGGGCCCCCTCGAGGGCGTTCCCTACGACGGTCAAATGACGAAGGAGCTCGGCGAAGACCAGTGGTGGCAGGGATTCGATCCGCAGGTACTTTACGGCCGCAAGCACGGAATCCACGAGAACCCCGACGAGAAGTACGTACTCAATTTCTACAACAGGGTTCGTGACCTTGTCGACCAGCATAATCCGGATCTCCTGTATTTCGACAACGGAGGTCCGCCCCTGGGATGGGCCGGTATGAACCTCGTAGCATATTTCTACAATCACTACATGAAGACCCACAACGGAAAGCTTGAAGGCGTTTTGAACGTCAAGCAGGTTCCCGACAAGCTGGCAAAGGCGGTGGTAGCGGACTACGAGCGCGGCGTTACTTCGCGGATCATGCCTCACGCGTGGCAGTCGGAAACATGCATCGGCGACTGGCATTATAACCGGTGGCTGTATCTCAACCACATGTACATGAAACCGGTGGATGTCATCCGCTGGATGGTCGATGCCGTCAGCAAGAACGGTACATTCATTCTCAACATTCCGGGCAAACCCGACGGGACCATCGATTCCGAAGAGACGGCTATCGTGGACGCGATCGGAAGCTGGATGCAGACCAACGGTGAGGCGATCTACGCCACAAGGCCGTGGAAGACTTTCGGAGAAGGACCGCACAAGATCAAGGCCGGGGCCTTCGGCGGCCGGAGCACTTCGGCTCTGGACTCGAGCGACATCCGGTTTACCCGCAACAAGCGCGGCAATGTCCTTTATGCAATCGTGCTCGGCTGGCCGCGCGGGAAGACCTTCGAGGTGAAAAACCTCGGAACATCTTCTCCGCTTCACCCCGGCAAAGTGGAACACGTCGAGCTTCTCGGATGTGTGGACAAGCTCAAATGGGACCAGTCTACCGAATCACTGACGGTCGATAAACCCGCGGTCAAGCCGTGCGATTTCGCGTACGCGCTGAAGATCAAGCTTGCATGAAAACGTGTACCAGCCCGGCTGCTTCAGAGACCAGTACACTCCATGCACAGGCAGAGATTCCCCCATTGGACTCTTCCGCCGTTTTGGGTAAATTCCAAGCACTCGGCAAAGACGGATTGCAACACCGTCCGTCTTGCGAGATTACATGTTAAACTCAAACTAAGGGTTTATACAAATATGAAACGCACTTTAACTCTCATAGCGGTAGCCTTCGTATCCTTAGCCATGGTTGCGCAGGCGATGGCTCGCCCGGCAATTCCCATTACGAGGGAATATTACGGAACCACGAAGTCCGGGCAGAAAATCTATGCTTATACCCTGAAGAACGAGAAGGGGATGAGCGCGACGATAATAACCTTCGGCGGTGCAGTCATTAGCCTGAAGGTTCCGGGCCTCGATGGAAAGGTCCAGGACGTGATTCTGGGTTTCAAGAACCTGGAAGGGTATGAAAACGGCAGCACTTACTTCGGTGGTTTGATCGGCAGGTATGCAAACAGAATAGGTAAAGGTACTTTTTCGATCGACGGCAAAGTGTACCATGTTTCTACGAACGAAAGAGGCAATACGCTGCATGGGGGAAAAATCGGTTTCAACAAGCGGGTCTGGAACGCGAAGATCATCAGCGATGCAAAGATCCCGACGCTGCAGCTGGAATACACGAGCCCTAACGGCGAAGAAGGGTTTCCCGGTACCGTCAAGGTCTGGGTCACTTACAGTCTGACCAACAATGATGCCCTGGAGCTCAGATACAGAGCGGTCACCGACAAGCCGACAATCATTAACCTGACGAGTCACATATACTTCAATCTGTCCGGCGATCCAACGAGCTCGATTCTCGACGAGAAACTGATGATCAACGCAAACGCGTTCACCCCGACCAACGACGAACAGATTGCCACCGGACAAATCTGGAAAGTCGCCGGTACGCCGATGGACTTCAGGAAGCCTACCGTCATCGGAAGCAGGATTAACGACAACTACACTCAGCTGAAATACGCGAAAGGCTACGACGACAACTGGGTCCTCAACGATTACAACGGGAAGGTGCATCTCGCGGCAACGGTGCTCGATCCGCACAGCCACAGGTTCCTCCAGGTCTATACCAACGAACCCGGCATACAATTCTATACGGGCAACTACCTGAACAGCAGCATCGTCGGTACAGACGGCGTGCATTACAAGTACAGATGTGCGCTGACTCTGGAATGCCAGCATTTCCCCTATTCGCCGAGCAAGAAGTTTCCTTCCGTCGTCCTGAGGCCCGGACAGGTCTATCACCAGACGACGATATACAAGTTCTCGCTCAAGAAGTGATCGATGTGAAGGCCTGAGGTCTGCGGCCCGGCGAAACGAGCAGCAGGCCCCCGGCTTTCGGGGGTTGCCTGGATCGGACACGGGGGGAGAATTCAAGAGATGTCACAGGATTTACGGGTAACGCAGGCCTGCGGCCTTTTCCCGGAGCCTTTATGTTGTTCCGGGTAGCAAGTGGTGCGGTGTGAGTTTCTGTGACATTGGTTCAGACGACTCGTCATTATCCACCTGGTGAATTGATTACTCCAAACCTATCCATTACCCGCTCGATTCACTCCGTAAGATCATTTCGAATCAGGACAGAACCGGAACGACTCAACTCTAGTTTTTCTCGAACTTCTCAGGCGAAGCGCCTAGAGGTGGCAGAGAAGCCATCAATATTTCTTCATATCCTCTGCGGAAAAATCCCGATAGGGCAATACCCGGGAAGGCCCTTGACAAGCCATCCGGAACATGTTAACCTCTTCTATCATTGGTAATATCTGATGGCGATTGGGGCCATCGGATCGAGAGAAAGGGATAACAAATCAGCGGCGAATTTCCCACGTGCTGCCGATACGACTTGAAAGACAAAGCGCGGACAGGCCTGCGGAGGCCGACGAGTGATAGAGGTGAACGATGTACGATGTGAAAAGGCTACGGGTTTTAAGAACGGACAGAGAGCAAACCTACCGAATAGACCTCAAATTTATTTCCATGTCCGAGGTCTGGTTCTGTTCTGAAATGCAGGCAGCAGGATAGGAGATCCAGTCATGAAACGAAAAACGATCCTTTGGGCAACGGCAATCCTGACAATGTCTGCGGGGAGGACCCTCGCGCAATGGAAGCAGCTCGATGTCGGCAGTCCATGGCAAGTATGGGGCGTTGCCGTAATTGACTCCACAGAATTTGCAGGGACAGGCGCGGGTTCATATCGTTCCACCAACGGCGGACAGAGCTGGACAAATGTAAACAGCGCATATGCGAGTTGCTTCGTACAAAAAGGTTCGGAGATTTTTGCCGGATGCTTTTGCGGGGTACGCAAATCCACGGACGGTGGGATAACATGGACTAATCCGGATTCTTCCTTAACCTCGAACATAGAACACATGGTGGTGAAGGATTCCGTGATCTATGCCGCGGGAGGCGGTATGTTCCGGTCAACGGATGACGGAGCAACCTGGGAAGCGATTCAAAATGGATTGGTGGTTAACGGTCTTGCGCTGGTTGGTACAAATCTGTTCGCTGCAATAGGGGGTGGAGTTATAGAATCTACGGACGGAGGAAATAGCTGGACAACAGATCTCAGCACGGGAGCGGGTAACAATCCCTTGAGTTCCATTGCGGCTTATGACTCTACGATACTTGTTGGATGGAATAGCGGCATAATCAGATCGACCGACGATGGCAAAACATGGAATTGGCCAAGTACGCAATATCCAATGTATTCTGGAACAGTTTTCAGTATCGTCATGGATAGCGCTTACTCATACATTGGAACGGAAAATGGAGTGCTGCTCTCCACCGATAGGGGCATAACGTGGTATAACCCAGGAAGTGGTTTACCTGTGAACAAAGTATTGTCAATAGCTGTTGCAGACAAAGAATTGTATGCTACAAGCTTTGACAACGGTGTTTATGCTTCAACCGATAACGGTGCAAGCTGGACATACGCGGCTAATGGGATCGTCGGGTCAGATATTACTTCGATTTCAGGAAATGACTCTAACGTTTATGCTGTGTTCCATCTCGATTCTGTTTTTTCTTCCACAGATAATGGGGACAGTTGGGTCGCAGATACAGGCCTGATGGGTGCATACCAAATATTTGAGGTAACGGCGATAGGTACGCACGTCTATGCGGCCGCCGGGAATGGAATTTTCGTCTCATCCGATTCGGGAAAAACTTGGAGCGCCTTGAATCGTCCTGCTCATGCAGTTGTCGAAAGCGGAACTAACCTGGTCGCAGCTTCAGGTCGGGTGTATCTTTCCACAGATGGAGGAGGGAGCTGGTTGCTTGCAAATAACAGTCCTTACGGGGTATTGTATTTGGCAGCGACGGACTCAAATGTTTTTGCCGCCCGCGCCTACGGGATCTACCGGTCTACCGACTATGGTGAAGATTGGGAAGAAGTCGACAGCAACCTGACAAATTTGAGCTCGCTCGCCGCAACCGATTCTATCGTTGTGGCAGGTAGATATACACCACCGTTCCCTCTTACTGATTCAATTCCGCCTCCACCGGGAGGATTATTCCTTTCAACAGATAACGGCCAAACATGGTCATCGTACGTTAATGGTCTCCAGGGAAACGGCTACCCGCAGGTGATGGCAGTCGCAATCCGCGGCGAAGATATCTTCGCCGGGCTGACTGACCAGGGTGGTCCTAATTACCCGTCGATGTTTTATACTTCAACGATACACCGCAACGACTGGATTAATACGGGGCAGAGCCTACCATCGTTAGGAATCTCGTCAATATATATCAACGATTCGAATATCTTCGTCGGGATCATTGACGAAGGAGGGATATGGCGTGCGCCGCTTTCGCTAGTGACAGGGATAAATCAAGGGGAAGTGCCTCCTGTTCCACCTTCGATTCAACTTGGACAGAACTATCCCAATCCGTTTAATCCCACAACGACCATCGACTACCAGCTTCCAAGAAACGCTCATGTGACCCTGAGAGTCTACAACGTTCTCGGCCAGCTCGTAGCGACTCTGGTGGATGGAGTGGTTGCGGCAGGATACCACCAGGCGATATTCAACGCTGCAACGTATGCAAGCGGCGTGTACTTCTACAGGATTACAACGCCAACTTACTCAAGAATCATGAAGATGATATTGCTAAAATAACGAGATTCATCATCTATCCGCCTCTGCTAATTCTTCGTGTGTTCGGCAAGTGGGAACGCTGTCAGACGCTGGAAATACTCGAGGATCCTGACTCTATGGTCAAGGTCCTCTTTTTTATGTCGTCCATCCGCAGTGTTTCGCAGTCAATATTCCTTAGGTTGACTTTGAAGACGCACTATCGATATATTCAATCGCAGTGAGCGATACTCGCAGCTCCGTCTTCATAAGGCGCTGCTTACGACAGGGGAGACCCACGGATTCGGATCGACCTTGCGGCAACCCACCTTGACACGGACATGAGTCGAACTATTGGATTTTCGAACTGTTCCCGGTGAATGAACGTCTAATGCCTTGAAGCTATGGCTTCGCGCGTTCGAGTGAAACTGCTTCGAAGTGAATTCCTGCTATATATTTTATCAATGGAGGAAAATATGCAAAGAGCAACTACCACCGTCAATTCCACACAAGCGGTGAGGAAGGTGGAGCCCTCACCGGACTTCCCGCCTCCTGTCCGAACCCGCCCGGCGCTTGCGATACGCCGGCCGTTC
This sequence comes from Candidatus Kryptoniota bacterium, assembly GCA_046706745.1. Lineage (GTDB taxonomy): Bacteria > Bacteroidota > Ignavibacteria > Kryptoniales > JAKASW01 > JAKASW01. Next base: position 8,745 of record JBJKPC010000057.1, read on the forward strand.
GCGTCCACACGATTCAACTTCGTCGTCTCGCTGCTGGTGCTAGTGGCCTTCGCCGACGGAGCATTTGCCCAGAGGCTTCACGTCAACAAGCTCGGGTATTTCGCGACACGCGGCTTCAACGTCCTCGTCTTCAGCAACAAGTACAACGGTTACTTCTTCGACGAGAAACATGCCGGCATAGAGCTGATCCAGTGCGGCGTGCGCACTGCAACAAACGGTGCAGTCAGGCTGAGGTCCACACCCGAACAGTGGGATGCGGTCCCCACGGTGGTTAACAGAAAAGTCGATGCAAAGAATAATACCATCGAAGTGACACTCGGCTACAAGGCGTATGATTTCTATCCGAGAGTCGTCGTTACGGGAAAGAAAGAGGGTGTTTGGATCGACGTCTATCTCGACAAGCCGCTTCCTCAAAGGCTGGTAGGACACGCGGGCTTCAACCTCGAATTCCTGCCGACGGCATATTTTCATAAGACGTATTTGATGGATAACAGTCCACATATCTTTCCGCTATATCCAGAAGGGCCCACGATCACCAAACCGGATTCGGTCAAGATACCTCAGTACGCCGGCCATTCCACCTTCGACGGGCACGGCAGAGATGTGTATGTAGATCCGCTGCCCATGGCGACGGGTACGACACTTATCCTGGCACCGAGCGATCCGGACAGAAGGGTCGAAATTCATTCTACCGAAGGCAAGCTGATGTTTTACGACGGGCGGAACGTGGCCAATAACGGATGGTTCGTCGTGAGAAGCATCATCCCTGCCAACAAGACCGGCAAGGTTGTAGAGTGGCATCTGACCGCGAACGCGCCGAAGAATTGGATCCGCAGGCCGGTCATAGAATTTTCTCAGGTCGGTTATGTCCCTTCGCAGGAGAAGAGAGCGGTCATCGAGCTGGACAAGCACGCCGTTCCTCTAAAAACGGCCTCGTTGTTCCGTGTTACGCCGCAGGGCATGACTGAAAAAGTCTTCACCGCGCCTGTCAAGAAGTGGGGACAGTGGACGCGGTACAACTATGTTACTTTCGATTTCACTTCCGTTCGCGACAGCGGCGTCTACTTCATCAAGTACGGCAGTGAAAGGTCGAACATATTTCCCATCGATTCGCATGTATACGCCAACGTGTGGCACCCGAGCCTCGATGTCTGGTTCCCCGTGCAGATGGATCATGTCGAGGTCAGGGACGCCTACAGGGTATGGCACGGGGCACCTTTCCTCGACGATGCACGACAGGCGCCGCCGAACGAGGAACACTTCGACGGTTACAGAATGGGAGCTTCCACCGACACGAAGTACAAGCCGGGCCAGCATATCCCCGGGCTGAATGTGGGCGGCTGGTTCGACGCAGGCGATTATGACATTGACGAGCCCGATCAATGCTCGACAATTTCGAATTTCGCCGCTACGTGGGAAGCCTTCAGACCCGAACTTGATGAGACATACATCAATGAATCGGAACGCTATGTCGATATCCATGATCCGGACGGCAAGCCCGATATACTCGAGCAGATAGAGCACGGCGTCCTTCAGCAGCTTGGGCAGCAGAAGGCTTTCGGGCGCGCGATCGAGGGAATAAACGAGGCGCACCTTTACGAGTACGACCAGCTGGGAGATCCGGTGGACGTAACCGACAACAAGATATACACTCCGAGGCTCAAGCCTTATCAGGTAGAAGGAGACTCGAGCGGGACGCCTGACGACAGATGGGCATTCACAACGGATGTCCCGTACATCAACTACCAGTCCATCGGCGCGCTCGCTTCAGCAAGCCGGGCCCTTAGAGGTTTCAACGATTCTCTCGCTGCAAGGTGCCTCACCGTCGCCGAGCAGTCATGGGCGAGGCAGCAAAAAGATACGATCGCCAGCCACGGGAGAATGCCGTATTTCTTCCGGGAGTTTCCGAAGATCGCATCTTCTCTGCAGCTATACATTGCCTCGAAGGATCCTCAGTACGCGGACACATTCAAGACTCTCATCTGGCCCGCACTTGAAAGATTCCCATCCGGGAATATCGAGACCGCGGTTAAGGCGATTCCGTATTTCGGAAAAGAATTCAAGCAGAAGCTGATTCCTTACGTAAAGAAGATTAAGGAACAGGACGATGCGCTCTTGAAGAATAATCCCTTCGGAGTTCCGATCGCTACAAGACAGTGGGGCGGAGACGAACAGGTAATTAGCTGGGCGATCCTCAATTACTATCTCCACGAGGCTTTCCCCGACATAATCGGGAGCGAGTACACGATCCGCGGGATCGATTACCTCTTCGGCTGTCATCCGTACTCGAACATATCGTTCGTATCCGCCGTCGGCGTGCATTCGAAGGAGCGTTTCTACAGCGGCAACAGGGCCGATCTTTCTTTCATCGCCGGAGGTGTGGTCCCCGGGATCCTGATGCTCAAACCTGATTTCCCTGAGAACCAGGAGGCCTGGCCGTTCCTCTGGGGTGAGAATGAAAGCACTATCGGTGCTGTCTCGAGCTATATTTTCCTGGCGAATGCGGTGGACCATCTCCTTGTGGGAGGCGCCAAGTAAGAAGTAAGGCCGAATTGTAGGGGTCCCTGCCGGAGAGTCATAGGTAGTATGATGCCGGCAGGGATTCTCTTAATTATGAAGGGAAGATCGGACTGAAGCCTGCAGGCATGACCAAGGTAGAAGGTAGGACGCAGACCGGAAATCTGACGGAGTTCAGTCCAACGCTCACCAGCTCAATTCGAGGGTAAATAGTTTTCTCTCTTGCTTTTAAATAATTGCTTGGCGATATTGAACCGTTTCAAATCGTTCTAAACCGTTTCAGAACGTGACCTCTCGCTTAAACGCTCTGAAAAAGCGGGTTTGGCAAACTGTCAGGTCAAAGGCGCTCAGCTGGACACAACATTGACTTGTCTCGTGTCGCACAAGAAACATCCATTCCTTTTGTACGATGCATGGGCGCCGGCTAGAACATCGAGTCCTCTATGATATTTCTTCATAAAACATAGAAAGGCTGGTGTCTTACACATGTCAAACGAATTCTTCCCGCAGGTAGCCGGTCAAATCCCTTACGAAGGCAAGGATTCTCAAAATCCTCTTGCATTCAAGTACTACGACAAGAAGCAGAAGGTCGGCGGCAAAACAATGGCCGAGCACCTTCGTTTTTCGGTTGCATACTGGCACACCATGATGGGGACCGGCAAAGATATGTTCGGTCTCGATGCCCCGGTTTTCAGAAGGAAATGGAACCAGTCCTCGGATCCGATGACCCGCGCCAGGGACACGATGGAGGCAGCGTTTGAGCTCTTCAGGAAGTTGGGCGTCGAGTATTACTGCTTTCATGATCGCGACATCGCTCCTGAAGGCGAATCAAATGCACAAACTTGCAAGAATCTCGAGACGATGGTAGAGCTCGCCGGGAAGCTGCAAAAGGAAACGGGCGTGAAACTGCTTTGGGGAACTGCGAATCTTTTCAGCAACCCGATTTACACACAGGGGGCTGGGACAAGCCCGAATGCAAATGTCATGGCACATGCTGCAGCCCAGATCAAGAGTGCGATCGATGCGACGAAAGAATTGGGCGGTGAGAATTATGTATTCTGGGGCGGTCGGGAAGGATATGAAACTCTTTTGAATACAAACCTGAAGAGAGAACAGGAGCAAATGGCGAGGCTTCTTCATATGGCCGTCGACTACAAACGCAAGATCGGGTTCACCGGACAATTCCTGATTGAACCGAAGCCGTGCGAACCGACCAAACACCAGTACGATTCGGACGCAGCAACGACGCTTTATTTCCTGAAAGAATATGATCTCATTGACGACTTCAAGTTGAACATCGAGGCAAATCACGCTACGCTGGCGGGCAACACGTTCGAGCACGAGCTGGCTGTCGCATCCGCCGCCGGGAAACTGGGGAGCGTCGATGCAAATCGCGGGGATCTCCTGCTCGGCTGGGATACAGATCAATTCCCGACCGACGTATACAGCACTGCGCTGGCCATGATTGTAATTCTCGGACAAGGAGGACTGGGGAAAGGCGGTCTCAATTTCGATGCGAAAGTAAGGCGCAGCTCTGTCGACCCGGTCGATCTTCTCTACGCGCACATCGGCGGCATGGACGCATTCGCGCGGGGACTGCTGGCTGCGAATCGTTTAATCGAGGACAAGGTACTCAGCAATTTTATCGAGGATAGATACAGTAGTTTCAAGTCCGGGATCGGCGCCGATATCATGGCGGGAAGGGTGGGCCTTAGCGAGATCTACGATCGTGTTCGCAATGACCCCTTGCCCGTGCTGCAGAGCGGCCGGCAGGAAATGCTCGAGAACATTTTGAACTCATACATATAGAGTCCAGGACGAAGAGCCGGGCGCGCGAATCACTTCCGCGCCTGCTCTTGACATGCTTCTTGACTGCTGTTTGAACCGACGGAGGCGACGTGGCAAGTTTTAAGGAAGTTTTCAAAGACGACTTTCTGATCGGCGCAGCGCTGAACGAGGACCAGGTTACGGGACGCGACCGGAGGGCGGTTGATCTCGTGGAGGAGCATTTCAACAGCATTACTCCGGAGAATCTCCTGAAGTGGGAAGTTGTACATCCTCGACCCGGTGTGTATGACTTCAGCCCGGCGGATCGCTACGTGGCGTTCGGCGAAGAGAGAAAGATGCACATCGTCGGGCACACGCTGGTCTGGCACGTCCAGACGCCGGAATGGGTATTTAAAGATGAGTCGGGCAAGACTCTGGATCGTAAGTCGCTCCTCGTCCGTATGAGAGACCATATCCACACCGTAATGGGCCGTTACAGGGGAAGAATTCATGGGTGGGATGTCGTCAACGAGGCGATCGATGCGGACGGTGGGTTCAGAAAAAGCAGATGGCTCGAGATTATCGGCGAGGATTATGTTTTGAAAGCGTATGAATACGCGCGTGAGGCCGACCCGGACGCCGAGCTTTATTACAACGATTACAATTCCGAGGATCCTCCGAAATGTCAGGGCATCATCAGGCTTGTTGAGAATCTGCAGTCCAGGGGCATCCGCCTGGCCGGAATCGGCGTACAAGGTCATTTCTTTCTCGACTATCCGTCGATTGGAGATCTTGAGTCGTCCTTGGTGACGCTATCTAAACCGGGCGTCAAGCTGATGATCACAGAACTGGACGTAAGTGCGCTGCCGTTTTACCCGGTTGATGCAAATGCCGTAGATATCTCTTCCTTCAATCCTGAAGATCAGAAGAAGTATAATCCGTATCCCGATACTCTGCCGGACTCTGCCGAAAAGCTCATGGAGAACCGGTACGTTGAGTTGTTTTCCTTGTTTCATAAGCATAGGGAAAGTCTTAGCCGCGTCACATTCTGGGCCGTCCATGACGGTCAGTCATGGCGAAGCTACCTGCCGATAAGGGGACGGACAGACTACCCGATGCTCTTCGATCGCCAGTGCAGGCCGAAGCCGGCATTCAATGCAGTTGTAAATAAAATGCTAACGAAAAGCGGGACCGTTGAAATGTGAATCGGGATTTATCCATGAAAACATAAAACGGGGGCTAAAGCCGTGCAAACGAAAGATGTCGAAATTGTGGCGGCGGGTCATACCTGCCTCGATTTGATTCCAGCTTTCAGAATCAAAGGGAATGTCGATAAACTCACCGATGTTCTCGTTCCAGGCAAAATGGTCGACATGGGCGACTGCGTCGTTGTGGCCGGGGGCCCTGTGACCAATGCGGGCGTGTCAATCCGACGGCTCGGAGTGAGAACCGAGCTGATCGGGAAAGTAGGCAATGATGATTTCGGCAAGGCGGTACTGTGCTGGTATGAGGAACACGAGGGGCATTTCAAGGGGATCAAGATGGCCGAAAGCGAATCCACCTCTTACACAATCGCGATCTGTATCCCCGGAATTGACCGCCTTTACCTGCATCACTGCGGCGCGAACGACACCTTCTGCTTCGACGACATGGATTTCGACCTTGTGGAGCGCGCCAAACTTATGCTCTTCGGCTACCCGCCGTGGATGCAGAAGCTTTATGAAAACACAGGGCGCGAGTTGACGAGGATTCTCAAAGAATGTAAAGACCTCGGAACCACGACCGCGCTCGACCTTTCTCTTCCCGATGTGAACAGTTATGCGGGCCAGGTGGATTGGAAAGCTATACTTGAGCGCTGGGTGCCGCTTGCGGACATGATGCTGCCGAGCGCCGAAGAGATATTCTACTTTCTCCACAAGAAGGAGTTTCTTGAAAAGAAAAGGAAACTCGGACCGAAGGAAAGCGTGCTCGATCACCTCACCGTAAGGGAAATCTCCGATTTGGGAAATGAGCTGATCGAAATGGGAACTGCAATAGCTATGGTCAAGTGCGGCAATAGGGGTTTGTATGTCAGGACCGCCGGCAAGGGACGGCTCAGCAGGATGGGCGCGGCGGGGTGCTTCGACTGCGACAACTGGGCCGATCGAGAGCTCTGGTTTCCTGTTTATCAGGAAGAAAAGTTCGTGGGAGCATTGGGGTCGGGCGATTCGGCGATTGCGGGATTTCTTTCTGCATTTGTCTGGCACCATTCTATCGAGTCCTGCCTGAGATACGCGAACGCGGCGGGAAGCATGAATGTCACCGTTCCCGACGGCCTTACATGGAACAAAGGGTTCGACGATCTCACGAGACGTATTCAGGCGGGCTGGAAGACAAAGGAAATGAAGATTGACGAGCCGAGCTGGAGGCAGGAGCATGAATTCTGGGTTGGGCCCGCCAACGTTGGGAAATGGGAACCCGAAACAGAGAGGATATTACAAAATGGCTAAGAAAAGCAGCGCGACAAGGGACGCTTTCATCGGCAAGAAAATTTCCCGGATGAGCCTGGACGAGAAGATCGGCCAGCTCCTCACTTTTACCCGTCGCGGCACGATCCTTACGCCGAGCGGAATCGAACAAATCACGAAACTGGAATGCGGTGGTCTTTGCCTTGAGCCGTACGCGGTCGAGACCTGCAAGAATCTCTACTGGGGAAATTCCCAGATCGACCAGAGTTTCAAGAAGCCTGAAGACTATTTCACGATTTCGAACACTTACTTCGCCGGAAAGAATTTCGGCATCAGTATCACACCCGGAGATTATACGAAGGACCTGAATAAGCTCCAGAAAATCGCGATGGGTAGGCACTCGGGGATTCCTCTTCATATGACCATCGATTTCGAAGGTGATTTCAAAAACGACTACATGGCCGGCGGAATAAGACAGTTTCCGCCACCGATGGGCATGTCCGCGATCGGCGACGCAAAGTTGATATACAAGATTGGCCTGACGATTGCCAAACAGTTGAGCGCGATCGGCGTTACGCAGATGTATTCACCGGTCTGCGATGTGAACATCAACCCAAAGAACCCGGAAATAGGGGTCCGTTCGTTCGGCGATGATCCGGAAGTCTGCGCGAAGAATGCGGTCGCCTTGATCAAAGGTTTGCAGGAAGGCGGCATTGCTGCCACGGCGAAACATTTTCCGGGAAGAGGCGATTCGGCGACCGATGCCCACGATGTCCTGGATGTGATAAGAGCCGACAAGAAGAGGATGCAGGAAGTTGAGCTCGTACCTTTCAAGGCGGCGATCGCCGCAGGCGTGAAGGCAATCATGACGGGGCATTCCGTATACCCTGCTTATGACGACAAGTATCCTACCACGCTCTCCGAGAGAATCCTGACCGGGCTCCTGAGAGAGGAACTCGGCTTCAACGGTGTCATAGTATCGGACGCTATCGGGATGGCGGCAATACTGAAAAAATGGCCCCTTCCCCGGGCATGCGCGATGGCGATTAAGGCGGGATGCGATACGATTCTTCTCAAGGCCGATGACGAATCGAGAACACAGTGCTTCTTCGGGATCAGGGAGGCCGTCAAGTCCGGTGAACTCTCCGACCGGAGAATCGACGAAGCCGTAACACATCTCCTCGAGATGAAGTATGACCAGGGCCTCTTCGAGACAGCAGGAAGGAAAGATCCTAAGAAGGCCCAAGCTTACGCGATGAGCAAACCGGTCGTGGATCTGTCATGGGATGTAGCGAAGAAGGCGATGCTCATCATGCGCGACGACAGGAAGATGCTGCCGTTAAGTCCAAGGGAGAAAATGCTCGTTATCGAGCAGCGCATTCCTTATGAGTTCTGTGGAAAAGACCCTTACATGCACCAGCATATGTTCTGCGAGGATATGGTGGAACATACGCAGAACATGATTCTTGTCGACACCGAATTCGCGGCCACTGAAGAGGAAGTTACCGAGTGTCTCGAGCTTGCAAGACACGTGGAACTTGTCGTCATGACGAATTACTACGCACGCATAGTGAAGACGGGAAACAACCGGCTGCTTGTAAAGAAACTCAAGGAAGCGGGCAAGAAGGTGGTTGTCGTGACGAATTACCCGTATGTGGAGGGCACGACCAACGAAGCCGATGTCGTAGTCTGCAACTTCAGCGGAACTCCGGATTCCATAAAGGCGGCAGTGGGTTTACTCTTCGGACAGGTCAAGCCGTCTGCAAAGACCAGACTCCCCATCAAGCTCGGCGATCAGAAAGAGAGCCCCGTGAAAAAGCCGGTTTCGCGAAAGGGTCTGCCCGCAGATTTGTCATACTGTTAGCCTCGCGCTCAGCCTGGATCCTGGCGTGAATCGAGGACTCCGGGCCTTTTGTGGACCAAAAAGCGAAAACAACCGATGGAGAATGTCATATGCCGAAATCTCATAGCCTGAAAATCAGCGACGTCTTCACGATCTCGGGGTCCCAAATCTCCGATATCTATGTAAGGAACAGCATGACCGTCCATTTTCAGGGAATGTCCAAAACTCTGCTGTTTCCCCACACGATTGCTCTTCAGGGTGCACCCACTTGTTCGATTGGTATATCTCCCGAGGGACTCTACAACAGACTCAATAATGCCGGCAGATTGATATTGTTGAATCAGAATGCCATCCAGCTCGGGTCAGCGCCGTTCATCCGCACAGGTGATGGCAAGACCGTCATGCTGACGACGAAAGATCCGAGGTCTGTCGAAGGCCCGGACGATGTGCCGGCTCTGAAAAACTATTACCATCCGCCGGCAGTCGAAAAACAAACTTCGATTTCCATCGCGACGCCTCTGGCGGAGATCTCGTACAAGCTTGGCAAAGCCGTAGTTACCAGGAGATTTATTTCTCCCTTTCTGTCAGGTGGCGATCACTCACTGATGCCTATAGGCGTGGAAGAGTATGAGGTGAAGAATACTTCCGCTCATGTAGAACAATTTACGCTCGTTATCCCCAGGCCGTCGCTGGTGAACCTTCAGGAAAAGGAACTGAAACCCACCGATCAGGACACTGTCTATGTATGTTCCGCCCCGGTCCATGGCCATCAGCACACTGCCTTTGATTCTCCGGGCATTAGGGGTGTGGTCATGGGAAGTAATGAGTGTGGAGACAGAATGGTCATTTCGGTCCCGAAAATGGAAGGAGTCGACATAGATGTACAACCTTACTTTTGCCTGAACAGACTCAAGCAGGACCTGCTTTTGAACGACAACGGGAGTTTCTACGAAAAGCGGCAGCCGATACTGAATCAGGATTATGGTGCCGCAATAAGTCTCACCTTCACCCTGAAAGCTAAGGGGACTATAACGATACCATTTGCCGTCTGTTTGGATTTTCCCGGGCAACGTTTCATCGACGGGAAGACTTTTGATCGAAAATATATCAGAAGCTTCGACGATGCGGAGACCAGAGCGGTGAGTATGGCGAAACTTGCACTCGACAATGTTACGGGCTGGATGAACCGCACCATCGAAGTTCAGTCAAGGATATTCAGTCTCATATCCACGTCCCCTTCCTATAAGAAAGACAGAAACGGCGCCTTGAGGCTGACCAGGCTAATCCTGAACGAATTTAGCTTTCCGCTTTCGAATGCTGCGGTCTGGGTCCAGGACGATGACGGCAGCCAGAGAGCCAGGTTCCTGGAGTGCTTCGACTACGCATATATAGATCCGTCGGACGTCGACTGGTATTCCATGGTCCTGCTTGTTCTATTTCCGGATATTGAGAAGGAAATCTGCCAGCGATTTATCGACTCGATTCTCGCAGAGGACCCGACTCCGCGGTTCTATCATTATCATTCGTCATTTGTCGAAGCGAGGAAACATTTTCTCGAGCATCCTGAAGAATACGAAGGTGTCTCACTGACACAAATACGCGATGAGTTCAAGGTCAAAGGAAGCGTGGCTCACGATCTCGGTGCAATGCCGAAGGGGCATGCTCTCCGCAACGTCAGCGACTACGCATGGTACAATAATAACTACTGGGTAGACTTGTTCCCCAAGTTGGCGACGAGGGTCCTGCGCGACGTTAAGTTTCTAGGCGATACGGATTTGCTGACGAAGAACTGGGAGGCGCTCAAGTTCGGATTTGCGTCCCTGCTGAAACACGATCTGGACGGCGACGGCATCCCGGAGGGAAATCCGCACGAAGTAAAGAACACCTTCGACAACCTGACTCTCTTCGGAGTCGACAGCTATGACGCGACGACGTTCATGGCGGGCTGCCGGGCAATGATCACGATGGCCGGCATGGTGGGCGACGGGGCGGCGCAGAAACAAATCGAAGAGAGTTTTGGCAAGGCCTCTGTCGCTTTCGAGAAATTGTGGCGGGATAAGAAGAACCGGAAAGGGAAAAGACTCCAATACTACGTTACATGCTATGACCCCGATACGAAAAAGACGAACACAGACGTCTGGACTAACCAGCTCGATGCTTCCTGGTATCTCATCTCTATCGGAGAAGAACCCTTCATACCGATGGATCGGGCAAGGCAAATCCTGAAAACGATCTACAGGAACAATCGTACCACTATGGGCTGGGCCATGTGCAGGACCGAGAACGGCGAAGCCGTGGAATCAGAGCAAGGACAGGACGTCTATACGACTTCGAACTATGTATTTGCCCAGCTACTCGATTACTACGGGCTCGTCGAAGAAAGCAAACAAGTCTATAAAGCGATGGACAAGGTAATCTTCCAACACGGCAATTCGCTGATAAGTCCCGACAACCTTAGGGCCGAACTGGAGAAGGAAGAAGGTGAAGTGTCCAAAGGTCCGCATTATATCGTAGCCGCTTATCCCAGGCCGGGGGCCGTGTTGACGCAAATTGTCATGCAGTTCATCAGGGATACTCAGAGAGAAACGGGTTCCGTGAAAATAGACTCGAAGCGACTTAGATCTTTCGTAAACGGTGTTATGAAGCGGGAGAAATGAGCGTCTTTGAGAAAACTTGACAAAAATCATACGGCGGACCGCTAAAAATGGGTGTGAGCGAGGACAACGTCGCTGGAAGAGAGAATGCCGTTGATCGGGCGGTAACCGAGACCGGGGTCACGAAACTCGCCGCGCGTGAAAAGATCGGATATAGTTTCGGCGACGGCGCAGCAAACTTTGTCTTTCAGACTATGTTGATTTTCCAGCTTCCCTTCTACACGAATGTCTACGGTCTCACTGCTGCAGCGGCCGGCACGCTGCTTCTTGTCGGACGCTTCTGGGACGCGATATTCGATCCGTTCATGGGAACTCTGGCGGATCGCACGAATACCAGATGGGGGAAGTTCAGGCCATGGGTGTTGTGGTCGGCGGTTCCGTTTGCAGGGGTGTTTGTTCTGGTGTTCACCACTCCGAACTTGGGGACAGCGGGCAAATTGATCTATGCCTACGTGATGTACATCCTTCTGATGACATTGTACTCTGTAAACAACACGCCTTACTCTGCTCTGAACGGGGTTCTCACGGGCGACGTAAATGAGAGGACTTCTCTATCGTCATACAGATTTTTCTTTTCCATGTCCGCCGCTCTCATCGTCCAGGGTTTCACGCTGCCGCTGGTGTACAAACTCGGCGGAGGGGACAATCAGAAGGGATATACGATGACGATCGGGTTGTTTGCAATTGTTATGGTGGTCTTCTACGTCATTACTTTTCTCAGCGTTAAAGAGCGTGTGAAGCCCGACCCAAAGCAGAAATCCTCTCCGAAAAAAGATCTCACCGGGCTTATGAGAACCGGGCCATGGGTCGCCATGTTCGTTACAACCCTTTTTGTTTTTGTGACGCTCGCGATGTGGGGGAGCGCGATGTTCTATTACTTCACCTATTATATCGACGAAGGTACACTTTACAGTTTCCTGCAGTCGTTGGGTTTGGGTCAGTCTACATCAGGCGCCGGCGGACTCTGGTATGGAATACTGAATGCCTTCGGGCTGATTGTCGGCAAGGATGCGACCAACGTCTCCGGAGTCGGGTTCAGTCTGTTCAATATGGCCGGCATGGTAATGAATATTCTCGGGCTCATGACTTCCACAGTGCTGTCCAAGCGGTTCGGAAAAAAATCAGTATTCGGCACCGGACTCTTCCTTACCGCCCTCTTTACCGGCTTGTTCATTCTTTTGCCGCCACAGGCTGTAGGGGCTGCTTTTGTTCTGAATATTCTCAAATCGGCTTCCTACGGACCGACCATTCCGCTGCTTTGGGCCATGATGGCCGATGTCGCTGACTATTCCGAATGGAAAACGAGACGCCGTGCTACGGGTCTGGTGTTTGCCGGAATAAGCTTCGCGCTCAAGGCGGGCCTTGGCTTTGGCGGCGCGATATGCGGCTGGATCCTCACGGCGTACGGCTATAATAATCTCCCCAATGCGATCCAGACCCCTCATGCTATCCTCGGTATTCGGATGGCGAGCAGCATATTCCCGGCGCTTACATTCTTTGCCGGCTTTGTTGCGATTCTGTTCTACAGCATAAGCAAGAAACTCAATCTTCAGATACAGGACGAATTAGCGGACAGACGGAGGAGCTTCGAGTTCAAATAACGGACTAGATCTCAAACCACGAAGAGCGTTTCGTTCCCTTCTCACATAATCTGCATGTAAGTCCATCCGATGGATTATCGAGTAATCGGTGATGAACAGGGATGGGATTCTTCTGTTTGCCAGTTCCATCCTGGATTCAGGCCAGGATAAATGCCGGTGATCGATCCGGTCCCCACGTTCCAACTGACGGTCCCGCAAGCGAGACGGATGTTCGACCGTTGACCGTCGAACTACGGTCGGTCGAATTCGACGGCGTTCAAGGAATCACATTCCCTCGAAACGGTTCATTTATTGAATCTATGTGCGAAATACAGCCAAATGAGCCGGAAATTCCCAAACTTTATTCTAACTCAAAGGTGATGGGTTTGCTTAATTGAATCGTTTCAATTACTTTTGAACAGTTGCAGCTCTGAAGAGTGATGCAATCCATTTTGCTGCGGACACTGCCGTTTGTCCTTTTTCGTCGCAAGAACGACTAGGTAACGATCAAGAGTGTTGGAGTTGAACGATCTTCACCGAAGGGCTGAAAAGACGGTTGCCTCTTTAATCGGAGGCTCGGTTTTCCTCCCGAAGTTACATTCCCTGGCGCTTGACGCGAACCTGACTGGCAGAGTTGATGGTACACTCTCCTCTGTTGCCTTTTCATATCTGCACAATTATACATCTAGAGAGGACGGGTGAGACTGTCATGAGTGACGTGTTGAAGGAAGAAGGGCTCCTCATTTACAAGAATCCGGGATCGCCGGTGGAAGCACGGGTGGCCGACCTGCTCAGACGGATGACACTGGAGGAGAAAGTGGCACAGACGATGTGCGTCTGGAGCGACAAGAAACTGATGCTTGATGAGAAGGGAAAACTGAGCGATGAAAAGCTGAGGGAGAACTTCAAGGATGGGATAGGGCAGGTAGCGAGGCTCAGCGATACGGGCGGTGCTTTCGGCGCTACCCGCGGGACTCTGAAACCGGTGGAGATGGCGGAGCTGGCAAACAGAATTCAGAAATATTTCGTCGAAGAGACACGACTCGGGATCCCTGTGATATTCCATGAGGAATGCCTGCACGGTTTGGCGGCCAAGGAGGCAACGAGTTATCCGCTGCCGATAGGTTTGGCGGCAACCTTTGATCCCGAACTTGTGGAGAAAATATATATTTCGGTTGCTGAAGATACGAGAATCAGAGGAGCACATCAGGCCCTTACCCCTGTGGTCGACGTTGCGCGCGAACCGAGATGGGGACGAGTGGAAGAGACCTTTGGTGAGGATCCTTACCTTGTCGCTCAAATGGGAGTCGCGGCGGTACGTGGGTTTCAAGGAGACGGGAGTTTCAGGGACAAGAAGCACGTCATTGCGACGCTTAAACATTTTGCGGCGCATGGACAGCCGGAATCCGGATCTAACTGCGCTCCTGTGAACGTGTCCGAGCGATTGTTGAGAGACGTATTCCTGTATCCGTTCAAGGAAGTCATTACGAAGGCGAGAGCTGCCAGCGTTATGGCTTCGTACAATGAGATCGACGGCGTACCATCGCATGCCAACAAATGGCTTTTGAGAGATGTATTGAGAGACGAGTGGGGATTCGATGGTTATGTGGTTTCGGACTATTTTGCGATAACGGAACTCAACCAGAAGCAAGATACTCACAGTCACTGTGTAGCGGAGGATAAGGATGAAGCCGCTATGCTCGCTGTGAACGCCGGAGTGAACATAGAGCTTCCTGATCCCGACTGTTATTCCGGCCTGGTCCGGCTTGTCAGGGAAGGGAAAGTGGATGAATCTGTCATAGATGAGTTAATTGCTCCGATGCTGAGGTACAAGTTCCAGCTCGGATTGTTCGATGATCCGTATGTCGATCCCAAATCGATTCAAAACGAATCCAGGTTACAAAGCCAAAGAGAAACAGCTCTTCGCGCAGCTCATGAGACAATAATCCTTCTGAAAAATGAGGAGAATTTGCTTCCACTTGAAGTTAAAAAGGGGAGCACGGTAGCTGTAATAGGACCCAATGCGGACAGAATGGTAATCGGCGGCTACAGCGGCACACCGAAGTATTACACGACGGTTCTGCAGGGAATTAAGGAGAAAGTGGGAGACGGTGTTAGAGTCATTTACAGTGAAGGATGTAAAATCACCGTAGATGGTACTTGGAGCGACGACAAAGTCAAGCTGCCGGATCCCGAGGAAGACCGCCGGCTTATTTCGGAGGCGGTGGATAAGGCAAAGCAAGCCGACGTGGTGATACTAGCGCTGGGAGACAATGAACAGACCTCACGAGAGGCGTGGAGCAAGGTACACCTTGGCGACAGAACAAATCTCGATCTGTTTGGGATGCAAAATGAGCTGGCAAAGGCGGTTATCGCAACAGGGAAACCAACTGTGGCGATCATATTCAACGGTCGTCCCAATTCACTGAATTACGTGAACAGCCATGTCCCTGCGATACTCGAATGCTGGTATCTCGGGCAGGAAACGGGGGGCGCGGTTGCCGATGTCCTGTTCGGTGGGTACAATCCGGGCGGGAAACTTCCCATATCCATCCCCCGATCGTCCGGCCATTTGCCGAGTTACTACAATTATAAGCCTTCGGCCAGACGAGGGTACCTGTTCGATGATATCACGCCGCTTTATCCTTTCGGGTACGGGCTCAGCTACACCACATTTGCGTTCAGTAACTTGAGGCTGGAGAGATCGTGGATTACGGCCCGAGAGAGTACCAGGGTTCTTGTAGATGTTAAGAACACCGGGAAAAGGGCCGGCCAGGAGGTAGTCCAGATGTACATTCGCGACCTGTTCAGTTCCGTGACCCGGCCCGTCAAGGAACTCAAAGGGTTCAAAAGGATATCTCTTGAGCCGGGGGAAACGAGAACCGTGGACTTGACTATTTCGCCCGAACTTCTCAGTTTCACTAATGTGGACATGGAATACAGGGTGGAACCCGGTGACTTTGAAATAATGGTCGGAAACTCCTCCCGCGATGAGGATTTGAAAAGAGTAATTCTGAAAGTGGTTTGAGTCGATAAACTAGCGTAAACCAACTGAGGTCGGCAAGTGCGAAAGAGGAACGGGCATCCTCTTCCGCACGATCTGATAAGAAGGACGAATATTAGCGCCGGCCTATACCCTCCCGAGGACCTTTAACCTCACGAAGCACTACAAATTGCAGGTAGCTCACGTACTGAACTGAACTTCGAGACGAAGTCGAAGGTGAGTCATACGAGCCAGCCGTTTCGCGCAATGCCAGCGATCGGGTGTTGTTCGCGATAATAGGCAGCGGACCGTAGCGGGCTGCGCTTTCGAACTGGTCTTCCACGTGCTAGGGTGTGCAAATGAATCGTGAACTTCTATTGATCCCACTGATCCTTTCGGTGCTCAACATGTCGCACTGGACGGTTCCTCCCGCATCTCCGCAGCAGACGTATCCAGCCAGACGCGGGGCTTTCTTTACCGGCAAATATGCAAACCTCTTCTCGGAATTGCTCGGGGAGAGTAAGCCCGCGGTCCGACTGAAGATCGATCGTGCCTTCACCCTTCTTTTTTTCGGAAACGATTCCACACAGCGAGTGTACTTTACGGACAAATCCGATTCGACGACGGCTTACATAGAGGATATAGCAAGCGGCGACGTTCGCACCGAAGGAATGTCGTACGGTATGATGATAGCCGTCCAGATGAACAGGAAGAGCGTGTTCGATAAGCTTTGGAAATGGGCAAAGATCAACATGCAGATGAAGAGCGGCCCGCGGAAAGGGTACTTTGCATGGCATTGCCGTACCGACGGGACTGCGATCGATTCAAGCACCGCATCGGACGGCGAGGAGTGGTTTGTAATGTCGCTCTTCTTCGCTTCGGGAAGATGGGGAAACGGTTCCGGAATCTTCAACTACGAGAAAGAAGCGAACGCGATTCTGACCACCATGCTTCATAAGAACGACGAGCCCGAACATTCGGGGGTGACGAATATGTTCGACGGAAAGGAGAAGCTGGTCGTATTCGTACCCGACCTGAGGGGGAGCAAATTCACGGACCCTTCTTACCAGGTGCCACATTACTGCGAACTATGGTCGAAATGGGCGGAAAAAGACAATGAATTCTGGAAAGAGGCCTCTGCCGCCAGCCGTCGGCTGCTGAAAAATGCAGCGAACCCGGAAACTGGATTATTTCCCGACTACTCTAACTTCGATGGGACTCCGGTCAGGAACTGGCCCGGAGGACATGCGGATTTCAGGTTCGATGCCTGGAGGGTAGCGATGAATATTGCGGTTGATTATGAATGGTTCGGAAATGACGGATGGGCGGTGGAGGAATGCAACAGGCTTCTTGATTTCTTTGAATCTCAGGGAAGGTATGGCAACCAGTATACTCTCGAGGGCAAACGGCTCGCCGAAGACCACAGCACCGGACTTGTCGCAATGAACGCTGTCGCAACGCTGGCAAGCACGAACGATAACAGAAAGGCCTTTGTGAAAGAGTTGTGGGATGCCCAGGTCCCGACCGGGCTATACAGGTACTATGACGGCATGCTGTACATGCTGGGGCTTCTGCAGGTCAGCGGGAATTTCAGGATTTATGCGCCGGTGGGAAAGTAGAAACAAGAAGCAAGAAGTCAGAAATCAGAAGTGAGAGGATTCCTTTGCAGGAGTTCAGAGAAAGAGTTGACAGATCGGACATTGTCAAGCGACCGCATCTAAACAAATCTGCCCTTTTAACTAGATCAGCTGCCGTGCTGACGTTCCTGGTCACCCTGCACGGCAACCTGCTCGCACTCGGTACAAAGACATATATCACTACCGAAAACCGGGGCACTGAGTTCACGCTTTCGGCTTCGGGAAACCCCGTGCCTCTCTGTGTAAGCTCGAAAGACTTCGCGGGGGTACGTCTTATCCTGGGGAGGTACCTCAGCAACGATATTGCGCAGGTCACCGGGACAGTCCCCGAGGTCTTCGTCGACAAAATTCCTGCAGTGAAGGAAATAGCTATCATAGGTACGATAGGAAAGAGTCCGATTGTCGACGAACTCATCGCGAAGAAGAAAATTGATGTCAAGGACATCGCGGGGAAATGGGAAGCTTTCGTCATCCAAACTGTGAAGAAACCGTTTCCAGGTGTCGAGCGCGCCTTGGTCATAGCGGGAAGCGACAAGCGCGGTACTATCTACGGGATGTTCGATGTCTCGGAGAAGATCGGTGTCTCTCCGTGGTACTGGTGGGCCGACATCCCGGCGAAGCAACACAAAGACCTCTACGTTCTTCCTGGTAGGTACACGGCAGGTCCGCCTTCGGTAAAATACCGCGGGATATTTTTGAACGACGAGTGGCCTGCGCTAACGAACTGGATCATTGCAAAGTACGGCACGATTCAGCCGGGAACCGATCCGCCGATTCCCCCGGGCGTTGGAAACTACGGCCACGAATTTTACGAGCGAATCTTCGAGGTCCTCCTCCGTCTGAAGGCGAATTACCTGTGGCCCGCTATGTGGAACAATGCCTTCAACGAGGACGACTCGTTGAATCCACGCCTTGCCGATGAGTATGGCATAGTCATGGGGACTTCACATCAGGAGCCGATGCTTCGTGCACAGAAAGAATGGGACAGGCGCTACAAGGAAACAAGGGGGAGCTGGAACTACGCGAAATACCCGAAAGTGATGGAGAACTTCTGGCGCGAAGGCATAAGGCGCAACAGGAACTACGAAAGCATCATGACAATGGGCCTCCGCGGCGCAGACGATACGCCGATGGCTCCGGGCGGGCCGAAGGCGAACATGTCGCTGCTGGAGAGGATCGTGAAGGTTCAACGCGCCATCATTGCGGAAGAAGTCAACCCAGACGTTACAAAGGTTCCGCAAATGTGGTGTCTCTACAAAGAAGTCCAGGACTTCTACAATGCTGGGATGAGGGTACCTGACGATGTCACACTCCTCTGGGCGGAGGATAATTGGGGGAATGTCAGGCGGCTTCCCTCGGCCGACGAACGAAAACGCAGCGGCGGAGCGGGCGTATACTATCACTTCGATTACCACGGCGGACCCCGAAGTTATCAATGGATAAATACGAACCCCATTCCAAAGATCTGGGACCAAATGTCGCTGGCAAAGCAATACGGCGCCGACCGGATATGGATCGTTAACGTTGGACACTTCAGAGGCTACGAGTTTCCAATAGAGTATTTCTTGAATCTTGCCTGGAATACCGACAGGTGGACCAACGAAAACACCGACGAGTTTACGCGGCTGTGGGCGAAGAGAGAGTTCGGATCGCAGCATGCGGATGAGATCGCGGAAATCATCAGTCGTTATACGAAGTATAACGGACGCCGCAAGCCGGAGCTGCTCTCCCCCGCTACGTACAGTCTTGTTGATGACGGTGAGGCCGATAAGGTGGTTTCCGACTATAATGAGATAACGGGGAAAGCTCAGGACATATATGACGGGCTGCCTTCGGATATGCGCGACGCGTTTTATGAGCTCGTTTTGTTCCCGACGAAGGCATGCGCAATCGTCAACGAACTTTACGTAACCGCGGGCAAGAACATAATGTATGCGAAACAGGGGCGAGCTTCGACGAACGACATGGCGGCGAAGACCCATGAACTGTTCGCGGCGGACACAAGCATGATGGGTCATTTCAACCGTGAGTTTGCCGGAGGGAAGTGGAGCCATTTCATGGATCAGACGCATCTTGGATATACCAGCTGGCAGGATCCGCCGACAAACAGCCTTCGCGCAATAGAGCTCAAGGAGATCGAGGTCCCCGATTCTGCGGGAATGGGAGTTGCGATCGAAGGCTCAGAGGATGCGTGGCCGGGGGCGAATGCTTCGCCGGTGCTTCCGGAATTCGACTCGTTCAACAGACAGCAATATTACGTGGACATCTTCAACCGGGGAAAGATTTCTTTCAAGTATACTGCCGTCGCCGATAAGCCGTGGATACAAATCTCTTCACCGTCAGGAAGAGTGGACAAACAAGTGAGGGTCATGATCGGTGTCGACTGGAAGAACTTCCCGGCCGGAATCGACTCGGGTTTCCTCAGGATTACCGGCACCGATAAAGAAGTTATGGTCGGCGTGAAGGTTTTCAGTCCTAAAGAAATAAACAGGAATTCCCTTGAGGGTTTTGTCGAAGGGCAGGGCATAGTTTCTATTGAAGCGGAACACTACATAAAGAAGACAGACGTCGGTGCGAGCAAGTGGATCAGGATCCGAGATTACGGGCACACACTTTCCGCGATGAGGGCGACGTCAGAGGTAGACGCTCCCGCTGCGGTACCGGGGCAAGACTCGCCTTCGCTGGAATACAGGATGTACCTCTTCACCGCCGGCGAGGTCGGCGTAGAGGGAATATTCGGTCCGACCCTGAACTTCATGCGCAACCGTCCACTCCGGTATGCGGTGTCATTTGATGATGAAGCTCCGCAAATCGTCACGCTGGTTCCCGCCGATTACAATGCACAGAACGGCAACCGCGACTGGGAGAAGACCGTCGTTGATAACGGGCGGCGGAGCACGACGATCCACAGCATTTCACGACCCGGGTACCATACGCTGAAAGTGTGGATGGTAGACCCCGGAGTGGTGCTGGAAAAAATAGTTGTCCACGGTCCGCGGGGGACTGGGACCAGGCCGGCAAGACCGACATATCTCGGTCCACCGGAGAGTTTTCGCAACGTTGCCAAAATGCCCGGTGAACTATGAGTCCGGTTCACTGCTTCCTGTTTGCCGAGCGGCGTTTGTTCCTACAGAATTCAGTCGGGGAAATTTGAGATGATAAGGACAATGCTTCTGACCAAGTGAGGATAGCAAGGACCGGCGGTGTCAACCCGTGATGCCGTCGGAGTTGCAACCATCAACAAAAAAGGGAGGCTGATATGTTGAAAGTACCGAACAAATCCTCGGCCAGCCTGATCGCAATGGCGGTCATGATCTGGCTCTTTGCTGCGTCCTCGGCGAAGGCGCAGCTTGTTACTAACGGAAGTTTCGAAAGCTCCAACACTGGTGTCGTCGGCACGACGGGTGTTCAGGGCTGGGTTATCCAGGTCGCTTCGAGCGTAACTCCTTTGCCGGTATTCGAAATAGTGAGCGACACCGTCGAACGAGGGAGCCGTGCACTGAAAGTCACGTTGCACGGCCTTGGAACCAATCAATGGGATATCCAGATAGTTGCAGACAGTATACATGTCACCCCGGGTGTGACATATAGCTACTCTGTCTGGGCCAAATCCGAAAGGAACGGTGCGCAAGTCAATTTTACAATGGGTAACTACTCCCTTTCGGAGTATGGTGCGATACGCCCCGCCACTCTTTCGACACAGTGGAAGAAGTTTACCATGCAATTCACGGTAAACGATGGCCAGACATACATCAGAGGGCCGATCCATTTCTACTCGGCCGCGGATACCGGGAACGCGATCTACATTGATGATCTGCGGATAGTCGATGCAAACGCTCCAAAGAAGCCTGTGATCGTTCAGGCGGAATCCGGTGTTCTCGGAAGCAACTTCTCTGTAGACTCCAGCGGCGGTGTCAAGTATGTCACGGCAAGGGCCAGCTATGCCGGTCTCAGCTCTCCGGGCGATTCGAGCCGCGTTGCAACATACAGTGTTACCCTTCCCGATACCGGATACTATGACTTGTTTGCACGTCTGCGTGTCGGGCCCGGCACATTCAATGACGACAGCTACTTCTACGGAAAAGGATTCGGGGTGAAGAACGATACTGCGGGTGCAGATTGGGTGTTCGTAAACGGACTCGCCAACGGAGGGTTTACCGATTCTTCCAGTGTCGTCAGAGATATCGGATCGGCCGGATCACAGGTCTGGAAGTGGGTAAACGTCACGCGAAACACATATCAAGGGAACCCCGGCGATAGTTTCTATGTGGCACCCGACAGTCTCACGAGAACATTCCAGATCGGCACCCGAGAAGACGGCTTGGATATCGACAAGTTCGCATTCGGGAAATCGAATTTGTATTTCACTGTAAGAAATCTTGACAGCGTGCAGGCCGGTTCGGCGACAATTGCGAAGCCGGATACCGGTACAATCTGGAAAGGTCCGGCCCTCGCTGCCGGAACTGCGAAATTCCTGGGCTCCGCATACACCCCCAACCAGGATCCGAATTTCCTGAACTACTGGAACCAGGTCACGCCTGAGAACGCAGGCAAATTCGGTTCAGTGGCAATCTCGGCCGATACCAATCAATGGAATTGGGGAGGTTTGAATGCATCGTATAACTTTGCCGTCACCAATCACATTCCGTTCAAGGAACATTGTCTTGTCTGGGGAAATCAGCAGCCTGCATGGATAACCGGATCGGGGCTCGACTCATCCCAGCAGGCCGCCGCGATAGAACAGTGGATCAGGATGGTCGGCCAGCGTTATCCGCTGATGGACATGGTCGATGTGGTGAATGAGCCGCTTCCGGGACATGCGCCGGCTCCTTATGCACCGGCACTCGGCGGTGCCGGCAAAACCGGATGGGATTGGGTTATCTGGGCATTCCAGAAAGCAAGACAATATATGCCCAATGCAAAACTGATCCTGAACGAGTACAACGTCTTGAATAGCAACACGAATACCAATGCCCTGATTCAGATCGTCAACTTGTTGAAGGACAGGGATCTGATAGGCGGGATCGGCATACAGGGGCACCGCTTCGAACTGGAAAGTGCAGACACAGCAATGGTGAGAAGCAACCTTGACAAGCTCGCCGCAACGGGTATCCCGATCTATATATCCGAATTCGATCTTGGAAACCTCAACGACAGCGGGACTCCCGACGATAATCAGCAGCTGACGCTTTACAAGAAGATATTTCCCATCCTGTGGCAGCATCACGGAGTTAAAGGGATCACTGCCTGGGGATACAAGCAGGGCATGACGTGGCAGACAACGGCCTACCTGGTAAGGTCTGACAACACGGCGAGACCGGCCTTGCTCTGGATGGCGAACTATATCAAGGACAATCCGCTGGGTGTGGGTGAACACGCTTCGAATCTGCCGTCCAGGTTCCAGCTGGAGCAAAACTTCCCGAATCCGTTCAATCCGACCACGGTCATCAGGTATCAGCTGCCGAAGATGAGCCATGTTACGCTGAAGATTTATGATGTCCTGGGAAGGGAAGTCGCAACCCTTGTCAACGCAAAACAGGTCGCAGGAAATCATGAGACTACCTT
The DNA here is from genome assembly GCA_046706745.1 of Candidatus Kryptoniota bacterium. GTDB lineage: Bacteria > Bacteroidota > Ignavibacteria > Kryptoniales > JAKASW01 > JAKASW01. The sequence goes on from JBJKPC010000057.1 coordinate 31,738, forward strand.
CAACGCCAGCAAGCTTTCGAGCGGCGTCTATTTCTACAGTATTTCTGCCGGGACGTTTACCGCGACGAAGAAGCTGATGCTCGTGAAATAGTATTGTTTGACGCGTAACTGGAAATTCAATAATCATCGGAGTCGGGCGTTGACCCGGTTTGAGGCCGCCCGGCTCCGGATGGAAACGGGATGCCCATTTCGTGCATGGCATTTTCATGAGGATGCCCGGCGCCTGTAAGAAGTGGTCGAGATAAACTTGGCGGTTCGATAAAGGTTAGCTTCGGGAGCATCCGGCAGGTCATTAGGGGAGGCGTTGGCGCCTCAAACATAGTCGGTTGGCGTCCCGGTCTTCACCCTCGAATTCATGAACTTCAATCGTTTATTGTCCGATTCTGCTCTCGACGATCCTGGTGCCGCGATTGTCACGTCTGTCGGCAATAAAAATAATCGACCTTTGTCATCGGATGACATACCGCGATAATCTCTTGGCCATTCTTTCCAACTCCCACGAAATCTGGTCCAACGTTCGTGAGTTGAACGGCGTGTCCTTGGACAACGGGTTCCTCTTTGGAATATCGAAAGGCGTCAGTGTTGCGTTCGGCTAACTGAGTTAAGGTGACCAAACCGTTGAGGGGGGCAATGCATCATTTTTCACTTGTACACTCTCCTTAATGACAGTGCGGCCATGAGAAGACACAAGATGGGAGATGGGCCCAACCCCTTCCAAAAACGTCTAGGGGTTTGTTGACCCCCGGAAGCCTTCACTCTCCAGAGCAGGGTAACCGGGAAATTTGTTATATTCCATATACAAAAAGGGTTGTGGAATGCAAGAACTAATCACGAGGATCGGCGATTGTATCGAACGCGGCAAAGTCAATAAATCGTCTCCGTACCCGAGCGACATGCAGGGTCAGGAAGGCTCGGACGAGCTCACGAAACAGGCGCTCGATGCCGGCGTGGGGCCCGACGAGATTCTGCAGGCGTGCAACGACGGAATGATGCGGATCGGAGACAAGTTCAGCCGGAACGAGGTGTTCGTGCCGGAATTGTTGATGGCGGCAAAAGCGATGAATGCGGTGATGGCTCATCTTAAGCCGTATTTCCAAACGGGCACAGTGAAGGCAAAGGGCAAATTCGTAGTTGGCACGGTCTCCGGGGACCTTCACGATATCGGCAAGAACCTCGTTGCGATGGTTGTGGAAGGGAACGGTTGGGAAGTCGTTGACCTCGGCGTAGACGTAAAACCTGCAAAGTTTCTGGATGCGATCAAGCAGAACTCGGGCTGTGCAGTCGGCTTGAGCGCGCTTCTCACCACAACCATGGTGAACATGTCGAAGACCGTGCAGGAAATCAAGGCGTTGTTTCCCGATACCCCGGTAATAGTGGGAGGCGCTCCGCTTACGCAGAAGGCTGCCGATCAGATGGGTGCCGACGGTTATGCGCCTAATCCGCAGGGTGCCGTGGCTTTTCTGAATAGCGTGGTGCAGAAATGAGATCGTTGCTTGAAGCCCTGGCCGCAGGGAAGATCCTCATCTCGGACGGCGCATGGGGCACGATGCTGCAAGAACGCGGCCTCCAGCCGGGGGAATGTCCTGAATTGTGGAATGTCACCCATCGCGGCGACGTCCTCGCTATAGCGAAAAGCTATGTCGATGCAGGTGCCGACATGGTATTGACTAACAGTTTCGGCGCAACCCCCATCAAGTTGGCTCACTTCGGCCTTCAGGAACGCGCCGCGGAGCTCAACGAAGCTGCCGCCGCAATTTCGAGGACTGCGGCCGGCGAAAGTCACTTCGTTCTCGGTTCCATTGGGCCGACCGGAGAAATGTTGATGATGGGTCAGGTTTCTGAGGAAGCGGTCTCCGAAGGCTTCCGCATCCAGGCTGAGGCGCTGAGAAAAGGAGGGGCGGACGCGATTCTCATCGAGACAATGTCTGCAATCGACGAAGCAGTCCTAGCTATTCGGGCGGCGAAGGAGGCAACAGGTCTTGAAATCATCTGTACGTTCACATTTGACAGGACCGTGAGCGGAGAGTACCGCACGATGATGGGAGTTTCCCCCGCCGACATGGTACATGCGGTGAAGGAAGCAGGCGCGTCAATAATTGGGGCGAACTGCGGAAACGGGATCGATCAGATGATCGATGTCGTTCGTGAAATCCGGAGAGCCGACCAGTCGACGCCGGTCCTCGTTCACGCCAACGCTGGACTGCCGATAATCAGAGACGGGCAACTCATTTATACAGAGACTCCGGAGATTGTCGCCGGGAGAGCCCGTGCACTTGTCGAAAGCGGTGCGAATATCATAGGCGGATGCTGCGGCACGACGCCGGATCATATAAGAGCGCTCGTAAAGGAGTTGAAAGCGGCCTGATGTTGCAGGAGTCTGAAATTGGGAATGATTTGTTCGAAGTCTCGATGAGTTTTCAAGACCTGACCTTCGACAGGAACGAAGTCGAATTGACGCTTGGATATTCCGACGGGGAAATCCCGGTACATTTTGCGGGAATGATAGACGAGGCCACGGACCAGCTGCAGAAAAGATGCGAGATAAGAGCAGGGTACCGAATCCTCGGTGTCAATCGGCCGAAGGGACGCGTGGATGGTCTTGCGGTTGGAGGTACATTCTTCCAAATGGACAAGATAGTGACCGGCCAGATCAAGAAGTCCACTCATGCGGCGTTGTTTGTCGCTACGATCGGTGCGGCAATGGAAGAATGGTCCAGGCAACTTCTGAGGCACGAAGATCCGGCCCTCGGCTATATAGCGGACGTCACCGCATCGGTCGCCGCAGAAACGGTGACTAACGCCCTACACGATCACATCGGCGAGAGAATGCGGTTGCGAAGTCTTAACATCACCAACAGGTACAGTCCCGGCTATTGCAACTGGGCTGTCGCAGAGCAGCAACTCCTTTTTTCGCTTCTCCCCGAAAACTTCTGCGGTGTGACACTGTCAGAGTCCTCATTAATGCATCCGATAAAGTCTGTCAGCGGCATAATCGGGATCGGGCCGGATGTGAAGTGGAGAGACTATATCTGCGACCGCTGCGGGGTTAAGGACTGTACATACAGGGCGACGCGAGCTGTTGCGACCGGGAAGAGAAGCTGAGGCTCGTCAGAACCGGAAGTAATCCTAAAATCAACGATTAAAGAGATGAGGCAACCGGCATGACAGACCAACAATGGGATTTACTGGTCAAGACAATCAAGGGCGAAACATCCGATCCTTTACCGATAGGATTCATCATCGACAGCCCCTGGCTGCCGAACTGGTACGGCATCAAAATAATCGATTACTTTTCGAGCGATGAATTATGGATGAAAGCGAATCTGAAGGCCATCGACGATTTCCCGGAGGTCATGTTCCTTCCCGGATTCTGGTCCGAGTTCGGAATGTGCACCGAACCCTCGGCATTCGGGGCACGTGGAACGTTTCCACCCGACGAATTCCCTTTTGCACACAAGGTAATCCAATCAGCCGATGATATTGAGAATCTCCCCGAACCTGATCCGCGGACGGACGGCCTTCTTCCTTTTATGCTGAACAGGCTAAAACTGGCGCAGCCGAAGATCGAAGCGGCCGGACATAAGATAAGATTTGCCGTGGCTCGCGGTCCCCTGAATGTCGCCAGCTACCTGATGGGTTCCACAGAGTTTCTAACGATGATGATGATGCAGCCGGATAAGGCGGAGCTCCTCATGAAGAAGATCACGGCCTATCTGAAAGACTGGCTCCATCTTCAGATGGAAACGTTCCCCTCCATCGACGGTATCTTCCTTCTTGACGACATAATAGGATTCATGGGCGCAAACGAATTTCGCACATTCGGTCTTCCGTATTTCAAAGAACTTTTCGACGCTAACGTCACCGTCAAGTTCCTTCACAATGATGCTCCGTGTAAAGTCTCTGCCCCCTTTCTTCCGGAGATGGGAGTGAACCTCTTCAACATGGGTTTCGAAGTTACCCTGAACGAGTTGAAGGAGCTGACACATGGAGAAGTGACATTGATGGGTAATCTCCCTCCCCGCGACGTGCTCGCGAGTGCCGAACCGGAGGAAATCGCAAAGAAGACGCAGGAGCTCGTCGGTTCTCTGAATGATAAATCCAGGGTTGTCATGTCGTGCGGCGGTGGAATGCCCCCCGGAGTGAAGACCGAGAGCATCAAAGCTTTCATCGAGGCAGTAAGGGGTCGCTGACGGGTAGTCAGGAATGGATGTTCCAGGCAGGCACGCGAACTTTTTGAAAAGTGGAGGCGTTCTACCATCAATATGCAAATCTCGCTTGTGCGGCCTTAATTCGCCGCCGGCATATTTCCAAGTTGCGGACAATCAGGAGGCAAAACGGTGAGAAGACGCGATTTTATTAAATACACGGCGATTGCCGGCGGTGTCCTCGCCCTTCCTCCCTACACCAGGAGATTCATTTCGGGCGCGGGAAAGAAGTACGCGAGCGACATTGTCACGCTTGGCAGAACAGGTATCAAAGTGTCAAGACTTGCAATGGGAACGGGTACAAACGGTTTCCAGCATCATTCGGATCAATCGGAAATTACCGGCGACGGGGGACTCCCGGATCTCCTTCGTGCTGCTTTCGATGAGGGAATAAACTTCTGGGATTCGGCGGACCAATACGGCACTCACCCTGATCTGAAGAAAGCGCTGAAGACGATCCCGCGTGAAAAGGTCGTTATACTTACGAAGACTGAAGCAACCACGTCAGATGAAATGAAATCGGATCTCGACAGGTTCCGCAAAGAGATAGGAACTGACTATATAGACATTCTTCTTTTGCACTTGATGACGGATCACGATTGGCCTGCGGTCAAGCGAGGAGCCATGGATGTCCTGGAGAAGGCCAGAGAGGATGGGATAATACGGGCACATGGCGTATCATGCCATACTATCGGCGCTCTGAAAGCCGCCTCGGCCTCAAACTGGGTCCAGATAGATCTTGCAAGGATCAATCCGTATCAGGTCAGGATGGATGCCGATGTGAAGACTGTTTCCGCAGTCCTCAAGAAAATGCATGATGACGGAAAGGGAATAGTCGGCATGAAGATTTTCGGCGCGGGCAGACTCGCAGACAAACGGGACGAGTGTCTGAAGTTTGTTCTGGGTTTAAACTTCGTCGATGCGTTCACCATCGGCCAAGAGAGCCGGGGCCAGATGCTAGACCTCCTCCACAAGATTCCGAGCGTGAGTGCAGACGCGTAGCGAGAGGCATGTTCTCTCCCGGAAGCTTTGAGGAATTTCAGAATAATGTCCCATATGACTTAAGGAGCTACGATGAACAAAGCGGTTTCAATTTTGACTCTGTCGTTTCTGTTTCTCTGCGGGACTGCGGCGTATGCGCAGTCGGCGGGAGACCAAACGGGAACGGCTCTTCCCGAGGTGAAAATTCCGTTTACAGAGCAACTGAGTATTACTTCTTCGATTACGCACGAGAAGTATGACCTCTATATCAACCTCCCGACCGATTATCAAAAAGTAAAGGGACCATTTCCGGTTGTGTATCTGCTGGACGGCCAATGGGATTTTCCGCTGGCAGAGGCCATTTATGGGCAGCAGTATTACGACGGGTTCATTCCAAGAATGATCATTGTTGGAATAACATGGTCGGGAGCTGATGCTAATTATGATTCGCTGAGAGCCGGTGATTTTACTCCGACCCCGACTATGCAGGTTCCTTACGGAGGACGCGCCCCGCTATTTCTCCAGTTCATTAAAGATGAGCTGATCCCTTTCATCCAATCGAAATACAGAGTGAAAAAGGACGACCGCACTCTGATGGGCAGCTCTTTGGGTGGTCTCTTCACTGTGTATGCCATGTTCAAGGCACCGGGCTTGTTCAATCGGTTCGTCCTCACCAGTCCCGTCGTGCCATGGGACAACGAGATCCTGTATTCATATGAGAAGAAATATGCGGCTGAACACAGAAGTCTGCATGCGAGAGTGTTTATGGGAATCGGACAGTACGAGTACCCGGCAGACTTCAAAAAGTTCGTGAAGACGATCGAGTCGCGGCACTATGAGGGCCTGAGCCTGGAGTCTAAAATACTTCAGGGCGTCGGTCATTCGGGGACTAAGTCGCTGGGATTCTCCTGGGGACTCCAGTACGTCTTCCAACGGCCGTCGCTTGGCTTAAGTCCGGCGGTTCTCGAACAATACACCGGGACATACCGGATTTCCGGCGGCGGGCAAATGAAGATCAGCGTCGACGGGAATTCCCTGATCCTGCACGATTTCGACGGTTCGACGTGGACCCTGCATGCCGAAACACGTGATAACCTATACGTCGTGGGCAAGTTCCTGAAGATGGACGTAAAGAGGGACAAGAACGGCAAGGTAGCCGGATTTGAAGTTAGAAGGTTCACGGGAAACAGCACAGCGACACGGGTGTCTTCCTGAAAGGTGGTCGGAGCGAATCCTTCGCTCCGGCGCAGCTTCCCGAAGAGCGCGATCTGGATTTCGTCCATTGTAAGAGTAAAGAGCCCGCTTCCGGTCGGGCTCTTCTTTTTGAAATCAAGGCTCGACCCACCTCCCGTGTCTTCATCCCGTCTCACCGGCTCGAGGTGTGTCACAGAGCTACACTGAGTAAAGAAAGAATGACACGAAGAAGAACAGAACAATTCTCTGTGGAACTCTGTGCTTCTCCGTGTCTCTCCGTGAAACTAGTGCAGGCCGGGCTGAAAAGCATTTCACAGAGTTTAACCGAGATTGGTCGTTTGTTTTTCGGACGGCACTTTCATTTTTGGCGGAGTCATTGTAACGTTCCGGTTGTAATCGCGGAACGGCAAAGGGAGGCTGTACCATGAAAAAGTGGCGGTGCATTTTCGCGTTGCTCGGCATCCCGTTTACTGTGTCGGCAACCTCACCTCCGCTGCAGGCGCAGACGGCTGCGTACTATTCAGCTTCCACTGAGCGAATAGTGCGCCTCGTTGCCGACTCGGTTCTTTGCGATGCATCTTTCCGGTTCGTCGACCGGAAAACGGGAATCCGCTGCTCCTCGACAGCCGCCGCCCCGGCCGATGCCCGGCTTGAGCCGGAAAGCCGCTACAACGACTGGCGCTACTGGAACGGTGTGCTCAACATCGCGATGCTCAGGCTGGGGGAAGAACGTCACGACACTTCCTATTCGAATCTCGCCTTGCGTGCCATCTCTTTCGCTTTCGACAATTTCCGATATTTCAAGTCAAGATATGATAGTGAAGACAAATGGTCTTATCCGCTCGGACAGATGATCGTAATGAAGGAGCTGGATGACTACGGTGCAATGGGAGCGAGCCTGATCGAAGTATACAGGCTCCACCCTGAAACTCGATACCTTGCGTACATTGATTCCGCAGCCGCGCACATCACACACAAACAGGGCCGACTCCCGGACGGTACGCTCGCCCGCACTTTCCCGCGCGAGTGGTCAATCTGGGCCGACGATCTGTATATGAGCGTCCCGTTTCTTGCGCGCCTCGGAGTCCTGACTCATGACAATCGTTATTTCAATGATGCTGCGCGACAAGTTATCAACTTCAACAAGTATCTCTATGATGAGAATAAGGGGCTGATGTACCACTGCTGGTACTCGGACACCGAAAAAAACGGAGTGGCACTCTGGGGCCGGGCGAACGGCTGGATGCTTATGGCACAGGTCGATTTGCTCGACATTTTGCCTGCCGGTTTTTCGCAGCGCGATACTCTGCTGGAGCTTCTGAGAAGACAGATCCGCGGACTCGTCCGTTACCAGGATGCAAGCGGGCTGTGGCACCAGCTTCTCGACAGGCCGGACACGTATCTCGAGACATCCTGTTCGGCCATGTTCACCTATTCCATAGCACGTGCCGTCGAGAAAGGCTATATTGATTCGAGCTACACCGCCGTCGCCCGCCTCGGCTGGAAGGGCGTCATGTCGAAGATACGGCCCGACGGAAAGACAGAAGGTGTTTGCACGGGCACGGGAGTCGGCGACGACCTGAAGTTTTATTACAATCGTCCCGCCCCGCTCAACGATGTACACGGCATCGGCGCCGTCATACTGGCGGGTGCCGAGATGCTGAAGATAACAAAGTGATCCGCCGCCGTATAGTTTTACTCAGATAAATCGGGGGCGTCTACTTACCATTTACCGCAAAACCAGGGAGGCACTTTTGACTACGGGCAGAATATCTATGCAAGGAATACTCGGCATACTTGTCTTCTCTTTCACGCTCGGCCTGTTTATGGTCGCAGTTTCCAGTGCGAAGGGGAAAAACATTCCGCTGAAACTGAACAAGCTGGGCTATTTCGAGAAGCCGGGTTTGAACGTTCTCATCTTTAACAACCAGTACAACAGTGAATTCAACGACGCGAAGATGGCGGGGATCGAGATCATCCATCATGGCGTTCGAACCGCTACAAACGGGGAAGTGCGCCTAAGCTCGACACCGGGACAATGGGACCCGATTCCTAAACTCGTGGAAAGGAAGATCGACGAGAAGAAGAATACCGTCGAGGTGCACCTGTCATATCCCGATTACGATTTTTCCTACGTGATCGAAGCGCACGGTGAGGGCGACGGCGTGCTCATCACCGTCAGTCTCGACAAGCCTCTGCCCGCGAAGCTGGAAGGCCACACCGGCTTCAATCTCGAATTCCTACCGTCGGCTTATTTCGAAAAAACCTACCTGATCGACGGCAAGGCGGGTGCCTTTCCGCTATACCCCGACGGCCCGATGAAGAAGACGGGAACGGGAACGGTTGAGCCCCAACCCATTGCGACCGGGCGGACGATAGTACTTGCGCCGGAAGATTCGCTCGGGATGGTGACGATCAACGATGAAATCGGCGAGCTGTCGCTCTACGACGGCCGCAACCAGGCACAAAACGGCTGGTTCGTCGTGAGAAGCCTTATCCCGTCGGGCAAGACCGGGACTGTAATGAAATGGCTCCTCACCGCTCGTACTGTACCGAACTGGATCCGCAAGCCCGTAATCGGCTATTCGCAGGTCGGCTATGCACCGTCCCAGAAGAAGGTGGCTGTCTTCGAGTTCGACGTGAACGATCATCCGCTATCATCGGCGAAATTGATGAGAATCAAGGAAGATGGAGAACTTGTTCAGAACTTCGAAGGGAAACTGAAACCCTGGGGAAAGTATCTCAGATACGATTATTCGACATTCGATTTTTCAAATGTCAAAGAGGAAGGCCTCTACGTCATCGAATACGGCAGTATGCGGACGAAGCCATTCCGCATTGCGAAAGATATCTATAAGAATACGTGGCGTCCGACTCTCGATGTCTACTTTCCGGTGCAGATGGATCACATGTTCGTGAGAGAAGCCTACAGAATCTGGCACGGTGCGGCGCACATGGACGACGCGCTGCAGGCGCCTGTCGACCATGTGCATTTCGATCTCTATGCCCAGGGACCGACAACCGATTCTCCTTACAAGCCGCTCCAGCATATTCCCGGCCTCAACGTCGGCGGTTGGTTCGATGCCGGCGATTTCGACATACGGACGCAGTCGCAGTACGCTGTCGTGCTGGACCTGGTTCATACGTGGGAGTCGTTCCGGCCTATGAGCGACGAGACGACAGTCGATGAGGAAACACACTATGTCGAGATGCATCGCCCGGACGGTGTCCCGGACATCGTCCAGCAGATAAAGCACGGGGCACTTGCACTCATAGCGCAGTACAGGGCGGTGGGTCACGCTATCGACGGCATAATCTCTGCGCATCTGTCGCAGTATACGCTCCTCGGCGATGCTCATTCAAACACGGACGGGCTCATCTATAATTCGAGCCTCGACAGCCTGCAGTCCAACGGATTCGAGAGCGGTACGTTCGATGACAGGTGGGCTTTTACCTCGCGGTCGAGCGCGCTCGATTACGGTTCGACGGCTGCGCTGGCCGCGGCAAGCAGGGCGCTGCGCGGATACGACGATTCTCTGGCGGACGAATGCTTGTCGACAGCGAAGAAGACCTGGGATGATGAGCAAAGCCATGAACCCTACACTTACCATTACGGCAACACGACAGGAGGTTTCCTGGCCAACGAGAAGCTGAAGGCCGCGGTCGAGCTTCTTATTACTACGAACGATAAAAAGTACGCGGAAGCAGTGAGCGAGTCGATGCCGGAGATCAAAGAGCACTTCTTCTTCGAAGCTGTCTGGGCGGTGCGTGCCATCCCGTATATGGACGAAGCGTATGTGAACGAAATTCGGAAGCTTACCGAGACCTACAAGGAGTTTGTCGGGAAATATCTCAAGCAAAATCCATACTCGGTGCCTATATCAACGGGAACCTGGGCTGGCGACGGGCTCGTTGTGAACTTCGCATTGACTAACTATATCCTTCACGAAGCTTTTCCCGAAATCATTCCGGAGGAATGGGTCTTCGCCGGTCTGAATTACATTTACGGCTGTCATCCCGGTTCGAATATCTCTTTCGTGTCCGGCGTCGGAACCGTCTCGAAGAAAGTGGCGTACGGCAATAACCGTGCGGACTTTACGTTCATCGCAGGCGGCGTCGCTCCCGGCGAGCTGATATTGAAACCCGACTTTCCGGAGAACAAGGAAGACTGGCCGTTCTTCTGGGGCGAGAACGAGTATGTCATCCCTGTCGGGTCGAGCTACATCTATCTGGCGAACGCAGCAAATGCGTTGCTGATTGGTAAATGAAGGCGTGAGAGACCCGAGCTGTGCCGACAAAGGAACCGCGGCGATTCACTGAGAAGAGATTTTTCCTCGCTCGCGAGGCGCCCTGTCACGAAGTGACGGGGCGCTCTGCTCCGGGTAGAGCGACTTCTTTCGCCAATCGGCCTTGCTGATCAGCAAGCCTCGCTTCTGACACACTTACTCAAGTCATTTGACATGCTTACGCGTTCTTTGTAATATTCAATCGGTTCAATTGTCGTCTCGAACCGTTTAATCGGGCAATTCTAATACAACAAATGAAATGAGTGAGTCAGGACCGAAAACTCAATCCAATCAGGCTCTCTGTAGGAAACCATTTCTTGATTCGGTGAGGGAGGCTTACGACGAGAAGAGGCGGCTTGTTGCACCGCTTGTAGGCTTCCCGGGTCTTAATCTTGTCGGTTGTTCGGTGAAGCTGGCCCAGCAGAACTATGGCGAGCACTTCAGGGTATTGAAAGCGATTGCGGATGCATATCACCCTGATGCAGTCTTCCCGATGATGGATCTGTCGGTCGAAGCAAATGCGGTCGGCCGTTACACCGTCTTTCCAAAAGAAGAATCTGCAACGGTTGTTCGCGACAAGTTCAGGCCGGAGGACCTCGAGCTGGCGGAGCGCGTAAATATCTCGTTCGACGCCCGACTGCTCAGCTACGTGGAGACGATGAAGCTGATGAGCATCGGCATTCCCTCCTCCGTGCTAAGGGGAGCGTACGTGACGGGACCGTACACACTGGCGGCGCTCCTTATGGGAGCTGAGGAAACTGCCATGTCTACGGTGGCCCGACCGGAGATGCTTCACGAAGTCTGCAGTTTCGCGACGGGAAAGATACAGCAGTACCTGCGGCTTCTCATCGCGGCGGGTGCACAGTTGATATGCGTGCTCGAGCCGAGTGCAGTAATGCTGGGTCCGCAGCAGTTCGAAGAGTTTTCGGCATCGTACGTACGCCGCCTGTGCGAGAGCTGCCGCGAAACCGGAGTGTCGACGATCTATCACGTCTGCGGCAATTCCATGCATCTCGTGGAAGCAATGGCCGGATCAGGTGTCGATGCTTTGAGCCTTGATTCGCAGGAAGCAGGAGTCGATCTTACGGTAGTCGCCGGAAGAGTCCCGGACGAAATTGTCCTGATCGGCAATCTGAATCCCACAGGTTCGATCCTTCATGGAACACCTGACGAAGTTGAGAAAGACGTGCGACGGCTCCTTGAGAGCATGGAAGGTTGTCCTAACTTCGTCCTTAGCACGGGATGCGACCTCCCCCAGGAGACGCCCGATGCAAACATTCGCGCGTTCATGGAAGCGGGACGCGGATACGTTGTCGACTGAGATAGCGCAGAACAACCCCATCAAGAGAGGAGACAATGGAAGAAAAATCCCCGAACTTCGATCCGACCCGGCAGGGTCTCTCGCTTAACGGAAAAGTCGGTTACTACCGCTGGGTTGTCTGCGGTCTGCTTTTCTTCGCGACCACGATAAACTACATAGACAGAGCGGTCCTCGGCATCCTTGCGCCGGTACTTCAGAAAAGCATAGGGTGGAACCAGATAGATTACGGCTACATCATATTTGCTTTCACTACTGCTTATGCGATCGGTCTCCTGTTTGTCGGCCGGTTCATAGACTGGGTGGGAACGAAGAAGGGATACTCCTGGTCGATGGTCGTGTGGAGCATTTCTGCGGTGGCGCACGCCTTTGCGCGGAGCGTGTTCGGATTCGGGGCCGCGAGGTTCGCACTCGGCATCGGAGAATCGGGAAACTTCCCTGCAGCCGTCAAAGCGACGGCGGAGTGGTTTCCCAAGAAGGAGAGGGCTCTTGCGACCGGCCTGTTCAATTCCGGACCGAATGTCGGCACCATCATAGCCCTGATAGTGGTTCCCTGGATAACCCTGACATGGAGCTGGCGCGAGGCATTCATCTTCACCGGGCTGCTCGGAGTCATCGCGCTGGTTCTCTGGCTGATTTTCTATGAAGTCCCCGAAAAACAGAAGCGCGTCACGAAGGAAGAGATCGCGTATATCCAGAGCGATCCGCCGGAACCTACCGCTGAAAAAATCCCCTGGCTCAAGCTTCTAAAGTACAGGCAGTCCTGGGCGTTCGTAATAGGAAAGTTCATGACCGATCCGATATGGTGGTTCTACCTTTACTGGCTGCCGAGTTTCCTGAACGAGCGTTACCATCTGGACCTTGCCCATCTGGGTTTCCCGCTCATAGTGATTTATACAATGGTGACGATAGGAAGCATAGGCGGCGGGTGGATGTCCGGATTCTTCATCAAGCGCGGGTGGAGCATCAACAGGGGAAGGAAAGCTGTGATGCTTCTAAGCGCCGTGCTGATTGTCCCGATAATGTTCGCCGCCTCCGTGAGCGAGTGGTGGGCGGTTTTGTTGATCGGACTTGCGGCGGCATCTCACCAGAGCTGGTCCGCAAACCTTTTTACGACAGTCTCCGACATGTTCCCGAAGAAGGCGGTCGGTTCCGTGGTCGGTCTCGGCGGCATGGCCGGCGCGATCGGCGGCTCGCTTATCGCACTTCTGGCCGGAGCCATCCTCCAGTTTACCGGCAGTTATATTCCGCTGTTCATCATATGCGGCTCGGTGTACCTTGTAGCCCTGTTGTTTATTCATCTGCTCGTTCCGGATATCAAGCCGTTTGAACTGGCCTGATCCGGGCGGTCGGCATTCATATAAGTAGGAAGGGAAAGGAGGCAAGCCGCTCCTCTCCTTTCGAGAGGAGCAGTAGAACAAATGAATAACGAAACGAAACTGAGAAGCCGGGATTGGTTTGCCGGCATAAACAAGATGGGGTTTGTCCACCGGTCGTGGCTGCGAAATCAGGGGTACCCCGACGATTATTTCGGCGGCCGGCCGGTCATCGGCATATGCAATACATGGTCCGAATTGACTCCGTGCAACGGCCACCTTCGCGACTTCGCCGAAGTGGTCAGGCGCGGCATACTGGAGGCCGGCGGTGTTCCGTTCGAGTTCCCGGTGATGTCGCTGGGCGAAACCATAATGCGTCCCACCACGATGCTCTTCCGCGATCTCGCGAGCATGGACGTCGAGGAATCCATCAGAGCTAATCCGCTCGACGGAGTCGTACTTCTTACAGGCTGCGACAAGACTACGCCGTCGACGGTCATGGGCGCGTGCAGCGTCGACATTCCGACGATCGTCGTGCCGGGCGGGCCGATGCTGAACGGAAGATTCAGAGGCGGAACCATCGGATCCGGCTCGTTCAACTGGATGATAAAGGAAAAGCAGACAACCGAGGGCTGGTCGGGAGCCGACCTGCAGGAAGCGGAAGTCTGCGCCGCAAGGAGCGCGGGACACTGCAACACTATGGGCACCGCGTCCACGATGGCGACGATGGTCGAGGCGCTCGGCCTCACTCTTCCGGGATTTTCTTCCATACCGGCGGTCGACTCGCGCAAGAAGGTGATGGCACAGCTCTCCGGAAGAAGAATCGTCGAGATGGCGAAGGAGGGCCTGCGGCCGTCGAAGATCCTGACGAGAAAAGCTTTTGAGAATGCGATCATCGTAAACGCTGCGGTCGGCGGGTCGACCAATCTGCTCATACACATGATCGCAATCGCGAATAGGGTCGGAGTCGAAGTGAAGCTCGATGACTTCGATGAACTCGGGAGCAAGATTCCGCTTCTGGTCAACCTCATGCCTTCCGGGAAGTATCTCATGGAAGATTTCTTTTATGCTGGCGGCTTGCCCGTCGTCCTGAAGGAGCTCGAAGGACTGCTGCACAAAGATGTAATCACCGCGAACGGCAAATCGCTCACGGAAAACAGCGGAGACGCAAAGTGCTATAACCGGGACGTTATCGCCACGCTCGAGAAACCTTTCCAGACCGAAGCCGGAATCGCGGTTCTGAAAGGAAACCTGTGCGAGAACGGCGCCGTGATCAAGCCGTCTGCGGCAACACCGAGACTCATGAAGCACCGCGGCCGAGCGGTGGTTTTCGAAAGCATGGACGACTATCACAAGAGAATAGATCTTCCCGATCTCGAAATCGATGAGAACAGCGTCATCGTCCTGAAGAGCGTCGGACCGAAGGGATATCCCGGCATGCCGGAAGTCGGCAACGTCGATCTGCCAGTCAAGTTGCTTCAGAAGGGCGTGAAGGACATGGTCCGGATCTCCGACGGCAGGATGAGCGGGACCGCATATGGAACCGTCGTCCTGCATATAAGCCCGGAGTCGGCCATAGGTGGGACGCTGGCGCTCGTCAAGGACGGCGACATGATAGAGCTGGATGTTGCCGCCAGAAAGCTTCACCTTGATGTTCCGGAGGAAGAGTTGAAGAAGCGCCGCGCTGCGTGGAAACCACCGAAGCCTGCAGCGGTAAGAGGATATGTACGTCTCTATCTCGATCACGTACGGCAGGCCGACCAAGGCGCGGACCTCGATATACTCGTCGGAAAGTCCGGGTCGGAAGTCAAGGGAGACTTACACTGAT
>JBJKPC010000058.1:0-4020 GCA_046706745.1 Candidatus Kryptoniota bacterium
GCTTCTCATCGCCATCGAATCACCGGATCGTATTCTTGCGACCAAGTGGCTGTCAGGTTCCGCCAGCCTTTGGACTTGTATCACGTCGAGCTTACGCATCTCTGAAAGAGAGTATAAAGAATTCTTCAAAGATGCAAACCTGAACGAGCCCGCATCTAATTAACCACCGTCGAATACGAAACAACCATCAGGTACCGGTGGAGGCGGCGAGAATCGGCTTACCGAATTCTCAAACTCTACTTTCTGTCCAATCAGGGAGATCAGTTCCTATGGCGATCATGAACTTGACAAGCCAAAGTCGGCAACACGAATCGCACGGCCCGATAACCTCGCATCGAGAGCGCTCTTTTCATATTTCATAAATACAACGGCCACAGAGGAAGAGGTACTGTTACCCAAATGTGTCGGTGGAATTCGCATGGGTTTCATGCTGGAGCTGAATCGAATTGTTCGTGGCATCAGTGTTCGGCCGATTCACGCCGTCTGTAAGATACACTATCAGTGCTCCTTCGATTGAGCCTTTCAAAAACTTCCTGTGATCCCCACACGGAACGCTGCGCCCGACGCCTTGTACGGGGGCAAATACGAAGCGCCCGGGCCGAGACGGCTGTTGTAGCGCATGATCGCCTGCTCCAGGTCTGAACTGCTCGACTTGTCGATAAGAAAAGCTCCCACCGCGCAAATCACACCTGAGATTATGAATGTCTCGTTCGTCGGCTTGGACAATACTCCATATCCGACGCATAATCCCCCGATAAAGCCAGGTAGAAATGATATGGACGAATATGAACGTTCCGAGTGTGTGAGATTCACTATTTCCGAATCATGAGAGGAAAGAAGGATTCTCTCCAGTTGCTGCCTGGAAATCACGCTGTCCCCCTGGAAATACTCGGAGCTCAGGAACTTCGCCTTTCTCCTGAGGAGCTCCGGATTATTTTGCGCATGCCCAATCACGGGATACGAGCAGACGAGAAGCGCGGCCATGACAGCGGCACAGATACGATTACGAACCGCGTTCGAAAGAGGATTATTCGAGCCCATTACAAGTCTACTCCTATCGCTGCCTTGATTACGAGACCTGAGACATCTAGAGGAATAGAGAAGTTGTTCGCGGCGCTTGTCAAAGTCGTGATCTTAGCTTCCCTATATCCCACCTCCACCGATATCGGTAGCCTGTATACCCTGGCCGCCACGCCGACTCCCGCTTCGCCGTCAACCTCGAAACCGTGTTCGGACGTCCGGTGTCCCACCGATTGCGGCGCTGGATAGGTCAAGTCCACATTCTCCGAGTAATCGAGCACGGCAAAGGTCAGGCCCGGCTGCGCATAAATGAAGTAGCCTGGAGACCCTGCCGGGTCCCCGATTCTTACCGTAAAATGTACCGTAGTCATGTCCATATCCATCCGTTCAAGCATAGTTCCGGAGAAATCCTTATAAGAGGAGATCGCTGCACTCTTGCTGAAATAGGCTCCGAACCCCAACTCAACCGGCAAGTCAGAGGAAAACAGCACGGACCCGCCGATCAACATGTTTCCCGGAAACATCGTCTGCGTTGGAAGGGGAATATCGATCTGCCTGTATGCATCAAGAAGCGATTGGAAGGCCGAGTGCGCGTCGTTAAGAGAAAAGGTTGTGTATCCGGTTTCCGCTTCAAAACTTATTTTCCAAACTCCTCCGGAATCCCTCACCGCTGAAGAGTCTTGACAATATCCGCGTCCGGCGAATGCCACTAAGAGAATGCAGGATACCTGTGCGATTAACAATTTCATGATTTGCGGCTCTTTACGGTCATTTCAGCTTCACGACAAATGTGCGGTTCCCCTGGAATTCCGGCCCGAATGCATAGTTGGTCACGTAAAGAGTACTATCGTCGCGCGAGACAGCGATTTTCATGTTCGAACTAGTTTCGAAGGTCCAGTTTCGTACCGGTACGACATTTCCGATATTGAATTCACTCACTACGCCTTCGGGTGTTCCTCCGTTCCCTCCCGCAGGATCGGGGGTCGCGAGGTACCCTTTGCTTCCGGCGAAGCACATCGCCAATACCTGCTGGCTCTGGTAAGCGAGCGTCGTCTGAGTAGCAAGACCGGAAATCTGATCCAGGTCCACGTAGTTGTATTCCTGCACGGCAAGCAGGCCTGTTCCTGGAACGATCGCCAGTCCTGAGATCGGCTGTGAATAAACTCGGTGATAAATAACGTCCAACGTATCGAGTCCCGCGTTTACTTCATACAGGTCCTGGCCGAGAGCTACGAAGATAGTGTCGCTGTTCGGCGCCGATATCATGGACGGCAGTGAATTGCTGGAAAGGAAATGCCCCACGACATCGAGGAGTTTCCCCGAAGCGGCATCGAACATATCAAGATCGCCGTATTCCGTTGTAATGACAATCCGGTCTCTTCCGACGGCGATGGCTGTCGGCTGGTCTCCATACGAATTGATTGTTATGTCGGGCAGAAATGAAAAACCAGAAACCATCAGGCGCCTTATTGCGTGCAAATCGAGATCGAAATACGATATGATGGATCCGTCGGAGCTCAAGTTGAGATGAATGCCGCTGACCGCGGTCGGCAACGAGTCGATCACCGTGTTCGTTATTGTCGAAAAGGCCCACAGAGGCTGGGCGGTCTGGCTGGTAGTATTGAACGTCTGCAGATAGAGTTCATCTCGAACGGGACTCGCCGCCATAAAAACCCCGTCTCCCGGTTTGGACAGCATCGTTCCGCGGACTACATAGACGCTGTCCCTTCCGCTCTCGCTATAGCCGTTCCAGATACTCAGAGAATAACCCACACTGGTTCCGTAGACGGGAGGAATCGACGCATCATTGAATGAAGTTGTATTGCGGTCGAATATCGTATCGATCATGGTCCCGGGCCAGAAGCGCCGGAGGATGTAGGCATGGAAATCGGGATCCTGACTTGCCGACCACGACAGGAGAGGATAATCGGTCCAGACACAATTGAAGTTTTGCGGACCCGCCGGGAAGTTGTTCATCACGGTCACGGGAATCTTGGTCGAGAAACCAATATCGTTCGGTCCGGTCGTTATCAGTCCGTTCAGGAGTCCGAGAGTCGAGTCCTGAGCGAGGAGTATATTTATCACGAGCGTGTCCTGACCTTCCGGAAGCTTGCGGGAGTCGAAACTAAGGACGTACGGCGGGGGACCGAAGGAGCCACTCCTCAGGGTATCGTGTACGTACAACTCCACTCTCCAGACTTTCAATGCCGCCGGCAGAGAATCGATGGTGATGGTTACGTTACCGGTGAGGATTTGGCCTGGACGAACGCCGTGTATCGCATACTGATCTATCACCGGCGAATGCGCCTGCTTGTTCACGTAGGCCGGAGGGTCGGTAATATTACACGAGGCAAGAAGAAAGGAGCCCAGGCCGACTGCAGCAGAAATGAATATGTAGAGAAGGTATCGTATATGTTCTCCGCTATAAATACGAGCTCTCACCGCCAAAGCAGCCGCTTAGGTGGCGAAGCCGATTGTGCTTCCTGCTCGCTGCTCCAACTCTTAGAAAATGAACAATCTCGCGAAGAATTACAAGGAGCGAGCCGTTACGATTTGGAAGCGGGAGGCTGCTGCAGAGCCTCGGTACCAATCGCTCGCGGATTTCAAGTGACGCGCATGCAGGCGGATCATACTTCGGCCGAGACCGGTCAAGTATAACAGGCTCGCCTATAGAAAAGAATGTCAAGAGAAAAGACAATCCCATTAGGAAAAATATTTCCTTCGTTTCCTCGCATTCGGTCTCACAAGCCTGAGTGTGGCACGGCACTTTCTTAGAGGTGTCCATGGATGAACACCGAAGTTGTGTCCTTTGCCTTTAGCGCTCTTTTCTTTACTCGATTATTTCCTAGTAAGCATTTTGCTTATGCGCCTATCTGAGCTCTCGCTTAGCTGACCCATTGTAAAAGGGGAAAGCAATTCGGGCTACGGTAAATTTGAGCAAAAGCCGGAGGGGGCTAACCGCAAAAGTGGCATATCCCAAAGATCGCAGGGTTGCACGCG
>JBJKPC010000059.1:0-112865 GCA_046706745.1 Candidatus Kryptoniota bacterium
CCGTCCGTCGTGTCGACAAGCGCCATCCCCGCCGTAAAAAGTGCCGGGAAAATCAGGATCGACCAGACCGGCAAACCCTTCGTCGCTTCTGCGGCAGTTATTCCGAGCAGACCGATCTCCGTCGCGGTGTCGAATCCTAGCCCGAACAGGAATCCGAGCGGATACATATGCCAGCTTTTATTGATTATCCTGTAGAAAGGCCGGAAGATTCTCGACATCAATCCGCGCTGTCCGAGCAGGTCGTCGAGCGTCTGCTCGTCGTATGAACCGCCTCTCTTTACCCTCCTGAAAGCTCTGAATACATCGCGGAGAATAAACATGTTCAGCAGAGCGATGAGAAATAGAAATCCTGCCGATACGAGCGTTCCAATCAAACCGCCGATCTGCTGAAACTCCGGGAAGTTTTTCTGTATTGCGGTTGCAGTCACGGCGATCGCGACCGAAGCCAGAACGACAACGGTCGAGTGCCCGAGCGAAAAGAAGAATCCGACTGCGGCAGGTTTCTTTCCGTCCTGCATCAGCTTCCGGGTCACGTTGTCAATCGCGGCGATGTGGTCTGCGTCGACCGCGTGCCGAAGTCCGAAGCTGTACGCTATCACGGCGGTTCCGATCAGGAGAGGGAAGCCGCTGAAGATGGAAAGCGCTGCCGCCCAGACTGCGAGATTTACCGCCACCAGAAACAGATAGAGACCCGCGACTCTTTCCTTGAGACCCGTAGATACACCATTTATCGCTTCCGCAAAACGGGGTGTCATCGGTAACGATTCCGCGATATTTCTTCTGCCCTGTGCATCACTCTATTTAACATTATCGACATCGCCGGGTGAAAATTCAAGATGACGATCAAACGATTTCCGCGCCTGTGAGGTATCGTGGATCGGGGCGGGATCCGAGTCTTTTCTTTTCCGGAGAAACCTTTCCTGCTGAGAATCCGTAGGGATCAATGTCAATCAACCAGAGGGCAGGGCAATGTCGAGATCAGCTTGTCGTAGAAATTTCGTAGTGACCGGTTTGGTCGGGCTTTCGTGTCTGTTTATAACGATGTTTCCCGGCGCCGTACTTTCTTACAATTCCGTGAATCCCACTAAGTATCGAGTAACTGCGGTTCATATAGATCGAGAGATCCATCTGACGGGGAAATTGTCGGACCCGCTCTGGAAATCTGCTTCTCCCGTCGAACTGAAATTCGAAATTCAGCCCGGCGACAATAGTCCCGCCCCCCGAAAGACGCTCGTCTATGTCCTCTACAGTTCAGATCGATTCTATGTGGGATTCAGGGCGTTCGATTCAAAGCCCGGGGAGATACGATCTCATTTGACCGACCGGGATAAGATGACCGACGACGATTTTGTGGGCATGATTCTAGACACGTACGGGACTATGCAAAGTGGGTATGAGTTCATGACGAATCCCTTCGGAATTCAGTTCGATGCGATGCGAACCGGCAACAACGAAGACGCCAGCTTCGATTGTGTGTGGTATTCGGCCGGCAGCATCGATGATTCGGGATACACTGCGGAGATCTCAATCCCGTTCAAGAGTCTCCGTTTCCCGCCCCAGGATGGGCAGTATTGGCTGGTGGAGTTCTTGCGCAATCTTCCGCGCGACAGCAGATATCAGATGACATGGGCGCCGATCGACCGCAATAATCCGTGCGTCCTCTGCCAGGGCGGAACTATTGAAGGGATAAAAGGCGTGACTGCGTCCGGCAATTTTGAATTTCTTCCCTACGCAATGGGTGCGAAGACGGGGGCAATGGATGACGCAGAAGATCCTGCGTCTGCGTATTCCGATGGTCCCGTCAGGGGAAGGGCCGGACTGGGTCTCAAGTATGCGCCCTCATCGGACCTCGTTGTGGGTGCCGTAATCAATCCGGATTTCAGTCAGATAGAGTCGGATGCGGCGCAGATAAGCGTGAACAATACATTTGCGATTTTCTATCCTGAGAAGCGGCCGTTCTTCCTCGAAGGGGCCGATCTCTTCGGCACTCTGGCGACTGCATTTTATTCCAGGATGATAAACAATCCGCTCGGTGCTTCGAAGTTTACCGAGAAATCCGGCTCTTTTTCGCTGGCGTATCTCGTAGCTTACGACAGGGAGTCGCCGTTTATCGTCCCCGGGGAAGAGGGAAGCGACTTCATCGCAACGCGCGACAGGTCGCTCAGCAACGTCTTGCGAGCAAAGTATGATTTCGGGAGCGAGTCATTCATAGGCGGGCTCTTCACTTCCAGGAATTTCTCGTCTGCGCATAACTACATGGGGGGCCTCGATTGGAGCTTGCTGTTTGCGGGGAATTTTTACTTCGTTGGCCAGGCTTTGTTTTCAGATACAAGAGAATTGAACGATACGTCATTGTTCAATGACCGGCGGCGATACGGATCGACCGGTTACACTGCTGCTTTTGACGGCGAGACGTACGGTGGCGGGGGAATGCAGATGGACATAAAGAGGAACGCCCGTCATTACAGCTTCGACCTTCAATATTCGGACGTGTCGCCGACGTTCCAAGCCCAGGACGGGTTCATAACCTCAAGCGGGAACCGCTATCTTTCCTACTGGCAGGGGTACACTGTATACCCGATGAGGTGGCTGATCGAGAACGTCTCTCTTCAGACTTCCTCCGGATTGCATTTTACCGACGTGGGTTATCTGAAAGAGAAATGGACGATGGTAGGAGCGCAGTTCCAGCTGAAGGGACAGACTTATCTCTGGATCGATTATTATCCGCTTGATGACGAGATCTTCCACAGCGTTTCGTTCAACAACGCTTACCGCACCGAATTCAGCATAAACTCAAATCCGTTCAGTGCTTTGTCCGTATATTTCAACGGTTCGGTTGGCAGATTCATTTATCGGGGTGACTCGCCCGAACTCGGGAGGGGGAACAATTTTTCGATCGAGGTCGTTGTGCGGCCTACCGATAAGTTCTCGGCTGATCTGTCGTACGCCAGGTCCCGCCTGTGGTCAGTCGAAGCCAGTCACTTGTTTTATGACGGCTACGTCGCGCGCAGCGTGTTGGCGTATCAGTTTTCTTCAAGATTCTTTTTCCGGATGATCGGCCAGTATGACCAATTTGCCAAACGAATTGAGATCGACCCGTTGATTAGCTACAAATTGAATCCATTTACGGTCTTTTATGCGGGCTCCAATCACGGCTTCACAAGGTTCGGCTATCCCTACGGCACCGCGAGGACACTGCAACAGTTCTTTATAAAAGTGCAGTACCTGTGGCAAACCTGAGGCGGCGCGATCCGGGGAAAATGGAGCGGATGTGGATCAACGAGGGAAGATCTAACAGCAGTGAAGGATTGGGGGGCGAACAGGTGAAAGTCCGCGGAAATCCGTTGGTACGTTTCCTTGCAGGCCTCATCACGATGGAACGTTAGTCGGACTAATCGTGAAGTTAGGAACAGCTGCGTAACTTTCCTATCACCTAGCGTGAAGACGTTGACGCCTTGCTGCACGCTGCGTTCCTGAGTCTCGTTAATTCGGTCGATCGCCAGAAGATGCGGCACCATTGTTGAAGCCTGCAGATTTGCTGCTCGTTCATTCCGAATTATGTTGACATTCATAACGGAATTTCCGAGATTTTTTATGCAGAAGTAGTTGTCCCGGCAACCCCCGGGAACCTCTTGTGAGGAGAGCGTCGCTATTTTATGGCGATCTATTTCTGACACCCGTCTGATACCAGCGTTGCTAATAGTGACGGCAGGAATGGTTACGATGTTGATTTCTAAGTAATGCGAGTTGATGATCGTGGTATCGAAGAAGGGAGGATCCGAAATGGAAGCAGAGAATCTGGCGATACTGAGGAAGGAAATTTTCTCTCGCGTCAGATCTATTCTTTTTGAAAGATACGGGGAATCTATACCGACTTCTCTCATAGAAAACGAACCCCGCAATGAGAACGCGGTGAAGACGATCAGGCGAGTCGAGTCATTTAGGGCTGACGAAGATCTTCTCGACTTGTTTGAAGCTCTTGAAAAGGTGTTTTCAGGAAGCTATGGTCGTTGCCTTTTCTGCAGGAAAGAGATTGAGTTCTCGAAGCTGAGGAGGAACCCGCTGGCTAAGTTTTGCGACAATTGTGAGAGAATACTTAATCCAAGTTTTTCGGCGGGTAGTACCGAGGTGGATAATCGCTAGCTTCCTTAAGTAGCGAATTCCCGTGTCTTCTGGTCTTGGATGGTTTTTGGCTGCGCGTCGGGTTGGAGGCGGCAGATCGTGCATCAATCCGCCGGGTGACGAGGAGTTAGGGCGCTGACCAGGACGGCAGCGATGCTCTCGAGGGGGACTACCGCGTCCGCAAGGTTGGCTTCAACAATGGATCGGGGCATCCCGTAAACCACACATGAATCTTCGTCCTGTGCGATTGCCTTCCCTCCTGCACTCTTAATGAGCTTTGTTCCTTCGAGTCCGTCGTGCCCCATCCCGGTCATTACCGTGGCAAGGATACTTCCACCGAACAGCTCACATGCCGAGGAGAACATGACATCAACCGATGGACGATGCAGTGTGTCCTCGGGAGCTCTGGAAACGCTTAGGCGGACCTTCCCGCCTGCTCGTCGGAATTTCATGTGAAAACCCCCAGGAGCGATGAACACCTTGCCTCTGAGTAATTCCATCCCGTCCTCTGCCTCACACACTTCGAGTCTGCTCAAAGAGTCGAGTCGTTCCGCGAGAGATTTCGTGAAATGCGGGGGCATGTGCTGAACAATCGCGACCGGAACGGGGAAGTCCGCGGGAAGAGACGGCACAACTTTCTGAAGTGAAAAAGGGCCGCCGGTAGAAATCCCCATCACCACAACTTGCGCTCCCGGCATACTTACATCCGGGGAACTGACGACCCGGTCGAGTCCTTTCTTTGCAGGTTTCGAGAAGAGTCTCGAACGACGTTTCGAGATCGCTTTTATCTTCGCAATCAGATCTCCTTTGATCCTGGTTATGTCCAGGGAGACGTAAGAAAGCTCCTTCGGTATGAAATCGACTGCACCGGCAGAAAGTGCATCTACAGTTGCGCGTGCACCTTCTACCGTCAGAGAGCTTACCATTAAAACTGGAAGCGGATGCTCCTGCATGATCTTCTTCAGAGCAGTAATGCCATCCATGCGCGGCATCTCGACGTCCAGAGTCACAAGATCGGGATTGAGCGACTTCACTTTTTCGATTGCTTCGAAGCCGTCGCGGGCCGTACCGATTACCTGTATATCCGGATCGTCCTCTATCATCATCGAAATCGCCTTCCTCATGAAAGCGGAATCGTCGACGACAAGAACCTTGACAGACATGTTACGCTCTCAGCTCGTTTGATATGGCGGCTTTTGTGGTTCTCTCTACCAGGTGCAGGAGTTCTCCCGCATCGAGAATCATAATGACCCTTCCGTCGCCGAGGATCGTCGATCCGGCGATCCCCGGAATGTTCTTCAAATATGCTCCCAGCGGTTTAATCACTATTTCTTTCTGGCCGATAAGCCGGTCCACAACGATTCCGAATTTCCGGTTTGCTACGCCAACGACAACAGTGTAGAATGCGGGTACCTGCCCGTCTCTTCCGGGCACGTCGAGAATCTCCGATATGTCAACCAGGGGAAGAACCGTTTCACGGAGTCTCGTTACCTGCCTGCCGTTCACCGTCGACACTTCTGACATGGATGTGTGAACGACTTCAAGCACCGAACTCAAGGGGATGGCGAAGGTTTCCTTTCCGACACCGACGAGCAGCCCCTGGATGATCGCAAGTGTAAGCGGGAGCTTGAGCGTGAATTTCGTCCCCTTTCCAACTTCCGATTCGACGACGATGATGCCATTCAGTTTTGTAATGTTCGTCTTGACGACATCCATGCCGACACCCCGCCCTGAAACGCTGCTTACTCTCTGGGC
The DNA here is from genome assembly GCA_046706745.1 of Candidatus Kryptoniota bacterium. Lineage (GTDB taxonomy): Bacteria > Bacteroidota > Ignavibacteria > Kryptoniales > JAKASW01 > JAKASW01. The sequence goes on from JBJKPC010000059.1 coordinate 5,878, forward strand.
TGTACTGAACCCGGGCAGAAAAATGAGACCATAGGCTTCTTCCGTTTTCATCTCATGAGCTTCTTCCGGAGCGAGGATTCCCTTCTCGATAGCTTTCAGTTTCAACTTCTCCGGGTCCATACCAGCCCCATCGTCCTGAACTTCGATGATCACATGGTTCCCCTCATGCCCGGCGGAAAGATTGATCGTACCGAGTCTTGGTTTCCCGGCTTTCTCCCGCGCGTCGGCCTGCTCGATGCCGTGGTCTGCGGCGTTCCTTATGAGATGGACGAGAGGATCGCTGACTTCTTCGATTATTGATTTGTCCAGTTCAGTTTCTTCGCCGCTCACGACGAGGCGGATCTCTTTGGAAAACTCTTTAGCGATGTCCCTGACGAGTCGCGGAAACCTGTTGAACACCCTTCCGATCTGAACCATTCGCGTTTTCATGACCGCCGATTGAAGCTCTGTGGTGATGAAGTCGATCTGCGCGGAAGTCTCCGTCAGTTGATGAGAAAAATCCTCACGGCCCTTCTCCTCCTTTTCCAGCGAGACGATCTGGGAGAGACGGTTTCTTCCGAGTACCAGTTCTCCAACTAGATTCATCAGGTGATCGAGCCGTGTAACGTCCACCCTTATCGTCGAGTCTGTAATCACCCGATCGGTCTTCGGGGCGGGCGCAGCACCCGATTCGTTGGGAGCGGCCTCGTTCGGGTGAGGTCCATTTCTTTGAATGGGCACGCCTGGCTCATCTGCGACGGTTGCTCCTCTGGATGCATGTTTGTCGGCCTTTGAGGCCTTTTGCTCTGCAACTTTTGTTTTCTTTTCGGAAGGGGCTTCTCCTTTCGAAAGCGCTTCGAGCTTCTTTAAGGTCGGATCCAGATCGATGTCGTGGATATCCTGGTCGACTACTTGTTTCAGGAGAACCTTCATCAGGTCGAAAGCTTCAAGCATTGCATCGAGCATCGTCGGCTTGAAAGTGATTTCATTGCGCCGCAGTTTGTTCAGGACGTCCTCGAACCTGTGTGCGAGAACGCTCATCTGTTCAAAACTGAGAAAACCGGAAGTCCCCTTCACGGTGTGAACCGCACGGAAGATCGAGTTTATGAGCTCTCCGTCCTCGGGGTTCTTTTCTATTTCCAGAATTTCGTTGTCGAGCTTCTCGAATATTTCGTTGGTTTCTACCAGAAAGCTCTCGACGATCTCTTTCATGTCGTCGGCAAACATTGCGTGCCGAGCCATTCTCCTCAGGCTCCTTTCCCGAACAAACGGTCGATCTCGTCCTGCGATGCCGAGTCGGATGCTCCATTACCGCGTGGAGACCTTGGCAAGTCGCCGTGCCTTACCGATTGGATTACGCTGTCTGCGGCTCGTTGCGCATCGCCCGATCTGTCGTAGGTGGCCAATGGATCGAAGGTGTGATTTTCCGACTTCGTAATCTCCGATACCAGATCGGCGCCGGAGATTTTGAACCTGTCTATGAGGTTTGCCAGCCTGTCCTGCACCGACTGTATGAGATGATTGACTGATGCGATCTGCTGGGCCGTGATGTCCTGAACCTGAAGCGAAATCATTATGTCGTTAGATTTCTCGCGAATGTCCTGGAGACTCTTTTCAAGCCCTCCGGCGTTGGATCGCAGCGCTTTTATATGAGCGAGTTTCTGTTCTCTAAGGGACTCCACTTTCTTGATCAGTTCATCGTGGCTGCCGTCGAGAGAGGATCTGATAAGGTTGTAAGAATCCTCGTCCAGGCTGTCGAGCGCAGCCAAATCGTTCGTCGCGGTTTGAAAATGAGTGCCGATGGCATTCAGTTTCGAGAGGACGCTATCGAGGTTGTCGAGTATTTCCGTCGTCGCAATTTCGGTTGCCTGCGTAACCTTGTTCAGCTGTGAAGAAGCGCGGGGCATCTTGTTCGCGCTTTCATAAATCGAATCATTGATGTCTTCGAGGACCGGAACGATGTCGTTTACGAAATAAAACAGTTCCTCAAGGAACGGGATGACCCGCTGCCCGAATATGAAAAGTGCACGCAGTTCGTTGATCTTATCGAGTATACCGCCAAGGTTCTTTGTGTTCATGTTTGCCCTTTCCTAAGCCGTTTTCATGATTTGATCGATCTTCTCTTTGAGCACCTGAGGCGTAAACGGTTTTACGACATAATTGCTGACCCTCGCCTGTAGTGCCTCCATGACATCTTCCTTCATCCCCCTGGTAGTGACCATAAGGATAGGAAGGTCCATGAACTGGTCGTCGGCACGTATCGCCTTGGTGAACTCGAGCCCGCTCATGTTCGGCATGTTCCAGTCCGTTATCACGAAATCTATCTTCTCCGTGTATAGTTTTGCCAGCGCATCCTTGCCGTCTTCAGCTTCAATGATGTCCGAGTATCCTATACCGTTAAGGGCATTGTTGACGATCCTGCGCATCGTTTGTGAATCGTCAACCACGAGAAATTTCATTGGTGCTCTCCTTAGTTTATGTATTTTGCAACTTCATATTGAATGCGCTTTTGGTCGAATGGTTTGACGAGGTAAGAGTTGGCTCCAAGCTGCATCCCGGTTTCCACGTCGTTGTCGTTACTCAGAGACGTCAGTATTATCACGGGTACTGCCGAATATTCTCTGTCCTCGCGCAAAGCTTTCAAGAATTCGAACCCGTCCATGTTGGGCATGTTCAGGTCGGTTATAACGAGGTCGATTTTGCTCTGAGAAAGTTTCTCGAGTGCGTCCATTCCGTCGCGTGCAGCTACTACGGTGAGGCCGAGAGAGCGCAGTGAGAACACCAGAAACTTTCTCACAGACTCAGAGTCGTCGACAACCATTACAACTTTTTTCACCTTTCCTCACTCCTTTCGGTATGCGATTGCTTTTTCGAAATGCACCGGCTTGAAAGCCTGGGACAATCCGTAAAGCGTTTCTGAATATCCGACGAAAAAATATCCTCCCTTGTTCAGACTGTTATAGATCGACGAAACGACGCTTTGCTTCGAATTGAAATCGAAATAAATGAGAACGTTTGCCGCGATGACTACATCGAACCCCCTCATCAGCTTCATCGAGATTTTGTCAAACAAGTTGAGCTGTCTGAATTCAACCATATTTCTTACTTCTTGGCAGAGGTGGAATTTGTCCGCATCACCCCTGAAATACTTTTGAAGATACTCCTTGGGAATATTCCTGGTTGAATACTCTCTGTATAATCCTCTTTTGGCAATGTCGAGAACTTGCGTGTTTATATCTGTACCAAGAATCTCAAATTTCATGGATGGGAATCGCGGCTGGAATTTTTCCTTCAAGATTAGAGCTATCGTGTAGGCTTCTTCGCCCGTCGAGGCGGCCGCGCTCCAGATCCTGAGCGTGTCGGTGCCGTTTGCAACGGCCCTGGAAATCAGCTCGGGAAGTATATAATCTTGAAGAGCCGCGAACTGCGGTTCATTTCTGAAGAAGAAAGTCTCGTTTATTGTAATTGCATTTATGAGATGGGGAAGTTCAATAGTAGCTGCACCGTTCGTAAGGGCACGGTAGTACCCGCCGAAGGAATCGACATCAAGTGCCGCGAGCCTGCGGTTGACACGGCTTTCGAGCAAATACTTTTTATTGTCCGCGAAGAAGATTCCCGTACGTTCGTAGATGTAGGTCCTGAGCTGTTTGAAGAGATCATCCGTCAGCGACGGGGCCGGAGAGGGCGAGATGCTCGAAATGGGAGTGTAGGGCATTGGGCGGTCCTAGTTCTTGCGGATTGCGGTCAGCTGTGTCACGAGGATTATCGCCCCGGATCGTATTTCCTGATCGTCATCTGCAGTCAGTCTTTCGAGTTCTTTCCTGAAAAACTGCGGCCCGATCTTGGCCGACTTCTCCAGCGCCAGGCTCTTCACCGCCAATTCTGGATCGTCGAGGCCCGCCCTTATGAGCTCGACTGCCCACATTGTCCCCATGTGAGTGCATTTACTAAGTGCGGTTATCCTCGTTTCAACGTCGAGCTGGGGGAGTTTTCCGCCGATAAATGCGGCCATATCTTTCGTTTCATCCGTCTCCGGAAACTTGAAGTCCGTGTCCGTCAGATTTTGAATCAGCATCACGATCATCTTTATGGTTGCAACCGGATTCTCGCTTCTCCTGGCTTGGGCCAGGGCAAACGGAAGCGACTTGTCCGCATGGCTCGTGAGGATCGGAAGTATGGCTGAGTCTATCGAATCCGATTTCCCAATGCACGCGATCAGTGCCGCGAGGACATCCTGGTCGACGAAATGAGCCAGTCCGCGGACGGCAGACCTGACGTATGCCGGATCGGGGTCCTGCAGCATTTGCAGCAGGTCCGGCTTCAATGAAGCCGGCATTTCATCCTGACGGTCCGTGGTCTCGAAGATTACGACCAGCGAATGGAGAATGACGGGTTTTGCGAGGCCGGATACTTCGTTCATCTTGTTGAGCAGTATTTCTATCGTTTCTTTGCCCTTGCGCGTCGCAAGCGCATCGACCGCCGCAAGCTGAACAATCGGATCCTCATCGGAGAGGGCCTTTACGAAAAACTGAAGATTTCCCTCCTCCTGCATCTTCGCGGCCGCGCTCACAAGGTTAGGCCGTGCATAAGCTGCTTCGTCATACAGCTCCAGGAGCTGGCTTACGTACTGTTTTGCCCGGAGCGCCCCCAGCGCGTCGATTGAAGAACAAACCACATTCTTGTCGTTATCGTGCAGATGCGAAGCGATTCTCTTTATTCCTTCGGGGGATGCAGGAAGCTGGGCGAGGAGATCGATGGCGAACTTTCTCACATCCTTGTTAGCCGAATCGACATATGGAAGGATCGCATTCACCGCCACGCCCTGCATGCGCACGAGCGCATCACCGGCCAGGTTTCTCACGGCGATGTTGAGGCTCTGTATGTGGGCGGCGGTCAATGCAGCCGCTTTTTCGTTCAGACAGAGGACCAGAACATGTGAGGCGGCTTCCCTCACCCCGCGATCGGGGTCGGTGAGCAGGTATGCTGCTGCCTCAATTACCCGATCGTCTTCGGAGTAGTCGTATAATGCTTCCAGCGCGGTCCTCTTAACGGCAGGATCCGATGTCTGCAACTGCTCGATCAGTTCGTCAATCATGTCAGCTCACAAATTCTTAGTTCGGATAATTTCATTCTTCAGTTCTTCGAAAGTGACGTTGCGATATGTCTGGCTCAACTTAAGCCGCACTCCGTTTATCTCCGCCGTGACGCTTTGGTGCACCGTCCCCAAGACAGTCAGCTTCGGGCTCCTCTTGCGATTCATCTCGAGAACTTTCTCTTGCTTCTTGGCGCCGAGCTCCTGTGTGACTTCGTTCTGGCGCCTCAGTTTGTCCTGCATCAGCTTGAGTTGTTCCGCTTTTTCGGCTGTGAAGTTGTTGCTGTCGATTCTTTCCCGAACCAGAAGATAAATTTCATCCTTCAACTGCTCCACGGCCTTTGTCTGGAGTTCGATTTCCTTGTCAACAGCTACCATATTCTCGTTCAAAAGCTCAGCCAGTCCCAGCTTCACCTTAGTGGTTGAATAAAGCTCACCCCCAAGCGTATGAACTTCGATTTTTTCGCCCGCCGCAACCGTGCCGCCCATGATGGTTCCGGTTTTTGCAATCACGGTATTTGAGGCGATGAGATGTGCGTTGACGCTCTCTCTGCCTATGATAATCGAATCGCCGGATTCCACCATCTGGTTGAGGATGACGTTTACCTTTACGGTTCCTTCCGCGCGTATTAGTCCGTCACCGCGCCCGACAAAGCTGCCGGTTACCTTAACTTCTCCACCCGCAATGATTTTCGCGTCTTCGACGGATCCGTCCACGACGAGGTTGTGCCTGATCCTGATACTGCCGCTTCCCTTGATATCTCCGATTACTCTCAAAGACCCCGCGAATTCCAGTTCTCCATCTGAATAATCGATATCTCCATGAAAGACATATTCCTCTTTTATCTCGATGCTTGCGTTGCCGGCATGCAGGTACCCATCCGCCGCAGCTTCGAGCACAATCGTGTCGTTAGTTTCGGTCCTTTTAATGTTGGGTGTTGTGAAAATGTTCGCAGGCCGTCCTTCATGAGGCTGTATTTTCCTCCCGAAGACGTCTATGCCGACGCTGCCCGAAGTGGGCTTATGAATAACTCCCAGCGTGTCTCCGATACGGATATTCCTCAAGCCGAATCTTTTCTCGATTTCTGACGGAGGATATCCGGATTGAGGTTCGAAATAGCCGTCAATTCCGTCCGTGTGCCGCGAGCCGCTGGCCACGAGAGTTCTCCGTCCTGGATTCTCGATTACAGTCCGGGCGGCGTTTAGGTCGACGCCGTAGACCAAGCTGTCAGCTTCGAGCGTCGCCTGGATGTCGGACATCGACAGTCCTGGTTCGGAAGCAGTGGCATATGCCTCGTATGAATCTTCGGAAAATTCGAGCTGGACTCGTTTCGAAATGAGCTCCGTCTTCGCTATGTCGCTGGTCTTTTCAGTCAAAACGTCCGGCCCTTTGTTAGGTTAGTAGTCTTCGCTCAACACGCCGCTCTCCGCGAGCTTCTTGATATTGCCGCTTCCGTTCGGCAGGGGATCTGCGTCCGACGGACGGTACCCGTTGCTGGATAATTTGAAATCCATTACGAGCCTCTGGAGACTGTCGGTCAGCTTTGCAAGGTCGTCGGCCCCACGGGCGATTTGCATTATGCCCTTTGCAGACTCGGAAGAGACTGTGGATATCGATTCGACATTTTGGGATATTTGTTCGCTAGTTGTGGATTGTTCTTCGCTCGCTGCAGCTATTTGCATCATCATATCGACTACCTTCTGCGTGTTGTCGACGATGTTTCTCAATGACTCGCCTGCCCGGTCTGCAAGTTTGATCCCCTCGTCGACTTCCGAATTCCCATGTTTCATTGAATCGACTGCTGCAAAGGCTTCTGATTGCACATTCTTGATCATAGCCGCGATTTGCTTTGTGGCGTCCGTTGTTCTCTCCGCCAACTTCTTGACCTCGTCAGCGACGACAGCGAAACCTCTCCCTTCCTCACCGGCACGCGCTGCCTCGATGGCGGCATTGAGGGCGAGCAGATTTGTTTGATCTGCTATGTCGTCAATTACGAGCACGATGTTTCCGATTTCCTCCGTGGCTGATCCTAGCCGCTCTACGGTGGCTGCCGAATTCTTTACGACGTCGGCGATTTCGCGGATTTTCCTGATAGTTTGCTCGACAATTTGGCCGCCTTCTTCAGCCACGGCTCCGTTGTCCTTAGCGATGTCCGCAGTGATCGTCGCGTTCCTGGAATTTTGAATTACTGTCCTTGTCATCTCTTCGACGGCAGCCGCAACGTCGCTTGTTTGTGAAGATTGTTCCTGAGCTCCTGCGGAAAGCTCTTCGGTGGAACTGCTGATTTGCGCGGAGGCACTCGCTACCGCTGCCGATGTCTGGGAAACCTCTTCGAGCGTGCTCCTGAGACTTCGGATCATTTTGTCCACTTCCGCTCCCAATTCGTAAAGTTGGCTGTCGCGGTCCATTTCTACATGGGAGGTAAGATCGCCGGAAGAAATTGCGAGAAGAGCCTTTTCGATTGGTTTTATTTGTTCTTCAAGGTAATTGCGCTGCTTTTCTATGTTGCTTCTGAGGTCGATAAACGCAAGAAAGGAGCCGACGACCTCTCCGTTTGCTTTTCTGATCGGGCCGGAGCTTGCAATAACCGGTATGGATTCATTATCCCTGTTTGTGATGTTTACTTCGTAAGCGGGAAGGGGTTTGCCGGAAAGAGCCGTCCTCGTCGCACGGTCGGAACCGAAAAGGTCGATCACCTTTACTCTCCCGACCACCTCGTCTGCCGAAACGTGCATCAGCTCGCAGGCGGACCGGTTGATGTAGGTAATGTAAGTTCTTGTGTCAGCCATGAAGAACGGACTTTCGATGGAGAGCTGGATGCTTTTTGCGATCGCGGCCTCATCTCTGAAATGATCTGAAACTTTTACGATTGAATCAGCCAGACGGCTAAGATCGATTCCCGAAATGCTGCGCGGCGCAATATCGTATTCGCCGCGTGCGATTCTGAGCGCATCTTCGGTAAGCAGCGCGACGGGTCGGGCAATTCCTCCTGCAAGCAGGAAGCCGAGGACGATCAACGACACGCCGGCAGGTATTATAAATGAATAGTTGTGGCTGTATCCCGCTGCGAGCGATACGGCGACTGTCAATATAGAGGCTGCCGTGATCTTGGCAGAAATCTTCGCGTTCCCGATCATTTTGCTTGTGGCCCTTCTGGTTTCATTTTCCTGCTCTTTTGATCATGCGGCGTCTACCTGCATCCCGTTGCCGGCTCGGTATTTTGAATCAGCCTTCAGGCCGCCCGACATGTGCGCATGTTCCGCAGCGTTCTTGCGGCAAATCGGAGCTGAGCCCATGAGATGATTGAGCGAACTGAATAGGTCGGCCCCTCTGAAAGAAGAGATGATGCGTCCTGAATTCTTTTCGCTGTCGTGCCGCTTCATTTATCGCCCGCCTCGTACAATAGTCCTAAAGCTTTTGTTGTTTTCTTAATTTCTCTGTCGCATCAGGCTTCGGTCTCTGCCTCGACTTCAGCCAGCTTCTCCTGCTCGTCCGATGACAGCACTTTGTTCAGATCCAGGAGAATAAGGAGCCTGTCCGGGAGTTTGGCCACGCCGGTTATATAGTTGGTATTGATGTTGGTGGTCAGCTCGGGCGGAGGTTCGATCACGCTCTTCTCGACTCTGATGACTTCTTTGACTTTATCAACCAGGAATCCGACAACCTTATCCGTCAATTCGACGACCACAATCCTGGTTTCGTTGTCGTGCTGCCTTTGCTCCATTCCGAACCTCTTACGCAGGTCGATCACCGGGACAATTTTGCCGCGGAGGTTAATCACACCCTCCACAAACTCCGGTGACTTGGGGACTCTGGTGATCTCTACGGTGCGTATAATCTCCTGCACCTTCAGAATGTCGACGCCGAATTCCTCGCTTTGTATCACAAAGCTTACCAGCTGGTATATCGTTTCGTTCGATTGGTTAGCTGCCGCCATCGTTCATCTCCTTCCGGAACCGTTAGAGTGAGAACCGTTTACGGGCCGTCCTGCCGAAAGCGGGACGATCTTTCCGTTCTCGCGGACGCCGTACGACCCTTTCTGGTTCAAGCTCGAATCCAACTGGAAACGTTCTATCAATTCGCGTAGGTGTTCGGTCAGCCGGTTGAGGTTTTCCGCGGTGTGCGCCAGGTCTACTGTCGCCGCGGAAACATGTCCGGCAACAGACGATATGCTTTCGACGTTGTGCGAAATCTGTTCGCTTGCGGAAGACTGCTCTTCACCCGCGGCTGCGATCTGATTGATCATGCCGACGACCCCGTTTACGGATGATATTATTTCGGACAGGGATTCGGCGGCCTTGTCCGCGAGCTTCATTCCGTTTTCCGCCTCGGTATTGCCTTCGGTCATTGCGAGGACAACCTGGGTGGTTTCTTGTTGAATGCGTTTTATCATTCCAGCAATTTCCTTGGTGGCGGATGTGGTGCGCTCTGCAAGCTTGCGCACTTCATCGGCGACGACGGCGAAACCGCGTCCCTGTTCTCCGGCTCGGGCCGCTTCGATTGCGGCATTGAGGGCGAGTAAATTGGTCTGGTCGGCGATATCGTCGATAACCTGGATGATTTCACCGATCTGGGCGCTCGATTTGCCGAGCGTGTCTACTATTTCGGCGGACTTCTTCACCAGTTTCGCTATCTTCGTCATCCCTTCGATTGTTTCCTGGAAGACCTTTTCGCCGGAGTTGGCGAGTTCGGATGCCTTCTGAGCCATCCCCGCTGCCTCGTTTGCGTTTCTTGAAGACTCGATAACTGTCTTTGACATTTGTTCTACTGCCGCCGCGACCTCCCGGGTCTGGTTTGCCTGTTCGCCGGCGCCCGTAGACATCTCCTCAGCAGCCGACGAGATCTGCGTCGAGGCTTCCGCCAGTGAATTGCCTGCGCCGTGTACTTCTCCTATAAGCGAATTTAGGTCGCGAATCATCTGGTTGATTTTGGCCATTAGCGCGGCGACCTCATCCTCCTTTTCGATTGTAAGTTTCTTGGTCAGGTCCCCCTTCGTGACGGCCTCTACGACGTCGGATATCTTCTCGAATTGCCCCTTCAGATACGTCTGGCGCTCTTCTGATTCCTGCTGCATGGATTCAGCAAATCTTCTCGCCTCTTCCGCCTGCTGAGTTCTGAGGTTGACCTCGTCAAGGGCAGTCTTGCTGTTTTCTATCATTATATTGAAGGCCGCCGCAAGTTCTCCGATCTCATCTCCCTGGTTTACTTCCACTCTTACATCGAAGTCCCCTGATGCGACTTTTTGAACCGACTGTTTCAGAGACTCGACGGGATTTACGACCGTCTTTCTTACGAGATAAATTGCGAGCCCGCCGAAGATCGAGAACAGAAGAAACGTGAAGATCGAAATGAGTATGCTCGAAGTGTTCTCCGAGGCGAGCGACTGCGCGGAGATTGCCACCGACACGTAACCCAGCACCGCGTTGGTCTTCTGGTTAGTTGCCTGCGCCGTCGCTATGACGACGGGAATTTTATTGTCTGTATTGGCGGATAAAATCTTTCCCGCCATCTCGGCGGGGACCAGATGGCCTGCGCCGGCAAAATTGAAGTTCATTTGTGCGAGGAGTTTGCCGTTCTGGTCGAAGAAGGCTCCCGCCATGGCATCTCCCGCCCTGGCCAGGTTCCTCAATGTCTCCGAAAGCCCGGCTGTGTCGCTCATCATCATTGCGTATTGCGACTGGGCAGCCACGGCTTGGGCAAGGAGGGTTGCCTTCCCGTTTAGTTGTTGCTCCGAGACGCCTACTGAATACCTCGAATAGATGAATACCATTGCACCTGCGAACACGATGAAACTCGTCATTAGAATTGAGAATTTTTTCCGCAGTTTCATGTTGGCAATTCGTTGATTCGTGTCCATCTCATGCCCTCAATTATTCGCCAGAATTTTCGTTACTGAAGCGTATTTTTCGGGTACTTTGAGCCCGAGTGCGTTCAATGTTTTCTGATTGACTACTAATTGTGTGTTTGTTCCGTCAGTTACCACGGCTGCGCAGGCTCCGGCGGACACCCACGCGGCGTTTGGTGCAAACAGCGGAATTCCGTTCAAGGTAGAATTCTTTATCAGATAGCTTTCTGAAATCGAACTGTTCAGGAGGCTTCCATTCTGAATCACCCATAAGGCCTGAATATGATAGGTTGAGGTGAGATCTCTGAACTGCGACGCAACGTCGGATAGAGATTCAACATTTCCTATTACGATTTTAACGCCCATAGCAGCGGAAGCCCTTTTCACCTGGTCCATAAGATTACTGGATGTACTGTTGTCAGATGTGTGCAACATCAAACCGACAGTACTCACCTGAGGCATGAACTGTTTGATCATGAAGAGTGACTGAAGCGGCGTAGCGCTTGACTCGAGCGCCTCAGGTGCCCCGACAAACATGAGGGTCATCGTCAGTGCGACTCCGAGTCGCACCGTTAATTTCTTTGGCAAATGCATAGTTCTACTTTCCTTGGTTTTCATTTTTTAGATTCCCCCATGCTTCTGCTGTGCAATATGACCGGGCTTCCGGCTCTCCTTGAATCGTCTTATCTCCGCAAGACTCATTCTTCGAAAGTCTCGGAATTCCAACCCGAGCACCGTGCTCCCCGGTCGCCGCTTGTCTCCTCTGCCTTTTGCCGTGAAGGGACAGGCGATCTGAGAACCGGACGCCAGGGTCGATCGGCCCTGCGCCGCTGATAGCATTTGCCAAGCCTCTGCTCAAACCCGCGACAGGGGGCACCGATCTCGTCTCGAGGAGGTTTGATCTTCGGACGCTCTGCCGTCCCTTGTCGCCACACAGTATAAAAAATGTACTCATACTCCTTCGTGTCAATACTCACAATCAACGTGCCACGATCATCTTTTCGGAATTCTGTGCGTTTTCAACAGTCCCTGGAATCCAGAAAAGTCCTCGGTGGAATATTAGCCAGTGGCTTGAACAATAGTCGCCATGGATTTCGCCGTCCCGAGCGCGGTGGGGGTGCGCCCTTCTCACTTCTATCGGACCTGACCGACGAAAGCAACCCGGTCACTTTTTGCTTCACCATGGCGAACCGAGCGTGTTTGTTCCATCCTACTGGCGAATAGTGAACAACATGGAGAATATTGATCACGTTGCCTGCAGGCAACGCGATTTTTCAGCCGCATTGAAGGTTAAGCGTTGGCACAGACGTTGAATTAATCGCTGAGAGCAAAGGAGCGTTGGAGTGAAAATGAGCTTGTTGTTTGTCGCACTGATCGCCGTCGCTTCAACGATGGCGCTGTTCATCGGCAGTAAGCACGATGTCGATATTAATGTCGAAGAAGAGAACGACGAATCTATGATAGACTTTTTGGGAGTGTGAATATGAAGACAAATTTCTTTGACAGGAGCAACATCCCTCTTCTTGAGAAAGAGATGGATCTTTTCGCGGTGAGAAACAAGGCAATCGCGAACAACATTGCCAACATCGACACCCCGGGCTACAAACGCGTCGATGTCAGTTTTCAAAATGAACTGACGAACGCGATAGCCGAATCTCAAAACCAGGTCGAATTGAGCAAGCAAGTCGAACAGATACAGCCGACGATACAAGTAGATAAAAGCGGCTTCCTGGCAAGCGGTGCAAACAACGTCAACATCGACCAGGAGATGGCGCAGCTCGCAGAGAATCAGTTGCAGTTCAAGCTCGCTGCGCGATTGATGACCGACACACTTTCTCTGATAGACAAGAGCATAAACGGAGCGTGATCATGAAGATAGGAGGTATGTTTTCGGCGATAGATATCAGCGCATCCGGCCTTGCCTTGCAGCGCAAAAAGATGAATGCAATAGCGAGCAATCTTGCAAACGCCGACTCAGTGGGGGCAAATGGAAAACCTTACCAGAGAGAAGAGGTGCTGTCATTGCCGGGGAAAGCGATTTCGTTCAACCAGGAACTAAGCAATCAGTTCATCCCCCTGGAGACGTCGGATCCGAAACAAATGCAGTTCCCGACACAAGAGCTTACGATTCCCGACTTCACAGTCAAGGAGGTGGGAAGCAAAGTAGTAAGCGATCCTTCCGCGTTGAAAACCGTTTACGATCCTACAAACCCGAATGCCAATGCGGAAGGCTACGTGACGGAACCGAACATCAACGTCGTCACGGAAATGGTTGACATGATCACCACGACCCGTTCTTATCAGGCGAATGTCACGGCTATACAAGCTTCCAAGAACATTATAAAAGACTCGATCGACATTTAAAGCACAAAAGACTCGATTGAGATTTGAGGCGAACATGAAAATTGATTCCATCTCGACCATGACCTATTCGTCGATCTCGCAAAGGGGACCGGCAAGTACATCCAAAGCAGCCGCACCTGAACTGAAAGGGCCCGCGGCTTCAGGAGCCCCACCGTCTCATAATGGCCTTACGGGCGCCGAGCGAGCTTTTTTTGCGAAGTTATTCCCTGAATCCTCCTCGCAAATCAACGCGCATTCAACTTATTCCCCGAACGGCATTCATTCTTCCGTCGAACTCGGGCAAATAATAAACAGAAAGGTGTAACATGCAGGTCGGTGATATTCAGGCCGCTCTAGGCAACCTGTCACCTGAAATGTCGGTGAACAAGAGTGCCGAGAATGTAACGAACAGCTTTGAGGACACTCTCAACGGGTTCGTAAGCAACGTCAATAATCTGCAAAACAGCGCGAACGACGCGATCGACAAAATGGCTGCGGGTCAGACTGCCGATGTTCATGAGGTGATGGTGGCCATGGAGAAGGCCAAAGTGAGCTTCGACATGCTTCTCCAGATCAGGAACAAGATGCTCGATGCATACAAGCAGATAATGCAAATGCAGATGTGAGCTGGTAAGAAATGGCGAACTCAACATCTTCGTTCTCTGCACAGTTTACGTCGGTGATGAAGAAACTGACGCTTCAGCAGAAGGTCGGAGTCGGCATAGCGGCGGTAGTATCGATTGTTGCAGTTATTATGCTGGTCACCTGGGCCAACAAGCCATCTTATGGCGTGCTCTTCTCGAATTTGGAGGCAAAAGACGCATCTCAGATAGTCGATAAACTCAAACAGGCATCGGTCCCTTACAAGCTGGGCGAAGATGGAAAAGCCATCCTCGTTCCGAAGGATCAGGTTTACCAGCTCAGGCTCCAGATGGCCGGGCAGGGACTTCCCAAATCCAGCGTCGTGGGGTATGAAATATTTGACAAACCTTCGTTCGGCATGACCAATTTTACGCAGAAGGTCGACTACCAGAGAGCGCTCGAGGGAGAACTGGAAAAGACAATTCTTCAACTCGACGAGGTTAGAGGCGCAAGCGTACATATAGTCATTCCCGAACAAGCTCTGTTTGCAAGCCAGCAAAAGAAAACGACCGCCTCCGTACTGCTCAAACTTAAAGACGGAGCCCAGCTTTCGCCTGAGGAGATAAACGGGATACAACACCTTGTGGCGGCAAGTATCGAAGGCCTCGACCCGTCAAATGTCACTATTGTGGATGCCAGGGGGAATCTGCTCTCGAGGAAGCCCAGCGGGATCGATGCCCTTACCTCGGGCCAGTATAGCATGCAGACGAAGGTCGAGACCTATCTAGCGAACAAAGCCCAGACGATGCTGGATGCAGTTCTCGGTCCGGGCAATGCCATTGTCAGGGTGAATGCGGATCTCGATTTCAACCGGGTTGAAAAGACTACAGAACAATACGACCCGAACAGCGTCGTGCTGAGCCAGCAGACTATGGAACAGCACGCTACGGAACCGGGGGACACGACGACCAACAATTCCGGGCAGACTAACACGGTAACGAATTATGATGTCGGCAAAACGGTCGAGAAGATAGTGGGGACAGTCGGAGGCATCAAGAAGCTTTCGGTAGCCGTACTTGTAAACGGTAAATACACTGCCATCGACAAGGGAAGTTCACAGACTGTTGAGTACACCCCCCGCAGCCCGCAGGAAATAGCGCAGTTGACCAACATAGTCAAGAGAGCTGTGGGATTCGATCAGACCAGGGGAGACGAGGTTTCTCTCGTTAATATTCCCTTCGAAAACGGGGAACAGGGATTCATGATGAAAAAGAATCCCGGTTTCAATATCGAGGACTACGCCAATAAACTTGTCATACTGGCCGCGATGATCGGAGCGGTGGTGGTTTTCCTGTCGATATTCAGCAGGATGCGAAAGCACGGTGGTGAGCTCGCGGAGCCGCCGTTAGTTGCAACCCGTCGACGGCAAAGTTTGGCGGCAACGGCCGGACCGGAAGAGAGTGCGGACCCTATGGAGAGAATTCAGGCTGCAGAGTATTCGGAAGAAATCCTGAGAGCCCAGAAAACGAGAGAGACCGTAGGTGAATATATTCAGACCAAGCCGATGGATGCGGCAAAGCTTCTAAAAGTGTGGTTAACGGACAATAGCGACTGATGAGTAAAGAGATTGCGCGCCAATTGACGTATGAACAGCTGAACGGCAGGCAAAAAGCCGCCGTTCTGATGATAGCCCTCGACGTGGAAAGTGCGGCCCATATTTTCAAGCATCTGGACCAAGCGGAGATCGAGGCCCTCACGGTTGAGATCACGAATATGCAGGGAATTCATTCCAACGTCATCAATAAGGTAATGGAGGAATTTCAGCAGCTCGGACTCGCGCAGGAATATATTGTAAAGGGCGGTCTCGATTATGCGCAATCTGTCCTGGAGAAGGCGCTGGGTGCTATGAAGGCCGGGGAGGTGATCGAGAAGGTAAGAGAGCTGACGACGGTCAAGGGATTCTCCATCCTAAAGAAGGCCGAGCCGCGGCAACTGGCGAACTTCCTGCAGAAGGAGCATCCGCAGACAATTGCACTTATCATGAGTCACCTGGCGTCTGAACTCGCCGCCGACGTACTCGAAGCGTTCCCGGAAGATCTTCGTGCCGACGTAGCATTTCGGATCACTACCATCGGCCGCGTAGCGCCTACCCTTGTAGGTGAGATTGAGACGGTGGTTGAAGAAGTCGGGGAAGAAGTCATAAACGAGAACAGCACTTCTACAGGCGGCGCCAAAGCCATGGCCGCAATTCTCAACAAGGTCGGTGTGGTCCAGGCAAAGTTTCTCATGGGTGCCCTCGAGCAGCGAGATCCGGCCGTGGCAGCCGAAGTCAAACGGCTGATGTTCATGTTCGAAGATGTAATGTATATCGATGACCGGAGCGTGCAGAGAATTCTGCGGGAAGTCGACAAGAAGGATCTTACGCTTTCCCTGAAAATTGCGGACGAGAAGCTGAAGCAGAAGATTTACGCGAACATGTCCGAACGGGCAACTGAAATGATAAAAGAGGAGCTGCAGTTCATGGGCCCTGTAAGGCTCCGGGATGTGGAAGCGGCACAAGCCAGGATCATCGAAGTGATAAGGCAGCTCGAAGAAAACGAAGAAATTGTAATTGGCGGAAGGGGAAGCCCGGAAGATGTCTTTGTCTAGAGATCGAATTCGCGGCGAAAAGCCCAACTTGATCAAAGCGCATTCGGAATCCCGCAATTTGATGATCGTCGACTACAGAAATGTCGTCGAAGAAATCGAAGCGGACAAGATGGGGATGTTGACTGTGGATTCGGATGCGATTGCAGAGCCACCCGATTCTGCCGCAGATCAGGCGTCAGCGTCGGATGTGTCTTCCAATCCGGGAGAACCCGGGAAGGATGCTATATCGGAAGCGTACCAGTTAGGATTTGAGGCGGGCCGGAAGGATAGTTCAGACTCCCTCCAGGCTGAGTTCGAGCGTAAAATCTCCGAGGTGACTGAAAGCTTCGATTCGCTCGTGAAAGAGCTTGCGACTGAGGTCACAAGGTTCAATCAGGATTTTGATAGGGCGGTTGTCACGCTGGCGCTCGCTATCGCAAAGAGAGTGGTCGCCAGGGAGATTGAGGTGGATGAAGGAGCCGTCCTTGCTCGTTCGCGTGAAGCAATTCGAAAGATAATAGGTGTGGAAAAAATAAAGATTCACGTCAGTCCTTCCGATGAGGAATATATAAGGGGGCATAGGAACGAATTGAGCACCTATGCCGACTCCGTAAAGGAAATTGTGATAGAGGCAGACGGCAAGGTTGAGCGTGGAGGTTGTATAATCGAAAGTGAGCTTGGCAATATAGACGCACGGGTTTCCACCCAGTTTGAACTCATCGAGGAGTCCCTTCTGGGTTTAATTGAATAATGAGCGCAGTCCTGGAGCATATCGAGAAATATATCGACCAACTTGACAAACTCGAGCTTGTGAAGGTCAACGGAAGGGTCTCTGAAGTGATCGGCCTCGTCATAGAATCCGTCGGACCTACCACTTCGCTCGGGGACGTCTGCAGCATCAAGTCACGGGACGGAGAGGAGCTTTGTTTATCCGAAGTCGTGGGCTTCAGGAGCAACAGAGTTCTCTCGATGGTTCTCGGCAGTGCGTCGAGTATCAGCCCGGGGAGCGAGATCGTAGCGAGCGGTAAGACCTTCTCTGTGGGGGTCGGGATGGACCTTCTTGGAAGAGTGCTCGACGGACTCGGAAGACCGATGGATGGTCTGGGTCCGGTGGATTTCGAGGAAATGCGCTCTATA
This sequence comes from Candidatus Kryptoniota bacterium, assembly GCA_046706745.1. Lineage (GTDB taxonomy): Bacteria > Bacteroidota > Ignavibacteria > Kryptoniales > JAKASW01 > JAKASW01. Next base: position 23,485 of record JBJKPC010000059.1, read on the forward strand.
TATGCCGCGCCGCCTAACCCGTTGGAAAGAAAGAGGATTACCAAACCGATTTCTAGCGGGATAAGGTCGATAGATTCCCTGACTACTATCGGAAAAGGTCAGAGGATGGGAATATTTGCCGGCAGCGGCGTCGGTAAGAGTGTAACGCTGGGTATGATTGCCAGAAATTCGAGCGCTGACGTCAACGTAATTGCACTGGTCGGTGAGCGCGGAAGAGAAGTCAGGGATTTCATAGAAAAAGAACTTGGCGAAGAGGGATTGAAGAAGAGTGTACTGATTGTGGCAACAAGCGATCAGGCCTCACTCATTCGTGTCAAGTCATCTTTGATCGCCACAACCATAGCGGAGTATTTTCGAGACAAGGGTCTGGATGTCCTTCTGATGATGGATTCGGTCACGCGTGTTGCCATGGCTCAGAGAGAAGTCGGATTAACCATCGGAGAACCGCCGACAACCAAGGGATACACGCCGAGCGTGTTTGCGCTTCTGCCGCGGCTGTTGGAGCGTGCCGGAAATGCAAGAAAGGGAAGCATCACCGGGCTGTATACCGTTCTTGTCGAAGGAGACGACATGAACGAGCCAATCGCGGATGCGGCGAGATCAATTCTCGACGGGCATATCGTCCTTTCCCGCAAACTCGCCTCTTCGGGACATTATCCGGCGGTCGACGTTCTCGAAAGCGTATCCCGTGTTATGCCGGATGTGACTTCTCCGGAACATAGAAAGGCGGCGGGGTTTATCCTGGACATGCTGGCGACTTACCGCGAGGCAGAAGATCTGATAAACATCGGCGCTTATGTAAAGGGAAGCAGCCAGAAAATCGACAGGGCGGTAGCAATGATTGATGAGATCAAGAAGTTTCTTAGGCAATCGATGGATGAAATCTCCGGTCTGGACGACGCCGTAAACAAACTGATGGAACTAACCAGGGATTAATGTTGAGGACCTATGGCAAGATTTAAGTTCAGGCTGCAATCGGTGATCAAGGTCAAAGAGCTGCAGGAGAAGAAGGTCGAGAGGGAGCTCGCGGCGATCAAGAATAGGATTCTCCAGGAGCAGGCGCAGCTGGAAGATCTGCGTATTGAGCAGGAAAGACTTCAGGCCTCATCCCCGGTGCGAGGCAGGGTCAAGGCTGCCGACATGGCGCTTCACCAAGATTATATGCAGAAAATTTCCGACCAGATTCACTTCGAGAGAGCAAAGATTGCCGTGCTGACTCAAAACGAGACGAAGAAGATAGATGAAGTGCTCGATGTAAAGAAGGATAAGGAAGCCATCGAACATCTGAGAGAAAAGCGTCTTGAAGAATTTAAAAAAGAACTTGAAAGGAAAGAGCAGGTATTGATCGACGCCGTCGCTCAGAGGTTGAGTAGTTAACCATGAAGACTTTTCTTGCATACGCCTTGGGCTTTTCCATGACATTTACCGTTATCGCCGGTGGAATGTATTTCCTGTCGGAGAAATATCCGTGGATGTTCGGTCATTCGGATGCGCAGACAACGAAGAGTGAACCTGCGAGCAAACCAAGTTCGGTGGGTCTGGTAGGCATGGGCGGGAACGGAAGTCCCGTCGACTCTTCCGGCGGTTCAAATGAGACCGTGCTCACTTTGAAGAAGATGCTCGCGGCCAAGAACGATTCCATCAGTGCAAGGGATGACTCGATCCGTGCCCTGAACGAGCAGCTCTCTCAACTTCGCATGAAAAGTTCCGATGCTAAGAGCGTGATCTCACGACTTCAAAATCAGGTGGATTCTTGGAATAATCAGCGGAGGAAAGACATTGCCTCTGCATATAACACTATGGATCCTGCCGCCGCGGCGAAAATAATGAAGAACCTCGACGACAGGGATGTGATTTTTATCCTTTCCAGCGTCCAGCAAAAACAGGCCGGGAAAATACTGGGCAAGTTGGATCCGGCGCGCGCTGCAAAGATCATGATGAGTCTCAGCTCTTCGAAATGAATCCCCTCATCCAAATAATAGGTTGCAAGGCTTCACGAGCTACCCTCGGAACCGGCAAGAAATCTCCATCGTCCGGGTCGACGGCAACAAACGAATTTGACGTGATGTTGAACGCGCTCCATTCGACCGCCGCAAAAAAGGGTGCGGCGGATTCGAAAGCGAAATCCGGATCACACGGCCAGAAGACAGCTTCGGCCGGCACTTCAGATACAAAGAAGGCCTCCTCCGCCGATCGGAAAGAAAACGCTGCTCCGACGGGCGTTGAAGGATCGCTAGTTGGGACCGCACCGACGCGTGCTTTGCCGGTTAAGCAAAAGGGAGACTCTGGAGGTACCGGGCAGAATTTTTCCGGGTATAATAATTCGGCGGAGACGCCGCTCGTTGCCGCTGATCAGGAGAGTGGGGCCGCACAAAAGAAACTGTCTCCTTTATCAGTTGCCGTACCGTCAGCGAAAGACGAAAAGTCGTTTGTGCTTTCGAAACTCGGTCGGGACGTTTCCGCATTCCTGAAGACTGTCGATGATAAATCTGAATCCGGCGGGCAGACTCAACAGACGGAAGTCTCAGACACGGGTCGGGTCGGTGTTGAACCTGGGAACGCCGGAAAGGAGGCAAATGCCCGTACAGTCGAAAAGGATTTGCTACAGCTCCTTTCTACATCCGGCGACGGAAAGATCGACGGAAAAATATTGCAGGAATTGAAAGCTATTGTCACGAATGGTAATCAAGGAGAAGTTCTTTCTAACCGGGAAGTTTCCAGAAAGCTGCAAAACGATTCAGCATTGTCCGCTTCAGGTAAACCGGCGGCGGAGTCCAAGGCCGCAAGCCGTCTTTCCACCATTTCTGAGTCCGGCGGGATGAGGGTGGCAAAAGAAGACCTTAGCGGCGTGATAGCCGCCGATTCCAAATCAGGGGCCGCGAATCTTTCGAAGAAGTATACCGCTGCGAGTTCCGTTGAAACGGGTGTTAAGAGTGTTGATGTGAGGAGTGCGATTGTGGAGCAGGGCAGCAAGACCGGGGTTCCTCAGGCGACGACCGGCAATCAGCAAGCGACAGCCGGTCAAGGAAAGGCCAACCCCGACCAGGGGGTTCCAAACCGGCCGGTGCAAGTGTTGCCGACCCATCCCAATACCGGGGGCCAAGGCTCTCTGGATTCGGGAAAGGGCCAGCAGGACGCATCCGGTTTCGGATCTACCAGGATGTATGCCGCCAACGCAAATAACGGCAACCCGGGCGTCTCTTTCGTGCAGACGCTCTCTTCCGCGCCTAAAATCCTGACGAACACAACGCCATCGATCAATCTTTACCGGCTGGCGCAGGGAATTGTGAAACATGTGAGCATGATGACACAGGAAGGGAAGAAGATAGTCAATATGAAGCTCGAGCCCGAATCGCTGGGTTCGGTTTCCCTTCAAGTCGTTAGCGACGGCGGCAAGATCAGTGCACAGTTTAACGTGGGAAGCTCGGATGCGCGAATGTTGTTGGAGTCTTCAATGCCGCAATTGAGGCAGATGCTTGAGACCAACGGCGTAACGCTCGCTCATTTGAGTGTGAATCTTTCGGGAGGGGAATCTCAACCGAGAGATGCCAGGAATGGGTACAGGCCCAGAAAACAGAATTGGAAATACTTCAGCGGTCCAACAGAGAATGTGGCACAGGTGGGATCGCCCGAAATGTCGAGAAGCTTCGGCTACAACACGATGGAAATGCAAGTATAGGAGACGAAATGCAACTGAACAGCATACCGACTACATCGTCATCCACCACAACACCAGCAACGGGATCCCCCGGGACTTCAGGATCTTCCGCCAGTCAGTCCTCTTCCGGGTCGTCTTCGACGCAGACATTGAACGAGCAGGATTTCTTGCAGATGCTCGTCACGGAGTTGCAGAATCAGGACCCGACGAATCCTCTTCAAAGCACGGATCTGGCAGCACAGCTGGCGCAGTTCAGTTCGGTAAGCGAACTGCAGACGCTCAACAGCAATGTGCAGAACTCGACGAACGCAAATCTCCTGATGACGCAGTCGATCAGCAACACGATGGCTGCGACACTCATCGGGAAGGATATCAAGGTCGACACTTCGCAGATAACCTATGACGGCAGCAACGAGCCGACACTTGGATTTACCCTTCCAAGCACGGCATCGGATGCGAAAGTTGAGATCATGAACTCGAACGGCGCCGTCGTGAGGACTATAGATGAGGGATCGGTGCCGGCCGGGGATAAAACGGTTACCTGGGACGGTAAAGACAGCTCCGGTGGTAGCGTTCCGGCAGGCAACTACACTTTTACCGTAACGGCGGCGGACTCGCAAGGAAATCAGATCACGCCCTCGCTTTACCTCCTAGGTACGGTGCAAGGAGTGCAATTCGGATCGAACGGCGCATCGCTGCTTGTCAACGGCAGCCAGGTGAACTTCTCCGATGTAAAGGAAATTTACGGTAACTGAAATGGATGAAGTAAACGGAGTAAAGATACCTTTCGTACCCATCGGCGGCGTAGGTGGTCTGAGTTCAACGCCGCAGATTACAACGCCGAGCGGAAAGTCGTTTGAAGAGGTACTCAGGGGAGAACTGGAAAGCGTTAAGTTCTCTCACCATGCTCAGACGCGACTCGAATCCCGGAACATTCAATTGTCGGACGATGACATCAGACAACTTTCTAACGCTGTCGATCAGGCAGGTCAGAAAGGCTCGCAGGACGCTCTCATCGTCATGAAGAATGTTGGTTACATCGTCAACGTGAAAAATCGCACTGTCGTCACTGCTGTTGACGGTGAAAATTTGAGCAACAACATTTTTACGAACATAGACAGTGCAGTCTTAGTCAACAAATAATCAAAAAGGGCTGGCCTCCCGATCCCGGAACGGGTCGGAGAAGCCCCTCTGAAGGCGCCGACTGACTGACGCGCCTGAAAAAACCAGAAGATGCGGCTGATCGCATCTCAGAAAATTGGAGGGTTACAATATGCCATTCAGCGCTTCCCTAACCTCTGCCATCTCGGGTCTGGACAGTCATCAGACCATGATGGACACAATCGCCAACAACATCTCGAACGTCGATACGATCGGCTTCAAATCAAGCAACGCTATTCTCGGTGAAGCCTTCGACCAAATCCTGAAAAACGCTACCGGTCCGACCGCAACCAGCGGAGGTACCAATCCGATACAGATCGGGCTTGGTGTGTCGGTGCAGTCGATCGATACGAACCTGACCCAGGGCAACCTCGAGACCACGGGACAAACTACCGACCTTGCTCTTCAGGGACAGGGTTACTTCGTAGTCAACTTGAACGGGACACAGTATTACACAAGAGCTGGGGCGTTTCAATTCAATGCAAACGGCCAGCTGGTCGATCCGGGCACCGGTGCGATTGTGCAGGGAAAGACGGCGGACGCCCAGGGCAATCTGCCTGTTGGTTCGGCCGTTTCAGACATAACGATACCATTCGGTCAGAAATCTCCCGCGAAGGCTTCCACTTACATTCAGATGACCGGCAATCTCGATTCGTCGAAGACTCCTCTCGGTGATATCATGGAATCCAATTCTGTGTATGCGATCGATAACGGTGCAACCGATGTCGAAGGTCTTCTTGCGGCGGACAGCGGGGGAGGCAACAACCACGTTATCACAGGCATGGTTCCGGATTCCACGACTCTGACGATGACGGTTGACGGGAAAGCTTACACCTACACGTATGTTACAACCGATTCCGGAACCGGCAAGGGAGATTTCCATACACTTCAGGACCTGATCAATGAAGTTAATTACAGCCTTAACCAGCAATTCGGGGGAAGTTCGCCTATTAAGGCCTCGATGAATGCGACGAACGGTTCTATAAGCTTCGTTAACAGCGACACCGCGACGCACAGCCTTCAAATAACCAGCACAAACCCGGTCCTTCAGGCTGCCATGGAAGCTTCTTCTCCTACTACACTTGCGGCCTCCGGCGGAACCGTGACCTCACAGCAGTTCTCTCATGTAGCTACCGCATCAGATCTTCTCTCGAACCTTCGTAACGATACCGGAGCCAGCCTTGGTCTTGCAAATGGAGATCAAATAGATATTAACGGCGACGTGGGTGGCAGTTCCATTACACAAGGGGTCCTGCAGGTCAATGCTGCGTCGACGACTTACGGTGATCTCGCCAAGAGTGTCACTGCGGCCTTCGGCATCTCGAATCAGACCGGTACGACAATAGATCCACAGACGGGGGCCCTTACGATCAACGCCGACGGCGGAACCGCATACGCAGTATCGAACGTAGATATATCGGACGGAACGACTGCCACGGCAAAGTTCAACAACGTCTTCAGCGCAAACCCCGGGGATTGGACACAGACTCAGGCCGCTACAGATACCCAGCAGAACATATCTACGACGGTTTATGATTCACTAGGGAATCAGTACAATGTGACGCTTGCCTTTACCAGAGACATTACGCGGCCGAATACCTGGACTTGGAAAGCTTCGGTTAGCAAACCGGCGGTAATCACCGGCGGCGGCTCCGGGACCGTAGTGTTCAACAACGACGGCTCGCTCAACACATTCACCTATGCCGACGGTTCGACAACTCTTCAGATCAATCCGGCACCGGTGGGGAATGCCTCAAACCTAAGCGCGAACCTGATGAGTCTCAAGCTTAATCCCGGTACCGCAGGTGACTTCTCCGGCCTCACGCAGATGAGCGGAGCGTCCACCACGGTCTCCGGACAGCAGGACGGTTACGGTCTCGGAGTGCTGAACAGTGAGTCGATAGACCAGAACGGTAATATCATAGGCGAATTCTCTAACGGAACCACCCGCACGCTTGGTCAGGTAATGCTTGCGACGTTCAACAATCCCAGTGGGCTCGTGAATGCGGGGGGTAATCTCCTCGCTGCCTCTCCGAGCACCGGCGATCCGATAATAGGCGAGGCCGGGACCGCCATCCCGACACAGGTCATCAGCGGATCTCTGGAACAGTCCAACGTAAATCTGGCGACTCAGCTCTCTAACATGATCGTGGCTGAGCGCGGTTTCCAGGCCAGCGCAAAGGTGATCACTGCCAGTGATACACTGCTGAACACTCTGGTTAATACAATCCAGTAACATCGTTGAAAATGGGGAACAGGGTGCGACATTTGTCGCACCCTGATTTTTTTTCTGCGCGAAAATGAGAGGAGATCGACATGGTTAAGCTTACACAAATAAACGGAGAACAGATTACGGTTAATGCCGATCTGATCGAAGCCATAGAGAAGGTTCACGATACGATTGTGACCCTGACAACTTCACGCAGAATAAGGGTCCGGGAAGAAGTCGATGAGATAATCGACCGCGTTGTGGAGTATAAAAGGCGGATACACTCGCCCGATCTTTCCCGCGGGGCGCGCGACGAAGATGCCCAACAACTATGATTATCTGAGGACGCGCTCATAGCCGAAAGGCGCGTCCGTATCATTCCCCAGTTTCTTATCACCCGTTTCACCTCATCCCTACCCCCGCCTCCCCCATGATAATATTAACCAGCTGGCCAATATTATTCACAAATCTCCGGCGGGATCCCCAAAACGTCCGAAATACGCCAGAAATGGACGGGCTACGACGGCATAGCGCTTGAGTTTAATACGACTGTGAAAAATAACACGAATGCAGAAAAGGCTTGATTGAAATGTCAGAGTCAGTTCAACAAACAGTAGCAAAGAAACCGGCGGCCAAATCGAAGAAGCTGTTGATGATAGTAGCCGTTGTCCTTACCCAGCTGGTTGCGGCATATTTTCTGGTGGGCTTCTTCTTCAATCAGGGGGGATCCGATCCGCAGGCAAAGGCCGCACCGGCAAGCGACGTGAAAACGGGAAAAGGATCCAGCAGCGACTCTAACTTCGACAATGTCTTCATAGTAAAAGATTTGATAGTAAATCCGGCCGGCACTAACGGACTGAGATTTCTCCTAACGACGATAGGCCTTGAGGTAAGCTCAAAGGCGACCGAACAGGAGTGCGAAAAACGAAACGTCCAGATTCATGATGCGATAATTAATATCCTCACCAGCAAGACCCTCCCCGAGCTTGACGATGTAAACGCGCGTGAGAGTCTGAAAGTTGAGATCAAGAAAGCGATAAACCAGGATTTGACGACCGGTGAAGTGCTCAATGTTTATTTCAGCAAATTCATAATTCAGTGAGTCTTAGAAATGCCTGAAGTATTATCGCAATCGGAAATAGACAACCTTCTGGCCGGAATGGGGAAGGCCTCCGCTGAAGCGGTACCCGAGGCGGATAACGGAGACAAACAGGAACGCCGCGATGTACAGGGGTTTGATTTCCGACGCCCGAACCGCGTTTCAAAGAATCAACTGAGGATCTTTCAGGCGGTTCACGAGACCTTCGCCGAGATGTTCGGATTTTATCTCGCATCCAAGCTGCAGAGCCAGGTTTCGATTGCGGTGAGTTCGGTGGACCAGCTGTTCTATTCCGAATATCAATTGTCTATAGGGAGCCCGACTTGTCTCTATGTCTTTGACATGGAGAACGCGGAGGGGCGCGGAGTTCTCGAGCTTTCGCCGATGCTTGTCTTCGCGATAGTCGAACGCCTCCTCGGGGGCGGTGCAACCGAGCCGGCGCGAAAGCTTAGAGCAGTTACCGAAATCGAAAAGGCCCTCATCAAAGCCACGGTTGAGAAGGCACTCCAGGATCTCCAGGGTGCATGGAAATCCGTAAGCAATCTCAAATTTGTTATGAAGCGTTTCGAGAGCGAGGCGGATTTCCTCCAGATAGCACCGGCGAGCGAAATAGTCCTCGTTGTTTCTTTCGACGTTCAGATAGCGGGGACCGGCTATCTCATGAATCTGTGCTTCCCGACCTTTTCACTTGAGGATATTATCCAGAGCCTTAGTGTGCAGCACGTTGCTCCGATGGGGCACGGCGATAGGGCCCAGAAGGCGAGATCCACCACTGCAGTGGTTAAGAACATTTCGACGACAGAGCTGCCTGTCAGCGTTGAACTTGGCAAGACTTTCATAACGATCAAGGATCTGATGGAATTGCAGACGGGAGACGTGATTGTACTCGACAGCAGGAAGAACAGCCTCCATCCGGTGAAGATTGCCTCCAAAACGAAATTCTTTTCCAGGGTCGGCGTTCACGACGGACATAAGGCAGTCAAAATAGTCAGGAGCGCTACAGAAGAGGAACAAAACGGAGATTTATAATGGCAGATGAAGCTATCCGAAATAGCGAAGCTGAAAAATCCGAGCGAAAGCAGGCGCAGGATCCTGCGTTCGAGACTCTTACGGAAACCGATTCCAAGCAGGCGGTAAACGAGAACAAACTCGATCTTCTCATGGATCTAAACCTGGCAGTGAGCGTAGAACTCGGGAAAACCACCATGATGATAAAAGACATTCTCGAACTCGGGCGCGGCTCGATTATCGAATTCGACAAGCTCGTCAGCGAGGCGGTGGATATCCTGGTCAACGGTAGAAAGGTGGCCGAGGGCGAGGTCGTCGTGGTCGACAAGCACTTCGGCATTCGCATAACTAGTCTGGTCGATCCTGTAGATCGGTTGAAGGGACTGAGGAAGTAATGGACGGGTTAGTCATCAGGGCTTTTGTTACCATGCTTACGATCGTCGGGCTGATGTTCGGTCTGCTTGTGGTCGTTCGCAGGTATCTCTTCTCCAAACCGCGGATAGTCAACGACAACATGAAAGTACTCTCGACCATAAGTTTGCAGCCAAAGAAGTCGATCTACCTGGTCAAGATTTTCGACAAGATCATGCTTGTCGGTGTTAGCGATAATTCCATGGCTGCGTTGGGGGAAATCACCGACGGCGATGTCCTCGATAAACTGGAATCGGCCATGCAGAAGAAAAGCATGAAGGGCTTCTCTGAAATTCTCAAGGGGTTTTCGCTGAAATGAAAAGGTTTCTTGTCATAGGTTCGCTTCTGCTTTGCTTCTTCTCACTGGCACCGGCGGTGCATGCTCAGACTTCCATACCGATCCCGCAGGTGACATTCGGCGTTTCAAAGGCCACGAAGCCGGGAGACGTCGCCTTGACGCTCCAGATCCTTTTCTTCATGACTATCCTGAGCCTTGCGCCTGCGATACTAATAATGACGACCGCCTTTCCGCGCATTATCATCGCATTTTACTTCATAAGACAGGCGCTCGGTACGGCAACCATGCCCCCGACGCAGCTTCTGGTTGGTCTGGCCCTATTTCTCACGTTCTTCATAATGGCTCCCACCTGGAGCAAGGTGAACCAGAGGGCGTTCCAGCCGTACCTGAAGAATAAGATTTCGCTCGATTCGGCCTACGATGCCGGCGTGCAACCGATCAGGAATTTCATGTTGCGCCAAACGCGCGAAAAGGATCTGGCTATGATGGTGCACCTTGCTCGCCTTCACCGTCCAAATACGCCCGCGGACATACCCACCTACGTCATCGTCCCCGCATTTGCGATAAGCGAAATGCGAATAGGTTTCGAGATAGGATTTCTGGTCTTCATTCCGTTCATGATGATAGACCTGATCGTGGCGAGCGTTCTGATGTCGATGGGCATGATGATGGTCCCGCCGATGATGATATCGCTTCCGCTGAAAATACTTTTATTCGTACTTGTCGACGGCTGGTACCTGCTCGTCGGCTCACTTGTTAGAGGATTTCATTGAGGACCTTACTATGTCTGAAGCTTTCGTAATAGGAATCGCAAGGGACGCATTTTATACAATCTTCGTCGTGTCGGCACCGGCGTTGGTCGTTTCCATAGTCGTGGGTTTGCTGATCTCGATCTTTCAGGCGGCCACATCGATAAATGAAATGACGCTCACCTTCGTTCCGAAGATCCTGGCGGTAGGCATCGTCTCTATTCTCACGCTCCCTTTCGTCATACAAAACATGGTACAGTTCGCGCAGCATATCTTCAACCTGATCCCGAACCTGAGGTAACATGAGCTTCTACGCCGAAAAATTCGTGATCTTCCTTCTCGTCTTCATCCGGACGCTGTCGATGTTCGCGACCGCTCCGCTCTACGGGAACAATGGGATCCCGGCGCAGGTAAAGGTGTGGGGTGGAGCCGCCGTGGCGTTCCTACTCTTCCCCATGGTTGCGGTAAATGCGGGAAGCATACCGTTGGACCTCGGATCTCTTATCGCACTCGGCGTGCAGGAAGCCATCGTCGGCTCTGCAATCGGCTTCACGATGGGCATCATCTTCTACGGTATAGATTACGCCGGCGAGATTCTCGGAATAGAGATGGGTATTTCGATTTCCAGTCTGATCGATCAGGAAAGCGGCGTGAATGTGGCGACGATCGGCCAGATGGAAGGGGTAATAGCCATCTTTATTTTCCTGATCTTAAACGGACACCTGTTCCTGCTGCAGGCGCTGAAGATGAGCTACACGGCGGTCCCGATTGCAGGATTGAAGCTCACCGGCTCTGCGGTGGATCTCTTCATCAGGCTCACCGGCATGGTGTTTGTCACTGCAATCAAGATCGGTGCGCCGGTGATCGTGTCGCTCTTCCTTGCAAACGTGGTACTGGGCGTGATGGCAAGGATGGTTCCACAGGTTAATGTGTTCTTTGTCGGCATGCCGCTCACGATAGGGGTGGGTTTGGTGGTTATCATTGCGTCCCTTCCTTTCTTTGTCCTTGTTTTCAGCAGGCTCATCGGAACGTTCGAGGACCAGACAGTCCAACTTCTGAGGTTCATGTAAGATGGCAGATCAGAATTTCGAAGAAAAGACAGAGCCAGCTACTCCCAAGCGGCGCCAGGAGCTGAGGAAGGAAGGAAATGTCGCCAAGAGCATGGAGGTCCCGTCGGCCATGGGGCTTATCGGAGGGATTCTGATCATCTATATTCTCGCCGGCGAGCTTATGAAACAGCTGGCCGACATGATGAAACAGTACCTGTCGCTTTCCTACGGAACGGAATTGAACCAGGCTAACGTGATCAATATTGTCGGAGCGATAACCTATCGCTTCCTGTTCCTTATCATGCCCATTCTTGCAGTGGTAATGGCTGTCGGCATAGTAGGGAATGTCGCACAGTTCGGGTTTCTGTTCACTCTCAAGCCTCTTGCTAAAGGTCCTTCGAAGATGAACCCCATAAACGGAATAAAGAAGCTGGGGTTCTCGCAAGACTCGATGATTGAGCTGGCCAAGAGCTTTTTCAAGATTCTCATCGTCAGCGTGGTGGGCTACGTGGCGATCAAACAGCTGATCCTGCAATCGGCGCAGCTCGTGGACAGTTCTCCGGCCCAGATTTTCTCCTTCATGGGAACGGGTGCTTTTGCGGTCGCGATGAAGATATCCGTTGCATTCGCGTTGCTTGCCGCCGTTGATTTCTACGCGCAGAAAAAGAAGTTCCAGCATCAGACGAAGATGTCCAAACAGGAGATCAAGGAAGAGCACAAGAAAGAAGAAGGCGATCCCATGATCAAGGGAAGGATTCGGCGCGAGATGATAAAACGGCACCGCATAAGGATGATGTCGAACGTTCCGAAGGCGGACGTGGTAATTACGAATCCGACGCATTATGCGATCGCGATACAGTACGACTCGAAGACTATGTCGGCGCCGAAGGTTCTGGCCAAAGGTAAGGACCTGGTTGCACAGAAGATAAAAGAAATCGCCGCTGAGCACGACATTCCGATCGTGGAAGACAAGCCGCTCGCACAGCTTCTCTTCAGGACGGTGGAAGTAGACGAGCAGATTCCGCCGGACCTGTTCCGGGCAGTCGCGCAGATTTTGGCGTATATCTATCAAATGAAAAAAATGAAACGCGGTTACGGAAGAAACTAAATGGCAACGGCGGTAGAGAGAATATCGGGCAGCAGAGCCTACAGGATTTTCGGCAGGAATACCGACCTGCTCCTCGCCGGGGTGGTGCTACTCATCCTTTCCCTTATGATAGTACCTCTTCCGCCTTTCATGCTGGATATACTGATATCCGCCAACATTACATTTTCGATCGTGCTGCTGATGGTTGCCATGTACGTTACGAGCCCGCTTGAGCTTTCCGCCTTCCCGGGTTTACTTCTCATACTCACATTGTTCCGCTTGTCGCTCAACGTGGCATCGTCGAGGCTTATCCTGAGCCGGGCGTATGCGGGGGAAGTCATTCATGCGTTCGGCTCCTTCGTCGTTCAAGGAAATTATGTCGTCGGCGTGATCATTTTCATAATTCTTGCGACGATCCAGTTCGTCGTAATCATTAAAGGGTCCGGCAGAATTGCGGAAGTGACCGCGAGGTTCACCCTGGATGCTATGCCGGGCAAACAGATGAGCATCGATGCCGATATGAACTCCGGGCTCATAACGGAAGAGCAAGCAAGAACCAGGAGAATGAATCTTCAGAGAGAGGCCGATTTCTTCGGGGCAATGGATGGAGCCAGCAAGTTTGTCAAAGGCGATGCCATCGCGGGAGTCATAATAATTCTGGTCAATATTATCGGCGGGTTTATAATCGGCATGGCCCAGCATGGCATGAGCTTTACCGAGTCGCTGTCAAGGTACACGCTGCTGACGATTGGAGACGGTCTCGTGACGGAGATCCCGGCCCTCGTTATCTCTACAGCCGCCGGTATGATCGTGACGCGCAGCGCTTCGGGAGGCCAACTGGACCAGGAGTTGAAGCAACAGCTTCTCTCCCGCCCCAAAGCACTTTACATCGCGGGCGGCACGCTCGGGTTCTTTGCGCTCATCCCCGGTCTTCCGACTGTACCGTTTCTCGCGCTTGCCGGGATAATGGGCGGGGCCGGCTACATGCGTTCCCAGGTTGTCGGAAAGCAGGCCGCTCAAGCCGAGCCGAAGGCCGCCGCTGTCGGCGAAACACAGGAAGAAAAGATTGAATCGTACCTGCAGGTGGACCCGATAGAGCTCGAGATCGGATATGGACTTATCTCGATGGTCGACGAAGAAGCCGGGGGAGACCTCTTCCAGAGGATAACGAATTTGAGGAAACAGATTGCGCTGGAGCTTGGGATGATCGTTCCGCCGATAAGGGTCAGGGACAATCTGCAACTGCAGCCGAGCCACTACGTTGTGAAGATCCGCGGTGTTCAGGTTGCCACGGGCGAATTGTATATGGACAGATATCTTGCCATGAGTCCGAGCATGAAAGAAGGGGATCTTCCCGGGATTGCGGTGATAGACCCGACTTTCGGCCTCCCCGCGGTATGGGTCGAGAAGAGCCAACGCGACAATGCCGAGGTGCTCGGCTTCACGGTCGTGGAAGCTGCAGCAGTCCTGTCCACCCATCTCAGCGAAACGTTGAAACGAAACGCGGACAAGATACTGAGTCGACAGGAAGTCAAGATGCTGGTCGACAACCTGAAGAAGGAATATCAAGCGCTCGTCGAGGAGATAAATCCTGATGTGCTTCCACTCGGGACTCTTCAAAAGGTCCTACAGAATCTTTTGAAGGAACGGGTTCCCATCCGCGACCTGGTAACCATAATAGAGTCGTTGCTGGATTATTCGAAGGTCACGAAAAACACGGAGGTGTTGACGGAATATGTGCGCCACGCGCTTTCCGAAACGATCGCGGCTCTATATTCCGACCCCAACGGTGTGATTCATGCGATCGCTTTGGATCCCAGGGTCGAACAGATTCTGTCGAACTCCCTGCAGACGCAAAAGGAAATCACGAACACACTCGGTCTGTCGCCGGAAGTGACGGCCAGAATTAACAAAAGCGTTTCACAGAACGTGGGACATGCGCAGTCGTTCGGTTACGACCCCGTAATCATATGTTCCGCGACGGTAAGGCTCTATTTCTACAGACTTATACATACAAACTACCAGCAGGTTTCGGTTACATCATACACTGAATTGCCGGCGCGTACCGAGATCGATATCATCGGAAGGATCACAGCAGAATGAGGATCAAGAAATTCGTGGGGGCCACGGCTAAGGAGGCTGCCGACAAGATGCGGCAGGAGTTCGGCGATGCGGCAGTGATTCTGAATACCCGCCGCATCTCCAAAGGAGGAGTCCTCTCGGGCGCAGCGGGAGAATATGTCGAGGTTACCGCCGCGTACGATGAATCACCGGTGACTCCGCAGCCGCGCCGCGCCACGAGTTCGGGCCAGGGAACGCCCACCGGGGGAGAAGACGTGTATGGAAGTCTGCGCCAGCTCGCTGCGAAGTTCGAGCAGAAGCGAAAAGGCGACATCGGTTCGAAGCAGGCCGATGAATCCGTGTCCCAGGCCGCGAAGAGCGCGGAAAACGAAGCCCTTAAGCAGGAACTCTCTGAAGTAAAGAGCGCTCTCGGCGAGATAGCACAGCACATAAAACTTTCCAAGATGCCTGTTCTTTCGAACGCACTCAAGAACGTGTACACCTCCCTGGTGGAGAATGAAGTTGAGGAAGAGATCGCGCTCGAAATAGTCCGGGCCTGCAATCACAGGTTGAGCGGTCGGGAGATCGATAATCAGTTTGCCGTCGACAGCTTCATCTTCAAAGCCATCGCACAGTTTTTTGCTGAAGCACCCTCGCGCCGCCTGGCGAGGAATCGCTTCGTTGTGGCTCTGGTAGGGCCGACGGGGGTCGGAAAGACGACGACTGTAGCGAAGCTTGCTTCGATAAGCAAGCTCGTGAAAGGAGAGAACGTGGCGCTGATAACGGCGGACACTTACAGGATCGGTGCCATAGATCAGTTGAAGGCGTTCGCAGACATAGCATCTATTCCGCTCTCAGTGGTCTACACTCCCGACGAAATGATCGCCGCCCTGAGAAAATACTCGGGCTATGATACGATATACGTCGACACAGTAGGCAGAAGCCAGAAACGAGCGGATAAGATCATGGAACTCGGCAGGTTTATCGATGCCGCCGACCCGAATGAAGTTCATCTGGTACTCAGTGCGAACTTCTCACTCAAAACTGTCAGGGACATTTACAAGAAATTCAAGAGTCTGAAGCCGAACAGGCTGCTGATAACAAAGACGGACGAGGCTGTCTCGCTCGGGATGCTTCTCAGCCTTGCGCGCGACTCCAGGCTCCCGTTCTCATTTATAACAAACGGGCAAAACGTCCCTGACGACATCGAACCGGTATCAGCGGACAAACTGGCAAAAATGGTGTATCCGGTCGGATCACTTCGTGATAAAGTCGGAGCCGAAGCGAATGCTTGATCAGGCAGTCAGATTGAGAGAAGCTGTGAACGCACAGACAGCGGTTGTTCCTGTTGGAAACCAACCCTACAAAGTTACGGTGGTGAGCGGAAAAGGCGGAGTGGGTAAGAGCAACATAGCCTTGAATCTCGGCATTGCCCTTGCGAGGGGAGGCGCGCGCGTCCTGCTGGTGGACGGCAACGTCAATCTTTCCAATCTTGACATTCTGGCAGGCGCGTCTCCCCAGTACCGTCTCTTTGACGTAGTTGACCGGTCGGTAAAACTCAGGGAAGCTGTCGCGGAAATTTCCGAGAACGTTTTTCTCCTAGCCGGTTCATCTGACGGCAGGCTGAAGAAGCTGGGTTCGGGCGACGCGGCAACCTTCATCCAGGAAGTCAGGATGGCTGAGCCGGCATTTCACTATGCAGTGATCGATACCGCCGGCGGAATCGTACAGGAGTCGATCTCGCTGGCTCTCCTGTCGGATGAAGTACTCGTTGTTTCGACTCCGGAGCCGACGGCGGTCATGGACGCTTATGTCCTGGTCAAAGCAATAAAGAGAATCAATTCGAGCGCCGATCTGAAACTTCTCATCAATCGTGCAAAGGACGAATCGGAGGCACGGGAGGTCAAAGAGAAATTCGATCTCGTCAGCGACCATTTCCTCAACATGAAAATCGACTACGCAGGTTTCATACCGTCTGACATATCCGTGGAAAAAGCCGTCAGCGTGCAGACTCCATTGATAACAGAGTTTCCCGAAGCGCCTTCATCGAAGGCACTGATATCTATCGCCGATAGAATCTTGTCTAAAGGATCTTTTCGAAAGAGGAAGTGATGGACAAGCTTGGAACGAAAATACCGATGCTGATCTTCTTTCTGGGAGTCGTCTATTTTGCTTCCAACGGATTCGGCATCGTCGACGCCATAGTAAGGGCGTTCATGTTGGCCTTTGGTGTGGCCCTCGTCATTCTTCTATTCACTATGCTCCTTATGTTCTTCCTTACTCTCCAGAAGAACAGAACCGAAAATATGAAAATCCCGGCCGCGGATGAGCGAGTTGCGCAGATGCCGATGCCGGAGAAGAAAGTTGGGATGCAGTCATGACTACTCAAGAGCTCTGGGCAAAATACTCCAGACGTAAGACCGCCAACCTCAAAAAGGAACTCGTACTGGCATACCTTAACCTTGTCAGGTTTGCAGCCCGTGCGATCAACCTGCCGTCCAGGTGCGTGTTCGATAACGACGACCTGATGAGCATCGGGATAATCGGTCTCGCGGAAGCCATCGAGAGATTCGACCCGAACAGAGGCGTCAAATTCGAGACCTTTGCTTCGCAGAGGATCCGCGGCGTGATGCTGGACGAAATCAGGAAAATCGACTGGCTCCCGAGATCCGTGCGCGATAAGTACAAGAAGGCATCCAAGTCGCTCAGCGAGCTCGACATGGACAGCATCAATGGCGAGAAATACGCCAGGGCCATCAACATGAGTATCAGCGAGTTCGAGCAAATAAAAGGATATCTGGCTAACGCGGAAGCCGTTTCCCTGACAAGAGCTATCGGTGACGATATGACACTCGAGGACGTAATTGGAAGCGACAGCGAGGTCATTGAGGAGTTTGAAGAAGGGGAAATGAAGGAGCAACTGGTGAAGATCCTTAAAGGCCTTCCCGAAAGAGAGAGGATGATCGTTACGCTCTACTACTATGAGGATCTCACTTTCAAAGAAATAGGAAAGACTCTCGGGATTAGCGAGTCAAGGGTGTCCCAAATACACTCTGAGGTCATTTCGAGGTTGAAAGAGGAATTTAGAAAGGCTGTTGAACTATGATAGGGATCGGACAATTGACTGACAGGCTATCATCAATAACGGAACTGCCGACGTTTCCCACGACCGCCCTCGAAGTTATGCGTCTGGCGAGCGATTCGGACAGCAGTGCGGCAGAACTGGCAAGGATAATCTCGAAGGATCCGCCGTTGGCGACGAAGATACTTCGCGTGGCGAACTCGCCATATTACGGTTTCGCGAAAAAAATCTCCACCATTGAGTGGGCAATCGTCGCTCTCGGGTTTGAGACGCTTAGAGAGACCATACTATCTCTGACGCTCATCGATCTATTCAAAGGTAACGTCATGAAGAACTTCGACCCGAGGAAGTTCTGGCAACACGCGATCAATGCCGCGT
This sequence comes from Candidatus Kryptoniota bacterium, assembly GCA_046706745.1. GTDB lineage: Bacteria > Bacteroidota > Ignavibacteria > Kryptoniales > JAKASW01 > JAKASW01. Next base: position 41,735 of record JBJKPC010000059.1, read on the forward strand.
CGGCCGCCCGTTCAATCGCAAGAGAAGTGAAATACAGGATCCCCGGTGAGGCTTACGCTGCAGGACTCCTTCACGATGTCGGGACGCTTGTACTTTACCGATACTTCCAGGAAGACTTCGCGGAAATCTATCGTCTCATTCACGAGGAGAACATGCAGCCGTCTCAGGCTGAGGCGGTGGTGACCGGAACGACCCACGGCGACATAGGAGCCTGGCTAGCCTCGAGGTGGAGCTTCCCCTCTTATCTCGTGGAGGCGATCCAGCTCCATCATACCCCCGCATTTGCGGAGGTTAATCCGGAATTGACCGCCATAGTCCACGCGGCCAGTCAAATCGCTTCGTATTCAGGCTATTCCTGCGCCGACCAACCCATCGTGATCGACCCGGCGGCGACAAGGCTGATCGGCAGCGACAGGCTTTCGGCGCCGATCGGTGTCCTTGCCGCGAAATACGTGAACGACGACTCATCGGCAATGGTAAAAGTGAGGGTCCCGATGACCGATTATCCCCCGGAAGCGCGGCCGGAAGAGCCTCAGGAAAAAACCCCGGGAGAAGCCGAGAAAGAGGTAGACGACGGTACGATGAAGAGGTTCTTCAAGGATGCCATTAAGCTTCTTCCTTCGGCAGAAAGACTCGTCATTACGCTGAAACTGTACGAGGGTCTTGAGTTGCGACAGGTAGCAACCGTCCTTGGTTACGAGGAATCGAGAGTCGCAGAATATTACGGAAACGCCATATCTTCGCTTCAACAGATGGCGGAACGAGCAATCTTAACGAACAGGTTGGATCAATGGAAAATGAAATTCTAAAGGAGAAAGTCCAGAACATACTTCAGCTGCCGGCTCTGCCCACAATTGCAGTCGAGGTTGCTTCATTAATAGACAACCCGAACACAAGTGTGTCCAAGCTGACGCAGGTCATATCTGCGGACCAGGTCCTGACGGCTAAAGTGTTGAAAATCGCAAACTCGCCGTTCTACGGATTTCAGAGGAAGATATCGACGCTCGATTTTGCTATCATGGTACTGGGCTTCGACTCTCTGAAGGAAATACTCATTTCCGTTTCCCTGATCAGTGCGTTCAAGAAAAAGCAGGACAAGTACTTCAACTCGAAAGAATTCTGGGAACATTCACTCGCTACCGGTATAGCCGCCAGGACTCTTGCGAGGCAGCTTGGCTACAGGATCAGCGGTGAGTCCTTCGTCGCGGGACTCATACATGACATAGGTATCCTCGTTACGCATCAGTATTTCTACGACGACTACAAACAGATCGTTGATGCCGTTACGGGCGGGCGGTCCACTTTCGAGGACATGGAGCAGAGCGTTCTCTTCGCCACACACGGAGAGATCGGGGCCTGGCTTGCAGAAAGATGGAACCTGCCTGAACAGCTGATCGAGGCGATCAAGTGCCATCACAAGCCGACGCTGGCTGAAAGAAATCCGCAATTGACCGCCCTGATACATTTCGTCGATTACCTATGCCACAAGCTCGATATCGGGGCTCTTTCTTATGAGAAGGTCCATGAATACGATCCGGAGGCATTGAAGATATTGAATATCTCAGAAGCCGAAATTACACAGGCATTTTTCGATTCGTTCGGATCCAGACTACGCGAGGATCTCGAAAGGACCTTTGTGAATATCATCTGATACGTTTAGCGGGAGAGAGAAATGAAAAAGGAAGAGACGATAGGTCGAAGTGTAGAAGAGGAAAACAAGCAGCAGCAGAGCGCCAGCGGTGCTGCTGCCATAGAGCGCTTCATGGAGACTCGCGAAAGCTATATCCGGGCACTCGAAACGACCATCCAAACTCTGAAGACCAAGATCGATTTTCATGAAAAGACCGAAACTGATATCAAACAATCACTGGACGAGCTGGTTGCGATGCAGAGGCTTGCGAACACCGTCAGCACTGCAACGGATCCGGTTTCGGTTTTCGATTCACTTCTCGAGCTCACGCGGCAGGTGATCCCGGTCGAGGAGAGCATGATCTTCGAGGTGAGCAATTCCGGACCGCAAACTAAGCCGTTCCTGTCGGCTTGTTCGGACTACATGATCGAAGCTTCACAGCATTTGCTCGAGGAAGGCATACTGGACTGGGTAATAGAACAGAAAAAAACGACAGTTGTCCCCGATCTGAACACTTCAATGGCCGAAGCAGGCCGCCGGCACTTCGTGGTGGTTCCGCTGGTGCTGCGAAGCGAGGCGATCGGAGTCTACGTCATTCGGACAGGAAGCGTTCGCAGAGCATTCTCGGATCACGAGCTGATGCTGCTCGGCATACTCGCAAACCAGGCTGCCGTGGCAATGGAGAACCTTCACAATATTGCCAGACTCCTTGAAGCCGCCGAGGAACTGAAGAAGTCACAGACCCAGATGCTTCAGGCTGCGAAGCTCGCATCGCTTGGCGAACTGGCCGGCGGAATAGCTCACGAGATCAATAACCCGCTGCAGATCCTTCTCGGTCACATCGCACTCCTCAAGCAGGGGAACGACATTGAACACCGAATCGAGATAATCCGCAACCAGGTACAGAGAATTTCTCAGATCACGCGCCAGCTGGTATCGTTTTCTCGAAGTGTTCCTGAGGAGCTGCAGCATGAGCATGTCAACATAAACTGGGCCGTCAATGAAGTTATCGATCTTGTCGACTATCAGTTCAAAAACGGGGGAATTGAGCTCGATCTTCGGTTCTCCGACGAAATTCCTCCGGTCGATTCAAATAAGAACTACCTGCAGCAGGCATTTCTTAACCTGCTCATCAACGCGAAGGATGCGATGCCCGAGGGCGGAAAAATGATTATAGCAACTGAACAGGTTGACAGCAAAATACAGATTAGGTTCACGGATTCGGGTACGGGAATAAAGAAGGAAAACCTCACCAGGATATTCGAGCCCTTCTTCACAACGAAGGGACCGGGAAAGGGAACCGGGCTTGGACTGCCAATTACGAGAGGAATCGTGAGGAAATTCGGAGGAGACATGAAAGTTGAAAGCGTCGAAGGGCGCGGTACTACTTTTACCATTACACTTCCCGTCAAATCAAGCACAAGACAAATAAACGGAGGGCTCCGGTAATGGCCGGTGAGTTATTGCTTCTGATTGCAGACACAACAGCAGTGAACATTCGGGCGCTTGTCTCGCGGGACATGGATCGGGCCGCGATGAAGGCGGCCGCGGCGGCTCACGAGAGCTTGTCGCAACGCGTCTTTGGAATTTCTGATTTTGTACTAGTCCTGGAACTGGGCCTGATTCTTATCATGGCGGGCCTGCTCGTAGCGCTCATAATGCGCGCGCGCAAACTGATCAGGATTCAAAGAGCGAAAGTCGCTTCGGCCCAGCGAATGAGCCTGAAACGACCTCCCGTCATATCGAAGTCCGAAATCGAGAGGATTCTAAATCAGATCGCGGTCGAGAAATCAAAGAAGCCGGCTTCACAAGCGGGAGGCTACTACATCGATCATACCGGAAAGCTCGACTCGGGCGCCGCACTTCAGGAAATCGCCAGGGCACGCGGGCTCGAATCGGATAGGCTCAACTTTGCAATCTCCTACGCCTCGCAGTCGGCGAAACAGTCGGGTACGAAATTCAAGGAAGCATTCGCGATAGTGAGCGAGGAATCCGACCTGAACGTGCTGGCTCGTCAGCTGAATATGGGAAGGGGAGAACTTGAACTGATACTTGCACTCAAGCGAAGCAAGATTGCGAACTCAAGGACTACACGCGAAAACAGAGGAGGGCGAAAATGATTGAAGGAATATATACCAGCGCATTGGGAATGATACCGCTGCAGAAAAGACTGGAAGTCATTGCGAACAATCTTGCCAATGTCGACACTACAGCTTTCAAGCGGGACGATTCATTCACGAACCAGCTCATATCCGCCAGCACGCTTCTCCGCGACGGAGTAGTAGACCCGACGCAGCAGGATGTCAATGATCAGACATATACGGACTTTTCCCAGGGCGACCTTCAGCAGACCGATAATCCGCTCGATGTCGCGCTCGACGGGCAAGGATTCTTCGAAGTCCAGACCCCGAGCGGTATTCAGCTTACCCGCGACGGATCGTTCACTCTGTCCGTTGACGGAACGTTAGAGACTCGCGACGGGGATCCGGTAATGGGAACGAACGGTCCCATCCGCATCGACAACATTCAGCAGACCCAGACCAGAAACCTGGTCATTGATCGGGACGGTGTCGTCAAGGCGGGGAATCAGATTTACGGCCAATTGAAAGTGGTGATACCGGGAGCGTACAATCAAATTTCAAAAGCGGGGAGTAATCTTTATTCGCTCAACGCGGGCGCGACTCTAAACGACGTTGTCCCGTCGTCAGTGACCATCCGCCAGGGCTATCTGGAAGGCTCCAATGTCAATGCCATAGACGAGATGGTGGCGATGATCCAGCTGCAGCAGGACTTTCAAGCCGGGCAAAAAGCGATCCAAAGTCAGAACAATACTCTGGGCGAAGCAAACCAGGTGGGAACCGTGTGATGATTCATGGTATGGTGGCTGAAGGATTATTGATCGGTTCGAGCTTCAGCTCCGAAACAACAGGTTTCAAAACGAGAACATTTAAGTGGAGGAAAATATGGACAGAGCGTTGAAAACTGCGGCGACAGGCATGTACGCCCAGCAGCTAAACGTGGATGCGATAGCAAACAATCTGGCGAACGTCAATACGACATCTTTCAAATCGACGAGAGTGGAATTCCAGGATCTGATGTACCAGACCTTACGGGCCACGGGTGTTCCCGATCAGGTGGGAGGAAATCCGCCCGCCGAGCTCCAGGTGGGTGACGGGACGGTACCGTCTTCGACGACAAGGAACTTCGGCCAGGGAGATATGACGCCAACTCAGAACCAGCTCGATTTTGCGATCCAGGGAGACGGGTTCTTCGAGATACGGATGCCCGACGGCACCGAGTCCTATACGCGGGATGGGTCATTCAAGATATCACCCGACGGCAACCTCGTCACTTCCAATGGGAACATTGTCGAGCCCGGAATTACGATCCCCCAGGACACGACAAGCCTCACAGTCGGACCCGACGGTACCGTACAGGCCACCGTTTCCGGGCAGACCAATCCGGTCACACTCGGCCAGCTTCAACTTGCGAAGTTTATAAACCCCGACGGGCTTCATGCCCTGGGAAGCAACCTGTATCAGGAAACCGTTGCGTCCGGAACGCCGATACTCGGCAATGCGAACACGACGGGGTTCGGTACAATCGAACAGGGGTACCTGGAGGCATCCAACGTCTCCATCGTAAATCAGATGGTAAAGATGATCGAAGCCGAAAGAGCATATGAACTGAACTCAAAAGCAGTTCAGACCACGAACAGCATGATGCAGATTGCGGACAACCTTAGTCAATAGGAGAGACATTATGAAACGCGTTGGCTTGGAGGGAGCTGCTGTCTTCATTTCACTGATGATGATTGCGGCTATGGCCTCGGCTCAGATTGTGAGCGGTACGGCGGTCCGGGAAGCCGTCGCATCATATATAAGGCAATCCCTTCCCACTTCGCTGGAGACTTCGTTCGAATTCGAACATCTCAGGAAAAGCTATCCGGTGGGATACAAAAAATGCAGGCTTGTTGTGTCCTCGGCAAATTCGGTGACGATGAAAGGGCCCGTCACTTTCCTTGTCAGAGCACACGGGCTTCCTGGAGAGAAAGGCTATACACAAGTTATCCCCGTCACCGTGATGATCAGGACATTCCAGAAAATTCTCGTTGCCGCGCAGACTATAAATCCGCACAGCACTATACATCGTGACGAAGTCTCGACGGTCAGGACCGAGACAACAAATATCCAGAATCCCGTGACAAGCCTCAGCCAGCTGAAGGGAAAGTGGACGACTTGCTGGATCCAGAACGGGAAGGCACTGACGTTCGGCATGTTTGCGGTACAGCCGGTAATTAAGCAGGGGCAGAACATAACGATAATTTACAGGACCAAGAACATCACCGTCAGCGACCAGGGAAGTGCGTTGCAGGATGGACGGATGGGAGAAATAATCAATGTTGCGAACGAGTACCGAAAGAGCCTTCGCGCAAAGGTCGTGGGCGCCGACGAAGTGGTCCTCGTGAATTAGGAGTATTGGAAAAAGAACGTGACAAAAGTTTCGATAGAAGAATTCAAGAGTGGAGTTTAGGCAATGAAGACAGTAATTTTTGCACTCTTCCTCGCGGCAACGTGCTACGGACAGGTTATGCGGAATACGACCAGGTCTCTCTTTTCGGATTACAAAGCATCGAAGGTCGGTGACGCTGTCATGGTCATAGTTACCGAACAGAGCTCCGCGTCCAAGGATGCTTCCACAAATACAAGCAGGGCCAGCAACATCGGGTTGACAGGGTCCGCCAGCTACGGAACTGCAAACATGCCTTCTGGAGCGGCGTCGTTGGGAACTAACAACGATTTCAAGGGAAGCGGTTCGACAAGCGAAAAAGGGAGTGTGCAGGCAACGGTTAGCGCCCAGGTCGTGAAAGTCGATCAGTACGGCAACCTTGAGATCAAGGGAAGCAGGCTCATATCCATCAACGGGCAGGATCAGATTATCAAGATAAGCGGCATAGTCCGACCATCTGATATCCTTCCCGATAACACCGTGTACTCGTCCCAGATATCAGATGCAAAAATAGTCTTTGAAGGATCCGGGTCGATCGATCAGTCTCAAAGCCCGGGCTGGCTTACGAAGTTGTTCCACTGGCTCTTCTGAGGTAAACGATGAAAAAGATATTTGTGATTCTCTTGGTGATTACATCCGCCGCTTATGCGACGCGAATAAAAGATATAGCTTATGTGAGAGGTGTCAACGATTATCAGGTCATTGGATACGGCCTGGTTGTCGGACTTGATGGGACCGGTGACACGCAAATGTCGATACTCACCCAACAGTCGGTCGCAAGCATGCTGAAAAGGTTCGGTATAACTCTCAACCAATCCCAAATCAGGATGAGAAACGTCGCTGCGGTCATGGTCGTTGCCTCAATTCCTCCGTTTTCGAGCAAAGGTGCGTCGATAGACGTGACGGTTTCTTCGATGGGAGACGCGACAAGTTTGCAGGGAGGTGCACTTCTGCTGACCGATCTGGTCGGACAGGACGGACACGTCTACGCCACGGCCCAGGGACCGCTTGCAGTCGGCGGTTACAATATCGAAGCTGCCGGATCGATGATACAGAGAAACTTCACTACCACCGGGCGTATCCCAAACGGCGGACTCGTCCAGAGAACGCCGCCGGTGAACTTTGACGACAATGGAGACATTTCGCTGATCCTTTCACAGGAGGATTTTACCACTGCGGACCGCGTTGCGGAAGTTATCAATAAGAGCGTCGGCGATACGGTTGCATATGCAATCGACGGGGGAAGAATCGACGTTCATGTACCCAAGGTATACCAGCCGAAGGACAAGCTTGTCCAGTTCATATCTCAGATTGAAATGCTTCAGGTAGTTCCCGACGTCGTCGCGCGCGTCGTTATCAACGAGCGGACCGGCACAGTCGTGGTCGGGCAGAACGTCACCATTCTTCCGGTCGCCATCTCGCACGGCAATCTCAACATCGAGATACAGGCGTACCCGATCATATCACAGCCCGCACCTTTCTCGCAAGGACAAACGTTTGCGACCGAGCAGGCCACCGTGCAGGCGCGTCAGGATTCGAATTCGGTTGTCGCAATTAACGGTGCCGCCACCGTCCAGGATATAGCCACAGCACTGAACTCGCTGAGAGTTAGACCGCGAGACATCATTGCTATTTTCCAGGCGTTGAAGGCGGCGGGAGCTCTTAAAGCCCAGCTGGTGGTAATGTAGCCGAGATGGTCAAGATTCAGCAAAATACGCCCGCTGAACTCGTTCAGTTGACTGAGCAGCAAAAAGCGAAGCTCAAGGTCGCGGTAAAGGACTTTGAGGCAGTGTTCATGCAGTATATGCTGAAATCCATGCAGGAGACCGAAAACATTGACGGCACTAACGGCCCCGGCCAGGGATACGGCAACGACATCATGACCGGTCTGTTCAATATGAAGCTCTCCGAGTACTTAGCCAAGAATTCCAATCTTGGAATCGGCAATATGCTTTACAAGCAGTTTACCGGAGAGGATATGGACTCGACACCGGAGGGAATATCGCCTTCGGATCAGATCCTTCCGCTGAACACCTTTTCGGGTTCACAGTCGCGGGTCCTTCAGAAAATAAAGGCGTACAGCTCCGATTCACTGCTGGAGAACGTGGGGAAGTATTCCGATATAATAAATGAAGCGGCAGGTGCTTACGATCTCAAGCCGAATCTGATAAAGGCAGTCATAGCGGCGGAGTCGGCAGGGAGGGCGGATTCACTTTCTTCAAAGGATGCGAAAGGACTCATGCAGCTTACAGATTCAACCGCGAAGGACATGGGAGTTGCAAATCCATTCAACCCGCGGGAGAATATAATGGGCGGCTCGAAATACCTGAAAAGCCTGATGGAGAAGTATTCAGGAAATCTAGACAAGGCGTTGGCGTCTTATAACGCGGGACCGGGAGCCGTGGACGATTACGGCGGGATTCCCCCATATCCCGAGACGCAGAACTACGTTAAACGAGTGATGAATTATCTCGACATGTTCGATGCAAGCGAGGTGAGAGATGGCGGAAAATAGCGTGGTAGGCCTGACTGAAATAACAGCCAGGGAAGCTGCGGAATTTGAAAAGATGTCGGAGATCCTTGCCAGAAAAAGGGACGCAATAGCAAGACTCGACACGAATGTTATCCGGGAAATACTAAACGAAGAGATAACGACGATGAAAATGGTCAAGGAGCTGGAACGCGAAAGGTTTTCCGTCCTCCAGTCTCTGTCTCTTTCCGGTGTTGACCTGAACGAACCTTCTTCACTTGAGCGCGTACTCGGGAAAGAGGGTGCTGAGGGGTACATGAAGGTCCACGCGAAATTCAGATCCATTTTTGAAACGGTGCAGCGGCTTAACGGCACGTGCCGATTCCTGCTCGTTAATTCGCTCGCGTTCATCAGACAGAATATCCGCATTCTCACGGACGACGGCAACAGGAAGCTCGTCGACAAGAGGGCCTGAAATGTAATGAGCGGAATTACCAGCATACTTAACATCGGCGACGAAGCGCTCTTCACAAGCCAAACGGAGCTTGATACTACCGCCCACAACGTCGCGAACGCGAACACGCAGGGCTATACGAGACAAGAGGTTCTCACCTCTGCCGCCACTCCGGTTCAAACCACTTACGGCTTTCTCGGGTCGGGGGTTCAGGTCAACGGAATACAGGGGGTACGGGACGCGTACGTAAACGATCAAGTGATGAGCTTGAATTCCAATCTCAGCGAGGCCAACATAAACCAGCAGACCCTTTCATCTCTGGGCGGAATCTTCAACGAAACCTCAAACTCGACTAGCGGATTAACGTCCCAGCTTTCTGCTTTCTTCTCTGCACTGCAAACTCTGTCCCAAACCCCTGAAGACACAGGAGTTAGACAGAATGTTCTTCAAGCGGGAATCAACGTTGCGACCACTTTCAATACCTTGAATAACCAGCTTCAGGACACGAAATACCAGGTCGGCCAGCAAATCGGATCGGACGTGAGCAAAATAAATACACTGGCGGCGACCATCGCAAGCATAAACAAACAACTCCTTGCGGATGCCGGTACCTCCAGGAACTCGTCCGACTTGCAGGATCAGATGAACAACGCAGTGACCCAGCTTAGCAATCTCGTTAATGTCAAAGTGGTAACCGATCCGAGCGGGATAATGAATGTAACCGCAGGCGGCGCAGTTCTGGTAGCTGCGGGCAACGCGTACAAGTTTAAGATGACGCAAACAGCGAACGGGATAACGGTAGGCAGGTCCGATTCGACTGTTCCCGCGACTATATCGTCGGGAGAGCTGGCGGGACTCATAAACTCTTTCGACACACAAATCCCGTCGTACTCTGCACAGCTGGATAATATTGCCGCTACGTTCGCAAAAACAGTAAATGCCTTCAACTCTTCCGGGTATACCCTCTCAACTAATGGAAACCCACCGCAAACCGGCAAAGACTTCTTCCAGGGAACTACGGCAGGAACGATACAGGTCTCACAGGACATAATGTCTAACCTGAATAACATCGCGGCTTCTTCGTCGGGTGATCCCGGAGACGGCGCCAACGCGGCGGCCATGGCGAACGTTCTGAATGCCCCGGTGATGAGCAACGGCCAGTCCATAGTCAACGCGTATGAGGCGCTCGTCAATGGAGTAGGTACCGATGCGCAAAACACCGACAATCAGGTCCAAACGCTTCAGCTCCAGCAGAACCAGATGCAGGCTTTTCAATCGTCCATATCGGGCGTCTCTCTTAACCAGGAGCTGACCAACATGATTCAATACCAGCATTCGTTCGAAGCGGCAGCCAAAGTCATTACTACTGCGGACGAGATGTATTCGACAGTAATCGGAATGGTGCAGTAAGATGAGAATCAACGAACAACAGGTTGTCAATGATTTGCTCTATTCGCTCGGACAGGACAACCAGTCAATCAACAAGCTGCAGGAACAGATTTCGAGCGGTCAGATCGTGAACTCTCCGTCGGACGATCCGGCACTTAACCAGCGTCTGATGCTACTCCAGGGGGAAGTCAACCAGAACAACGTTTACACTCAGAACACGCAGTACGCGTCAAGTTTCCTGCAACAGCAAAGTGCGACTCTGAGCGGCGGGGTCGGGATCCTGACCAACATCAAGACAATGATGCTCTCCGCGGCTAACGACTCGAACCAGCAGGACCTTCAGAGTTACGGTACCCAGCTGGGCCAGTACATCAATCAGCTCCTTGACCTGGCCAACTCGCAGTACGGAGGGAAGTACATATTCGCAGGGACGCAGACCACTTCCCAGCCCTTCTTCATGAATGCGGCACAGACTGCGGTCAGCACCAATCCGAACGGAATTGACGGTGCCCTTAAGCTCGACGTCACCCGGCAGATGAGCGAGCAATATAACATCACCGGCGCCGAGGCCTTTAATAACGGTAAGATGTTCAACGATCTTATTGCCATAGAGAATTCCATGAACAGCGGTACGACGCCCACGCAGGCCGATATTACCACTGTCGACAACTATCTGAATTCCATGGTGAACACGAATGCGAAGGCGGGGGCTATGATGGACCGATTTTCACTAATACAAAATCAGCTCTCGTCGCAGAACCAGAGCCTGACTTCTACGATTTCAAACCTAGGGAACACCGACGTGGCAGCCGCCGTCCTTCAGTTGCAGCAGCAGCAGACCACCCTCAACGCGGCTCTCAAAACCGGATCGGGGATCATACAGCTGACCCTTGCCAATTATCTGTAAGAGATGAAGCGCACAATCGAGATAGGGACGATTGCCGGGCTCCTGTTCGGCCTTGTCGCGATATTCGGATCGTTCATGATGGAGGGCGGGAATTTCGGCGCCCTTGTAATGATTCCGGCCATGACGATCGTCTTCGGCGGCACATTCGCGACCGCTATGATCGGTACTTCCTTCAAGCAGTTCAGTCAGATCTGGAAATATGCTCTCATCGCTTTCATGCCTCCCAAACACGACGTGGAGAAACTGATCGAAACGATCGTGCGCTACGCTACCATTGCCCGGAAGGATGGACTGCTGGTGTTGGAAAAAGAACTCAACACCGCCCAGCACGCGTTCCTGAAGAAGATGCTTAGATTTGCAATTGACGGCACGGATCCGCAGACTATGCGTGCCGTTGCCGAAGCTGAGATGGGATTCCTCAACGAGCGCCACAGCTCAAACGCCCTCGTATTCCAGAAGATGGGCGGGTACGCTCCGACGATGGGAATCATCGGTACGGTGATGGGACTGATAGTCACGCTTGCGAATGCAGGAGGCAACCCGAATGATCTTATTCACCACATCGCAAGTGCCTTTATCGCGACGCTGTGGGGCATTTTCACCGCAAACATCATATGGCTTCCGATCGCAGACAAACTGAAAACGATTCACAGTGAGGAAAGCCTCGTCATGGAAGTAACTCTGGAAGGAGTGCTTTCGCTCCAGGCCGGTGAAATACCTGCGATAGTGAAGGCGAAACTCAGATCTATGCTTCCGAGCGCTCAGCAGGGAGAAGTGTGATGCGCAAGAAGCACGGCGGTGAACATGATAATCTTGAGCGATGGCTCCTCACCTATTCCGATTTGATCACCCTGTTGCTCGGCCTGTTCGTCATTTTGTACGCGAGTTCACAGGTCGATATGAAAAAATACAAGGCGGTGGTGTCGGCGTTCGAAAACGTTTTTGGCGGCGGTCAGACTTCCGGCCCGCTTCCGGGAAGCGAGGGGGTTATGTCGGCCCCGTCGAGTGTGGCGCCCATTAAGCCAAATGAAGCGATGGACAGGAAAGTGAGATCGATTCTCGGAAGTGCGCTAAAGGGGGGCGGTGTTTTAGTGACCTCCGATGAACAAGGGGTCACGGTGCATTTTCTTGAGAAACTGTTGTTCGATCCGGGCAAAGCGAAGATCAGGCCTGAGGCCTTGCCTGTGCTGGACACGCTCGGCTTTTTGCTCTCCTCAGTACCGAACCGGATTCGAATAGAGGGGAATACCGACAATACACCCATCCACACGGCTCAATTCCCATCGAACTGGCAATTGTCGGTTGCTCGTGCGATGAATGTGGGTTATTATTTGTTGAAGCATTATCCTATTAGACCGGAAAAAGTGGCCATTGTCGGTTATGGAGAATATCATCCATTCGTGCCGAACGACACTCCAGCCCACAAGGCAGAAAACAGGAGAGTTGATATTGTCATACTCAACAGCATCACGTCAAAATAAGCCCGCCTCGCGGGGAAACGAAGAGGGAAACGTGGAAACGAAGTTGAAACTCGTGACGAGACAATTCGGTGAGCTTGAATTCGACGGGAACATAATTTACCATTTTCCGAATGGTCTTCCCGGTTTTGAAGAATTTCACAAGTTCATTATTATTGATGAAAAGGATACCGAGCCGCTTCGTTGGCTGTTGTCTATCGAAGACCCGAACATCGGTCTCCCTTTGCTGGAGGCATCTTTGATAGCTCCCGATATCTACGGGGAGCTTCCTGTGGAGGAGAAATCCTCATCAGTGTTTGTAGTCGTGGTCCTTCGTCGAGACCCTGAGCCGACCACGGCAAACCTGAAGGCTCCGATAGTCCTCAATGATGCGGAGAGAACTGGCAAACAGGTGGTACTAAATTCAGATAAATTTTCAACGCAATACGAAATTAACTGACCATGGAAGGCAATTATGTTAGTCTTGACAAGGAAGTTGGGCGAAGTAATCAAGATCGGCGACAAGATTAAGATTGTCGTCGTTGCCATAGACGGCAGCAGTGTCAAACTCGGCGTGGAGGCCCCTAACGAAATACCCGTTCACAGGGAAGAGGTCTACGCGAAGATAGCATTGGAAAACAAAGAAGCTTCGGCGAAGCTCGATAGGGAAAGGGCAAAGGTGTTCAAGGACGTGTTTCCCAAGAAATCGCCGCAATCAAGGCCGGAATCCAGGTAGGGGGCATGCCCGAGGCCGTGCAAAAGACCGTCCTCGTCATCGACGATGCGAGGATGGTTCAGCGTTTCGCGGAGAATTTTTTCAAGAGAATGAAGATCGGTGTCCTCACTGCGTCGGACGGTTACGAGGGGCTGCAGATGGCCCTTTCGTCTCGACCGGATCTCATCTTTCTCGATCTGATGATGCCGAGGCTGGACGGATTCAAAACGCTCCAGGTAATTAAGTCGAACGGACTTACGAAGAATACACCAGTTATCGTCATGACGGGATATTCTGACAGGATAAACGTGAAGTCGGCAGGCAAACTTGGAGCAGCTGCCGTAATAACCAAGCCGTTGACTGAGGAAGTACTGCTTCAAAAGGTCAAACAGGTTTTCGGGGGCAGATTTGTGGAATCAATGATTCCGAAGGATCCTAAAGCGAAGGAAAATCCTTTCGGCGTGAACGAAGAGGAGTATGTGGACGTCGTGCGCAACATGGTTCAGGATTTCTTGAAGTATTTTGCGAAAGAAATGGATCAGCTGGAAACAGCCGTGCAGAACGAGGATGTGGAGATGATACGAAGGATCACTCACGATATAAGAGGGACCGGAGGATCCTTCGGGTATGATGAAGCGACCACGCTTGCGACCCGGTTGAATGAAACTGTTCACGCATCCCGTGTCAACTGGCGGGAAGCGCAGGAACTCCTGGTCCAGTTGAAGAATAGGCTAAAGAGATGAAAGCACTAATTGCAGATGACGTTCCGATGATCAGGAAACTGGTCGAGTTTCACCTGAAGCAAATCGGTTTTGAGATTTCGAACGCCGCGGACGGCGCCGAAGCACTAATGCTAGCGGACTCGTCGAAGTTCGATCTGATACTGCTTGACATCATGATGCCGGAAATCGATGGTCTTGAAGTACTGCGGAAGATTCGCGCCGGAACGATGAACAAAACGACACCTGTGATTATAATGACCGCTTATGGTGACTCTGCCAACGTCAGGAAGGCTGTGCAATTCGGCGCCAACGATTTTATCGTCAAACCCGTCGAACAGATGTCGTTCAGGAAGAAAGTGATCGATGCGGTGAACACCCGGTCCACGGAATCCGAGCAATGAAGCTTTCTCTGTCGATGATCGTTAAGAACGAAGAACGCTTTCTCCAGGGATGCCTGGAGAGTGTGAGCGGCCTGGTCGACGAAATCGTGATTGCCGATACAGGGTCCACTGACCGGACAAAGGAAATTGCCCGCGATTTCGGGGCTCGTCTTATTGATTTTCCGTGGCGCGAGGATTTTGCGGCCGCCAGAAACGAATCGTTGAGGCATACGACTGGAGAATGGATCCTTTACCTGGACGCCGACGAAAGGATCGATCGTTCCTATCATGCGGTAATCCGGAGGTTGATCGCAGGAGGGACAGCCGATGCGGTTCTGTTGAACTTGAAAAGCAGGATCGGCACGAAGGAGGGGGCCCAGTTTCATCTGGTTTCATATCCGCGGCTTTTCAGAAAGATGAAAGACGTTCGATTTACCGGAAATGTTCATGAACAGATAACTCCCGCACTCACTAATGCACATGCGCGAATAGTTCACTCGGACGTTATCATCGAACACCTCGGATACGCTCAGGACGACGATGTGATTCTTCAGAAAGCACGGCGCAACAAGCGACTCCTGCTCGAGCAGGTGAAGAGACGCGAAAACTACGGTTATGCACTGTACCAGCTCGCACAGACCGAGATTGTGCTCGGCGAGACCGAGGCTGGCCTTGCCCATCTTGACCAGGCGCTTGAAGTCGGCGGGTTTGGAGATTCGGTTCTAGCGTCGATCTATGCCATAATTGCGGAGAACAAGGCCAAAAAAGGAGATAATGAGGCAGCCCTGGCTGCATGTGACAGGTCAATTTCCCTGGCACCTCAACAGGCCTTTGCACGCATGATGAAGGGCGACATATACATGAAGCTCGGTCGGTACTCCGAATCACAGAAGTCTTTCGCCGAGGCATTGAAGCAGTACGAGTCCGGGTTGCTCGCGGGGAAGGTTGCAACCGCGATCGAAGCTGTGGTCGACGTCGACATCGTCTACAGCAGGCTTGCGAAAGCCGCGATGCTCGCCGGGGACGACGAGACGGCATGCACATTCCTGGGTAAGGCGGCCAGAGAAAAACCCAGCCGGGAAAGCGTCGGCGGATTTCTTGAGTTCCTGCTCAGACATCGTATGTACGGTGAGGCCTTCGGGGTGGCCAGTGAGTTCAGACAGTTTGAGAATGAAGATTGGTACCGCCGCATAATCTCCTCGGGTCTCATCGATACGGGTGACTATGCAGGGGCAGCCGCTATGCTTGACGGCCTCTCCCAGCATGACGATGCCTCTATGTCCAGCCTGGCTAATTGCCGAATGAAGACCGGCGATTTTGTGGGATCTGAATCGGCATTCAAGAAAGCAATTGAGCTCGGCTACAGCGATATCGAAGGACTGGAACTTCTCGGTCTCGTCCAGTTCAAGCTTCTGAAGTTTGAAGAAGCTGCAGGGACACTCGCACGTGTACTTGAGACCCACCCGATGAACGTGCGTGCTCAGAAGTTCATGCTGGCGGCAAGGGCGCAGATGAACTCCGAACCACTCCGCAGGTAGAAACTTTACTTCATACTGAAGCTTTTCTTCGGCCAGGTATTAATTGCCGCGCGTTCAGACGCACGGTTTTCTTGATTCACAAGGGCGTTTATTCTAACTTGAAAAAGCATTATGGCACGAGAAGAAGATAGTATTACAGAAATTTTCAACATTAGTCGTTCAGAGTCGGATAGGGCCGGTTACATTGCGATTGTCGGAGGCGGGTTGATGGGCAGAGGCATTGCCGAGACGGCTGCAACCGTTGGAATCAACGTACTTATCGTTGAACGCGATGAGGAGTCGGCAGAGACTTGCAGGCAGAGGCTCTCGGAAACGCTCGACTCGGAAATTGAACGCTGGGCTCTCACGAAAAGCGAGAAGAAAGCAATTCTGGCAAGGCTCAAATTCGCGACCGACATCTCAGATGTTGCGGAGTGTGACCTTGTAATCGAAGCGGTTGACGAGGAGTTCGCATCGAAGAGAGCGGTGTTCAGGGAACTCGACAAGATTTGCGATCCGAATACGATATTTGTCTCAAATACGGCTACGCTCAGCCTGACAAAACTTGCCGACGCAACTGCAAGACCGGACAAGATTATCGGTATGCACTTCCTGAACCCTGTTCCGAAAGTGCCGCTGGTGGAAGTGGTCCGTGCTCTCAAAACCAGTGACACCACCTTTAAGCGTATCAAGAAATTTGCAGAGGACATAGGTAAAACGGTCGTCGAGGTATTTGAATATCCCGGGTTTGTAACGACGAGGGTTATCCTCCCGCTCTTGAATGAAGCAATGCAGGTGCTGCTCGAGGGAATCTCGACAGCCGACGGCATCGACACTGCCATCAAGCTCGGTTACGGCCTCAACGTCGGACCGCTCGAGATGGCGGATTCGATGGGACTCGACGAAGTCTTGACCTGGCTTGATACCATGTATCATGAACTCGGGACTGCACAATACAGGGCGAGTCCAATACTTAGAAGAAAGGTCCGCGAAGGGCATCTTGGAAAGAAGACCAACGAGGGATTTTTCAAATACGATGAATCAGGAAAAAGGGTAGATAACAATTAATACTCTTCTGCAATGAAGAGGAAGGCTGAAATGAAAGTTCTTGTTTTAAATTCCGGAAGTTCGTCCGTAAAGTATCAGTTCATAGATTTAAAAGACCGGACGGTCCTGGCAAAGGGCGTCGTCGACCGAGTCGGGATGAGCGATTCAGTAGTTACACACGAAAGATATGACGGCGACAAAGTCAAGATCAGCGCGGAGGTGCTTGATCACCAGACCGCGATCGAGTATGTCCTTGCCGTCCTTTTGAGCAAGAATCACGGCGTCATCAGGGACAAGGCGGAGATTGACGCCGTAGGGCACAGGGTTGTGCACGGCGGAGAGAGTTTTTCGGAAAGCGTCCTTGTGGATGAAAAGGTAATGGACGATGTCCGTGAGAATATCGAGCTTGCACCGCTTCATAATCCTCACAACCTGCGCGGCATTCAGGCGGTCCTGAAACACCTTCCCGGCACCCCTCAGGTCGCGGTGTTTGATACCGCATTCCACCAGAAAATGCCGCCGTATGCCTTTTTGTACGGAATACCTTACCTCCTTTACCGAAGGTACAAGATCCGCAGGTACGGTTTCCACGGCACATCGCATTTTTATGTGTCACAAAGAGTAGCGGAGCTCTTGGGAAAACCGATTGAAAAGCTGAAGATAATCACGGCTCACCTCGGCAACGGCTGCAGCATGGCCGCTGTAGATCGGGGCGTGTCCGTGGATACGTCAATGGGCTTCACGCCGCTCGAAGGGCTCCTCATGGGGACGAGAAGCGGCGACCTTGATCCGCAGATCATACTTCACATCGTCGGGAGGGAAGGCCTTTCGCTTGCTGAAGCGAACACTCTTCTTAACAAGCACAGCGGCCTGCTGGGCATATCCGGCCTTACCAGCGACATGCGCGAGATCGTTGCGGAAAAGAAGGCCGGCAACAAGCAGGCCGAACTCGCATTTGAAGTCTTCACCTACAGGATAAAGAAATATATTGGGTCGTATGCGGCCGTGATGGGCGGAGCGGATGCTCTTGTCTTCACGGGTGGAATAGGAGAGAATAGTCCTGACGTTCGCGCAGAGAGTTGCAAGGGACTGGAGTTTCTCGGAATAAACATCGACGCGGAAAGAAATACATCCGAACAGAAAGAGAAGGTCATCAGCTCCGATTCTTCGAAGGTGAAAGTCTTCGCGCTGCCAACGAATGAAGAGCTCGTCATAGCGCTCGACACGATGAGAATAGTTGAATCGGCAGGACTTGCACCTGCAAAATCTGCCAAGGGTGGAGATGGAAAATCTTCCGTAGAGGTGGAACATGAGAAAGCTGATTCTAATCGTTAGTGCGGCCGCGATTGCTGCCGGAGTAGCCTATGTCGTGGTGAGAACCGTCGAGGAACTTCAGTTCGAAGACGATGAGGACCTGACCGCGCAGGACGTCGAGTCGCAGCTCCTGCAACACGAGTAGGGACAGGCGTGATCCCTAATGTAATCGGCGTAGTCCATTTGCTTCCGCTTCCGGGCTCCCCCGGATTTGGCGGCTCATTTGATGAAATCCTCACCCGTGCCGCCGGCGATTGCCGGGCTTACACGGATGGCGGGGTCGAAGGGGGGATAATCGAGAATTTCGGTGACGTGCCGTTTTCAGTCGGCCGCGTCCAGCCCGTGACTGTTGCCTCCATGACACGTGTGGCGACTGAGTTAAAACGCGAGTTCCCGGAATTCCACTTCGGCATCAACGTCCTCCGCAACGATGCGGAGTCGGCCCTGAGTATCGCGAGCGTCACGGGCTCTGAGTTCGTTCGAGTTAACGTCCATGTCGGGGCCGTTGTCGCAGACCAAGGCATAATCGAGGGTAAAGCATACGAGACACTCAGATTGAGAAGAAACCTCGCCGCGAACATTTTGATCCTGGCAGACGTAGATGTGAAACACTCCGCTCAGATCGGAAACTACGATATAAAGGCGCAGGCCGCGGATGCGCTTGAGAGAGGCCTTGCTGACGCAATTGTCGTGAGCGGATCACGAACGGGACAGGCTGTCGACATGGAACAGCTTCGGCAGCTCAGGCGGGAGTTCCGGGAAGCGAAAATCATAGTGGGTAGCGGGGCGACCGGCCGCAATGTGAAAATACTTCTCAGGTATGCTGACTGCGTAATCGTCGGGACTTCGGTCAAGAGGGACGGAAAGACCTCGAACCCGGTAGACCCGAAGAGGCTCTCCGAGTTCGTGAAGGCCGTGAGGGTATAAGTACAATAAACGCCGGGGAATGCATCACGTTTTCCCTGTTGCAGCGGTTGCCTCCGCCTTTGGCGGTTACGCCTGGCACCGATTCGGCGTTCACTACCCTTTTGCCGCACCGAAGCTCTGGAAAGAAGCCTCACCAATAGCGAGAGAACGTTGACCGGTTTTGCTTGTCTCTCCATACCATTCTTTTTATTTTGACATGTCATGGGAGCTCTTCTGTTATCGTTGATTCAGTCGCCGGCTATTTCCGAAGCCGCAGTCGAGTCAGCTGCGGATCCGTCCGTCAAAGTACTCATCTATATAATTGTAATTCTGGTAGCGGCGAAACTCGGCGCAGAGCTTTTTGAACGGATCGGACAGCCGGCTGTGCTGGGCGAGCTGATTGCGGGGGTTGTGCTCGGAAATCTCGTCCTTATAAACCCCGTTTGGAATTTCTTTGAACCGCTGCGGGCGGCAGTGTTAACCGATCATGCAGCCATCGGCATCGATATTCTTGCCAAGATCGGGATAATACTCCTCCTCTTTGAGGTGGGGCTGGAATCAAGCGTAAGAGACATGAGACGCGTGGGCCTCTCGTCCTTTCTCGTCGCGTTCATCGGGGTCATTCTTCCGTTTGTCCTCGGTTATTTCGTCTCGGCAGTCTTTATTACGAAAGTACCGAAAGAAATACTCGCCATATCCCCGAACTTCAATATTCAGAATATACACATGTTCATCGGGGCGACTCTCTGCGCGACCAGTGTCGGCATAACGGCGCGAGTATTCCAGGATATGGGGAAGATCCAGATGGTGGAGGCCCGAATAGTACTTGGTGCTGCTGTAATTGACGATGTACTTGGTTTGATAATCCTGGCGACTGTATCGGCCGTTGTAGCTTCCGCGGAAATGGGGACCGATCTCTCTTTCATCGAAATTGTCAAACTCTCGGCGATAGCAGTGGGCTTCCTCGTCGGCGCGCTGATTATAGGAACATATTTGGTTCCAAAGGTGACGAAAGTCGCTGCAAGATTCAGGACGCACGGGCTCATGTTGATCACCGCGATACTGATATGCTTCGCGCTTTCGGTGCTCGCGAGTGAGGCCGGCCTTGCCTCCATCGTGGGAGCCTTCGCAGCAGGCCTGATTCTCGAAGAAGTCTACTTCAAAGACTTCGGCAGCAACACGACTGTTCGGAACTTGATAGAACCCATCGCGATTATTTTTGTGCCGATTTTTTTCGTTTTGATGGGGATTCAGGTACACCTGGAGAGCTTTTTCGTCCCGTCAATCCTCGGGATCTCGGGTGGACTGATCGTCGCCGCTATGGTCGGAAAGCAGGCGTGCGGTCTTGTAGTGAGGGAAAAACACGTTGATCGAGCCACCGTCGGACTCGGAATGATACCACGGGGAGAGGTGGGGTTGATCTTTGCCAGCATCGGAAAGGGGCTCGGCGTTATCGACAATGAAATTTTCTCGGCTGTGGTCATAATGGTGATCGTGACGACGTTTGTTACGCCGCCGCTTCTTAAATGGTCGATCGCGCGCGCGGAAAGAAGGGCCGACTTTGAGAAGAATGAAGAAGAAAAAGGGCTCGAATAGGTACGGGGTCAATTGTAAACGTCGAAGCGGGCTCAAGATACCATTCGAAGGTCACTTGTGCCTATTCCGCCAGGTCTTCCATCATACTTTCGTTTCTTGATTAAAATTCTATCCGGCGTTAAATTACCCTGCTTTACATCGCACCCGATGCGGTATGATTGTTATTTAAGAACGCTGAACGAGGAATTCGAATGGCGGTCAGAAACGTTTGATATGTGGCCTGCCATGTCGCAGACACCGCGAAAAGCTATGCGGCATTACAAAAAGACTATTGACGCATGAAGATAAATATTTCGAACCTCTCGGAAGGAATCCACGATTATGAATTCGAGGAAGACCCTTCCGCTATTGAGCTGGATGAGCGCTTTTCGAAACCTGTGAGTGTGAAAGTGGAGCTTGAGAAGCGAAGACGACAGCTTTTCTTGACGGGGCATGTCAACACCTTCGGAGAATTCGTTTGCGACCGCTGTCTGGACAGTTTTACGAGGGAGATCCGCGCCGACTACAGGATGGCATATGTCTACGAAATCAAAGGCTCTGAAAGAGTCGGGAGGTCGGAAGATCCTGAGGCTGGAGACGAAGTGACAGTGATTCATGAGAGCACCAACGAGATTGACATCAGTAAGGACGTTAGGGAGTTTCTACTGCTGGCAGTACCCATGAAATTGCTGTGCAAAGATGACTGCGCGGGATTGTGCGGGAAGTGCGGTACGAATCTGAACTACAAGAAGTGCAACTGCCCGAAGGAAGACGCGGATCCCAGGTGGGACAAGCTTAAGAAGATTATAAACAAGAACTAGGATCAAGGAGCATATATGCCAAATCCAAAACGAAGGCATTCGAAATCAAGAGGCGCAAAGAGGCGCACGCATTACAAGGCGACGACCCCGACGGTTTCCGAGTGCCCGCATTGTCATGAGCCTAAGCTCCCGCACCGCGCTTGCCCGAATTGCGGTTATTACAGCGGAAGAGTGGCCTTCATCCCCAAAGGTTCCTAACCTGTATCAAACGTTTTGAATTCTCTAGTCATAATTCAGAATTCAGCTCGTAGAATTTCGTGATGCGAATAGCACTCGATGCGATGGGCGGCGACGAAGCTCCGCTCAAGATCGTCGAAGGGGGACTGGAGGCTCTCAGGGAGTCTCGCAACCGCTTCGAGCTCGTCCTCGTTGGACGGAAGGATGAAATAGAAAAAGAGCTCTCCAAACACTCTGCGTCAGGTCTGAACTTCTCGGTGGTTCAGGCAAGCGAAGTGATTGAAATGCACGAAACCCCAAATGTCGCGCTGAAGCAAAAACCGGACTCCTCAATCGTGGTGGGAGCGAATCTCCATAAAGAGAAGAAGGTCGATGCATTCGTCAGTGCGGGCAACACCGGCGCATTCATGGCGGCATCGACGCTCATCCTTGGTCGCGCTAAAGGAGTGGCGCGGCCGGCGGTGGGAACTCCACTCCCGACGACGAAGGATACCTGTTTCCTGATAGATTCAGGCGCGAATTCGGACAGCCGTCCGCAGCATCTGCTCGAATTCGGCATCATGGGCACTATCTATGCCAGAGAAATAATGAAGAAAGAGAACCCGACAGTCGGTCTCCTCAACATTGGAGAAGAAGGATCGAAGGGTAACGAGCTTGCCCAGGCAACACATCCCTTGCTGTCAAAAAGCGGCTTGAATTTCATAGGAAACATAGAAGGCAGAGACATACTTGCCGGTAAAGCGGATGTGATATTGTGCGACGGATTTGTCGGAAACATAGTCCTCAAATTCGCCGAGAGCATCTTGCCTACCCTCCGATCGCGTTTCAGGTTATATGCCTCCGGAAATCCTTTTAGGACGTTATGGGCAGGATTAATGTCAAGGACTCTCCGGAAGGTTCTAAAGGGTTTCAACTACGAAGTCCAGGGAGGTGCTCCGCTTCTCGGAGTCAAGGGGGTCTCGATAATAGGGCACGGAAGTTCGTCGGTGCTTGCCGTGAAAAATATGGTTTTGCGGGCGGAGGACATGGTCAACCACGATATCAGTAAACTCATCGAGAATTCAATCTCCAAAATCGAAAGTAAGGCCTAGTAAATGCCAAAACGCGCGGTTATCACGGGTGTGGGTCATTATGTGCCCGACGACAAGCTTACCAACGCCGACCTGGAAAAAATGGTCGACACCACCGACGAGTGGATCAGGACAAGGACAGGAATTGTAGAGAGACGGATTCTGAAAAAGGGGGCCACAAGCGATCTGGCGGCAGGAGCGATACTTGATCTTCTCAAAAAGAAAAACATGTCGGCAGATGAGATTGACCTGATTGTAGTTGCCACCATTACGCCCGACATGTTTTTCCCCTCCACTGCTTGCCGAATTCAGGAAAAGATCGGCGCGAAAAAGGCTTGGGGATTCGATTTGTCCGCGGCGTGTTCGGGATTCGTTTTTTCGCTGGTCACGGGGGCGCAATTCGTCACAACAGGAGCTTACAAGAAGGTTATCGTAGTCGGGGCGGACAAGATGTCTGCAATCACCGATTACACTGACCGGGCGAACTGTATATTATTCGGCGACGCCGGCGCAGCCGTGCTGCTGGAACCGGGTGAAGATGAAGAGTACGGCATTCTTGACCATATCGTCCGCTGCGACGGATCAGGCGAACCCTATCTCAACATGCGAGGTGGCGGGAGCCTAAATCCGCCAACACATGAAACCGTCGACAGGAAGATGCATTATCTCTATCAGGACGGCAAAGCGGTCTTCAAAGTGGCCGTAGTCGGGATGGCGGATGTTTCCTACGAGATAATGCAAAGGAACCATCTTACAGGCAAAGATGTCGACTGGCTGGTCCCGCATCAGGCTAACAAGCGAATTATTGATGCGACTGCTAAGAGGATGGAACTCGACAGTTCGAGGGTCATGCTCAACATCGACCGTTACGGGAACACGACGGCCGCCACGATTCCGCTGTGCCTGTCGGAGTATTCCTGCAGCGGTCAGCTGAAGAAAGGACAAACGATAGTTCTCTCCGCATTCGGTGCAGGCTATACGTGGGGAGCGGTCCTCGTAAAATGGGGATTCGACAAGCAAGGTTGAAGGGTCCCATGCACGCTTTGAAGAAATTCTAAATACTAAACTCGAAATTTCAAACGATGTTCAAAGATCAAATGACAAAATCCAAAATGTGCAGGGGATCCCGCCGTTCATCGACCGGACGTATCAGCCTTTTTTGGCCGATTGGATTTTCAGTTTGTTTAGAATTTAAGTTTTCGAATTTAGGACTTATTCTGTGATCAGTATCGAATGGAGATTCAGAAGGATAACAGACTGACTGAGTAAGAAGATGAGCAATTTGAAGACAGCATACCTTTTCCCCGGACAGGGATCGCAGTACGTCGGCATGGCAAAGGACTGGTATGACTCCAATCCCGAAGCGAGAAAGATGTTCGACCGTGCTAACGAAGTTCTCGGTTTCGATATCGCCAGAACATGTTTCGACGGGCCTGAAGACGATCTTCGCCAGACCGCCGTCACCCAACCCGCAATATTTCTTCACAGTGCCGTAGCTTTCAGTCAGCTGAAGAGCCGACAGTTTGACGCGGCCGCCGGACATTCGCTGGGTGAGTATTCGGCCCTTTACGCCGCGGGCGCTCTCGATTTCGAACATGCACTCACTCTCGTCGGTATACGCGGGAAACTAATGCAGGATGCCGGCAATGCCAGGCCCGGAACCATGGCGGCGGTAGTAGGCCTTGACGGGAAAGCCGTGGACGAGGCATGTGGCGAGGCGTGCGCGGAAGGAATTGTTCAACCTGCCAATTACAACTCCCCGGGACAGGTGGTGATTTCCGGCGATGTCGACGCCGTAAGAAAGGCGATGGAAATTGCGAAACAAAAGGGTGCTAAGATTGTTAAGGAACTTGTGGTTAGCGGTGCCTTTCATTCCCCGCTGATGGAAACCGCGAAGGAAGAGTTGAAGAAAGCCATCGATGCGGCGCCGATAAGAGATGCAGAAGTGCCGGTATATGCGAATGTGACCGCGAAGCCGGTGACATCGTCGGAGGAAATCAGGAATGCGCTCATTTTGCAGCTGACAAATCCCGTGAGATGGCAGGAGTCGATTGTCGGCATGTCCTCGGACGGAATAACAAAATACGTAGAGATCGGCCCCGGTAAAGTACTTCAAGGGTTGGTGAAAAGAACGGTATCCGGGGCAACGATTCTCGGAATAGACAAAATTAACGAAACAGGGGTCTTGAACCAATGAGCGAAGAACCAATTGAGATTGGGGGAATCAAGTTCGAACGGAGGATTTTCAACGAGGGCTTTCAACACAAGGACGGTCCCAATGCATGTACTTCACACTGCTGCAGGCATGGTGTGTATCTCGATCCCGTCGAACGCGACCGCATTCTTGACCACGCCGACATTGTCCGGAAATATCTTGACGAAACACAGACTGAGGACACGAACAGGTGGTTCAACAACGAGGAGGAAGAAGACAAGGACTTCCCCTCGGGGGTGTGCGTAAGCACCGAGGTATACAACGATAAATGCGTTTTCCTCAAGAAGGACGGGAAATGCAGTCTCCAGACCGCCGAGAAAGAGGAAGGAATGAAACGTTTCTCCCTGAAGCCCTATTACTGCGTGCTCTTCCCGATCGTAAAGGTCGATGGTGTTATCGAATATGATGACTTCTGCTCGGGCGAGTCGCCTTGCTGCACTGCGGCGGCCGGTGCCGGACCGAAGATGATTGAGTCCTGTTATATCGAGCTCGAACATGCGCTGGGAGCTGAGAAGTACAATCAAGTGTTGGATTACTACCATAAGAATTTTCGTGTGCAGCAAATGAAAGAGAATTCAAAATAGGTAGATGACGATGCCATACCCCCTTGAAGGAAGAATCGCTCTAGTGACGGGCGGTGCTCGCGGAATCGGCAGGGCCATTGTGCTTGAACTTGCAAGAAGCGGCGCCGATGTTGCGTTTACGTACAGGACTTCCGGACGGTTTGTCGAATCGGTCGTGTCCGAAATTGAGTCCATCGGGCGAAGGGCTCTCCCGGTCGAGGCGGATGCGACATCGGCTGCCTCGGCTGTCGAAGTGATCGGCAAAGTTACAGCCCAATTCAATCGACTGGATATTCTCGTAAACAACGCCGGGATAACCAAAGATAATCTTCTCCTCCGGATGAGCGAGGAGGATTGGGATTCCGTGATCCGCACGAATATGAAAAGCGTGTTCAACTACACTAAGGCCGCTGCACGGACGATGATGGGCCAGCGTTACGGCAAGATAGTGAACCTGAGTTCTGTCGTAGGGATCAAGGGGAATGCCGGGCAGTCAAATTACTCCGCATCGAAAGCGGGCATAATAGGTTTCACGAAGTCGATAGCGAAGGAACTGGCCAGTCGAAACATACTTGTCAATGCTGTTGCCCCTGGTTATATTGACACGGACATGACCGCGGCTTTGACAGAGGAGCAGCGAACGGCGGTTATCGACACGATCCCATTGAGACGAGTTGCAAAACCCGAAGAAGTGGCTAAAGTGGTGCTTTTTCTCGCCTCGCCGGACTCGGATTATATGACGGGTCAGGTGATTTCTGTTGACGGCGGGATGTCTGTTTAACATCAAACAAATGGAGGAAATACCATGGCGGTAGATATCGAAGCAAAGGTGAAAGAGATCATTGTAAACAAACTCGGTGCGGAAGAATCGCAGATTAAGCCGGAAGCCTCATTCACCAACGATCTCGGAGCCGATTCCCTTGACACTGTCGAGCTTGTAATGGAATTCGAAAAAGCTTTTAACATCCAGATCCCGGATCAGGACGCGGAAAAGATCCGAACTGTCGGAGATGCTATAAATTATCTCAAGGAAAAAGTAAGCTGACAACGGCTCAGCGGAACCCACAGCGGAAATAATATGAAAAGCGGAAAGCGCGTCGTAGTTACCGGACTTGGAGTTGTTACGCCGATCGGACTCACGGTAAGTGAGTTCTGGCAATCGATGATGGAAGGCAAGAGCGGTGCAGGTCCGATCACTTATTTTGATTCGGCCAGATACGACACGAAGTTTGCATGCGAGGTGAAGGGTTTCGACCCTCTTCAGTATCTCGACCGCAAGAGCTTGCAGAGGATGGATCAATTCACCCAATTTGCGATGGCTGCCACCGCCCAGGCCGTCGAAGACGCCGACATAGACTTTGAAAAGGTCGACGGTGACCGAGTCGGCGTCGTTGTGGGAAGCGGGATCGGTGGAATGTGGACCTACCAGAAACAACAGGAAAACCTCTTCTCTGCAGGCGGTCCGGACCACATCAGCCCGTTCTTTATCCCTATGATGATTTCCGATATTGCGGCCGGAAATATCTCGATCCGGTACAAGCTCCGAGGGCCAAATTACGCAACTACATCCGCCTGTGCTACTTCCGGTCACGCCATTGCAGATGCCGCGATGCTTATTGAACGGGGCGACGCGGACGTCATGATAACCGGCGGCGCGGAAGCGGCAGTTTGCCCGATGGGCATTGGCGGCTTTAACTCAATGAAGGCACTCTCGACCAGGAACGACGACCCTCAACATGCCAGCAGGCCCTTCGATGCAAAGCGCGACGGCTTCGTCATGGGAGAGGGCGGGGGAATCCTGATCCTTGAAAGTTTCGAACATGCGGTCAGACGCGGCGCCAGGATTATTGCCGAACTTGCGGGGTTCGGGCTGACTGCCGATGCCCATCACCTTACCCAGCCCGCACCCGGCGGCGAAGGAGCGGTCAGGGCTATGCGCCTTAGCCTTAGCGACGCCAGGCTCAATGCCGAAGATATCGATTATGTCAACGCTCACGGTACGTCGACTCCATGGAATGACAAAATTGAAACCGAGGCTATTAAGACCGTCTTCGGCGAGCACGCTTACAAGCTTCATGTGAGTTCAACTAAGTCGATGACCGGGCACCAGCTCGGTGCCGCAGGTGCCGTCGAGGCGGTGGCCACGATACTTGCCATACAGAACGACACCGTCCCTCCAACGATCAACTACGAGTTTCCTGACCCCGAATGCGACCTCAATTACGTTCCAAATAAACCTATCAAGAAGACAGTCAACGCTGCTATCAGCAATACTTTCGGATTCGGAGGACATAACGCCTGCCTCCTGTTTACGAAATTCAGAGAGTAGCCTGGAAAGTGAATCTACCGGCTTCGACGCCGGCACGATATCACGGGACTCGAATTGTGCGATCTATTTATGAACCGCGGAGCGGTGGAACCCGTCGGGGTTTATTTTACTAACTGTATATGCGCCAAATTGTCGATTACTTCTCGTTGCTTCCATCATTTTTCAATCCAGCCTTCCTCCCGTTAACGGCCCTTTTTGTTGGTGCCCATCGAACCGGAGGCGGGTGAAATGGCTGGCCTCCAGATCAGGCGGCTGTTTCAGCGCCGTCATCGTGGGAAACGCGGAGTTCTGGTCAGTGGATCGATAGGCAAGAAGAAACCTGACCTCGAACGCGCGCTCGGAGTCAAAATCAGAAACCAGGGCTATTACGCGGAAGCACTCACCCATAGGTCCGCGCTCACAATGCCTTCCAACGGCGGTAAGAATTCAAATGAGCGTCTGGAATATCTCGGCGATGCAGTCCTCAATCTGCTCGTTGCCGAAATTCTCTTCGAAAGATTTCCCGAACTCGATGAGGGTCAGATGACCCGGCTGAGAAGCCTGCTCGTCAACCAGCATGCGCTGGCCGATCGGGCCACCGACTTGAACCTGTCGATGTTCCTTTCCATGAGTAGTAGTGCCCAGCAAACGATCGAGAAGGGTTACGAGACCATCATATCGGATGCATTCGAAGCCGTTGTCGCCGCAATCTACCTGGATGGCGGACTCAAGTCAGCGAAACGGTTTGTGCTCGACAAAGTCATGCCCAGGGAGTTCAAAATCGACAGAGAAATGTTCAAAGCGCTCGACAAGAATTTCAAGAGCGCGCTCCTCGAACTCGCGCAGGGAATCGGTCTTGGTGCTCCGCGGTATAACCTCATAAAGGAGGAGGGGCCAGATCACGACAGAACATTTACAATTGAAGTGCTTGTGAACGAAGCCCATTATGGGATGGGCTCCGGTAAAACAAAGAAGGCCGCAGAGCAGTCTGCTGCCGAGAAGGCCTACGAAAGACTGAGAGCGGAACGGGGAACGGACTGACTTCCCCTGAGGCTGCGGCAACTGTCCGCACGCTGGTACCTTTGACACTGACCACGGCCGAAAGTACCTTGTTGGTCAGAGGAAAAGAGTGGCTGCGCTCGGTCACGCAGAGTCCGATAGGCGGGCGCACGCGCATAAATGTCTTTCTCAAAAGGCGGAGGGTCATGGTGACAGTCGAGAGGATCGATCATATAGTATTAACCGTAGCCGATGTCGAAAAAACTTGTGATTTCTATCGCAAGGTACTGGGGATGAATGTGATTCCTTTGAGCAGCGGCCGTAAGGCTCTGGCTTTCGGAACACAGAAGATCAATCTTCACGCTGCAGGAAAGGAATTCGAACCGAAAGCGGTTGCCCCTACGCCAGGATCGGCAGACATTTGTCTTATCACGCTGGATCCGCTGAAAGAGGTCACGGATCATCTCGCCTCTTGCGGCGTTGAACTGGTCGAAGGCCCCGTCGAGCGCACGGGTGCAATTGGGAGAATAATGTCCATCTATTTTCGTGATCCGGACGGAAATCTTATCGAAGTCGCGAGCCAGCTGGTCAAAAGGACATGAGAACCCCGATGCCCTCAGCGCGGGGATAGAATGATTGCCGCTGAAAGCTGCCGAAGCGGTTTGAGTTGTGACCGGAAATAACTGCTTTTATCCGCCGGTCGCCGCCCGGCACGTGGGTTATGTCTCATCTTTGAGTTGAGTCGTGATTTTTATCCGACTTTTTTTTGTGTAACTCATAAGTTACGCGTATCTTTATGTAACTCGGAGGTTACATAAGATGAATAGAGACATAACGCACAAGTGGTTCTTTCGGCAGTCGCCTGAGACCGTATGGGATTATCTGACGAAGCCCGAACTTCTCTCGCAATGGCTGATGGCTAACGACATCAAACCGGAGGTCGGCCACAAGTTCCGGTTCACAACCAACCCGTTGTTTAAGTTCGGTTTCGACGGCATCGTCTACTGCGAGGTCCTGGAGGTTGTCCCGCCCAAGCGCCTTTCATATTCGTGGAAAGGCGGACCCGGCAAAGGTAAGATTACGCTCGACTCTGTAGTCACCTGGACGCTCAAACCGAAGGACGGCGGGACCGAGCTTCTTCTCGAGCACACCGGGTTCAGCGGCATGAAGAACTACTTCGGCTACCTGATGATGAAGAACGGCTGGGGCAGCAAGATAAGGAAGAGACTCGGAGCACTTCTGGCGAATTCGGGAAAGTGAGGGGGTGACATGGATGCATTTCAGGCAATTGCGGATCCAAGCCGGAGGGAGATCCTCCGGCTACTCTCGCGCGATACGATGACGATAAACGCGCTTGCCGAAAACTTCGACATGAGCAGGCCAGCGGTGTCGAAGCATGTCAAAGCGCTCGACTCTGCAGGGCTCATATCCATACAGAACATCGGCAAGCAGCGCTACTGCATTCTGAAGCAGGAAGGATTTGACGCTTTGCAGGAGTGGATCGATTACTTCGACAGCTTCTGGAAGTCGAAGCTGAAGAAGCTCGAGTCGCTGCTGAACGAAAAGGGAAGGAAATGAAAGCCGGCTGCGATTCATTCGGGAATCGACTCGCAGTTTCTGTCCCAAGAGCACATGGCCGTGGGCTATAAGCTAAGAGCTTATGAGCGGTGAGTTGCATTTCGTGCGTATGTCGCCGACCACAAGTGGGGCACGGATCGTACCTTGACATTGTAAAGTGAGACATCTACTTATGGGCATGTAAGATATAACACGAGGAATCAGGGACTCGCCAACCGTTACATATTCAGTCTTCATAGTTGTTTGTTTTCTGTCGATCGGTCTGTCGCGCCGCCAGTTCGCGACCGCGGTTGCCGGCATCTGCCAACCCAAGAATGGAGAATGACAATGTCGTGCCTGAAGTAACCGTTCATCCTTCTCCTGATCTTGCTCTGTTCAATAGGTATCAATGCGAACGCCCAGGTTCCACATTTCGGCGCGAAGGTGGGGCTCAATCTCTCCGAAGTTTACGGGTTTGAAATCCCCTCGGTTTTCCAGTTCAAGAAAGAATTGAGAACCGGACTCGTCTTCGGGGTGTACATGACTTGCGACTTGGTGCCGTTGCTGAGCATCCAGCCTGAAGTCCTTTATTCCATGAAGGGGATCAGGTTCAGTGTCACATCGCCCGTGGCCGCCGATTACCTGTTTTCCTACAACTACGTTGAAGTACCTGTTCTTCTCAAGTTGAATTTACCCGTTGGCTCGCCGGCTCCATTCAAGGCTAACGTTTTCGTGGGTCCCGACTTTGCATTCAACGTCGCCGCGTATGAGAAAGTGACCGACAATCCGGGCTACACATCTACTTTTGATCAGAAATCCTCGACGAGATTATTCGATTTCAATGTTGCGGTCGGCGCGGGAGCAGGGTACGATCTCGGACCGACTACCCTGGGTCCGGAAGTGCGATACACTTTCGGGACGGGCTCACTGTTGAAGGAGGGCGAGTCGAACGTGAAGAACGGAGTCTTCGCCGTAATCGCGAGCGTGGGAATCTGAGCTGCGCCGGCTCTTGGCAACCTTGTGAAGGCTTTTTTATAAAGGTCATGGGGATCGAGTTGATTCGAGTAATATACGACGAGCCTTGACAAGGTTGGCCTGAGCTGACATGGCAGCGGACTACCCAATGCTGTGAGGAAGTTGTCGGTCCGAAGGATCACTTCGTAAGAGGAGGTTAGGCGAATTCCCGAATCTCACAACCCCCAGCCTACGAGGTTTTCCACCGGCAGCCGTTTGTTGAAACAAACGTCTATCAAGGGCGCAAAACCCCTTCGGGATTATTGAATTCGTTGAGGACCCTTGACATGATTTCGCAGTGACATGTCCATTTAATGCCGGGAATAAAATCCGCCGCTGTGGACCTATCTTTTGCTCCGCCTTCCCTTCCCCCCTTTCCCCTTGTCTCCTCCTCTCCTTGTCTCCTCTTCTCCCCCCATTTCCTTCAACCTCTTCTGAACGAGATAAAACACCGAGCCTGCCGCGTATTCGCCCTTTACTCCCAGCTTTGCCGCAGCTTTTCCGGTGAGCAGCTCGATCCCTTCCTCGATCTTCATGACGGGATAAATGTGGAACTTGTTTTCTTTGACCGCCTGTACCACTTCATCGCGCAGCACAAGATCCTTAACGTTCCTCCTCGGTATGATTACTCCCTGATCGCCCGTCAAACCTTTCGCTTTGCAGACTTGGAAGAAGCCTTCAATTTTCTGATTCACCCCGCCGATTGGTTGTATATCGCCCTTCTGGTTCACGCTTCCTGTCACTGCAATACCTTGCCTGATCGGGAGATTGCTGAGGCTCGAGAGTATTGCATATAGCTCTGTGGATGATGCGCTGTCGCCGTCGACGCCGCTGTACGACTGCTCAAATGCGATGCTCGCGGAGAGTGAGAGCGGCTTTTCTTTCGCGAACTTCTCACGCAGGTAGCCGGAAAGCGTCGCTACTCCTTTATCGTGGATCTTGCCCGACAAATTCGACTCCCGCTCTATGCTCGTGATTCCGGCTTTGCCGACCCCGACCGCGGCAGTGATCCTCGTCGGTCTGCCGAACGAGTAGTAGCCGATGTCATATACCGAAAGGCCATTGACCTGCCCGACCCGCTCGCCCGTTGCGTCGATCATCAGCATGTCGTCCTCGATCATCTCCTGCACCTTATCCTCGTACAGGTTGTTTCTCTCGACCAGCGAGTCGACGCTCTTCAGTACGTCTTCGCGATTCACGAGCCGGTGACTATTCTTGGAAGCCCAGAAACTCGCCTCACGGAGAAGATCGGCGATGTCGCTGAAGCGTGTCCAGAGCTTGTCCTGTCTCCCTGCACGCCGGGCGGCATATTCGATGACAGCGGCAACACCGGACCTGTCGAAGTGCATGAGGTTTTCTACTTTGCAGATCCGGGCGACAAACCTCGCATACTCATCTATCTTCGATTCGTCCCGCTTCGCCTCGCTGTCGAAGTCGGCCTTCACTTTGAATATCTTCTTGAAATCCTCTTCAGCATGATAAAGGATATCGTATATGTACGGGTCGCCGATCAAAATGACTTTTACGTTCAAGTCGATCGGTTCCGGTTTCAGCGCGATTGAGCTGATCTGGAAGAATGTGTCCAGAGGTTGTATTTCAAGTTTCCTAAAAATGAGCGTGCGTTTAAGTGCCTTCCACACCCCCGGCTCCGTAAGCGCGTCGATGGCATTCATAACGAGAAAACCGCCGTCGGCCCGAAGCAACGCGCCTCCCTTTATTCTCGTGTGATCGGTCTGGAAGAACCCGCGAACGTCTACGTTGCGTTCGATTGTGCCGAAGAGGTTTGTGTAAGTCGGACTTGTCTCTATGACGACGGGGCAGGGTTCCCGGTCGGTGTTGTCTTGTACTACATTGACCTTGTAGACGATGAACGGATCGGCCTCGGTTTTCGGAGGCGAGAACACCGGATTCTCCTGTTCCTGCTCATCACTCTTCTTGAATATCTGGATATTGCCGAGAGTGTAATCCTGGACCGACTTCAAATACTCGAGGACCTTCTCCTTGTCCTTGTACCGACTCGTGAGCTCTTCGAAAATAAGGCCGACGACACTTGAGACGGCCTGTCGTTCCATCTCCTCGACCTTTTTCATCATCTCGTTGGCGAGGACCGAACCTTTTCTGGCTACCGATGTGAACTCCTTGCGAAATTCCTGGAGCTTCTCTTCCGCATCCGAATATTCCTTTATCGTAACCTTGCCTTCGCTGGCGAGCTGTTCGTACTGCTCGATGGGGATTGGCTTTCCGTCGTAAACCGGGAACACCTGAGGCTGAGTGACCGGTCCGATTTGGACGGGGACAAGTGCGAATCCCTCCTCCTCGATCTTCTTCTGAAACTCCATGAGAAGCGCCTTCTCGCGCTTCTCATACGATTCTACAATCTTTCCCCTCGCTTCGGTATATGCTTCGCCGGCGAGGATCTCAGGAATCTTGCGCCGGAGGTAGCGAACCGTCGCGTCGATGTCTTCTTTGAACTTGCTTCCCTGCCCGCGGTTGAATTCGAGCAGACGCGGATTGTCTCGCTCCTTGATGTTGTACACGTAACACCTGTCGGGCGACGGCGCGCACTCGACAGTGATCTCTTCGAGAAGGCGCTTGATTGTGGTCAGTCTTCCCGTGCCTGCGAGGCCGCTGACGAAAACATTGTAGCCGGGGCTCTTGATTTCGACTCCGAACTGAAGTGCCTTGACTGCACGCTCCTGTCCGATGATTGCATCGATCGGTTCCAGCTCCGCCGTCGATTCGAATCTCAGCTCGCTTTCCGGACAACGCCACGTCAACTCGTCCGGTGTCAATTCGCGAAACGGTATAGTCTTTGCGGATGTTTTCTTCTGAGTTTTCAAGTCTCGCCCTGCCTTTTCTGCAATTTACCGGGGAACTGGTTCAAAGACAATGATATCATCGAACCAAACAGGAGGAAGTTCATGCCCGAACTGACCGCAATAGGTGCGGATCAAAAGGGAAATGAGTGCTTTTCTCCGTATTCTCTCTGTGTCTCTCCGCCCAAATCTTTGTAATGTTCGGTACCTGTAGCTCACGGCAAGAAATCTCGGCAAGGGATAATTCCATTGCTTCTTGCCGTGCTGGGAAGGCTATTAGGTTCTTGTTGGAGGAACCCCAAAAAAGCACGAAGCCTGCCGGAGGGGTTTGACAGGCTTCGCTTCTGCTGTTGTTTCCCGGAGCTACCGGTAAACTAGATCTATTTTGAAACTGGTCAGTCGCCCTGACCGTTACGATGTTGCTCCTGTTCGTGCTCGCAATATCCGTTGTTGAACGACGCCCTGATTGCCTGACGAATTCTCAACTGGTTCTGCCAGCTCGTGTTAGTCGGATCGAGGGTGGCGCCGGTGTACGGATTCGTGAACCACGAACCCATGTTGAAATTCAGCGATACTTTGATTGAACTTGTTGCCTTGGGGATCGTGATCGTACCGGGGACCTTGAACTCAAGATTCTGGTTGTCCTTGAAAGTGAAGGGAACCCATGTGCTGTCCTTGTAGATCGCGCCCCAAACGACTATGCTGTAATTCTGGATCGATGTATCCGGGGTGGTAGCGTTGCCGTTAAAATGGTCGCTGTCGTGGAACTGCATTCCTCGATCGAGCCTTCGAATCGCGAACTTAATTCCGGTATACGTACCTGCCGGAAGAGTCTGACTAGCGAAATCTATGGCAACGGTGTCGCGCACATGTATTACAAAGGGTCCTCGGAAGATAACGTCGGGGTTGCTTGCGTTGATATACAATAGCGGGCTGTCGCCGCTGGTATCGACTTGAACTGAGTCTATGTTGCCTTCAAATTTGATTCCTGCCAAAACGACTGTTGCACTGTCTATTCGTACTTGTGTTGCGGCATTGACCGCCCCTACCTTGCCCAGCCCTGTCGTGGGGGAGTTTGTAGTAAATGCTACGGCCATCGTTACGTTGCCCTGAGTGGCTGACGAAGAAAGGGGGTTCGACGATTGTGAACATCCGGCCAGAACCAGCGAGATGATCAGTAGTCCTGTGCTCAAACGTGCCAACATCTTGTCTCCTTTTTTCATAAGTATCTTTCATCTACCGTGCCAGAAATGAGACGACGATTTCCGATAGTTACGGGGGGCAGGCACGCAGTCAGGCCTGCAATTAATGCTCGTCAGGTGCAACTTTTGCACACGAGCAATCAGGGGTGTGCAGATGAAGTTGCCGGCTGAAGAGCTAACCGTTCCGGCTATAATCAATCAGTAGGAAAGAGTGCTTTGTCACATACCCCCCGGCCATATCCGGCACGGAATGCGGTTAGGTTCGCGTTCGGTCAGACTTTAGCTCGTGTTCGGTTGAAATCGAAGAGAGAAGCCCGGAGACAAACCGGAAAATGGCTCGGGAAAAAGGTGGCTTCCCAGAGGACCGGGAGCCGGCCCGACGGCATGCTAGCAGCAACGAGGTCCTTCGCTGTGATCGGAGAAAACACCTTTCAAGAAATCCCTGACAGCGCGGAAGAATCTCGCTAATGAAGATTTCACTGCAACGGCTGTCACTTTGCCTCCACTTTTACGCCTTCCATCATATCGGTGAAATCGTCGAACAGGTAATCGCTGTCGTGCGGGCCGGGAGAAGCCTCGGGATGGTATTGCACGCAAAACAGCGGCAGACTCTTGTGCCTGAAACCTTCGAGGATGTTGTCGTTCAAATCTAAGTGGGTCACCTCGTAGTCGGACGGGAGAGTGTCAGGGTCGACGGCAAATCCGTGGTTATGTGAAGTAACTTCGACGGTTTCCCTGGCGAGATGCTTGACAGGGTGGTTCGCGCCGCGGTGACCGAACTTCATCTTGAACGTCTTCGCTCCCGCCGCCAGCGCAAGTATCTGGTGGCCCAGGCAGATGCCGAATATCGGTTTCCTGCCGATGAGCTTTCTCATGTTGTCGACAGCATACGTTACAGCGGAAGGGTCGCCGGGCCCGTTGGAGAGGAAAATTCCGTCGGCTTTCATCTTCAGGACTTCATCGGCGGGGAAACCGGCCGGAACGACAGTAACGTCGCACCCGCGTTCGTAAAGCTTTCTCAGGATGTTTGTCTTTATGCCGAAATCGTACGCGACAACCTCGAATCTGAAATCCGATTTTCCATTCTGTGAAAATCTATACGGCGCATCGGTCGTGACCACTCTAGCGAGATCCAGTCCGGACATCGACTGAAAAGCTCTTGCTTTTCGGACGAGAGATGCATCGTCGAGATCCGTCGTGGAAATGACTCCATTCATCGCACCGACTTCTCTTATTATTCTAGTCAGCTTTCTCGTATCTATCGCTTCTATTCCGACGATCTTATTGCGCTTCAGGTAGTCTCCAAGACTTTCCGTTGCCCGGTAATTGCTGTAGAATTTGCTGTATTCTCTTACGACGAATCCTGCCACCTGTGGCTTCGACGATTCGACATCTTCCTGGTTGATTCCATAGTTTCCGATATGCGGGTAGGTCATCGTGACGATCTGCCCGCAATAAGAAGGGTCGGTCAGGACTTCCTGATAGCCTATCATGCTTGTATTGAATACGACTTCACCGAGGGTTTCGCCTTCTGCTCCGAACGATTCGCCCTCAAAAACTACGCCGTTGGCAAGTGCTAATTTTGCTTTCAATTCTGCTCCAGTTCTTCGAATCAATTTAATAATGGAGGCGTTCCGTTTCAATTATCTCTCTTTTCTTGATTCTGTACGCAATTTGTGGCAATTTTCATTTGCTTGATGACTTGAAAGAGTAACCGCCTCACAAAACCGAGGAGTTTGAAATGAAAAAGATCGAAGCTATCATCCGTCCGTTCAAAATCGATGATGTACGCGAGGCGTTGATAGAGATTGGTATAAAAGGGATGACAATCACAGAAGTGAAGGGCTATGGTCGTCAGAAGGGGCATACGGAGATGTACCGCGGGTCAGAGTATCAGATTGACTTCCTGCCGAAGATGAAAATAGAAATCATCACGCCGGATGCGCAGGTCGAAAAAGTAGTCGGGACCATTATCAAAAGTGCGAAAACCGGTCAGGTCGGTGACGGCAAGATCTTCATTTACCCCGTCGAGGAAGTGATTCGCGTTCGCACGGAGGAGAGCGGCGAGGCAGCCCTCTAGGCGCAAGTCCCGGGCCTGAAAGAGCAAGTTCGGGACAATAACTAATGTCCAACCGGTTGGCCGAGAAATCTTGTGTCTTGTCGGTTAACTTTTTAGAGACTGTCCGGAACCTATCGGTTGCAGATTGGAGTTTTCGCTTAAATGAGTAAGGACAATAATTCGGATCCGACATTTCGTTCCGGCTATGTTGCCCTCATAGGAGAGCCCAATGTCGGCAAGTCGACTCTGCTAAATGCCTTGCTGGGGCAGAAACTTTCCATCGTAACCCCTAAGCCGCAGACCACCCGTCACAAGATCGCAGGGATTCTCAACGGCAAGACCTATCAGATAGTTTTCTTAGACACTCCGGGTCTCATCAAACCCAAGTACACACTTCAGCAAGTTATGATGTCGTTCTCTTCGGAGGCCATTGAGGAGGCCGATGTAATAATGTTACTTGTCGATGCGAGCAGCCGAAGCGTGGTCTCATCGGTCAGGAGCTCGCCGGCGATTTCCGGAATTTTCGGATCCAAGAAGAAGCCGGTTTTCGTGGTGATCAACAAGATCGATTTGGTCAAGAAAACCGACGTGCTTCCGCTTATAAAGTCTTTCAGCGAGGAGTTCCCGTTCGACGAAGTCATACCTGTGTCTGCGCTCATGGCAGAAAACATCGACGACCTCAAAGAGACAATTGTCAAGTACATGCCGGAAGGGAGCGCGTTCTACCCTGAAGATTACGTCAGCGACAGGGATGAACGTTTTTTCGTGAGCGAACTTATCAGAGAAGAAATATTCAAAGTGTTTAAGGAAGAAGTGCCGTATTCTACAACGGTGGAAATAGAGGAATTCCGTGACAGCGACACTGAACGCAAGACATATATACGCGCCGCGGTTTACGTCGAGAGGGATTCGCAGAAAGGGATATTGATAGGGAAGAAGGGCGGCGCGCTCAAGCGCGTAGGGCAGAACGCCCGTGCACAGATAGAGGAAATGATCGGTCACGAGGTCTTTCTTGAATTGTTCGTTAAGGTGGAAAAGGAATGGCGGGATGACAGGGGAAAAATCAAGAGGCTGGGATATAGGTAGAGGAAAGGCGGACGCAAGCCGCCGGAAGTAGGAATTAACTAAGAATGAGGTCGTGCTGTCTGTGATAGGCCGAAGGAGTCACAATGGATGAATTGAAAAGGATTCGGGAGCTGTTGCAGCAAACATACAAGGGGAATCCTTGGCATGGTTCATCATTGAAGGAGATACTGTCGGGCTTGACAGCGCCTATGGCGGCAAGTAGAAATGTCGCATCCGTGCACACAATCTGGGAGATCGTATCGCATACAGAAGTATGGATGGAGATTGTCCGCCTCCGGTTAACCGGACGGGTTTTTGAGGCGACGGTGATACAGGACTGGCCTGCGGTTGGTGCGACGACGGAAGAGGCGTGGAACACCGCGCTTGAAAAGCTGGAGCAGGCTTACGTGAACCTGCTTGAATCGATCGAAAAACTGGACGCGGCACAGCTGCAGAGCAAGGCCGCCGGCAAAGACTATGATGTCTACACAATGCTGCTCGGGGTCATCGACCACAACGTTTATCACTCGGCACAGATCTCGCTTCTCAAGAAGATGTCGGTTTCCCATATTTGAATTAATTGGAGGGTCCTCAAAGGGACCAGGCGAGAATTGCGCGTGCCTTCGGTAATTTCTCCTTCCCGCGGTGTCCCTGTGTTGGGATTGTTTCTCCATGAAATGCCGTGCATCTTGCATCACAAAACGGGCAGTTGTTATTATGGTTTTACAAAACAGGAGTATCAAATGGCAGATATTCAGCCCTACAGAGCAATTCATTATAATACCGAAGTAGTCGAAGACTTGTCCAAGGTGGTCGCCCCCCCATATGATGTTATAAACAAAGAACAGCAGAAGGAGCTGTTTGACAGAGATCCCAACAACATCATTCGGCTGGATCTCAACCCGGCTTCCGATCCATATCCAGCTGCGGCGAGCGAGATGCAGCGGATGTTGAACGAGAAAGCGCTCGTCGTCGATTCAGAGCCGGCGCTATATCTTTGCTTTCAGACATTCAAAACCATGGATGGCAAGAGCGTAACGCGGCGGGGCTTCGTGTCGTGGATAAAACTCGAACCGTTTGAAGCCGGAGTCGTTCTTCCTCACGAGCATACGCTCTCCGGCCCGAAGATGGACAGGCTCAAACTCATGACCGCGACGAAGGCGTCTTTCAGCCAGATCTTCAGCATTTACGGCGATCCTTCGAAGACCATCGAGAAAGAATATGACAAGCTCGCGAAATCGAAGCCGTTTCTTGAAGCCGAGCAGGACGGGGTTAACAACAGGATCTACCGTATCACCGACGCGGCAACGCTCAAAGTGTTCCGGGATTTGTTTAAGAATATGGCTGTCTACATTGC
This sequence comes from Candidatus Kryptoniota bacterium, assembly GCA_046706745.1. Taxonomy (GTDB): domain Bacteria; phylum Bacteroidota; class Ignavibacteria; order Kryptoniales; family JAKASW01; genus JAKASW01. The sequence continues at coordinate 81,950 of JBJKPC010000059.1, forward strand.
CGACGGGCATCATCGTTACGAGACCGCACTTGAGTATCAGAAGCAGATGAAGGCAAAGAACCCGAACCACACTGGCAAAGAAGCATATAACTATATAATGATGTACTTCACGAACATCTTCGATTCCGGCCTGGTCGTCTACCCGACTCACAGAATACTCCACAGCTTATCCGGCTTCGACCCAAACAAGCTCGTGGATGCGGTAAAGGTCCATTTCGATCTCGCGGCGAAACCGGACGTCGATACACTCGCTTCGTCGCTGCTTTCTGCCGGCGATCATGCGTATGGTATGATCTTGCCTGAGAAGAAATATTATTTGATGAAGTTGAAGCCCCAATCGGATGTTTTGTCCATTGTGAAAGAGGATGTGCCTCCGCCGGTTAAAAGGCTGGACGTCACGCTGCTTCACGATTTCGTTTTGACACAGACCCTGGGCATCTCGAAGGAAGCGCAGGAGAAGAAACTGAACATCAACTACACCATCGACAGGCATGAGGTGGACGATGCGGTGCAGTTCCCGAAAACGGGATCTTCGACGGGGAATGGGCAGGTCGGCTTCATACTCAATTCGACGAAAGTGGAGCAGGTAAAGGAAGTCGCCGACGCGAAGGCTGTGATGCCGCAGAAGTCGACTTATTTCTATCCGAAGCTGCTTTCGGGGTTGCTGCTTAGCGGACTGGAATGAGATCTTAGGTTAACGCTGTCAAGGTTTGAAACCTTGACAAGGTTACATGAGCTTCTTCATTTCCTCTTCGCTCAGCCCCGCTTGTTTCAATATCTTTCGGAAAGTCCCCTCCGGGATGTCTTTCGTGTGCACGGAAACGTAGGTCTGCCTTCCATCGGGGTGACGCAGTACCTTGTGCGAACCCGACTGCCGCTTCTCAACGAACCCTGCACGCAGTAAGGCCAGGAGGACGTCTTTAGCCGAGTAAGGCATCCTCTTCGATTTCGATCGTGGAAACGAAAGCGCCTTCTTCCCGTTTGACGGGTTCTCCGTTGGCCTTCTTTTCCGCAAGCCACAATTTGATCAGGTCGTACGCAGCTTCTTTGGCGCCTTCGATTCCTTTTCCATGAGTCGTTATGTCGAGAGCGGGAACGTGGGCGTAGTAGTAATCCGGAGAAAACGAAGGGTCGTCGACCCTTTCATATACGATCGTGTAAGTTATCATCGAATCTCCTTACGGCTCAGTCTAACTACGGATGATCGAAAAAGCAAAACATGAAACCGGAGCCTTATCTCACGACCAGATTCAAATCCTCGAACGGCTTGCCCTGGTAGATCCCGCCGTATGCGCGGCTGTAATCGAACTGCAATTCAAAATGGTTGAGCAGGAAATCAACAACAGGGGTGCTGGCATTCAGGTCGTTTAAGAAGACCAGACATTTCAATAAACCGTCTAGCCGCATCCCCCAGCCGAAAGTGGAGTATGTGGGCTGACCGGCGTCGGTGATGGAACCGGCGCGGATGTAGAGGAATTCGCCGAATCCGATTTGTCCACCTTTGCGTATGCCGACGGTTCGACTTCCCTTGCCGATTATCAGGTTTCGCCAGATGCTGAAATGGCCCAGCCCTTTCTGGTAACGCGAAACATAATCCCATGTTGTGTCGGTACCTCCCTGGGGAGATCTGCCGACTGATACGATTGTGGAATCCGAGAAGAAGGGAGAGACGTCGGCCTGTTCGGACCAGGCAACCGAAAGCCATTCCCACTTCTGGCCGTCGATTTGTGATTCCACACCGGCATCAGCACTCCATCCCAGGTTGGCCCTCGTCGGAAGTACCGCGCTTCCCCCCTTGTACCCGGAAAGATTTCGCATCGCATAACCAACAGTAATATTGTACAAAGGCTTGACGCCGATCTTATCTGATGACCCTTGCTCTTGTGCCCCGCCAACAAGTTTGCTTAGCGGCACCTGAACGATTGCGCCGAAGTCCTCAGCGGTGTTGGAGGTCGGTGAGCCTTGGAACTGATAGCGTTCGGATACCCATTTCAAGCTGAATCCGAGCCCAAACCTTAAGAGATAATCCAGCCCGATACCCAGCGACGCAGCATTTGATACGTCAGTTATGTTTCCGAAGATCAGAGGGCCTCCATCTATGAACCTAAGGGTAGATGTGCCGGTCATATTCGAGTATCCAAGGCCGACGCTCATTTTGAAGGGCAGTCTCCATATTCGGCTGAGATCCGTGCCGACGTTGAATGCATTCACATCGAACAAAATATCCGGGTAGAATTCTCCCGGGCCAAGAGAATTGTGGAAGTCCGTGTTTGCATTGAAGATGTCGTTCAGGCTGAATATCCCGAGCTGTGCCGGGTTATCAAGTGTCGCGGCAGCGTTGTCCGAGAGCCACGCCGTGCCGACACCACCCATTCCGAGCGACCGGGCGGAAGCGGGATTGTTCAGTAGGGACATCCACTGCCCTCTTACCTGTCCCGCACCCGCGAACATCAGGACGATCGCAATCCGGATAGTGCTTTTCATTTACTCACCTTCGTCCCTGAATCCTGTCAAGGTTTCGAACATTGACAGGGTTGAAATTGTTCTATCTTATCACGATCGTAAGCGCGCTGAACGCCGTTCCCGATATGAAAGGTTTTCGCTGCTTGTGTAACCGCTGTACGAATACTCCAGGTTCAAATGATCGGCGATGAACGCAAGCGTGCCTTCGCGGGCGTCCACTAAATGAAGCGTCGAGAGCAGCTTCACGAGCCCGGCCAGCTTCAAACTCCCTCCACTTGTCGAGTAGATGAGACCGTAGGGTCCCGTACTCGAGCCGTTGCGGATATACAGGAATTCTGCAACCTGGATTTCCCATCCTTTGTCGAGCGTGATTCTCCCGTTTGTTTTTCCCAGTAGGAGATTCTCAAAAGGTTGTATGCTGCCGAAGCCGCTCTCGAATCCTCCCGGTATATACGCGTATTTGTATGATGTCCCGCCGTCCGGCTGCGGGGTTGCAGTGACGATCTCTTGCGTGCGGACGAGAACGTCCGAGGCCTCCCTCGCCCATGAAAGTGTAATCAGTTTCCACGGTATTCCGTTGAATCGTGTCGCAAATCCTGTCTCCAAACCCCATCCGAGGACTGCCTGTCGCGGCAGTGAACCGGAATAGGCCGGATCGGAATAGTTCACATCCGGACCAACATGCCTTCTGACGGCTCCGAAGGTCATGTCGAGAAGCGGCCTGATATCATTCGTGATTGTGACCGGCCTTTTATTCAGGCGCGAATAGATGTCTACCACCGGTATTCCCACGATTGCACCATAGTCGCTTGACGGAACTTGCGCTTCATCTTTCAATTGATGCGCCATTCCGGAATTCGTGACAAGGACATCGAAAACCTTGGAGTCAACTGTGTGGTAACCGTAGCCGATACCGATCCTCAGATAATAGTACAATCCGATTGGAAGGGAGAACCCTTGCGTACTTTGAAGCAAGGATATGGAGTTGAATTCATAGCCGGATTAGCCAACTCCTACGGCCAGCTTGAAAGGGAAGTAAAGCGCGCTGCCAATGTCGAACCCGGCGTTAATCGCCACTGTTTCCTGAGAGTATGACGTGCCATATGAAACGACCATCGTGATCGAGCACGCCAACAGAAATTGTCTCTTCATTTCAGATCTCCTCCAATAAGTCCGCCCGCCGAGTCGCGAGAGCAGGCGATTTTGACTTTCAACGACGATCCCTTTCAATCCGGGCGACAGGAATGGTTCACATTGCCCGCCGCCTTCCTGGAATCGTATTGTGACTCGCGGTAGGACAAACTTATCCTATTGGAGCTCCCGGTCGGATTTGCCGAACGATCCAACGATGCCGGATCGGTCGGTCTTGCATGTTAAATTCATGCCGTCGATCAGCGCTGGCATGGATACCCTCTATACTTGCGGCAAGTCCCCGCGTAGGGCGCAGAATAGAGCAACCCCATGTAGGACTGTTTTGTATGGATTGGCAAAAACGCGGGAGCGATCTTCACGGCTTTCATGCACATCTCGTCCACCTTGCCCATGTTGGTGATAAAATGCAGCTGCATTCAAAGTCGTGTCAGTATGTCCCGGTGCTTCCTTTCTGCGGTATGTAATGCCAGCTTTGCGCCCGTAGCAGGGGGGAAGGCTTTTCCGTATATCAACCGCAGGCAACTGCTTGTCAAGGCATCACGATGTCCTGCCGATGCAATGCACTCGCGGGCTTTTCGTTGGTTTTACCTGGTCAATTCTATTCGAGCCCTTAGTGTTCAGATTAACCTCATACCAAAACGTGTTAATTATCTCCCGGAAGTTGGTTATCTTGTAAGCGTATGAGAGTATCGCCCGATAAGTTGGCTGAGTTCAGGGCGGAAGTACCGCTTGCTGAATTCACCACGATACATCTCGGAGGAAACGCACAGTACTTCATTATTTGCCGCACCCTCGACGAGATAATCTCTGCGGTCAGCTTCTTCCAAACTACCGGTCTCCCGTTGATCGTTTTAGGTGGAGGAAGCAATGTGGTTTTCCCGGATCGTGGATTCCGCGGCCTGGTGCTGAAGATCGAACTGAAAGGGATCGCGTTCAGAGATGATGGCGATTCGATGGTCGTTACGGCGGGAGCGGGAGAATTTTGGGACGACATCGTCAGGTTCTCGGTCGAGAGGGACCTCGCGGGGATCGAATGCCTGTCGGGTATTCCCGGATCGGTCGGTGCCACCCCCATTCAGAACGTGGGAGCATACGGCCAGGAAGTTTGTAACACGATCATGTCGGTGAAGGTACTCGACAGGGAATCTCTCGAAGTTGTGGAGTTCGGTCCTAAGGAGTGCGGCTTCGGCTACAGGAAGAGCAGATTCAAGTATCAGGACCGGGACCGCTTCATTGTAGTAGAGGCGAGCTTCAGACTGAAGAAGTCTGGAGAACCCACGTTGAAATATGCAGAGTTGAAGGAGTACATTGAGTCGACAGGCTCCCATCCGGAGTATAAAGGCGGACGACGCAGGCTTGAAAGTGTGCGAGAAGCTGTGCTAGCTCTCCGACGAAGGAAATCGATGGTAATCGATTCCCTGGACCCGAATTCCCGCTCCGTTGGGTCGTTCTTTATGAACCCTGTTCTGGATCGCGTCAACCACGAGAAATTTCTCGAAAGACTGGAGCACTATGGTCTCGGGCCGGTGCCGACTTTCAGAAATGGTGAAGGAATAAAAGTGCCTGCTGCCTGGCTCGTGGAGAATGCGGGTTTTCGGAAGGGCTATCGCGACGGTGGAGTGGGAATATCGACCAATCACGCTCTGGCGCTGGTAAACTATGCGGGAACGACAGCCGAACTGCTTTCGCTGGCGGAGAAAATCGAAAGCACGGTCAACGACAAGTTCGGGATCAAACTCGTTCGGGAAGCGGTTGTAGTGAAATAGCGGTTCGGAGGAGAATCGGCGTTCTCCCTCGACAAAACAGAAATACTCAAGAAAAAGCAGGCAAAGAAATGGTGAAAGAGACTTGTTAAAGAACATATTGAAGAAGATATTCGGTCGCCCTGAAACAAAGACCGAGGTCAGTAAGACAGACCAGAAAGATTCGAAGCAAAGAAGGGATGAAGGAAGGCCGCAGCGGCAACAAAGCAGGCGGGAACAACACGAGCATCCGTCGCAGGACGGCCGCAGCAGGAATCATCGGGCCGGGCACCCTGCCCAGGGTGACAGGGGTCGGCCCCGGAAAGGACAGAAACCCGAAGAGAGACAGGAACAGGCAAAGAACGTCGGACGGGAGAACAGCCGGAAGACCGGTAGAAATGCGCGATTCGAAAAGAGGCAAGGTGAGGAAAGAAAACCGCACCCTGAAAAGAAGCGCCTTCCTGAGAAGACGGAGCATCCGTCTCATGAAGAGACCAAATGGGATCCATCGACCTATGTGGTCGCTCCCGCTGAAGGTAAGAGCAGGTTTCAGGATTTCAGCATCCGCCCCGAAGTTCTGCATGCGATAGCCGATCTTGGCTTCAAGTATTGCACGCCGATCCAGGCGGGTATACTTCCGAATGTTCTCGACGGCCTTGATGCCGCAGGTCGCGCGCAGACGGGTACCGGGAAAACCGCTGCGTTCCTTATCGCGATCATAACCCGGCTTCTCAACAATCCGCTGAACGAGCAGCACCGGAAGGCCCCCCGAGCGTTGATACTGGCTCCGACCAGAGAGCTCGCGATGCAGATCAGGAAGGACGCCGACGCGCTCGTCAAATATACTGACCTGAAGGTTCTGGCAGTTCTTGGTGGAATGGAATACAGGGAACAAAAGGCGGTACTTGCAGAGGGGAAAGTAGACATTGTCGTTGCAACTCCCGGACGCCTTCTTGACTTCAAAAAGCAGGGAAACATTCACCTGGACAAGGTGGAGATTCTCGTCATCGACGAGGCAGACAGGATGCTCGATATGGGATTCATACCCGACGTCCGCAGAATAATAGAGAGTACCCCGCCGAAGTCGAAGAGGCAGACGATGCTTTTCAGTGCGACACTTACACCGGAAGTAAACAGGCTGGCGGCGAGGTGGACAACGGAGCCCAGCATCGTCGAGATCGAACCTGAGAGAGTTGTCGTCAAAACGATAAAACAGGTCTTCTATCTTACCACCGACATAGAGAAGTTCAAGATCCTGTATAATCTGGTGACCAAACGTGGTTTGAACAGGGTGATTGTATTTGCGAACCGTAAAGACACAGCGCGTGACCTGAAGGATCATCTGACTTCTCACGGAATAAATTGTTCTCTTCTGTCGGGAGACGTAGAGCAGCTAAGAAGGATCAAGCGGCTGGAGAATTTCCGCTCCGGCAGCATAAATGTACTTGTCGCAACCGATGTCGCCGCTCGGGGTCTTCATGTCGAGGGGATCAGCCACGTCGTGAACTTCACGCTTCCGGAGAATCCTGAGGATTATGTGCACCGAATCGGCCGCACGGGGAGGGCAGGCGCAACCGGAACGTCGATAAGTTTCGCGACGGAAACAGACGCCTATTTCCTTCCTGCCATAAAAGAATATCTCGGTGAGGATATTCCGTCAACTTATCCTGAAGATGATCTTCTCACCCCGTTGCCGGAGCCGAAGTTCCCGCTCCCTAAAAGAACACGCCAGAACAGGGGACGAGGAAAACACAATGGACACCGCTCCTACGGGCGGACCGAGCATCACGACAGAAAATCGGAGAAGAAATAGAGTATTATGGAAACCGGGCTCTTGCCCGGTTTCTGTTTAATCCCGGCGGCGAAGAACCAGCTCCCGTCTTGTGCCAGCTATTTTTTGGCAAACATCCAGGCCACCTTCAAGAGATTTGGGCGTGCCAATTCTTCAATGGCTTTCATGGATCAACAACAGCCAATCGGGGGCCCTGTTTCGACATTCGCTGTCGCTGCATGATCATACCTCTCTATGAAATAACAGGTCGATGTGTTAAAATATTTGCAAGAATACCGTGATCCTGGAACGGGATTAGCGCTCTAATAGTTCTATACAGTGATAGTATGACATCTGAAGTACAATCCATTTACCGCAATCAAAAAATCCCCCTGATTTTCCGGCCGGCAGAACCCGGGCCGCATCGGATAATTCCACACCGCTTTTATTACAGGAGTACTTAAAATGAATCCCATTATCATGAATCGCCACATTGCTTTCACAAGCGGGAGACCTGCCGCCGGAAAGTCTTCCGGTTGGTTGTTCATCCTGATTTTTGCGGCGGTATTCCTCCCGGCGGCCGGTGCGCTGGCCCGGCAACCTGCATCTCCGTCTCATGAGACAGTTCTCAGGGCCAGCCTAAAGAATGGGCTGAGAGTGGTCATTGTCCGAAATCCGTTGGCTCCTGTAGTAACGACGGAGATGAACTACCTTGTCGGTTCCGATGAAGCCCCTGATGGATTTCCCGGTATGGCCCATGCAACAGAGCATATGATGTTCCGCGGCAGCCATGGCTTATCGGCATCGCAGCTGGCCGACATAACCGCAGCGATGGGAGGAGACTTCGATGCGCAGACTCAGCAGATGGTAACACAGTATTTCTTCACCGTTCCGGCCGAAGATATCGACGTTGCCCTCCACATAGCGGCAATAAGAATGAAAGGGATACTTGCCACCGACAGCCTTTGGTTCAAAGAGCGTGGTGCGATCGAACAGGAAGTGGCCCGGGATCTCTCGGATCCGACCTATGTATTCTTCAAGAGACTTCTGAAAGTGATGTTCAAAGGAACTCCTTATCAGCACGATGCTCTCGGCACACGTCCTTCATTCAACAAGACCACCGGAAAGATGCTCAGGGATTTTCACAAGGACTGGTACGCCCCGAATAATGCAATCCTTGTAGTTGTCGGCGACGTGGAACCGGGCAAGGTTCTCGCGGAAGTGAAGCACCTATTCGGAGACATACCTTCCCGTACTCTTCCTGCAAGGCCGCATTTTGAATTCACGAAAGTAAAACCGGATACGATGAACCTCCCTACGGATCTCCCTTATGGCCTGGCGGTAATTTCTTACAGGATGCCGGGAACAGACAGCCCGGACTATGCGGCTGCGGAGATACTGTCCGATGTACTCAGCAGCCAGAGGGGGAAGCTGTACGGTCTGGTACCGGAGGGCAAGGCGCTGTATGCCGGGTTCGAGTATGACCCGCTGCCGAGGTCCGGTCTCGGATTCGCGCTTGCCGTTTTTCCGAAAGGATACGACGCGAAGATCCTCGTCAAAGAGGTAAATGAGATAATAAATGAAGAGTTGAAGAAGGGCGTCTCGTCAGATCTTGTAGAGGCCTCGAAGAGGCATGAAATAGCCGACGCCGAATTCGAAAAGAACTCCGTCTCGGGCTTGGCGCAAGCCTGGTCCGACGCCGTCGCGATCGAACATCGCAGCTCGCCGGAAGAAGATGTGGAAATGATGAGGAAGGTGACGGTGGAAGATGTTGACAGAGTTGCGAGGAAGTACCTTGACCTTAATCACGCTATAGTTGCGATACTTACACCTCAGTCCTCCGGTAAGCCGATTTCTTCCAAAGGATTCGGCGGTGCCGAATCCTTTGCGCCGAAGGAGACGAAGAATGTGTCTCTCCCCAAATGGGCCGAGATTGCCGTCGGAAGACTGTCGGTGCCGCGCTCCACAGTGAATCCCGTGGTCTCGACACTTCCCAACGGGATCAGACTCATCGTGCAACCTGAGGCCATAAGCAACACGGTAACAGTCTTGGGACAGATTAAGAACAATGCCGATCTTCAGACTCCTAAAGGTGAAGACGGCGTAAACGGAATACTGGATCAACTTTTCACCTACGGCACCACGACGCTAAACCGTATCGATTTTCAGAAGGCTCTCGATAATATAGGGGCAAACGAGTCGGGCGGCACCAGCTTCTCCCTCGGGGTCCTGAGAGACCGTTTCGACCGGGGCGTTCAGCTCCTTGCCGACAATGAACTGCATCCGGCCCTGCCTGAGATTGCCTTCAGGATAATCCAACGCCAGACCGCCGCTACGGTGGCCGGACAGCTTGAGAGCCCCGACTACCTGACCGGCCGTGCGTTGCGGTCCGCGCTTTACCCCAAAGGAGATCCATCGCTGAGACAGACGACTCCGGCGACCGTCGATTCCCTCACCATGCAGGACGTCCGTAATTATTACGAACATGTCTATCGTCCGGACATGACAACTATTGTCGTGATCGGCAACATCTCGCCGGATACCGTTAAGGCGGTCATTTCGAAATATTTCGGAAGCTGGACGGCGACAGGGCCAAAGCCGGAAACCGAACTCCCTTCTGTTCCGCTGAACAATCAGTCGACGGCACAGGTGCCCGACAAGAGCAGGGTGCAGGACCAGGTTTATCTCGCGGAGACGCTGGGGCTGACCCGATCTAATCCCGACTACTATCCGCTCGAGCTCGGGAATCATGTACTCGGAGGTGCATTCTATGCTACGAGACTATATCGCGATCTTCGCGAAAACAACGGATTGGTCTACTATGTTTCATCGCAGTTTAACCTGTCGAAGTCCCGCGGCACTTACGAGGTATCTTACGGATGCGACCCGGGCAACGTACTCAGAGCTCGTACCATAATAATACGCGATCTCAAGCAGATGCAGACTTCTGAAGTTACGCCGAAAGAACTCCGTCAGGCAAAGGCGCTTCTCCTTCGCGAGATTCCGCTGGCCGAATCAAGCGAGAACAGTATTGCCGGGGGCCTGTTGAGCAGATCCATTCATGATCTTCCGCTGGATGAGCCTATAGTTGCCGCGAAGAAGTATATAAAGCTTACTGCCAAAGATGTGGAAGCGGCATACGCAAAGTGGCTCCGTCCGGGTGATCTGGTACAGGTCACCGAAGGTCCTGAGCCGAAATAAACTCGGACAGGAAGGGTTACACGGAGCGTCACGGCCGCGTGCCACCCTGTCAGTACACCCGCGCAAGGAAGCGATGCCTCGTCGAACAGATGTGAAAAACGACGAAGGCGGATGTGCTTGGCTGCTTCCAACTTCGTCGCCGGGCGTCATCAGCAGAAGCCGGTTTCGTTGAGCGCAGTCTGAAGCTTTCGACTCCGCTTTACAAAGCCCGGTTTTGGCGTCAGCCGCACATAAGCAACCCAAGCGGACCTTGCTGCGCGGATCGAACGGCGCGTGCACCGATAGACAAGGAGAAGTAATCTCTGCTTAACCCGTGACTTCGGGCTAGACTTTCTGCGGCAATCTCTGAGGTGGGGTCGGTTTCGCCTCGTCGTTAGACGAGTTTATTCTGAGCAGGCAAACATCCGCGGAAATTTCCGCGTGGTTGGAACAGATCCAAATGACGAAGGCGAGGATTGCTCTTCAGCGTGGTGGAACCTAAATTCACGAGTCGGGCAGTCGTTCGAGATTGTCTCCGGTCAGGAAGGTGAAGCGAAGAGGGCTGGTTGAAACATCGCGGGCAGGTCTCTGATTTCAGTCGGTCGCGCCGGGAGATCACTCTTTTGATCCGCGTACGAAGTACGGTGACGGAAGTGCGTCTCGGGTCCCTTTTGTCGCCGTTACGATGAGTAATAATCTGAATCGTTCACCTGCAATCGAACGAAACGGCGGGCATTTAATGTGAAAGAAGTCAGAAAGGAATTGCTTTCCCCTGGAGGAATTGGAAGACCAGATGAATGATTCAATCCCCACGATCCTCAAACGAAATTTCCGCCTTCATTCCTGGGAAGTGGACCGGAAGGGAAGGGCCAGGCCGGACATCCTGTTTTCGTTCATGCTGGACAGTGCTTGGGCACACGCAAACAATTCGGATTTCAGTTATGAGGCCCTTAAAGAAGAAGGCCAATTATGGGTCCTGTCCAGATTCCTCGCGGTAATCTATGAGGTTCCGAAATGGAATGATGAACTGACCATCGAGACCTGGAGCAAGGGAACAGACAAGGTGTTCGGCTTGAGGGACTTTGCAGTTTACGGGAATTCCGGAAAAAAGTGCATCTCGGCCACGTCCGCCTGGTTGGTAATAGACAGGAAGACTTCACGTATTCAGAGGATCGATCTGCTCAATAGTAATTTCCCCCTGTTATCGGATAGACATGAAATAGAAACAAAGCTCGGAAAGATCGAAGAGCGGGAGACTGTGAAGGCTTCTTTTCGCCATAAAGTTGTCTATTCCGACATCGACGTGAACAGACACGTGAATTCAGCGAAGTACTTGACATGGATACTGGACAGCTTTCCGCCCGAGCTTCTGGAAGAAAGAGATATCAAGTCGTTCGAGATCAATTTCCTTGCAGAAGCTCAGCCGGGAGACAGCGTAATTGTCGGGATAGAGGAAACCGAGGGGAGGCGTTATTGCAGGGTCGTAAGAGAAAAGGGTGATCTGGAGCTATGTCGGGCAATGGTGGGGTGGACTTAATCATCGCGGGAGCGAATTGACCTGAAAATTGAATTCGCATCCTGTCGTGTGAGCGGGCTCGCTACTGAATCCTCACCGTTCGAACCGTCTCTTGCCTGAAGCGTAACTTTAGCTTAGTTTTTATCGTAAAGATACGATAAAGGAATAACGAAAATGCCGATAACCCGGACAGATGAATTCAAGTTGAAAGATGTCCGTCTTGCCGCTCTAGCCAAGGCCGTTGCGCACCCGGCGAGAGTGGCTATACTGAGAACCCTGGCCAGGCGCAGCGCCTGTGTCTGCGGCGAAATCGTTGAAGTCCTGCCGATCGCCCAGGCCACGGTCTCCCAGCACCTGAAAGAGCTGAAAATGGCCGGGCTTGTCGAGGGGACGGTCGAAGGGCCATCGTCGTGCTACTGTCTGAACAAAGCTGCTATTGACGATCTCGCCGTGCGCATGAACGCCTTCTTCGATGAGCTAAGACAGGGGTGTGAGAAGACAAGTTGTTCGACGAAAGGAAGTGCGAAATGAAATTAATTCTCAGAAAATCCAAGCCGGAAGATAAAGACATGATCCGGTCGTTGCTTACGGAGGCAAAGCTGCATGTCGAGAGCCTGGATGGGAACACGACCACATTCTACATGGCGGAGGAAAACGGGCGGCTTGTGGGAATGGCGGGTTTCGAGTTCTATGGTAAAGATGCCCTTTTGCGCTCGGTGGCCGTTCCGGCAGAACTGCGTCGTAAAGGGATCGGGTCTGTAATTGTGGACCTCATGTTGGATGAAGCCCGGAGGTCAAAGATCCGCCGCGTTGTGCTCCTCACCGAAACTGCTGAGGATTTCTTTTCAAGAAAAGGATTTGAAACCGTCGATCGCGCGAGAATCTCCAACGCCGACATGGAGGCGTCGTCGGAGTTTGCGCAGTTGTGTCCAAAGACCGCTGTGTGCATGCTGATAAGGCTGAATAAGGAATAACTGCAACGAAAGGGAGTAGATCATGAAAACACAAGACCAATTGAAGTCCGAAGTTAGACAGAGATATGAGTCGATAGTTCGGCAAGCGAGACCCTCGTGCAGCTGCGGAAACAAGAGTGAGGAAGTCTTTGGAATCGATTACTCTGGGGTTGATGGATACAACCCGGACGCGGACTACAAATTAGGCTGCGGGATTCCCACCGATGGTGCGGGTATCAAGCCGGGTGATACCGTCCTTGATCTCGGCAGCGGAGCGGGTAATGATGTCTTTGTCGCACGACGGATTGTCGGCGATCAGGGGAAGGTCATCGGCATCGACATGACAGAGCCTATGATCAACAAAGCGAGGGCGAATAACAAAAAGGCAGGCTACGCCAATGTCGAATTCATGCTTGGGGAGATAGAGAACATGCCGGTCGATTCGGACAGTGTGAACGTCGTGTTGAGCAATTGCGTTCTCAACCTTGTCCCCGACAAAAGTAAGGCGTTCGCGGAAATCTTTCGCGTACTTAAACCTGGCGGGCATTTCAGTATTTCGGATATCGTAACGAGCGGCGTCCTTCCCGAGAAACTCAGGGATGCGGCTGCGTTGTATGCCGGCTGCGTGAGTGGAGCGCTTCCCCGGGAAGAGTACCTTCGAATTATCACGAAGGCGGGCTTCACGAACATCGATGTTCGAAGCGAACGCCGGATCGCGATTTCGGATGATATCCTCGGAGAAACGGATCCGGGCGACCTGATACTTCTAAAATCCACGGATGCTGCCATCACAAGCATTACGGTCATGGGAACGAAGCCGGCGTGAACGTAAGGGGGAGCTGCCGACGCAGGCATCGGCCGCAGTTGCACTTGAGCCGGGGTCGAAATAACTTTTCCAAGCCGCTCGCGTGCAGCTGTCGGTCGTACGTACGCATACGTGCTCTCGATCATTCAGAAATCGGAATTTACAATTTAGAATTGAGATATGACCTGGCAGGAAGCATACCGCATACTTGAGCTCTTTAGTCCGAATTCGCTTGAAGAAGTGAGAGAGGCGTACAGCATACAAGTGAAAGCGTGGCATCCGGACCGCTTCGGTGGGGATATCAAGATGCAACGAATCGGAACTGCAAAGATGAAGCTTGTGAATGAGGCGTTCAAATTCATAAAGGACAACTGGAGTCAGCGGGGCGCAGTGAGAATCCCGTATGAATTCCCGAAAACAGCTGAGCCGGTCAGCCGCAGGAAGACGGGTCCGCGGGACATTGTGACCGTGCTCGAGCACAAGACTTCGACTGCGAAGAGGAACAAAGTAGTCATCGGGGCGAAGAGAGTGCACGAGTATCTGGGCGATGCAACCATTACCGTGACATTTCCCGACCACAGGGCTCGGGAGGTAAGACTGAAAGTTAGTGAGGCCGTCACGATTCAGTTCGGCACAGCTGCGCGGTTCGAGGTGAGGCTCCTGCAGGTGAGGCAGGTGTACAGGTCGAAACGGGGAATGCCATTTCCGCTCTTTTATTCGGCAGCGGACGTGGCGGTGACGAGATTGATCTGACTGATTCGTTGCGATGAACCCCAAGAAGCGTTCTGACATACACCCGGGCCTCAAAGTTTCAATCGTTCTTAAGCAGGACCAGCGGACCGGTAAACTAACTGAGGGAATTGTAAAGGATATCCTGACAAACTCCGCCACTCATCCGCACGGCATCAAGGTTCGTCTCGAATCGGGCGAAGTCGGCAGGGTGAAGGAAATCCTTTCCTGACTTCTGGCTCTCCTGCCTAAGTCCAACTACCCACCGATCCACCAATCTCCCGCTTCACGGGATTCTGCGGAGTCTACTCCGGAACTTCCGGGGGCTCAACATCATTCCATCATTCCACCACTCCACTATTCCCTGCCTTCCATTGCTTCTCTCCCCATCATCCCCTAGATTTTCTTTGCATGTCCAGTCAAAGAGTTTCACGTTTAAGATTCCGGATTTGCCCATCTCATCTGCGGGCGGGTTCAAAAACCTACAACAACCCAAAATTCTCCAAAAAGGGGATGATTTCATGAACGAAGAAGCTATTCAGGGACTTAGACCTGAAAGGGTCTGGCATTATTTCAACGAGATAAGCGCGATCCCGCGCGGCTCGAAGAACGAAAAGGCGGTGCTCGAATATATCAAGAAAACCGCCGCATCAATGGGGCTGAAGGTAAAACAGGACAAAGTAGGGAACGTGGTCGCCTTTAAGCCTGCGAGCCCGGGCAAGGAGAGTTCCCCAACCGTCGTACTCCAGGTACATACAGATATGGTTTG
This sequence comes from Candidatus Kryptoniota bacterium, assembly GCA_046706745.1. Lineage (GTDB taxonomy): Bacteria > Bacteroidota > Ignavibacteria > Kryptoniales > JAKASW01 > JAKASW01. Next base: position 97,030 of record JBJKPC010000059.1, read on the forward strand.
TGAAAAAAACCGCGATGTGCAGCACGATTTTCTCAAGGACGGGATCAAGTTTCACCGGGAAGGCAACTACATCAAAGCAGATGGGACGACGCTCGGTTCTGACGATGGCGTCGGAGTAGCGTCTCTTTTGGCGCTGCTTGAAGACAAGGCGCTTGTCCACGGGCCGATAGAAGGGCTTTTCACTATCGATGAAGAGACTGGTCTTACGGGCGCCAACCACGTCGAGCCCGGTTTCATCACGGGCAACATTATGATGAACCTTGACTCCGAAGAGGAAGGCGTGCTTTATATCGGATGCGCCGGTGGGCTCGACACGACCATCACTATCCCCGTAAAGAGGAAAGCCGTCGCCGGAAAAGTTGCTGTATTCAACGTGATGTTGCGTGGTCTAAAAGGAGGACACTCCGGGGTTGACATACACCTCGGCCGGGCCAATGCGATAAAGCTGTTGACGAGAACGCTTATGGCGATCGATGCGAAGACGAAGTCGAAAATGAGACTCATCTCTCTCGAAGGAGGGAGCAAGCACAACGCGATCCCGCGCGAAGCCGAGGCAATGATTGCAGTTCCGACTGCCGATGAAGCGAAGGTCCAAAATGCAGCTTCCGAATCTGAAGAGATATTCCGGAACGCGTTCGCATCTACCGATCCTGACGTGAAGGTCCTGGTGGAAAAGGCCAAGAAGGCCAAGCCCGCTCTTGACGATAAGTCGAAGGCTGCGGTGCTTGGTGCTCTCAGCGCGCTCCCGCATGGTGTTATTCGCATGAGCAGCGATATCCCGGATCTCGTCGAGACCTCTACAAACGTGGCGGTTCTTAAGTCATCCGCTTCGGGAGTCACTGTGATCACCAGCCAGAGGAGTTCTATCGAATCCGAGAAGGACATGATTGCGGAACATGTCGCGTCCGTTGGGCGGCTTGCCGGTGCAAAGATAAAGGCAAGCGACGGTTATCCTGGCTGGCAGCCGAACGTGAATTCGAAAGTTCTCGGGAAAGGGAAAGAGGTCTACAAGAGCCTTTACGGCAAGGAACCGGAGGTAAAGGCAATCCACGCGGGGCTCGAATGCGGGATTATCAACGATCGCGTCGGCGGGGGAGTGGACACCGTTTCCTTCGGGCCGACAATTATAGGGCCGCACTCTCCGGACGAGCGCGTGGCGATCGATAGCGTAGAGAAGTTCTACAAATATCTGACCGAATTTGTGAGGTCGGTGGCGTAGAGATATCCGGGAGCAGCAGTTTGCCAACGGCCGTGCGCTGGGAAGATGCTCAGTCGCCTTCCCAGCTCCGGCGGCCTTGGCGTCCGGACGGCTTCAGCCGGGTTTTTGTGAAGAACAAGTCGGGGAGACGACATGAGATTTGCGGGAATATACGGGATTACAGTAGGGCTTCTGATACTTGCACAATGGATGTTCTTTATTCTGACTGCTCATATCCCGGAAATGAACACGGTTCCTCTCGAGATACTTTTCCATCTCTCTGCCGAGTTCATGACTTCCATCGTTATTATCGCCGGGGGCATCTCGGTGTTGCGGCGTAAACCATGGGCGCCAAGATTATACTACCTTGCGTCGGGTATGCTGATTTATGCGGTTGTCAACAGCACCGGCTATTTCCTGCAGCTCGGACAATGGCCGTTTGTGGCGATGTTTGCCGTTCTCCTCTTACTCACCGTAGTAAGTGTCGGCAAGGTGGTACGGTCAGCAAAAGCGTGATTGGAATTGTCATCTTTGCTTAGTTAATTATTACTCGCTGAATGTCAGGAATTGGAACGAGCAATCGGAGGCGGGCATGCGGTTGTTTCTTACGTCCATTACTGTTTTGTGTTGTTTAATTTCTACCGTTGCGATGTCACAGATAAAAAGAGAAAACAGACACAAGCGAGTCTATGAGCTTGAACGGATCGGAAACGCAAGGGCAGTACAGCTCTATGCCGACGGATTCGAGGCTTTGACCAGGAAAGAAAGAATATTTGCCTACTACATGACCAGAGCGGCTATCGCCGGACGAACGATCGCAATCGATCAAACCAACAGGCAGGCGGTCGCGATTATGAACTTATGTGAGGAGATGATATCTCATCCGAACGGAATACCTGCGAAGACGCTCAAAGCCGTCCGTGATTACTCAAAGCTCTTCTGGATCAACAACGGAATGTACGATTATGCAACGGCGCGGAAATTTGTTCCCGCGTGCACGGCCGAGGAGTTCGAGAGTGCGCTGCGGAGCATGGAGAGGAACAGCGTGACCCCCTCTTCCAAAACGGAGAATCGCCTTGGCGTTTTTGAGAAAGTCAGACAGGCAATGTTTGACCCTGATTACATGTCCGTTGTCACTGACAAGACGCCGGGGCATGACTTCGTGGCTCGAAGTGCGAACAACTTCTATGAAGGCGTGACGACTGCGCAGGTCGAGAAGTGGGCCCGGGCTGGGAATGAAAAAAATCCGCTGAATTCCAAAGTAGTCCGAAGGAATGGACGAATAGAAGAGATCGTCTGGCGGACGGGCTGTGATTCCGTGCCTGAAGGCATCTATTCCCGCGAGCTGTCAAGGGTCATCTCCAATCTTGAATTGGCCAGGCGTTATGCCGCGACCGATCACCAGGCGAAAACTCTGGGGCTTCTCATCGGATATTTCAGGACCGGGAGTCCATCCGACTGGGAAAAGTTCAATATAAGCTGGGTAAAAGACTCGTCGAACGTGGACTTCATCCTCGGTTTCATCGAAGTCTACATGGATCCACGGGGGCAGAAAGGGAAGTTCGAATCAGTAATCTATTTCATCGATAAAGCGCAGACCAAGCTGATGCGCAAGCTTGCAGCGGGTGCGCAATACTTTGAAAACCGGGCACCGTGGAAAGGCGAGTACAAGAAGAAAAACCTGAAGGCGCCTATCGCAAATGTCGTCAATGTGATCGTAGAGACAGGGGATGCCGGTCCGATTAGTGCGATAGGGATCAATCTCCCGAATGAACAATATATCAGGCAGCGCTACGGCTCGAAAAGCGTGCTCCTGCACAATGTGGTGGCCGCTTACAAAGCCTCGGAGCCCGAAGGCTTGCTGGAAGAGTTCTGCTACGACAAGGCCGAAGTGAGACGGGCGAAGAAATACGGACAGATCGCCGATGATCTGCATACCGGCATGCATGAAGTTCTCGGCCATGCATCGGGAAAAGTAAGCGACAAATTGAAAGGGGATCCGGCAGACCACCTTCCCGGTTATTACTCCACGCTCGAAGAGGCGAGAGCCGATCTGGTCGCACTTTGGAATGTCTTCGACCCGAAGCTAAAAGAACTGAAGCTGGTCGATTCCGACGATATCGGGAAAGCTATGTACGATGCTTATGTTAGGAATGTATTCCTGCAACTTCGCCGGATTCCCGAGGGGGATCAACTCGAAGAAGACCACATGAAGAACCGCCAGATGGTTGTCGACTACATCTTAAGAAACTCCAATGCTGTCGAAATCGTGAAAAAAGGGAGCAAAACCTATTTCAACATAGCGAGTTACGGTGAGATGCATGAGACTGTGGGCAGGCTCCTCGCGGAGGTAATGAGGATCAAGGCTGAAGGAGATCTCAAAGCGGCAAAGAATCTGGTCGATACCTACGGTCTGAAGATCAACACTGCATGGCGGAACGAAGTAATCAGGCGCGTGAAGAAGCTGAACCTGTCCGCGTACACGGGTTTCGTTATGCCCGACCTGAGACCCATACTGGGCAAGGACGGGAAGATAGTGGATGTCAGGGTTGAATATCCGCTCGATCTTGCAAAGCAAATGCTCGGTTATTCCCGAGCCGTCGAATAATGTTGGATAGGGCAGCGACCCCGCGATGTGCGGTTCAAGTCTTTCTTGACAACATATTGGCCGGCAATCCTGTTATCTCTTCAATCGCAAGTTTCCGTATCCTTCGGTAGAAGGACCGCGGTCTGCCCGCAAGTGTAACTGTAGTTTTGAATATCCGGCGGCGAGGGGGAAGCGTCTCGATACCGTTAGCTATATTAAGAAGATACAATTCCCGGAGTACAGCAATGGATTTCCAGAAGATATCGTCGTACGTCGAGGAACACAGGAAGGAATACCTCGAGGAATTGGGGACGCTTATCGAGATCGAGAGTGTCTCGGCCGATCCGTCTCGAAAGGGAGAGATGGTCCGGTGTGCCGAGGCTATTTCCCGAATGATGCGCGAAGCCGGAATCGAGCATGTGAAGTTGTTCGAAACGGACGGGAACCCTCTCGTGTACGGCGAACATCTGCATGCCGAAGGCGGACCCACGGTTCTCGTTTACGCACACTACGACGTGCAGCCGGTAGATCCGCTGGAAGAATGGAAGACACCGCCCTTCACGGCAACGGTTCGCGGGGAAGATCTCTACGCCCGCGGCTCAAGCGACGACAAAGGGCAGCTCTTCATGCATCTCAAAGCTTTCGAGGCACTTAAAAACCTTTCCCCGGATGTTCCGCTGAACTTGAAGTATATATTCGAGGGAGAAGAAGAAATCGGCAGCGTGCATCTCGAGCCGTTCATTCGTGAACACGGTGATTTGCTTGCGGCTGATGTCGTAGTGATCTCGGATACCGCAATGTACGGCCGGGATATACCGACGATCTGTTACGGCTTGCGTGGAATGGCGTACCTCGAGTTGACAGTTGAGAACGCGCCGATCGATCTGCACTCGGGATCCTTCGGCGGCGCTGTGGAAAACCCGGTGCATGTTCTTTCCGACATAATTGCGAGCCTCCATGACAAGTACGGACGGGTGACCGTTCCTCATTTTTACGACGACGTCGAGGAGGTGCCGTTGAAGGAGCGTGACGAAATCGCAAGGCTTCCTTACACGGATGCGGAATTTCTCAGGCAGTCCGGTGTTGTGGCTGTCAACGGAGAATTCGGCTACTCGACAAACGAAAGGTTGTGGATCAGGCCGACTCTCGATGTGAACGGGATATACGGCGGCTTCACGGGTCAGGGGGCAAAGACCATCATACCGTCAAAGGCGACGGCCAAAATCAGCATGCGTCTGGTCCCCCATCAGGAATCGGCAAAGATTTTGAATCTATTCGAATCGCATATCAGGCAGATTGCGCCGCCCACTGTGAAAGTGTCGGTGGTGAAAATGCACAGCGGCGAACCTGCAATAACCCCCATCGACCATCCTGCGGTACGCGCCGCATCGACCGCACTCGAGCAGGTCTTCGGCAAAAAGACTTATTTCATACGCGAGGGGGGATCTATCCCTGAGGTTTTGACCTTCCAGGAAACGCTGGGCGCCCCTGTTGTCCTTCTCGGATTCGGGCTCCCGGACGAAAACAGTCATGCCCCAAATGAACATCTCTACTTGCGGCATTTTTTTGACGGAATTAAGACTATTGCTCTCGTGTATGAAAATTTGGCGCTCGTGAGCCAGCAGGGGTAAGGTTTCTTTGGTGGTCCGATCGATGAAGAGAATACGAGCGCAGCGATTCTTTCCGCGTGCCCGGCGGCGCGGGGCGATTCGCTGTCTTCATCGGGGTGTGTACATTTCCGAAACCTGAAGGAAGCCATCTGCCGGCCAGCGTTAAAAAGGCACGACAGGCGTGTCCCCAGATCTGGTCGAATGCAGCGGAATATCACTGCGAACCGTGGCTGGCGGAAAGCGGGGGGCAGATTAAATATTGTAATTTCTTCGCACGGTTGATATATTTCCGCATCCGAAGGTTTTAGAGTAAGACCCCATGGCCTTCGGGTCACGAATCAGGCATACCAAACAGAGGAGCGCAACCATGTTTTCAAGAGTTGTTAAGGAGTTTTTGGTCGTTAGTGTCCTGGCGGTCACGTTCGCGGCATGCCAGAAGAGCGCACCGGTGAAGGTGCCGCCGCTGCAAAGTTATACCGATGGCATGAACCTGTTTTCGATCGATATACCGCAAGCATGGCAGCAAACTAGCGAACCCGGAAAGTTGAATCTCTTCAATTCTCAGGATGCTTATAACAGGTTTGCTGACCCGACCTCCAATTCCAAACCTGCAGTCAGAATATATGTCCACGCCGAGAGTGTAGGCGGGCAGAACCTCCAGGATATCGTTGAACAGTTCAAGGACAACCTGAGGCAGCAGCAGGCACAGATAGATCCCGATGTAAATACGTCGCTTGCCGGACAACCTGCAGTAAAAGTGCCTTATGCGTTGAGAATTAATAACAGGAACACGATATTCGGCTTCGCTGTCCTTACGGTAGAAGACAGTACCGAATACGGATATGAATGTCAGGGATTCAACGAGGACTTCAAACGTTACGCTCCCGTTTTCGATACAGTAGAGGCTACCTACCGAATTATCCCGAAACTTGTCGCAAAGGAGCAGCTTCCTGCAAACCTGATCCCATCCGGCACCACCACCACATATCAGGATAAGTACTTCTCAATACGTTATCCCGATAACTTCACAGCGACTCCCAGCGGTCCGCACGGTGATATCAAGACGTCGGTTTCGATCCAGGGATATTTCCAGGATTGCACCATAGAAGTGAACGTGCTCGACGCCAAGAAGCTGAACGTGGAAAAGGTTTATCAGCAAAACAAAGGCAAGTACCCGCGTTCCACCGCAGAAAAGACGACGCTCGACGGACTTGAAGCGTACAGAATCTCTTATTCGCCGGCTCCGGGGATACAGCGGCGTGTCTATTTCGTCGTTAAGGATGACAACTGGATAAGAGTCATCCTGACCTGGAACGAGGCAAAGCAGAAGAAGTATAAAGCAAACTTTGAACGTGCATTCGAAGATGCCGTTGCCAGTTTGAGGTTGAAGTAACGGGTTAGAGCAATCGGTTTCGGCGGCCGGCCTCATTCATTGATTGAAGCGGGCCGCCAAAAACCGACCTCTGGTATGGCTCATTCGCTTTTCAGAGACGGGGTAGAGTTCTTCAACGTTGCTCACCGCGGTTTCTCCGCAAATGCTCCCGAAAATACGGTTGCTTCCTTCGAACATGCGATAAGCGCAGGCGCAAACATGCTCGAACTGGATGTCATGTTGACTGGAGACGGACGAGTGATCGTGTTTCACGATTACAGGCTCGGCAGGACTACGAACGGAACCGGACTAGTCAGCAGGCTCCCCGCCGTTCAAATAAGATCGCTCGATGCCGGGGTCTGGTTCGACGACAGGTTTCGAGGACAAAAAGTCCCATTCCTTGAAGAGGTCCTGGATATGGCGAGGGGGAGAGTTCGTCTAAATATCGAGATGAAACACAGACGGCGGGACGGCGTAGGCGTTCTCGTGGAAAGATGCATGAAGCTCGTCGAACGTCATCGGATGAGCGACGACGTTATCTTTACCTCTTTTAATCTCGAAGCGCTTCGTCTCCTGCGCTACGCGAAACCCCGAGTCAGATTCGCCCCCATCTACAGACACAATCTCAATCCGACACCGCGTTCATTCCCGCTTCAGTACGGCGCGCAGGGGGTAGTACTTAATCATCTCTTTCTCAATAGCACCGCTGTCAGGAAATTCCACGACTTCGGGCTGAATGTTTTTGTCTACACCGTAAACGGGCGCCGTCGGATCAGCAAGATGATAGGAATGGCAGTGGACGGGATCATATCCGACAATCCGGCTCTTGTGAGAGAGTCGTTTCGGCGAGAACGTGAACCGAATTAAAGCTCGTTCCTGCCGGCAAAATGCTGGTAAGAAGGGAACTCGGTGTAAATTTCTGCTTCGCGTTTCAATCGCTTCACGGTGATTCGTGGGTCCCCTTCAACGATTCTGCCGATGGGCCTGATGTATCCCTCGAGCGAGTAAAGTTTCGAGAAGTCTTTTTCCGCTATCGTGAACAGGAGCTCGTAATCTTCTCCGCCGTAAAGCGCATACGTAAGCGGGTCTTCGTTAAACTCCTCGGCAGTACGGCGGGTCACCGGATCGAGGGGAATAAATTCTTCGTCGAGTTCGGCTGCAACTCCGCTTGCTCTGCAGATGTGAAGCATGTCCGAAACCAGCCCGTCGCTTACATCGATCATGGAATGAAGCCTGATCTTCTCGCTTATGTCCCTCGATAGTTTTACGCGCGGTTCCGGCACGAGATGCTTCTCAAGTATAGCATCATAACCCTCAAAAGCGGGCACGAAATCTCCAGGCTGCCCTGCCTTCACGTATCTTCCTTTTTCTCTCACAAGCACTTTCAACCCGGCATGTGATCGGCCCAGGTCGCCCGTTACGCACACCACATCGCCCGGTTTGGCGCCGTCGCGCGGTGCCAGTCGGTCGGGCTCGACTTCTCCCATCACTGTAATGCAGATGACAAACCCGATCGGCGAGGCAGAAGTGTCGCCGCCCGCGACCGTACATCCGAATCTCCCAAACTCCGCCGTGAGGGCGTCGTAAAACTCATCGATCATTTCCACCCCGATATTCGAATGAATTCCCAGCGATACAAAGGCGGCCGTGGGCAGAGCAGACATCGCGGCTATGTCGCTGAGGTTTGCGGCGGCAGCTTTCCGGCCCAGGTGTTTCATCGATGTGTATGACGTGTCGAAATGGACGTTTTGAATGAGTATATCAGTTGTGACGACGGACAACTTGCCCACGCTTGTCTTCAACACCGCTGCATCATCTCCGATGGCCTTCACAATACTCGGATTAGCGAAGCGCGAGGCGAGGGAAGCAAACCTGTCCACAAGCCCGAATTCACCTACCGACGAGAGAGGCGTAAACCTTATATCCACGTTACCTCCACACGGATAGCGACTGAAGTCCGACCGAGATTGCACCCGCGGAGTTTTCGTCCATCGAAGGATGGGAAATGAACGGAATGAATACTGCGTATCCTAATGCGATCCTCAACAGCAAATTGACGGGTTTTTTCACTTGTGTGAAGAATCGGCGTTAGGACCTGGCTCCCTGAACTTCTGCTCTATGATTGCTGTCAGCTCCTCAATATCGAAGGGCTTCGTAACGATGGAGCATTTGGTTTGCGCCAGGAACTCCTCCAATTTCGTTTCTATCTCGGTTCCCGTCATGAAGATGAACCTTTCTTTGAATTGCGGACTGCTTTGTATGAGACTTTTGTAGAGCTCGTCACCATTGATTTTATTCATATGTATATCAGAAATTACGACGTCGGGCTGAAACGCGGGAATTATTCTTAACGCATCTTCTCCGTCTCCGGCAGCTTTGACATCGTACCCCATGTCGGACATCAGCTCAACGAACAAATCCGTTATGCCCGTTTCATCGTCCACGATCAGAATCTTGAGCGGCGCACCTTTTGGCCTGTCATCCATCAATGTTTCCAGCTATCTTCGTTCGGGTTTCGTGTTTGGTTGGGAGGGGGTGTATGAAGTGTGTTTCTTGAGCCTTGCACCCTCCACGTCGCCTCGCCTGTGACAGCTACGGTCGCTGCGTTCGGAAACAAGTTCAACACCCTTGCAGAACGCTTCTCCCGCCGGTGAACTTTTCCTTTGCCTCTCTTCATTACCTCCTCAAGCTGTCGTCGCATGCCCGCAACCTTGTCGGTTCTACCTAAAGATCGAGGGTTGGATCCCTCCAAGGACATGGATGTGTTCTTCCTAGTCCTCACGGCAAGATAACGGCTGTGCAATGTGTTCTGATTTTCCATCGAGCGTCATTTCATTACTAATCATTGACTGGCCCGAAGCAGACTCCGCGGGGAATGCTTCCAGCAAAACGTGGAGCGTCATTGAATTCTCGTCTACGCTCTGTAGGAGCCGCACTTCATCCATTTCGGTGCGTACGGTGCTTGCCAACTCAAAATGAAATCTGTCTTGGATAACGGCGGTCCGTCAATGCCGCGACGATGCGTGGGAAGAAGCCTGTGCTTCCTGAATCAGCTTTGATTTAGATAGGTCTGTCTCATTTTTCCCTCCGCCGAACGCTCCGGTATCATTTCTTGTGAACTCAGCCAACGTGACCTGGAACTGAATGCTGCCTTTGCATTGATTCCCGTTGCCCCTTGCCCGCTGAAAGGGTCACTCCACCTTCAACACGCAGGAACTGCCTGCCACGGATCCAATCGTTTCTCCATTGCGACACGTCCTTAGCTTCTGACGCCCCGCAACGTCGGAACCAGTGCCATAACATACGAAATATACTGGCCTCCTGTGTCAGAAAGCAATAGCCCAAGGAACAAAATATTGCAGGACGCTCCGGCTTTGATTTGAATCAGACTCGAGCGAGGGTAAGCAGGTTGCAGTCCGGTTCGATGCTGTGGGCGGAGCCCCGGGGCAATCCTCGAGGCCACTGTCCGAGCTTGAAAGGTGCTTCGGCCCGAAGGTAGCGGGAGCAGGACTGATGATCACAAAGCTCCGCCCCTGCATGTACACGGGGGATACCGAGCCACGCACCGAGGAATCGCCCTTTCCCGACTGTTTTTGGCTTTCTTTGAACATTGTACCCCCAGGAGTTATATTTAGAAATCTGCGAAAGCTGTACAGATTTTGCAGACGGACCCGCAGACCTTATCAGCGGGTAGATGGCGAAATTGGCAGACGCGCTAGCCTTAGGAGCTAGTCCCGTAACGGGATGGGGGTTCGAGTCCCCCTCTACCCACCATATTACTGAGCGATGCGGAAGTAAAAATCGTGGCATAATCTCGCGCAGCTTCGAGTCTCAACAGTTCCTGTGCGGCATTCACCGGTTGCTGGTCGGCCCGTGCATCTCTTGAATGCCGGCCTGGGCCCCAGTCCTTTGGGACTCGTGGGCGACTGAGCTACCGCGAAAATCCGAAGGACCCATTCTGGAAAGGAAAAAAAGTGGAATACAAGATTACTGATCTCGGCGGGCTGAAAAAACAGCTTGAGGTGACCGCGACAGCGGAAGATGATATTATTAAGGATAAGTTCGATTCGGCCTATTCAGAATTCCGGAAGAACGCAGCCATACCGGGTTTCAGGAAAGGGAAGACCCCCATAGAGATTGTCAAGAAAAGATACGGCGATGAGATTGAGTCCGAGTCGATCCCGGATATAGTGAACGATCTCGTAAAGAATATATTGGAAAAGGAAAGCACGAAGGTCGCAGGGGTTGTGGACTATAACCTCGACTCCAGAAAGCCTGGTGAGCCGCTACATTTTCTTCTGACATACGAGATCGTCCCGGAAGTCGATCCGCAAGGGTACACCGGCATGAAACTAGAGCGTGCCATGTACAAGATTCTCCCGGAAACCGTCGACCATGAGCTTGCACACATAAGTGAGGCGAATGCCGAATTGAAGGAAACGGATGTTCTTGAGGATGAAAAGGCCGTTGCGACGGTAGACTTGCAGGTCATAGATGCCCAGGGAGTGCCTTTAATAGGGCAGCGACGGGAGAACTACAAGATCGATCTTCGGAACAAGGCTTCGGAACTAAGCGAGGTACGTGAGAGGCTGCTGAAGTCGAAGGTCGGCGATGAATTCAACATGGAGCTCGAAACGTTCGACAAGGCTGGCCAACCTGCCGGGAAGAAACCTTTCAAAGTGTTCGTGAAGAAGTTGGAGAAGTTTGTGATGCCGGAACTTACCGACGAGTTCGCAAAGAAGGTCTCCGGCGGGAAGATGGAGACGCTGGGCGCACTTAAAGACGACATCGAGAGAGAGCTTGAACACTATTACGAGGAAAAAGCGGAAGAAGAGCTTCGTGACAGGATCGCGGATGAGCTTCTCAAGAAGAACGATTTTGAAGTCCCGCAAAGTATGGTTGAAGATTATCTGAACGATCTTATCGAGGAACTCAAGAAGGAATCGAACAACAAGGAAGTGGACGAGAACTTCGTAAGGGAACGGTACAGGGAACCGGCAATTCGGGCGGTGAAGTGGAATCTGCTCGCCGCTTCGATCATACAGAAAGAGAATCTGAAGGTTGACGATGCCGTGCTCGAAAAGACGGCGGATGATGAAGCAAGCAAGTACAGGCTCGACAGGGCAAGGCTACTCGATTTTTATAAAAACTCGAGCGATGTCAAGAATAAACTCCTGTTTAACGAACTGTTCAACTTCGTGGTGGACAATTCTGAAGTAAACCTGGTTGAGAAGACACCGATTCACGAACATGAGGACTAGCCAAATGGAAATTTATAATCAACTGACCATTCCGTACGTCATCGAACAAACGGGAAGGGGTGAACGGGCGTACGACATATTTTCGAGGCTGCTTAAGGAGCGGATCATTTTTATCGGGACCGCCATAGACGATACGGTCGCAAGCCTGGTGATCGCCCAGCTGCTGTTTCTCGAAAGCGAGGAGCCAAACAAAGACATAAATCTCTACATCAATAGCCCGGGCGGGAGTGTCTCTGCGGGACTGGCGGTGTACGACACCATGCAATACGTACGACCGGATATTGCGACCACTTGCGTAGGGCTTGCGGCAAGCATGGGAGCCGTGCTGTTGGCAGGCGGGGCAGCCGGGAAAAGGACTTCTCTTCCAAACGCGCGGATCATGATCCATCAGCCGTGGGGCGGCTTCCAGGGTACCGCTGCGGATATCAGCATACAGGCGGAGGAAGTCATCAAGACTAAAAAGCGGCTCAATGAAATCCTGTCACACCATTCAGGCAAAGGACTGGAGCAAATTGAAAAAGACACCGACAGGGACTATTTTATGTCTGCCGACGAAGCAGTAGCATACGGCTTGATTGATAATGTCCTTGTTAAGAGGGAAAACAAAAAGAAGTGAAACTAATTCGGAGTTGCAAAGTTGAGTATGGGCAGTTTCGTAATATTTGTTCTGCTCGTTTTCGTCGTTTTATTTGCGATCTCGGTCCCGACCGTGATCGGCGATCTTAGAAATCGAAGACAAAAAGGAATTAACAAGGGGTATTGATAGTTAATGAGTAAACAGCATCAAGAGGAAATGCGATGCTCCTTCTGCGGGCGCGAAGCGAAAGAAGTTAAGAGCCTGGTTGCCGGGCCGGGCGACGTGTACATTTGCGATATTTGTGTGGAACACTCCGTCGAGATATTGCGAAGCAATATCCCGGCGTACAAGCAGCCCGCGACGGATTACAGCGAGAAAACGCCGCTCACACCCGTGGAGATCAAAGCAGCGCTCGACGAATACGTGATCGGGCAGGAGCACGCGAAGAAAATTCTCTCCGTTGCGGTTTACAACCACTACAAAAGGATATCGCTGCCGAACGGTCTGGACGCCGATGACGACACCGAAATCGAAAAGAGCAACATATTGCTTATCGGACCGACAGGGACGGGGAAGACGCTTCTCGCGCAAACCCTTGCGAGGATTCTGAACGTTCCCTTCGCTATTGCCGATGCTACGACTTTGACTGAGGCAGGGTACGTCGGCGACGATGTGGAAACGATACTGGTCCATCTTTTGCAAAATACAGACTACGACGTCGCACGTGCCGAAAGAGGGATCGTTTACGTCGATGAGATCGACAAGATAGCCAGAAAAAGCGAGACTCCATCCATCACGCGCGATGTATCCGGTGAAGGTGTGCAGCAGGCGCTGCTGAAAATACTCGAAGGGACGACAGCCGGTGTTCCACCGAGGGGTGGGAGGAAGCATCCAGAGCAGCCGCTTATAAACGTAAATACGAGAAACATCCTCTTCATTTGCGGCGGGGCTTTCGAAGGCCTCGAGAAAGCAATTGCGCGCCGGGTGAGCAGAAACCCGATTGGCTTCGGAGCCGAAATCCATTCGGTCAAGGACGATGAAGTCAACGAACTGTTGCCGCTGGTGCAGCCGGACGACCTTCTTAAGTTCGGGCTCATACCTGAGTTTATAGGAAGACTTCCTGTCGTCGCAACCCTTCACACGCTGAGCGAGGAAGCAATGAAGGACATTCTTACGATTCCGAAGAGCTCTCTGGTTAAGCAATATAAGAAGCTCTTCAAACTCGAGGACGTGGAACTTGAATTCGAGGATGAGGCGCTGATGGCCATCGTGAGGAAGGCGATCGAAAGAGGTACGGGTGCTCGGGGTCTGCGGTCAATTCTCGAAGAGAAGATGCTGGACATTATGTACACTCTTCCTTCTATGTCCGATATAGCCAGGTGTATCATCACCAGGGATGTTATTCTGTCCGGGGCTGAGCCGCTTTTCCTGGCCAAGAGGAAACAGGCGACTGCCTGATCCTAATCTCCGATTATTCCTGCAAATACTCTTACCTGAAGCTGCGGCTGCTTATCACTCGTTGTGTGTATCACGATATACCCGTCTACATCGTGTGAGTTCTTTGCGTCTAGGTAGAGTTCCAGGTTGGCGAATTCTCCCGGCTTCAGAAGGTCCTTGCTCAATTTGTATGATATCTCCTTCGAGGGAAGCTCCACCTTGGTGATCCTCATTGTCTCCGATGTTGTGTTGGAAAGGCTGATCTCCGCACTGTCCCTCTTGCCCAGGCGTACATTGTTGAAAAGAACATATCCGGGAGTGGGCTGAAGAGCATACTCTACGTTGCCGGTAAGTCTCACCGTCAGCAATGGATTCTTCTTGTACGAATTGGTGATGTAGACATACTTCGTAACGTCTCCCATGTACCCTGTAGGATTGAACTGGATTCTTATATCAGTCTCCTCACCGGGTGCAAGTGCCTTCGTAGCCACAATTGCCGCAGTGCAGCCGCAGCTTGTCGACACTGACCCGATGCTGATGCTGTCACGGCCGACATTCTTGACGGTGATGACCTTGTATACCATGTTTCCCGTCTGGTAAATATTCCCGAAACTAATCTCGTTACCCTGAATCACCTGCAGTTGAGCACTCGCAACACCTGTTCCGCAGGCAATCATGAGCAAAGCAGCAAAGATACAGCTTGATATATGTCTCATTTACTCTTCCCTGTGAATAATTTCAACAAATCCGGGTCGGGCCTGCCGCTAGACTCGGGCTTTTCAGCCGCTATGGCGGTTTCCTTCGCCATGTGTTCTTTTCTCCGCAATATCGCGAGGAACTCGGCGCATCCAAGCGTATTCGCCCCACATTCTTTCGCGTAGGCCAATATGGAGCGGTCATTTGTTACAACTGTGAGCCCGTGCCGTCTCGTCGACCGTCCGACTTCGCGCTTAATGGAGTCGTCCGCCGTCTCGCCGGAGGAAGTGAATTTCACGAGCAACTTCAAAGATACCTTCGATGCAGAGGCAGCGAACCGGCCATCGAATATGACAGTGATATTCTCCTTCGAAAAGCGGCGGGAATTGGTTATCTCCAACAGGAGTTCTCGGCGACCCGTTTCACTATCGTTTCGAAGAAGCTTGGCGAGCCTCTCGTCCGACAAAATCACGTTGTAACCATCCACAAGCCAAACCATGAGAAAATATAATCTTCGCCCAAGCCGTTTCAAAGAGAACGAAATGAGGCTAATGAGGCAAAAACGGGCCGGAAACAGCCCAGGACCTACTAGGCGAGCGAGATGCCCTATCGAGTTTATTCTGCTAATTTAGATCCCATCCGATCCGCACACAGGCCGACTTGGGAGACCAACCCAAGCGTCTTCCACCCGCCGTTTTCGCCGATTGCAAAAGCGCGTTGCGGGCTGCGACTAGGGGTTGCTTAAGACCATGCAAAACGTTTCGGATTCGAGGATAATCCTTGGCACGCTTTTGGATACTAGTAAAGCAGTTGCACAAGAGAGTTTGTTCCTTAAAAAAGTTTGAAAGACACAGGGCGGCTTGAAGCTGCTGGACAAAAAGAGTTTGAATTGTAAGTCTATTGAGTTGCATACCCGCAAACAGCCCCCTGACATGGGAAGAAGGTCTTGCCGCTTAGTTATCCCACGCTGCCACAAATCGCGAAGCACGACTCGCATGCCCTAATGCAGCCTCCTAATTTAGCGGTCAAACCCCAAGTAAAGATTCTTCTTCCCGCTGCGGAAAACAGGCACTCCTGCCCGGGAGTGCCTCGTTTTTT
>JBJKPC010000060.1:0-17230 GCA_046706745.1 Candidatus Kryptoniota bacterium
GGGTCATTCTGTGCATCCCCCATGCAGGTAGGAGTGCATATAGGTATTCAATGAAGAGGTCGGATTCCAATAAGGCCTCCAAAGAATTACCACGCCTCATTGCCATCACCTTTTCGTGAAAGTACAGACTGGGGCCGTTGTAAGGGTTGTGTTCGGCTAAATATGTTAGGTGGTCGGCAAAATGCTGAACGAGGTGGTCGATCCTATCTTCGCACATGGTTATATCTCCTTAGGTGCCAATGCCGTATAACGTTTACCAAAAAGAAGTCGTCGCCGACGACCGCTATAAAAGCCGCGAAGCGACCAGAACGCGGACGGCGGCGATGAAGCGACCACGATATATTAAAATGAGGAGCGTCTTCTTTTTGGTTGTTATCTGCCGTTTGCATCATGGGTGGGTCTCATGGCCTCTGTGATTCGAGATCTGTCGAAATAGAAAACTGAAGGCCACTCTTGGGAGAACCAACGATACCGGTACTGTCTATACGAATTGTCACATAATTACCGCTGCCGAAGTCGCCCATACCTGGCTTGAACTCAACCGTGAGGGTTTGCCTTGATTTCCCAACCCGCCAGACCATCAATGGACGAAGATCGCTTGAATGCTTGGCCTCTGTAATTACGAGTTGAGATGCGTCCAGAGAATCCTTGAAGTGGAGCTTCTGCAATTTGATGAGAACTCCCCAACACGATGTCCTGCCGTCTCTCGTCTGAACAATCTGGGAAATAGTCCCGAAAGCAGTCTTACCGGACTTCACGCCTCCGAGAGCCACCGTGTGGCCAATTATCGAAAAGAACAACGCAGCAAAGGCGATCGTCGTAAGTTGTGTAACTATCCGGTTCTTCATTTTTGTTTCCTCCCTTGGTGCAAATGGCAGATAACTACTTCAAAATCAAAGTTGGTTTTTGCTTCCATTTCAGTTGTAAAATCAATGTTGGTTTTTGCCCTTCTTATTCCTTTGTGAACAACCTGTCGATAGGATTCACTATCTTCTGAATCGCTCCACTACTGACGTGGGTGTAAATCTCCGTCGTTTTCGCACTGGCGTGACCCAGCAATTCCTGTATATACCTAATATCAACTCCAGCTTCAAGCAGATGCGTGGCAAAACTGTGACGCAATGTGTGAATGGAGACTTTCTTCCTGATTCCGGCTTTCGCCGCAGCATCTTTGAAGATCTTCTCGGCCGATTGAACGCTCAAATAACCGCAATCCCGACTCCCTGGAAATAACCACCTGGTCGGACGACTCTCCCTCCAATACTTCCTGAGCTCCTCCAAAGTGGCCTCGCCGATGAGCGTATACCGCTCCTTCTGGCCTTTGGCAAATACCACATGTATCGTCCTCCTTTTACCATCTATGTCTTCCGGCTTGAGTTGAACTGCTTCACTGACCCTTAATCCTCCTGAATAAATCACCATTAAAAGGCAACGGTGTTTGAGGTTTTTTACAACTTTTAGCACTCTCCGCACCTCCTCCTCGCTCAGAACAGTCGGAAGCTTTCTGACCCTTCTTGGACGGCGAATATCTCCCAGTACCATCGGCCGCTTGTACAATTCAACGTAGAGAAACCTTAATGCGTTGAGCACCTGGTTCAAAGACCCGGCCGAAATGCCTTCTGATTCTACAAGGTGAAGCATATAGCTTCGAATATCCTCATCCGTCAGGTCCCGGGGATGACGCGGTGAAAAATGACGAACAAATGATCGCAAATGACTGCGATACGATTTTATCGTCTTGTTAGAGTAATTCCGTATCTTCAGCTCCCTCCTGAAGACCTCGAAGAGACCCGGTGTCTCCGCTGAGCTCCTTCCGCCCCCTAATGGCTGAATCCCTGCATTCATCTTCCCACTCCCTCGTCTGAAAAGAATCTAAATGATGTCTTCCCTAATGTCAATTACAAATGCCTGCAGGCGTATCAAATCTCACTCCCTATAAAAAGCGAACGTATCGGTGACAATCAAAGATGGCGAGAGTCTAGGATTCGCAAACCGGGTGATCGTGGGCGTCCACCATATGCAGTTGCAGCAACGAACGCCATGACCACAAGCTTTCTGCTTTGACTTCGGATGGCCAACATGATTCACCCGCTAATGTGATATTCCAATCGAGATAAACGCTCTTCCAGTTCTGCTTCAATCCTGTGTTGCTCAGTCATCATGGCCATAAACATCGCATCAGACTCGTTGCCCTGCCGTGCCGATATGGCTTCGTGATGTCTTATGCAGTCCGTGAACATCTCATCTCAAACAAACCGGTCTTCACTTCGTATCCTGCCCCCGAATTTAGTCTGGCGGTTCCTGAATTCAGCAGCTATCTCAGGATCGTTTCTCAATCCTGGTAGCTGCCTTCCACTTACAACAACTTACTTCATTGATTAACGACAGGAGGATCAGGGATCGCAGACCCTCGATCGATTACCGATAAATAAACTTTGATTGCGATAACAACTTATTCTAATTTGCCGTTGCATCTTTGAACCCGAAGAGATTCGCTCGTGCGCAAGTCGATCAACGAGACCTGATCATCGGTCGGGACGAGCGTACAAAGATTGAATGCACATCGACCAGACTATGGTCGTGAGATAATCGTCCTTGGAAATTCACGATCGGGAACCCGGCGAGATGTACATTTCACTGTACAGTTGACTGTACAACGGACTAAAAACCCGCGAAAACGGTTTGGATTCAACGTTCACAAACGGACTGAAAATCCGTGTGTCGGCGGTTCGATTCCGCCCCTGTCCACAGAAACTCTTCCGCCTGAGTCCATTCATCAGCAACTTCGATCGAGTTCATCCCGCAATAGGCTTGCCCCACCTCGGAAGTAAGCCCATGACCTATGGTTATTCCAGGAGGGGTATTTGCCGATCTCCATCATCTCCGATATGGACATTAGAATGAGGTGACCACTTTCCTATGCCTACCCGGACTACTTCAATCATGATTTACCGGTAACCATTCCCGCCGATCGATTTGACAAAAGAATTGACACGACGTTAACCGCAATTTAAATTGAACTCAAGGAACTAAGAACGATAGGAGGTCGGAGCTGCTCGATCGACAAAGGGTGAACTCATTCACAAGTGTCCAAGGGCGGGGCGAGGTGCTTTTCTTCATCCTGGCGATCCCAGCAGCAGGATTCGTCGGAGACTCTTCCGGCGTTGTATTGAAGTCCATGTTCCTCTTGTCGCTCGTCCCGGCTCTCCAGTTCCTTGCGGGGGTGAAATTCGGAATGGTCCGCGGCACCATCGTTTCGGTGGCGGGGACTTACCTTTGGGCAATCCTCACGTACCACAACATCCTCTCCATCGAAATTATCACCGATCCACTGTTCGCCGGCAGCGCAATAAACGCATTGTTGCCTTCCGTCCTTTCACAGCTTTTCGTAACGGACGCAATCCCCCCTCATGACAAAGGTCTCAGGAGAGAAGACGCTCTGGTCCTGTACTCAGTCCTGACGTCGGTCAGCATCCTGCAAGTGCTGCCCAGTGTCGCACGAATGCACGGTTGGGTTTCTCGGGCTCATGCATCGTTGTCTGTTCTTCTAATTCTCGTTTTCATAAGCTACGCAGTGTCTTCGCTTGCAAACAGGGAAAGAAGGAAGAGCCTGGCATTGACGTTCGTGCTTATTTTGAGCACGCTTGTAGGTACAGCTATCAGGCTGTCGCCGTATTTTCCCAGGTCGAACTTTCATGACATTCTTAAGATGGGCATATCGTGGTTCCTTGCGGAAGCTGTCTTTAGCGTCCTGGGCCTAGTAGTTATTTCTATGCATCATGGCGGGAACGAATCAGCGGAACGCGTCAAAGATACCACGGGAGAAGCAATTCGAAAAGGGACTGATTTCATGCCCGTCGGTATGCTGACTTTGACGGCGGTGCTGGTCGTACTTCTTCAGTGCAACAACCTCGGGTTCAGTCCGAATCATCACGGTAATCTGTCCTCCCACGGGCTGGCTCTCGCAAAAAATTTCGACTGGAACAAGACAGGTTTGAGCTTGTTCTACCGCAAAAAGATAGTAGGTGAGGATACTGTATACGATGCTTACAACAGGTTTCCGATGTTTCCGTTCATATTGACCGGGGCAGTCATTCGCGAATTCGAGCCAAATCTGGCCGAGCAAATTTACGTTGCGCGGGAACTGATGGACATATTCTTCATCCTCTCGCTGATCCTTGCGTATTTGACGGTCGCGGGTCTCACTGGTAACAAACTCCTCGGTCTGGTCGTGGTTCTCACCGCTTTCTCGTCTGTACCCCTCCTTTATTACAATGACATGATTTTCAATGATGTGCCCGCACTTTTCGGATTCTGGCTCGTACTTTACGGCATCTATATAGCTCAAACCCGCAGGCTGAAGCCGTACGAGATAGTGATTTTGGCCATTCTTCCTATATGCGCCGGGTGGCAACCTTATTCGGTACTTGGGATCTGGGTATTGTTCGAGACAGGGGAACATATCCTGGCAAGAAGCAAGCTTTCCTTGAAGCAAAGAGGAGTTGCAATCTTGAAGAGCCCCTCGCTCATCGTAACACTTATAGCAGTATTTTGGGGGACGTTGACCCTTGCGATTCAACTCATCAGTGAATGGCGGGTTGTCGGGGGGGCATTCACTTCAATTCCCAGTCTAGACAGTGCCATGTTCCGTCTCGGCATGGACCCGCTCAGGGACTATTCACGTTACAGCTCGCTCTTGGGTTGGGGTCACTATCTCATTGCACAGGCCCGCCAACTAGGTCTCATGCTCCTGTCATTCGGCGGTTTCAGCACCTGGCACGTTAACTCGACAGTACCCGCTCTTCTCTTCTTCGTCATACTGGCACATTCATTTGTATCTTATATAAGAAAACGAACGTCCTTCGACAAGGTCCGGTTGATCATGTTATGTTCTGCTTTGCCCTGGATGATTCTCATGAAGGATTTCGTTGCAATCCACGATTTCCAATCCATCTTCTATGTCGGGATTATCGTTTCAGTATTCATGAGCCTGATTCATAAGATGGATCACACGGCAATGAAATTCCTCTTAATAAACGCGGCCGTTCTGTTTGTGGTTTGTCTACATCTCTCCAATACACTGAAACTACATGAATCACTCGACGGGACTCAGGCAACGTTTCAATTCCAGCATATATACGACAAGCTGCCCAAGGGCAGCAAGGTATATGTCGACCCGTCAATTCAACAGGGGATTTTGGGCAGCCATTCAGTCGACTTCTATCTGACCGGCTCATATTTTACTAATAGAAGCGAAGCCAATTATATCGTGACGGACGATGCACATTTCAGCGGAAAGAAATTGACATCCAATCCGGTTATCAACTTATACGAAGTTGTCCATAGGCGCGCAGGTGATTTACAAACCCTGAGGTAACCACGGTTGCCTTCCACCAACAGGGCGTCGCTTCCGCCGGGCTGGA
The DNA here is from genome assembly GCA_046706745.1 of Candidatus Kryptoniota bacterium. Lineage (GTDB taxonomy): Bacteria > Bacteroidota > Ignavibacteria > Kryptoniales > JAKASW01 > JAKASW01. Next base: position 5,424 of record JBJKPC010000060.1, read on the forward strand.
CATTCCCCCGTCACAATTCGATTTCAAGATTCCTTAGCGGTCCTCGCTTTCTTCATCGAGAGTTCTATCTCCCCTTGGATTGGCCTCGATCTCCCACTGTTAGAGGATCCCCGGAATCAGCATCGCCGTCCTGGATTTGTACTCCTTCCATTGCGGGTACCGCGACAAAGAAGACTCGATAGTCAGCATGTTTACGAGGAACACCATTGTCCACCAGTAGGCAAGCACCAACCATGGGATCCAATGCTGGGCGAGTAGCGCATACGATGCATACACCATCATCTCGCCGAGGTAATTGGGATGACGGACGAGGCGGAAGATGCCGTCGGTGATCAGCGCCCGTTCTCTCCTTAAGGCATAAAATTTTTGACAGTCGGCACTGACCATAACGACAACCCCGAGTGTGTGCAAGGCAATGCATAGAGCCAGCAAGCCGTTCACCGGAATAATGGCGCGGGAAATGTAGACTTGCGACACGAGGATAAACGGCGCTATCCAATAGGTTCCCAAAAGAATAAAGGTAAAGACAGCCGATCCCCATGTGATCTTGACTTCCCACTTGGCATCTCGAAAGGCAAAGTGTTTCATAAGCCAGCACCAACCGTATGTCCCGTGTAATGCCAGATATACCCATGCAAATGTAGAGAAGTTCTGATAAACCAACATCAAGGCTGCGACTAAAGGTAGTGTGAGGATCTTGTGGAGATTGATGACCGAGGCCATCTTGATCGCTTTCCGGCCGCCGAGAAAATCCTGTGTCATATGCGTATTGAAGGATCCGATTGCCCTGACCCAACCCGGCGGTCGAGGAGTGTTTTGGTCCATAGAGCCCCCCTTTCGAGGTTTTTATTTCGCGGAAAGCCTTTGACGTGATTCCCTGAAACAAACCATTTAGCTTTCCCGCTGGAAGTTGCCCTTAGCCGGACCTTATGGTCCCCCTTACTTTTTTCCCTTCGACGCAATATCCAAAGGATCGCCTGATTTTCCAAATGGCAACAGGGCCACACATAGCGAAGGCGGGATATTGAAGACGAACCGCTTCGTTCTCGTCCGATGCCCTGCCCTTTTGTTTTGTTCTTCATGCAGGCCTATTTATAGTTAGTCTCAAATGATACCAAGGCGAAAATGAGTAATTTTGATAACGTAATAGTCGGAGGTATCATATGGTTGACAAACCACTTTCTGACCGCCTGACATCCAAAACGGTCAAGCAATCGATCTTAAGACCGCAGCGACCGTTTCTTCCTTTCTGCTCACAATCCCGATTGCGAAAGGAACCAGCACGTGAGAGCCTGGTCTGCCTCACGAGTCGGTTTGGCCTGCCGAGCCAAATTCCTCAACTCAACTCAATCTGATTTCTGGTTTTGATCAGCTTCATGCCCCAGTGGTAAGGCTCAAGGATCCGGCTGTCGCCCCTGTAAGTCAGATCGAGACCGGATACGGAATCAAGGATAACCTGTTCGTCGGGCCGCGATGAGACTTCCGGACCGCGCGGCGTTCGGATATCCTTCCGCCAGTGAATAATGGATACCACGCCGCCGGTGGCGAGTACCCGCTCAGCCTCCTCCAGAAGAATCCTCCTCTCTTTGAAATGGAGAATATTGAATAGAAGCACCAACGCGGCGCTATCACTTTCCATTCCGGTGCCGTTCGAAACGACGTCACGCTGAAAACACTTCACGTTCATCAACCCCGCATTATGAACATTTCGTTCCGCAATCTCGATCATAGAAGGATCGATATCGAACGCGTAGACATCTAACCCGCATGCTCTCGCGACAGGGACTGTGAATGTGCCATAACCGCAGCCAATTTCTATGACTGGACCTTCGAGCTCATTCAGGCCTAGCCAGCGAACAATCAAATCGATATTGAATAGGCTTTCCCAATATGTTTCATCGGGCATTCCGCTGTCAAATATTCTCAAGCGAGAGTCACACTAATATAATAGTACATTTACCGAAATGGTTCGAAGTTACTCTAATTATCGTCCGGACTCTTCTGGTAACAATCAGCTGGGTTACTTTCTGTAATTTAAGCGTTTCAGATCACTTGAACGCCATTATTTGTGCGACGGGAACTCATATTATGCTCGAGAGCGCTATACAACGCTCTCACTTGTTTACGGAGGACTCGATCACGATGTGTGGGATCTCGCTGCTTAATCATATCTTAAAGACTCAATCCTGCTGCGCGGGATGTCGGCATTACTCGTATCGCAATGCCTCCACCGGATTGGCCGTCGCTGCTTTGATCGCATGAGAACCCACCGTCACTAAAGCTATAGCCAATGCCATTGCACCGGAGCCGACAAAAAGCCACAGGCTCAGGCTTGTATGGTACGCGAAAAGGCTCAGCCATTTGTCCATAAGCAAATACGCGAGCGGCCATGCGATCACATTCGCAATCAACACCCATTTCCCAAATTGAAGCGACAGCAGTTTCGTTACTTCCGGTACGGATGCGCCGAGGACTTTTCTTATCCCGATCTCCTTGGTTCGCTGCTCGGTTGTGAAGGCTGCCAATCCGAACAAGCCGAGACATGCAATCACAACCGCAAGTGCTGAAAACAAACCGACCACCTCTTCCGTTTTGTAATCAAGGGAATAGAGACGCTGTAAATCTTCATCCAGAAAGGAATAGTCGAGCGGTTCATCGCCAGCATATTTCTTCCATGCCCTCTGGACCGCAGCGATTCCCTTGGCCGGATTGCCGGGTATCAACCGCGCAGTGACGGCACTTCCGATATATCCCTTGTACCGCGGCAGAATAATTGCCAGCGGCCTTACGGGCTCATGAAGCCATGCAAAATTGAAATCCTTGACCACCCCGATGATTTCAAACGGTACCCATTCATTCGGTTTCGGGCCGGGAAATCGAAGGCGCCTGCCCAAGATGTTCTTCAATCCGTAGGATTTCTCCAGCATCTCGTTGACCACTACCGCCCCTGTATCTGAAGGGTGCTCCGCTGAAAAGAATCTCCCGGCAGCCATTTTTAGCTGATACGTTTGCGCAAGATTGTTGTCGCAAACCAGAACGCACGCGTTCTCCGGCTGCTCTTTTCCTGAACCTTCGAGTTTGTAGGCGTGGTTGCCGCCCAGGTGCCCCGGAATTGCGGACGAATTAGTCAAGGACGATATATTCTTGTTCCCACCAAGTTCATTCATGAAAGCCTGAAACCTGCCCGTCAAATGCTCGACGCCATTTATTACAAGAAGACCTGATTTCTTGAACCCGAGGTTTGTGTTCCTGACATACCCCATTTGAGAATAGATGACAAAGGTCGCGATAAGCAGTACTATCGATACGGCAAACTGGGACACGACCAGTGTATTCCGGAGTCTGGATTTCCGACCGCCGTCAGTGACGCTCGACCTCAGTGTCGTGACTGCACTGGGAGATGATAGATAAAAAGCAGGATAGACGCCGGCAGCTATCCCGACCACTACGACAAAACAAAGGAGAACCACCAACAAAACTGGATCACCGAGAACATTGAAGGTCATTTTTCTTCCGATGACATCGCTGAACAGAGGAAGGAAGAGTTCGATGATTACCACTGCCATTACCATGGCTAATCCGGTTATCATTATCGACTCGGCAAGAAATTGTCCGACCAGGCGATGCCGTGGTGCGCCCATTGATTTCCTTACTCCGACTTCCTTCGCGCGCTTTGCCGACCTCGCTGTTGCGAGATTGACGAAATTGATTGTGGCAATAAACAAAATCGCGAGGGCAATTGCGATAAAGACATAATCCAGGGGGGCGTAACCGCCCGGCTCTATTTCACCGAATGGTGACGTGAGGTGAATTGAAGTCAAAGGCTGAAGTCTGTACCCATACCTGTTCCCGGCGGCCAGGAATTCATCGTAAGACTTGCCCGTGAAAGCCTTCAATTGCGAACCAGCGTGATTCCTGATTTCCTCATCCAGTTTACGCTGAAACTCCAAAGGGTTCGCACCTCTTCGAAGAAGAAAGTAAGTGTAGTAGTCGTTTGTCAACCATTTTGTATTTCGGCTGTCATGCAAAGTTGAAAGCGATCCAATGAAGTCGGGATGGATATGGGAATTCTGCGGAAAGTCTCTGAATACGCCTGTTATCTGGTAGCCAATCTGCCCGTCGACATTGACAGCTTTCCCCAATGGGTTCTCATTACCGAAGTATTTGCGGGCAGTCGACTCGTTAATCACCACGGTGTTCGGTTGTGTGAGAGCAGTCTTTGCATCTCCTTCGACAACACTGATAGTAAATACGTCGAAGACTGTGGAGTCCGCCCAAAACAATTTCTCTTCGTTGAAAGCCCTGTTCTTATATTTGACTGTGTGTGAGCCTTGAACATACAGCCGCGTGTATGCCTCCACATCGGGAACATCTTGCGCGACTTGGGGCCCAAGAGGAGCCGGGCTTGCCGGCCCGCTGAAACCATGTCCGTTAACCCTGACGGTGAAAGCCGCCCGGTAAATCCTGTCGGCATTCTTGTTGAACTTGTCGTAGCTGAACTCGTCGCGCACGAAAGTGAGAATCGCCAGGCAGCTGGCAATTCCAACCGCCAGGCCTGCTATGTTGATAAACGAGTAGAGCTTGTTCCTCAGTAAGCTTCTCACAGCAATTTTGAAATAGTTGGTCAGCATGCCATTTCTCCTGACTGAACGGAGACCCGGGAGGACAGTCCGGGATTCGGTTCGCCGCCGCCCGTCTCCTTTCTTTTGTGATTCATATGAAAGTGCTCTAATACAGCTGCGCGGCACCTCATTACTCATTCATACCCTGGGCACTAGAGCCCGCTGTGCGGGATCTAGTTGTTTACTCGTAGCGTAAACTCTCAACCGGATTGGCAGTAGCGGCCTTTACTGCGTACACGCTTACTGTTGCCAGTGCTATTATCAATGCCAGACCGCCCGAACCGATGAAAATCCATAAACTGATATCAGTCCTGTATGCGAAGTTCTCGAGCCAATTTCTCATGAGGTAATATGCTACAGGCCAAGCGATCAGATTTGCCAAAAGGATCCACCTGGTGAAATCCTCCACTAGCATCAGCAACAGGCTCGGCACCGAAGCTCCTACTACCTTCCTAACGCCGATCTCTTTTGTCCTTCTCTCGGCGGTAAACGACGCCAGGCCGAGGAGTCCCAGAGAAGCGATCAGGATTGCCAGCACCGAGAATGAGAAAACAATCTCGCCTACCCTTTCATCGGAATGGTATTGCATGTTGAAGTCATCGTCCAGAAAGGAGTAGTCATATGGCTCATTAGGAAGGATCTCTTTCCATCTGTTCCGTAGGAATGCCATAGTTCCATGCAAATCCTTAGGACTCACTTTCAAACTGAGAAAGGCCGGTGTCTCATAGAATGATTCGCTCTCCGGGATTGGTTTGACCACCATCGGTCCGATCGGATTCCTCAACGATTCAAAATGGAAATTCTTCATGACACCTACGACCGGTCCGGATCCTCCGCCGTGGAATATCCCAGTTATGCGTTTACCGATCGCTTCGGCCGGTGTATTCCATCCGAAGGCTTTCATTGCAGCCTCGTTGATCATGTACGATCCCTCATCAGTGCCGAACTGCTTTTGAAAATCGCGGCCCGCTGCAAGACTTATCCCGTAAGTCCGTTGAAAATCGAAATCTGCAAACATGTACCTCATAAACTTGTCCTTGAACTGCGGATTCTCGGATGGTGCGAAATCACCGTTCCAGATGTTGGCCTCTCCCGGAACGCTCCAGGTAATGGAAGCCGAAAGAACGGATGGATTCTTTATAAACTCCCGCTTGAAGGACTCGTAAGAGGCAACCGGCACCGCACTCCTCAGCGGGAGAACGACTACCTGCTCTTTTCCAAACCCCAGATCCTGAGTCTTCATGAACTTCAGTTGCTTATAGAGAAGCACGGAACCGGCAATAAGCACAATCGAGATCGAAAACTGCGTAACGACAAGGCCCTTGCGCAGCCATGACTTCCCCGATCCCATATTCTGCCCGTTCCTGAACATTGCCGTCGGCGAAAAGGACGACAGTATGAAAGCCGGAACGCTTCCGGCTACCACCGCAACAAAAGCGATAATGCCGAGGATGATCGCAAATGCGACCGGGCCGACAATTCCGCTTGCCGTGAAATGCTTGCCCGAGATTTCATTGAACCACGGAAGCGCCGCCTCGGCGACCACACAAGTGACGATCAATGCACAAAAAGCATAGAGGAGGGTTTCGCCTATAAATTGTTTCACCAATTGAGACCTTGAGGCACCGACCACCTTGCGCACCCCGATTTCTTTGATCCGGTTGGAATACCTGGCCGTCGTAAGATTTATGAAATTCAGACAGGCGATCAGAAGCAGCAGGACTGCAATTACCGCAAACACGATTATGTCGGAGCTGCTGCCCGGCTCTTCTATCTCCTGTGACAACTTTGAACTCAGGTGGATATCCTTAACAGGCTGCAACGTATATGTGAACTGCGCTCCGTAGTTTCGGAGCATCTGAGCATAATACTTGTTGGCGATATGTTTCACCTGCGCGGCAAACTCCTGAACATTCGCATTCTTCTTCAGCTTGGCGTAAGTATAGAACCACGTGTGTGCCCAATCGTCGAAGTCCGGGATGTCTCGAATATTGAACGAAGCAATAAAATCGTATTTCAGATGAGTATTCCCGGGAACATTCGGAATCACTCCGGTGACTTCAAAGTTTTCATTCTTCACTCTCAGTGTTTTGCCCAGCGGGTCAACACCCGGGAAATACTTCCGTGCCATGTTCTCGGTGAGTACTATCTTAAACGGGCGGTCCAACGCGGTTTGTGCGTTGCCCTCCAAAAAGGAAATCGAGAAGACTTCGAAAATTTCAGGACCCGAATAGCACAGCCGTTTTTCATAAAACTTCCGGTTGTATTTCGATTGCACGAGTTGCTCCCCCGCAAAGCGCAGACGCACGGACTTCTCAACCTGTGGGCAATCCTTCATCAGTATTGGCGCAAGCGGAGTGGATGCACGCGCCGTATTGATATCGATATTGGCAGCCTTGATATTCATGACAACTCTGTAAACACGTCCGGCTTCCTTGTAACTGGTATCGTAAGTCAGTTCATCATGTACGTAAAATGAAATAAGGAGACAGGCTGTGATTCCCAGAGTCAGCCCGACGATATTGATAAATGAATAGAGCTTGTACCTGGAAATGTTTCTCACTGCAATCTTAAAATAACTTCTCAACATACCCTTGCTCCGGTTTTAATCATGGTTCACCGACCGGCCGAAGAGTCGACTCGCGATACGCGGCAGGCCGGACCCGGGAGGTACAAGCTTTTTTCCAAATTGCCGGAATCCCGGGTGTCTTTCGATATCCCACGCCTTTGGCCTCGTGTCTCCTGTCTCCGGCCCGTTCGTCATGCTCACCTCTTATTCACTCCATCTCAGTCGGGTTCAGTGAACCTTGCTGCCTGTAACCTCAACGCCGTTCTGATACACGACCATCCCATACTCACCTGTCGCGGCGTCTCTCCTGAACGCAATAGATGCATTTACTTCCTTCACATAGAACTCGTTGTCCGATGTTGCCGACAATAAAGCCGAGAATTGTCCCTGGGCCACCTTGAGATCGTCATTATCAAGGAACACCTTCAACTGAGGGCCACCGGTTATTTGATACGTACCCACGTAAGATTTCAACAGCTCTGTGGTGGGTCTGGACTTGCTGACTATCTGCGTGCTCAGATCATGATTTACGACCTTATAGGCGCACCTGGATCGCAACTCTTTGTCGCCCGCATTTAGAAATGCATCTCTGATTTTCCAGTTGTTATCAAAAAAACCCGTCGCAATCGGAATCTTCTCGTTCGTCGCACCGATCGAGAACACCGGGACCTTTCCGTCGACAATGGAATAATCAAATTCAGCCAGATCGGTGCGCGAAGGATCGTAAAAGAAGAAACCTGCCACTGATGTTGCGGCGACTATTTCGACATATCTTCCCGCGTTGAACGGATTCGGATAGATTGCATTCAAAGTCGCATCTTTTGCCTCGAAAGACTTCCCGTCGATCGTGACGGTGCTGTCAGTGACATTAAACGGGACCCTTTCGAACAGCTGCGCGGAGATCTTATTCTCTGCCGGCCCGCCCAGTAGGAGCAGTGAATATTCTTTCATGTCGGTTTCGGTGACATCGACGTCATTCTTACATCGAGGCTCATATTTCTGAGCTTGTTTCCAACGATCGATGACCGTTGCAGTTTTTTGTCCTATGACCCGGTTCATCATGCTATCTTTGGAAATCGTCCCGACAACTACCATAAAAGGAGTGTTCTGAAAGTCCGAGATCGGGCCGGATATCATAGAGGTCTTTCTCAAAGACGAAGGGTCATTTCCTTCCGCCCGTAGCAGGATTCTATCCGTCTCGACATGGTTTACTTCCTTTAGCTTGCCGTTCCAGAGAATTCGGACCGGCTTACCGTAATCGACGAGTTTTTTGTCCGGGGTTAACAACATTTCGCCGACATTTTTCGTATCTACCCGGATATTATTCCCCCGGAGCATTTCTGCGTCGACCACCGCGAAATCACGTGGATCGGTTCTCTGGCTGACTTTCACCCAATATGCGGATGCCGTCCGCATGTCGCCGGCCCTGACCCGCACATGCGAGGGGGCGCAGTTTCTCTTATGCTGCAGCATCCACGGTATCGTCGTGTCCCAGAGCCCCAGGTCCTCGTGTCCTCTTCCCGGAACCTCGACGTAGCGAACGTCGTAATTCCACCGTTGAAGAAGCCGCACAAGGTAACGAGAGAAATTTACGTCGACATTCAGATCGTTGTCGCCGTGGGAGACGAGTATCGGCATGTTCAACAATGACTCGAACCGCGACGAAGAGCTCGACTTGTCGACCAGGTACCGATCCCATTCACTCAGCTTTGAGATGGCCTCCGCGGGAATCCGAACGTGATAATCGTCGCCGCCGTAAATGGGGGCTATGGCAGCAAACAGCTCCGGATGCCGCGTTCCGACATTCCACGTTCCCCAGCCTCCCATCGAAGAACCGGTGAGATATACCATATCGGCATCGACATTTAATTTCCCCTTCGCAAGGTCGATGCATTTCAAAACATCCTTGTCGCCGATTCCAAGATATGAAGTATTTCCCCGCCCATGCGGCTCGATAAAGATGACACCATATTTATCGGCTATGTCGTGATGCCTCTTATCGACATCCCACCAATTCACGTACTCGGGATTGTCGCCGTTGTATCCATGCAGATAAACTACCATCGGCCATTTCTTAGCAGGGTCATAGTTGATAGGGAGATAACATCTGCAGAATTGAGGTGTGTTGTCGATGTCATCTATATAAACCAGCCTGACAAATCCCCCGGGGCGAATCTCCTTGCTTGCTTTATATTCGGCAAACTCCATCAGTGGCGAATAGATCGTCGCCAGTTTGGTCGAATCCGGATTTTGCAGGTTGTTGCCCAGCCGGTTCAGGATCATGTCTGCCAGCATCCTATGCATAGATGCTTCCGGAGTCCGGACGTCGCCGGCAGGCGCCGTATCCACGATTTTTCGAGCCGCTGCCAGGATGTCTCCCTTGTACCAGCTCAGGTACTTGTAGAGCGGAACGCCCTCGACGTTTTCATAACTGAATCTAAACTCGTACACCCCGTCCGGCCAATCCCGGTAATCGAGTGCGACGGGTTGATTGCAGTTGAGAGTTTTCTTTGCCACGTTTTTTCCGCCGGTTGTGAAGACTTCCATCGACACCGCCTGTTTCAGAAGGCTCTGATCCAGGTTTCCCTGCGAGCTGACCGACAGGGAATGATCCTCCGGACGGCCGGGAGCGAGTGCGAAAGCTATGTTCCCTTTGATGAAATTCAGATCGTGCGACCCCTCCACCATCCTCACTGCAAATCCCCAGCCGCCGGTCGCCTGTGAGATCTTTAGCAGGAGGTGGTTTTCGCCGGCGTTCATGTCTGCCACGAAGCCGTCTTCATCCATGGTGAGCGACCTGCCTACAGCCATGCGATGGATGAGCTTCCCGTTCAGCCACACCTTCACGCCGTCGTCACTTCCGAGGAGAAAAGAAACCTTCCCCGCTTCCTTTCGGTTGACCGTGCCGTACGCATATGCGACCGCATTTACAGTCCTTCCTCCCTGGAAGAACCCGCTCAGATCGAATATGTCTTTGCATTTAGCGGCCTTCCATTTGAATTCGTTACCCGAGATTGTCACTGGCTGCCCGTCTGAAGGGCGAACGTTCGCTTCCCCGCCTGCTCCGGCGAGGAGATCCTTGTCGAGCTCTCCGATGCCACTGACCGGAATCGAGCCGAGTATGAGCCAGTCCTGCAGAAAGACGGAATTACCCGGCTTCCACGGATTTCGCATCGTCTCCTCGAGGTTCTTTTCGTCAAGCTTGTTCACTTGCGAGTATGTTTCTGGGGGCAGGAATAAGAAGACGCATGAGAAGAGAATCATGAAGACAGTGGGGACCTTCTGTACCGATGCGGATTTCATAACAACTCCTCCTGTGATTTAATTGTCAATCGAAACAGAACCTGAGACGCGGCGCCTCTCGAATCTCTGCAGCCGGTCGTCCCGTCCACTCATCGATCATTCACAATGTTCAGTTCGCATCACAGGTGCTTCGCCACAAGTCGGGCTGACCGCCGGACAAGCGATCTCATCCGGCGAGGCCGGTTCTTCAGCTTACCGACATCTCAATCTTCATGGTACTGCAGCTCGAAAGGAACGCCTGACGGTTCAGTGCCGGTTTCAGGATTCAGATAAAGCAACTGGAAAGTGCCGGCCTCATCCTTCTGAAAGTACTCGATGCGCACCGGATAGAATCCTTTTTCGAGCGGGAGAACAAACGATTTGATGCTGACGTCCGGATGTACACCGTCGTTATCAATAATCAGTTTGTCTCCAAGGAAGAACTTCGACCCGTCTTTTGACACAAGCGCGAAGATATAGTAGCCGTTTCTTGCGATCTCGATATATCCGTTCAGGAGCCACCCGTAACCGGATTTATTCGGGAGCGCGCCGAGCCCGAAGGCACTGTCGGCGACGCCGTATTTGACCGGCTTCAGTTTCATGAAGTCCGGCATTTTATCCCAGTTCCCTTCGTAGTACGAATAATTCAGTCCACCGCGGCTGGTCCCGCCGGGTCTTGCAATCGCCGGTATTGCGTTACCCAATTCAAAATCGCCTTTCGCCGTTTTATCATACCTGCCTGTTTCTGAAAAGGCTTTAACGATCAACCGAGCCGGGCCTGATATCATAAATTGTTGTCCGGCCGCGGGTGAGGTCAGTAAAGGCTCAGTGCCGTCGATGGCATATCTGAGTTCATGATACCTGCCGAATACGAATATCGGGGCGGGTTTATCTTTCAACAATATTCCATTCATTGGATGGAAGACGAGGGGGGCGTTTGAATAACCTGAATACACGAATTTTATTCCGTCGTACATTGCCTTTAGTCTCACCGAGTTGTGCGTTTCATTCGGATAGGTAGCGACCTTCCAGTGCAAAGTCTTCGGCGCTTTCTCCTGAAGGAGCGAATCCATGCGGCTGATATCACGGTTCTCGGAACGGCCCGCAATCCAGAGTACCTTATCCGGCGGAAGGTTGTTCATTCCTTCATTCGCCATCTTAAGCAGATAGTCGTTGTTCCACCCTAACGGGGGATCGGTTGCATAATACGATTCAAACGCTTGCGGCTCGGTGAGAAGCGCGTACAGCACGAACACGCCGCCATACGAGTGACCGTAGATCGAATTAGTCCCGTTCGCCGGGTATTTGCTGTTGATGTACGGAATCAGTTCGTC
>JBJKPC010000061.1:0-5117 GCA_046706745.1 Candidatus Kryptoniota bacterium
ATCGCCTCTCCATAAGCGTATAGGTCGCCGTCGTTGTTAATGAACACTGGCAAATTGAATTTGTCTTCAAGGAACGGTCCCAGCGCAACGCCCCCCTGAAACCCCGTCATGTTAGGGAGGTCGCCGATAATTCCGTCCGGATAATCGGCCGGGCCCGGAAATGCAAAACTTATTGCAACGGGTTTCTCTTTCAGCCCTTCTTTGACTTTGCTGAAACCCTCGACGATTGCGGCGAGGCACTTGTCGAGCTTGTCTCCGTTGGAAGGTAGAGCAATCTCGTCGACGATCTGTCGGTTTCCCTGTATCGCGGTAAAGACGAGGTTTGTCCCCCCCGCATCGAGTGTCATTACTATTCTTCTGTCGGAATTATATTCCATTCATTCTCCTTAATCGGGATAGAGAGTTAGAAAGCCATTAAAGTGTTAGAGTGTTGGTATAATGTAAGACAAAGAAGCGAATGGAACGATGAACCGGGAAAGCTGTGCTCCCGAAATTGAACCGATCCGGTGGCCCGGCGCACGAACCTTGTCGTTTGGCAGGCCGACCTTGTGGCCCGGAGGTCCGACCTGATCGTCCGGAGGGCCAACCTTGTACTTCGGCGGGCCGACCTAACGACCCGGCGGGCCAACCTAATCGTTCGGCGCCTCGACCCGAAGGCCCGGCGGACCAACCTGGTCGTTCGGCGGTCCTACCTGATGGTCCGGCGGACCGACCTTTTGATTCGGAGGGTAAACCTCCTCAAATTTTCCCCGAATTGAGGGGGTCCCGACACGCAGGCAGTGTTTCGCGACAGTGAGAATGGTCATGTCTTGATTAGATTCTCTGCGAAACGGTTGGTAGTAGAGGACCGCTTCCATCGGGCACACCCGCTGAGCACGGTTGAAGGAAGCGGTAATGCATCGTGAGGTTAGGTCTCTGGCTGGTCGGGTGACGGGTTGTCGCCATCGGGCGGAGTAGGAGGATTCCGCCTGACCGCATACCGAAGAGGCTTCAGGGCTTCGAACTCCCCGAGCTTGACCGGGTCTTTTGCGTATTCATTCTCTGCGGCGATGTATATCCGGTCGGCAATCTCTTCGACTTCGGCCATTGCTTTTTGTGCTGCTGCCGTTGCCTCCGGCGCGTCGGTATGTTTCGCCAGTTCCTGCGACGAGTCGACCGCCTGCAGTCTCGCCACATTGGCGGTAACGGAATCGATGTCTTCCTGGATCAGTCCGCCCTTCTGAATGAGCTCGTCCTTGTACTTAACCCAGGCAGCAACGATTGCTTTTGCCCATTTGATCAGAAGTGCAGTTGAGTGGTTGAAGTACTCTCCGACAAAGAATTCCTTCCACTGCGGACTTCCCTGCTTGAAAGTATGTTTGACTCCGCGCTGGACACGGCGGACGTCGGCAAGCAGCTCGTCCTTGGCAGTGGCCTCGTTTTCGGTCAGCTGTTCTTTATCGGAATTTTTGCCGCTCGATGCGGCAACTGTTGCCTCCATGGAACTGGTTTTCGCGCTATAGTTCTGAAGGTATGCATCATCAATTCCGCGCTTTTCCAGGTCCGGTAGACAGGGCTGGGTTTGGAGAAAGAGAGCCCCCTCTTCCTGTGCCAGCCCCTGACTGGTTGGGTGAGGCATGATTGCCTCCTTTCCATAAGTTGCGGAAAAGTTAGCTAAGACCGCAGTCTGCACGACGCTTACCGCGGTGGCGGTACTCAGCAGGCTTTCCCTGCCCGTGGGTCATCCTGCCCGTACTATCTATATGGAAAGTAAATCTCTGCCGGAAAAAAAGGAAAAAATAGTCAGCCCTTGATTCCGTGACATCGTGGAACACACGAAACTCATCAACCGGAGGGCGAAGTGGCGGCACACTCTCACTTGCCGGATTTCTTTATCTTAGACTTGTATTTCTCCCGCCTCTCTGCGACAGCCGCCTTTTGCTCGCTCTCTCTTGCGGGGTAAATGAACTCGAGGTTCGCCGAGGAAAACATATCGTCATTTTCCTTTCGCAAGCGATCCTCGGCCATCTTGCAATACTGAGGATCGATTTCGATTCCAATGCTGTTCCTCCCGGTTTTGAGGGCGGCAACCATTGTCGTGGCAGTCCCGCAAAACGGATCGACAACTGTGTCGCCAACGAACGAAAACATTCTTACAAGCCTGTAGGCAAGCTCCAGCGGATAAGGGGCCGGGTGCTCTCGGGTTGACGCCCCGGTAATATTCCAGAACTGCTGGAACCACTTGTTGTATTCTTCCTTGGCGATCATGCTAAGCTTGCGTTGGCGCTCCGTTGGCTGACGATATCCTCCCGGCTTTCTCTGCATGAGAATGAATTCTATGTCGTTCTTAATGATGGCGTTCGGTTCGTAGGGCTTCCCCAGAAATTTTGATCCGTTGTTCACCTCGTAATTGGCGTTCGCGATTTTGTGCCATATGATCGGGTTGAGATTATCAAATCCGGTTTTCCGGCAGGTAACGGCGATATCGGAGTGCAGCGGAAATACCACGTGACGCCCGAAGTTCCTACGAGACAGGCAGACGTCACCTACTACGCAGACGAGCCGCCCTCCGGGTACGAGGATGCGATACATCTCCTTCCAAACCTTTGCAAGTTCACCGACAAACTCTTCGTAGTCAGCGACGTGCCCAAGTTGATTAGGATTCTCGTTGTAGCGCTTGAGGGTCCAATAGGGGGGGGAGGTGACAACCAGGTGGACCGACTCATTTTTGATGAATGAAACACTTCTGCAATCGCCCTGGATAAGGCGGTGTGTTGTGATTTCCTGCTGAAAGTTTTCTTTTGAGGTCATTAAGTTTTGGACACTCCAAAAGCTGTAACCTGAGCGGCAAGCGATCTGGCAAATATCTCGAATGTCAGATCCTCCGCTGGTTCTGAATAGTGGCCCTTGAGACCCCGAATCCGATCGGAGGTAAGAAACGATGCTACATTGTAATGTCGCTCTCGTACAAGTTTGCGACAAAAGAGCTCATAGCGCTTAGCGTAAGATGCGTTAACGAACTCCGGAAAAACTTTGAAATGAGGTTCCTGCACTCTGACAGGCTTTTGGGACTCAGGACATTCTTCAAGAAGAAACAGGTACCCCAACCACGGCTTCACGGTCTTGTTATAAGCTCCCTCCCTATATGCAGTCCAAAGGTCAAGGGCACTTCCCATGGCTTCCTCGGTTCGATTGTTGAAATTGTTTCCGAACGACGGACCAACTTGCGATTTAGCTTCGAGGGCTAGAATAAGCTGGTCGTCTTTTACAAGCAAGAGATCCCATTCTTTTGTAGGTCTAAAAAAGCCAGGCAACTCGAGATGCCTATTCCTAAAGACGCTGGACTTATCCGCGCCCACATCGACTATAAGATCATTAATAAGGTCAATGAATCCATCCATCTGAGCGCCGCCGGTGACGGCACTTCGCGCACCCTGATCCGCCCGGCCCGAATTAGCCTGTTTTTCGGACTGACTTTGCCGGGTGAGCCAATAATGGGCAATCGCTCGCGAAAGGTATTTCGAGATGTTATCGAGCTTTTTCATTGTACTCCAATGTTAACACAAAATAAAACAAGGTGAGCGGAGATTCCATTCGCTGATGGTGCCGTCTTCACATAACGTATTGCCGCTTCACGCCGGGCCTCCGTTCCATGAAATATAAAATGACGGCGGACTAGAGCGGGAACCACGTATAAAAACGTAGATGGTCGTGATTGCCTTGTTATGTGAAGTGCCAACCAGAATCACTGACGAACATTGAAAGGTTGCAGGAAGAAATTGTCAGTGAGAGGAGCGGGGTCAATCTTCAAGTGGTCGCAGAGCGCCTTGAAGAGGTCAAGCAGCTTCTGATTCGGAAGCTCAGTTGAAGTTGGCCTGCTGACTATCACCTCGTGAAATGCTTTGAGCGCTGAGAGGACTTCCCGGGAGTCGTGAAAGCCTACGAAGACAAGATTGAGCGCTTCGGTAAAAGCTTGTCCCCTGATGTCGTTCCGGTTGCCAAGTAGTTGTTGAAGAATGCGCAGTTTTCCCTGCCGGATTTCAGCGCGTCGGAAGGACCAAGTCGAAATCAGAACTCCGAGCAAGCCAGAGATTAGTGAGGATATGAGAATCAAGGAAAGGTTCATTCTACCTCCTTACCGGTTGGCATTTCGCCTGATGTCCACTAAAAAGAAGTCGTCCGGATTCGGCGCTATAAATATTGCGCGACATCGAGGATGCGGCGAATCGGGATGAAGTGAACACTAGGGAATATGATAAATGAGCTTCTTCTTTGGGGTTATTGTCTGTTGCCCGCGATTTCCCGTACACTAAAGATTCCTTAGAAACTCTTCCACTTCTACCTTCGCAAGCTTAAGGATCCCACGCAACGTTCCCGCCTTGAGTTGCCTCTTCTCCTGAAACACTGTGCAGTTCAGGCATTGATCGCCACTTCAAAGGTTGTCAGAAGCGGCTTCTCAACCTCCTTGAGCGGGAATTCCTCCAGATATAACTCAGTTGCTTCCTTCAGATTGCCTAACGCTTCCTCGACCGTGACCCCCTGGCTGACGGTACCCACTTCCGGGCATTCGGCTACATACATGTCTTCCTCTCTATGAAGCAGCGCGGAGAACGTCTTTAAGGTCATGTGAGCGTCCTTTTTGTATAATATAACAAATTCCAGTCACGGGCGGCAGATAACGTTTGGAAGAATACGCCAATGTGCATCTGTTTCTTTTCGGGGAATCCGATGCGAACACAAAAGAAATGATGGTAATCTACTGATAAGTCGCTTGATTGAAAGGTTCGGCGTTTGTAGTCGAGGCATTTAAACACGACCATGGCGCAAAACATTTCCCTTCTGTCTTCGCCTGTTCTTACCCTGATGACCCCCTGCCGCTTCAGGCCATCCGCCCCGAATATAACCGGGACCCGTGCAAAGTACAAACTCCCCCCACAGGCTACTGTAAGTCATTGAACACCGGGTAGACCGATGGGGGCGCAGATTGCCACGGATATCTTCATCAATAATGCTCCGATCCGCGCTCATCAGTAAATTCCGTATAATCAGTGTCCTATCTTTTCCCGAGCGCCATCAGTATTCTCTATTTGAGCAACCCTTGTTAAATTTCAACAGATGATTTCCACTGAACGACTTCA
>JBJKPC010000062.1:0-3199 GCA_046706745.1 Candidatus Kryptoniota bacterium
TATTTCTTCTGCTCGTCGGGCTGGAGGCCCAAAAGTTCGAGTTTCTTATTCGCGAGGCCAAGGTGCTCCTTCATATGCATGAGCATGACTTCCGACACATTCTGCCGATTCTGCCTTGCTTCAGGCGTGTCTCCGTCAGGAATTCGGTCAAGTTGGTCAACGAATTCCCTGTGCGCGTTAATATGGTCCTTGTGGTTATCGTAGGGTTCCGCGTGGAATTCCTGACCGTTCCACGCCGCCTCATGTTCTATTTTGGCCTCGTTCGGATCGAAGGGAACGGCCTCCGTCTGCTCATCGTCCCACCAAAGCTCCATCTTGTCGACGAGCATCGTCTTCATGTAGCTCATCTGACCGCGCTGAGAATCGTCTGCGCTGGTCTGCTTTCTCTGCAGCCCTTGCAGGTAGTTCGTCATTTTCTCTGGGTCAAGAACCGGAAATTCTTTCATCGCTTTGTCGATGTCGATCATTGAGACGATGATGACATACCAGCATCCGTCTTCTTTCTCGAGGCTCCTTGAGAATGGCGTTGGGAACACGGCTTCGTTGTCGAGGACTCTGTCATCAATCACGCCATCAGGGTTCTTCGCCGTATTGACATACGTTTCGGTATAGGACTGGCCCTCGGTAAGGATATTCTGCACCCACTGCGTTAGGAAATTGTCCCAGCCACAGAGTTGCCTGTCCTGACGGATAACCTCGTTGATATGCTGGATATTCGGCATGACCTGAATTTCATGCCAATTGGATGTGAGGTTTATCTTGCGAACGCGAATCGCGTTCTGAATGTCATCGATAACAAGTTCGCCCTTCCAGTCGGTGTCAGGGCCTTCGTTCCTGCGCCCGTAAACATCCCAATGCTGGCCCGCTTCGAGTTTCCTCGCTTTGAGCCAGAGTTCAGCGGGATCGGCTGTGACCGTCCTCCATGGCCCCAACGCACCCTGACGCCACTGTCTCGAATCTTTAAAGAGGTCGCTTACAAACTGCGGCAGTTCTTCCTTCTTTGGCCTGCGGCTCTTGAGACCGTCCCTCACAACTTCGTACTGGAAGTCAGCCATTAGTTAGAACTCCAATCTCTCTTCGGATGATCTGCCCGCACCCTGATCTTGGCGAACACTCTGTCCATTGCCGTTGCCTCAGTCTCTATGGTGTCGGTCGGCGCTTCCATCGGCTTGATTTCCATCTCCGGGATATACGCCAAGGCATCTGCAACGTCATCGTGGGTTGGCATGGATGTCGGCGATACCGCTATGAGTTGTCCTTCAAGTTCATCCATACCCGGAAGATGGTACACCATTCTCCGTTCATATTTCGGTTGGAGCCTCATAATCCTTCTGCGTTTGTCCCTGTCCGGTTTGAGTTCCTGAAGGGTAAAGAAGTACTGCCGGTTCCGCATTTCTTCTTCGATGAAGTACTTCAAAGACTTCTGATAGGATACGGACTCAAATCCCGTAAGAAGGGGATCCCATCGAATATGCAGGTCGAAGATTCTTTTGATGAGGGCAAGCGGCGTGAGATGCTCGTTAGTGTACTGAAGTATGTAGAGATTCCCCTTGGGATCGGTTCCGGCAACTACGATCGCGGAATAATCCGCCGTGTCCCTCTCGGAAATGGCCGGGTCAACGGCCATAAATATATTGAGGGACTTTTCCAGTTGGGGCGTGAGCGTGTAGGTCTGAAAGAATTCAGGCCTGAAACTTTGATCCTCGGTGACAACTCTATTGTGATACTCAAGATAGTACCTGGACTCTTCGCCCATATCCCGGTAGACCTGCTTTATTTCCTCAAGATCGTCAAGCGTCATTCGCGCTGGCCAGATCGGCTTTCCGTCTATAACCGAGTCGCTGTACATAACGTCGAATCTTATTCCGCGCTTAGATCTGCGTCTTGCTTCGACCGTTGGAATGTCCGCCTCTTTGAGAGTCTTCTTGCCGGTTGTAACGTCAAACCCTGCGCTCTTAGCTATTCTCGCAAGGAGCGAATCGTATGCGAGGATCGTGCCAACAAAGTAAACCCTCCCGCCGGGAGGGGAAGCTGGTAGCACGTCTCCGAACACCCATGCTCTTATCTGCCTTCGCTGCTCGGATGTTGCGGCGGTCTCCTTACTCTCTATATCGTCGCCGATGATGAGGTCGGGCCTGTGCTGTCGAAACTTCAATCCGCGAATCTGTTGTCCGACACCGCGTGCCATGACCATAATACCGGTCGACGTGATGAAGTACTTAGAACCCCACGTCTCACCTCTCACATCTCCGAAGAGTTCTCTTATCTTGTCGTTCGTCTCAAGTTCGTACCTGAGATTATCAACGTTCAGCATAGCCGACGTTTCCGTGTCGGAGGCAAGGACAATGAAGTGGCTCTCGTTGAAGAGAATCTGTCTTAAGGGGTAAGCGAGTGAGATGATGGTCGTCTTCGCGAGCTCGCGGGGAAGGATGAAGGCTTGTCGCAGTGAGCCGGAAAACAGTTTCTCCGCCAGGTCAAAATGGATAAGGGCCGGATCGTCCTCAAAATGATGGGGGAGAAGCTCCTTGCAGAAGAGCATGAAGTTATTGTACAGTTCGAGTTTTATTTTCTCCGCTGTACTGAGTTTCACTGTCGCCCTCCGACAAAGAAGAGGCCGTGAGAGAGTCTGCCGCGCCAAGCGGTATTACGCAAATCAGTTCGTCTGAGCCTCCTGAACTTTCTGCAAATCCTTTGCCTTTTTCTTCATGTCGGCCAGCCGTTTCTTCTGTTCGTTTACATCCTTGTCTCGGATTGTCTTGGCCGTCGGCATGTAAAGCCCGAGGACTCTCAGCGCAAGTTCCCTCAGTTGGAAGGCCGCCCCTTTGACCGCTGCGTCCTCTGCCAGTTGCACGATAATTGGAACGCCGAACCGGTGCTTGACCTTGATTATCCCCTCGTAGAGCCAGTCTGCGAATTCGCCGTCGTCAAACCAATCGTCGATGTCCTTTTGTTCGACGCCTAACTCGGCGGGAATTGCATCCTGGGGAAACCTCTGGAAGAGAAGATCGCGGTAGCGGCCCTGTACTCGCGTGGGTTTGTACATGTCACAACACCGTTCTGGTTGTGTGCGCGAAAGTATTGCCCTGACTCATCACGGCATATGGTACGGAGTACAAACTGAAATGTCAATAGGTTAAAGGGGTTCCGATAAAATAAACATGCGCCGCGTATGCTACGGCGCACGTAGGGCATCTATCCG
>JBJKPC010000063.1:0-7685 GCA_046706745.1 Candidatus Kryptoniota bacterium
CTTGAGATTTCCGCACGATGCCGAGAGTGCGGGCAACCGTTCTATTTCCCTGGTGTACAAGTAGGAAAGATAAATGCGAAGCGCCCGACCGCCTCGCCGGATCTGAAAATTCTCAATGCACCACTCAAACTATTCGAGGAGACGAAAGGATGAAATTTCTCATAATCACGCAGGCCGCTGATGGCGGAGTAATGGGTCAGAAGTTACAACGCGAGGGTAACGATGTCCAGCTATATATCGAATCACCCGAACACTTCCGGTTGCAGGAAGGTATGAGTATGGAAATTATCACGTCCAAACAGAAGACGGTACGTGAGGCGGTCGAAGAGAACCCCGAAGCGGATATCGTTTTTGACGGCTACGAACACTATGACCTTCAGGATAAACTCCGGAAGAAAGGTCGAAACGTATTCGGGTCAGGCGTCATCGGCGGCCAAATAGAGGAGTCTCGAATCAAGGGCGTTGACTTCGCGAAGGATCTCGGAGTCCTCACGCCGCCGTCTCAGAACATCGATTCGATCAACGATGTCATTCACTACATCCGGCTTCACCCGAAGAAGTACATCGTTAAGCAAACGGGTGACCTTCCGAAGACCCTGAACTGGGCCGCATCAAGGGATGATTCCGAAGACCTGATTAAGCATCTCCTTCTCATTCAGGAGCGGCATTCAAATCTCGAAGGACAACTTGTACTTCAGGAGTTTGTCCGGGGTCAAGAAGTTGCGGTCACGGTTCACATGGGAGCGGCAGGCTGGGCGAGACAAGACGACGAGATCATCCAGCAAATCAACTTCGAGAACAAACACCTACTCGAAGGAGCAAGGGGTCCAGTTACAGGCGAGTTGGGAACTGTCCTTTTCACTGTCCTCGGCGAGACTCCGATGTTCAAGCAGATGCTCAATCCTCTTACCGATTTTCTCACCGCAACGAATCATATCGGCGAGATCGACGCGAACTGCATCATAGCTCCCGATGGAAAAATCTATCTGACGGAATGGACAATGCGACCGGGATTCCCAATTGTATCGGCTATCCTGAATCTTCTCGACATGCCGACAGCAGACTTCATTCACGGACTCTCCGTAGGTCAACAGGACTTCCAATTCAAGGAAGACGTAATCGCGGTCGTGCTTGTCCTCGCATTCCCGAACTTCCCATACGAAGAGACTCAATCGCGTCCAGATTCGTACCTCGACGAAGTCCTCGATATGTCGAATCTCACCGGAGATGAGATCAACAGCAGTATCTTCTTCGTCCAGGTGAGAAAGAAACCCGTCGACGGGAAGGCTGAGACGGTGATTGCCGCTCACTACGGATACGCTCTCTATGCGGTCGGACTCGGAACGACGGTCGATGAGGCAAATCAAAAAGCCGTTTCTCTCGTTGAAAGAATCATTCCGAGCAAGAAGGGTTTCTACAGAACCGATCTGGCGATGAGAGCGAGAGAAAGATGGACTCAACCGGAAGTGATGAAGGCAATCTATAACGCCTATGGTCCGATAGGACCGGACGGTAATCCGATGAACCGGACAACAGAGGCGCCGAGATGATATACTCCCTCACTTCTACTCTTCCCTTCGGCATCCACCAAGGTAAGACAATCAAGGAGCTTCTGGACGAATTCAATACTTACGACTATATCGTATGGTATACAGAGGAAGTGAAGGACTTCAGACTCGACCATGAGGCTACGGTCTACGCCCGGCAGAAACTCTGCCAGCATGTGGCCCGCGCCATGAGAACGGGCGAACTCTCCAGTTATGACGACTGGAAAGTGAAAAGAGAGCTCAAACAGTTCGATGACAAATCGGCTGTGTCACACAATGAAACGGAGCAGGGATGATTCACGATAACATTGTCAACATCCGCGACATAAGCCAGATGGGAGACATAGCGAAAGCCCGGAATAAATTCATCGCCCTTGATAAGAAAATCAAAGGCAACGACGACGAGTCGTTCGAGTTCCGGTACAGACAAGCCGAAGTTCTCCGCGACTTCCGCATGAACCACGTATGGAAAGAATTCGAGAAGTTCTGCGAAGGCTCTGGCTACTCAATAGAACACCTGACCCGCATGAGTAAATGGGCGGAAGGCTACACCTGGGAACAGGCGAAGAAGATGTATCAAGACCACGTGCCGATGTTCGCACAGATGCGACTCCTCGAAACTCACAGTGAGCGGGCGCAGAGGCTAAAGCGGGATATTGAGAAGAAGACCAACGAGCTCTCCGACCTCGACTCCAAGACTGGCGAGGACAACAAGACAATCTACGCTATCGTCGCGGACGGATTGAATGGGCACTGGAAGCAACAACTCGTAGGGATTCTGTACGACCTCACGCAGAAGAAAGAATGGAAGCCGAGTGAGATGAAGAAGACGTTTGAGGAACTGAGGCGCATCGCGCTTGGAATACTCAAGACAACGAAGGACGGAGAAAAGTAGGAGAAGAAAGAGATCGGGCCTCTACGGAGCCGGCAGAGGCCTTTACGTGCGTTTTAATCGTGTTCGGGGAAACCAAATGCGGGAATGATAATCCGGTAGGATTCGGACCTCTTCACAAGTTGCGTAAGATCGGGCCGCACCTTTTTGTAATGCGCCGTCCTTAAGTCACAAATCTTATTGTTCAGCTCCACTGCGGGGAGCGCATTCATCGCAGCTATTGTAACCGGTCCGACATCTCCGTCAACTCTGACGCGCATCGCTCCAAGAACAAGGGCGTTAATCGCGCTCTGAACGATTCTTCCACCGCCTCCGGCTCCAAGGTTCACGGAGCAATCAAACCATAGGGCAGCAAGTCCCCGGTCGTTTACCTCTTCGCACCGGTTGTCTGTCCACCAGTAGGCAAAATAAATCGATTTGACATCATCAGGCGTGAGGTCTGCGATGGGCTTATCCATGATGCCGCACCGAGGGTAGTTAGCTAATCCGTCAACCTTGCCATCTGCTGCGTCGGAGATCCCATCCATCGTAGCGCCCCCGCTATCGTGGATCCTGAGAGCCGCCGCGGCAGATTCAAAGCCCTTTTCCCACGGGAGGGTCTTGGCAAAAGCAAACAGGAACTTACTCGTCATGGCCTTCCTCCTTGATCTGAGCTTCGCGTATCAGCAGTACCGTATTGAGGTTCCGCATCTTCGTCGGACTGGATGTTTCATGGAGTTCCCTGCGTGCTGTCTCATACGTGGCGTCGTGGTGAAGACGCTCGAGATATTCTATTTGCCTCTGGGCGATATCTTCTTCTGTCTCAATGCTCATCGTATGCCTCACGGTATGAACTTTGTCAGACTGGGTGAAAGTTTAAGGCCAACCGCAATAAGGACAATCCCGACGCAGAACATCCCGATTGCTATGAAGCCATATTTCCATTTCTCCCACCAGGAGAGGCTCTCTATGATAGTCCGAGTCGTGTCGGGGTACGAATAAGACCGCAGGGTCGGTGGGACATAAATTCTAGCGGAGATTGGCTTCCCATTCTGGACATGGACAGCTACCCTTGTCGTGTCGCGTTTACCCTTGGAGCTATCGACGGACTGGAACGTAATCGTCGTATCATGGATAGGCACGGGATTACCGTGCATCCAGACGTAGAAGACAGAATCCCAATTCGCGACAACTGGAAGCGTGTCCATTATGGCGGGGACAGGGACCTGAACCGTGTGAGTTGTGACAACTGCCCGCTCCGTGGATGAGCAGGCAGCCATCAAGAGACTGACTAGAAGTAGTGCGTACTTCATTTCGGTGGAGAAGTGCTAACCGAAGAAACTGGTGTGAGACCGCCGTTGAACGCGGAGTCCCCAATATATCCAGCGCCGATCGCCACGACTACCGAAAGTGGAGTCAAAACGGCAAACTCAATGCTGAGTCCCCAGGAGGCTCCTACTCCCATGATTGCGGCGGCAGCCCCTGCGATGAGCGTCATGTGAAACTTGTTGCCGAACCATGCGACGAGCTGCGAAAGGGTCAGGTTGGCCAGTAGTTTCCCCCATCCGACGAGGTTCTTCACATGGATGACGAAATGAGCCAACATGCCAATCACGAAGAATCCGATGAACAATGGATTGAAGCCAGTCGGAATCACGACAGGGGGGAGCACCTTCGTACTGTCCTGCGCGAAGACCGAAGCAACCACAAGCAAGATGCCTGCAAGCGCAAAGAGACCGAATCTCTTCATTGTTTTACTCCTTCTTGTTTTTTGCCTCAAGCCGGACAATGCCAGTGTGGATTTCATCGAATCCTGTAAGCATCTTCCGCTCAAGATTGAAAATATTGTTATTGATTTCCGCGAATCTATCGACGTAGTTCGACCGAATCCCGGCCATTTCTTTGTCGATATTGAGCATCGAGTCAGCCTGCGCCGTCTCGTGCTTGCCGAGTTTTCTGTCCAATTCTTCGACCTTTCTGGAGAACCCACGTATGAGAACTACGTTCAGTCCGAATAGGGCCGTGAGGAGAACGTCAAGAAGTGTTCGGAACGGTTCAGGCATTGGGTTGTCCTTCTCTTTTGTGCACGGTTGCTCACCTCAGCAGTCTTTCCACCTCTGTGAATAGTTTGTTGAGTTTCGCGGCGGTATCGGCACCATCGAAACGGACATACAATTTAGCCTTCGTGACTCTTGATACCTGCTGTGCCATTATGTTAAGATGCCGCGGTTCTAACGCGCTCTCTTTTGAAAATCTTATCATGCTTCTGTAACCAGCCCTTGCCAAGTTCTGGAGTTCGGTATTCAGTTTCGCCGCGTCGTTTGTCCCATCGAAAAGGACGAGGCGGCGGTATCGGGATTTGCTACGGCCCTCGCCTGCTTGGGCAACCGAAGCGCCTCCGCCTCCTCCAGCGGGGAGAGGAGGAAGTGCAAGGGTTCCGAAGAATGAACCGAAAATCGTCCCATCTGCGCCGTCACCGAACATTTAGTGTCCTCTCGCTTTCTTGGTTTGAAATTCTTTCACTAATCGCAAGATTATTATCTTCATCTCTCTACGGTCCGATACATCCAAATCCTATCTCATTGACGTACATGTACAATGCGTGCCTCCTGAGATAACGAACGCGCTCGAGTAACCGCTGCCGGAAAGAACAACATTGTAGTTCATCGTCCCATAAGTGTAGTCGGATGGATCATAGAAATCCGCGCCGACGCCTACGGAGATCTGCCATGCCTGGGTCGGGGGGCTCACTTCATGCTCTATGTCGAGTTGAGAAATCTTCAGATAGTTAATTCCTGCTGAATTGCCGGTGAATGCATCCGTCCGTATGGCGACCTGTGTTCCCGTGAGGAGGCATCTTGCCAGATACATAGCGTGGTAGCCCTGACTTAACACCAATCCGTTGAAGCATGCCATTACCGTCACATTCCCACCGTATGTATGCTCGTTCATGAGTATGCCGCTTGTGAACCCCTCGACCGTTACGTTGTCCAGTTGTGTGAGTGCGCCATTGTTCACTCCAGGGGTTTTTAGACCGTAGCTTGACATGGTCTGAGGTTGACGGGCGCTTCCGGCCCACATCTCGCCCGACGCGATCTCGACATTCCTTAATACACACCTTCCAACCCATTGCAGGTTGACCGCAGTAAGAGGAGTCGCATTCACAGTCCGGACAATGATGTCTTTCATTCCGAACAACACGTAGGTCCAGTTGCTCGTGTACCCTCCTGCAATGACATTCCCCCCTGCGCCTGTCGTCAGAGTCGATTTTATTATGCTACCTCCCATCGGTGAAGGGAATGCAGATGGCGAAACCGAAGTCGCGGGATGCGGCGCAGTCTCGCCTTGAAACATTATTGTGCATGCATCGGCTCCCCCCATCATCGGTATCACAATTTGCGCATCCTCTGCACCTGTGTTCTGGAGCGCTGAATTTACGATATAGATGCCGGCTGGAAAGAAGACTACGCCCCCATGTGCTGCAGCAGCCGCGTTCACTGCCGACTGAATAGCCGGGCCATCGTCAGTGCCATAAACGCAAACCCCGCCTGTGACAGTGTGTGAGGCGCTCACCGATAAAACCACCTTAGTGCCGGAGACGACCGAGGATATTGTCGTGACCAGATCTGCGACGCTCGAGGACGCGGTATCAACGCAGATTACCTTTCCAGTGTCGCTTGCGCTAAAGATACTTGACACGGTCGTAAGTGTATCGTTCCCGCTTGATATTGATACTGTATCAAGCTGAATGCCGTTCCCTTTTGCTCCGTAGAGTTTAACGTTGTACACTCCGCCGGTCGCTCGGGAGACAGAGTCCGCGTAGTGGTGGGCGTTATATATCGTCGCGAAGATCGACGAGTCAGCACTCCCTCCTCCCGATGCGCTGACCGTCACGTTTCCGACACCCGAAGTCGGAGAGATGCTCACGTTTGAACCGGCGGTTATCCGAGTCACCTTCGCTGAAGTCAGGGATGTATCTAACGGAAAAGATAAAGAGTTCTGTTTGGCGGCGAGAGAATCGGAGATCCAGCCAGATTGTCGTATCTGATCCTGCCTAATTGTCTGCGAACTTGCCGTCATCGCTAGGAGGAAAAAAAGAACCGCTGTTTTCACTTTTGCCTCATAATTTTATGTACTCACACTCGAAGTCATCACCAGTTTGCGGGATACTCGTGCCAATCATCGTCACCGTGCTGCCGCTTATCGTATAACCGGATGTCGGCGAACCGCCTGTTCTTGGTGTCTGGGTGACGCCATTCAGCGTTACCACTTCGGAACCTGTAACGATCGTATCGGGAATCGTGAATGTCGCATTGACTCCGTCAACAGTCCCGGTCAGTGCTTGGTGCCTCTTGAAGTTCGCTGTTGCGAGCCTGTCCTGCAAGGCCACCTCTGCATCGTCCCTGCTTTTCTTCGTCCATCCGAGTGTGAGTTTGTAACCACCCGAAGTGTTGTGCGCGACGGCTGCGGTTCCCTCCTGGCCCCTCGTTATGGTCAGCGTATCCCCGGAAATCCCTGTGACCCTGACGATTTCCACGTTGGGGTCATTGTGCGGTGCCGCATACGCGAGGCCGTCCCACAAAGACATGTTATAGGCTCCCTCTGTAGATGGATCGGGAAGAAGGGCGCCTTGTCCCGAAACGAGCGCAATAGAGGTAGCGGAGGCCGACACGCCCCCAAAGATGGAGACAACAATAAAATTCCGGGCTGGGTCTAGTATGTTCGCCATCGGACTCCGCTAGGAACTGATCCCAAGATATTTTCCTTTC
The DNA here is from genome assembly GCA_046706745.1 of Candidatus Kryptoniota bacterium. GTDB lineage: Bacteria > Bacteroidota > Ignavibacteria > Kryptoniales > JAKASW01 > JAKASW01. The sequence continues at coordinate 7,188 of JBJKPC010000063.1, forward strand.
CTTTGAGAAACGGGCGAAGGGCGCTTCTGGACCACCAACGGGAACAGACCTGGCGCGGTAAGAGTTCTACCCGTGTCAGCGGCCCTTAGTGGAAGCGCCCTCTTTGTCTCGCCGTTTGAATTCATTGGTACCTCAACTGCCTTATCCTTGCCGCCCTCTTGAGCGGATGCTCGCCAGGCGCCGGATATCGTCTCCTCTCCTCTGCGTTGAAAGATTTGTATAACTCCTCCTTGTCGGACTCAGGGAGCCTCTTGAACATCCACACGTCGGTCGGTTCCTTTGCGCCGGCCATGAGTGCCTTAACCTGTTTCCTTGTCAGAGAACCATCGGAGAGCGCCTGAGCCAGGATTCTTTGCGCTTGTTCCTGATCACCGCTCTTTACAGCCTTGAGGGCATCCCTCTTCGCCTGAGCTCCGGCCCTTGCGGAGTAGGGCTTCGTGCCCCCACCATATCTTCTCTCGTAGAGGTTCATGATTCGGGTCTGGGCACCTGTACGAG
>JBJKPC010000064.1:0-33861 GCA_046706745.1 Candidatus Kryptoniota bacterium
CTTCTGTTTGTACTGAAGCGAATACGATGAAGACGATCATGAGGTAGCCAAAAGTTGTCGAAGATCTCATCTGCACGACTCCTTGATTTCCGATGTGAGGTTTCCAGAAAGATAAAAGGTTTGGCGGTGAATCTGAAGGTTCACTTGACTCCGTATCTCTTCACGTGAAGATAAAGCAAATATGCAACCCCGCCGACCTCTGCCGCTCCGAAGATCGACTGCAGAAGCCTGGCGCTTCGGCCGCTTTGCAGGTCGAGTTCCGGTGGAATGAGCAGGTTGCCGCTCTTGTCCAGTAGCCATCGGCCTTTTCCGCTCACATCCTGCGCGGTGCCCGGCAGGCTTTCGAAAAAGAAGACAAGTGACGGAGGATGGCCGGCCGGGGCCTCAGCCAGCCCTGACCCGGTCTGCGGAAGAAGGAGCGGGATCTCCCGACCGCTTTGTGAGTTTTCATAGGTTGGCGTAAGCCTCAACGGGGGAAGTGAACCGCGACTCGATTCCACCGAATCTTGTTTCGACACATTCATTATGGCCGAGGACTTCATAACGGGGACTGCGGACTGCTGCCCGAAGCCAGTTCCTGGTGTTGTGAGAAACAGAAACGTTAAACTCGGTATGAAGATCATAAGCATGATGATATTTATATCCCACTTCGTCACACTCTCCCAGCCTGCTGAGAGATGTTAATCCCGTATGCGGAGAAATGCAAGCTTGCGTCTATCTGTGTCAAGACATTCTTTGGGGCCGGTTCAACCGAACTCACTTCCCAGAGCTGGCACAAACCGGGCGTCGTTACGACACACTTGCGCTTGCTCACGTTGTTTACAAGCCGGTCAATCGATATATTTTTTCCGTAATGGAAGGGCTCAAGAGACCAATTCCCGCGGACTTGTTTGAAAAGAAAGTGAAGAAAGCTCTCGTTGTAGATCCGCGCTATTCGGTGCTCTACTTCAAACCTGCCGAGAGATACCTGAACATCATAACCGATTCTCTTTCGAGCGCGATGCAGATTTCTAAGATGTATCAGGAGCTCAACCCACATTTCAGGATCAAGATCGTTCTCCTCCCGGACAGGAGCGTCGGCGATCTTAGAAAAGGGGTGTGCCATGTCGGAATCGCACCGGTGAGAAGGTCTGCTGCCTCGTCGAGTGAGCAAATGACACAGGTTCTGTTGGGCGAAACTTTCGAGACGCTGCGGGTGGAAAGAGGTTGGGTCCTGGTAAGGCTACATGCTGACGGTTACATCGGCTGGGTGTCCGAAGATCAGGTGACGCTGATGGACGACAAACGATTCTATGATTTCCATTTACTCCCCGACGTCCATGCGGTCGAGAACGCGGTTCCGATACTGGAGAAGCCGTCGAGAGAATCGGCCGCAATCCGCGAAACCGTCTATGGTACTTCGCTCAGGTTCACCGGCAGGCGGCGCGGTTTCCTGTCTGTCCGGCTTCCCGACGGACCCACGGGCTGGGTCAGGAAATCCTCGACCGGCGACTTACTTCACAATGTTAAGTTCTCTGTGTCGAACTTGATTGATACGGCGCGGAGATTCCTCGGCGTTTCGTACGAGTGGGGCGGGAGGAGCCCCAGAGGGTTCGACTGTTCCGGTTTCGTTCAGGCCGTCTTCAGGCTCAACGGCGTCAATATTCCGCGAGATACGGATGTGCAATTCCTCGCCGGAAAGAAGCTGGGGAAAAGCACAAACGAGTTGAGAGCAGGTGATTTGTTGTTTTTTTCGTCTAATGGAGATAAAATTAACCATGTCGGCATTTATACCGGCAAAAATAAGGAGTTTATCCATTCTTCCGGCTTTGTCCGGATCAACAGCCTTGACAAAGGGCGGAGAAACTTCAGCAGAAAATTATCATCAACTTTTGTAGGTGCCTGTAGAGTTATCTGACGAAAGTGAGGTGAAGTCGTCTTCAGTTATTATGAGCATCAGATTGGACGAGAAGAACACGATAGGATTTATGGAAAGGTATTACTTTTAAACCAGAACTACGAACCACTCACAATTTGTAGCTGGAAGAAAGCTGTCATTCTGCTTTATCTTGGGAAAGCGGAACTAATCGAACGTTATGACGGAAGGGTGTTGCACTCCGTGTCGATGGCTTTGCCGATGCCTAGCATCGTAAGGCTGTCCGTTTACTACAGAATTCCTCACAAGCGCGTAATCCTCTCCAGAAGAAACATCATCAGGCGTGACGGGAACAAGTGCCAGTATTGCGGACGCGGAGATCAGATGCTTACCATCGATCACGTCATACCGCGGACACGCGGCGGCGAAGACACGTGGGAGAACCTCGTTTGCGCCTGTATGAAATGCAACAACAAGAAAGGTGACAGAACCCCTGAAGAGGCCGGGATGCGCCTTCTCTCGATTCCCCGAAGGCCGAACCATGTGGCTTTCATCCGGCATTTTGTCGGCAGGATCGATGAGAAGTGGAAGCCCTACCTTTTTATGAAGTAGGAAAATTTTGTAAATTAGGCATTGGCCACGAATTATCCGAAGGATCCTTCGGACACTGATTTGGTTCTTCGCTGAATTCCGAAACGGAACTCAAAGAGCGATTCGTGTTCGAAAAACCCCGGGAGAAATTCGTGGCGGTTTTTTTTAGCACAAATTAGAAAAGACTAAATGCCTAAGAAGATCATTCTGAGCGGGATGCGCCCAACCGGCAAGCTGCATTTGGGTCACTGGGCTGGTGCGCTCGAAAACTGGGTCGCTCTCCAAAACGACGGCGGTTACTCCAACTACCATCTCATCGCCGATTACCACGCCATAACCACAGATCTCGACACGTCGCATATCCATGAGTATTCGCTGGAGATGCTGCTCGACTGGCTGTCGGCAGGGATCGACCCGGAGCATAGCCCCGTTTTCAGACAATCGCAAGTGAAACAGCATACCGAGCTGCACCTGATTTTTTCGATGCTCATAACGACCGCCAGGCTCGAAAGAAATCCCACATTGAAGGAGCAGGTTCGCGATCTGCAGCTCGGTCCGATAAGCTACGGCTATCTCGGGTATCCCGTGCTTCAGGCGGCCGACATTTTGCTTTATAAGGGAGAGATCGTTCCGGTGGGCGAAGATCAGCTTTCCCACGTCGAGATTACCCGCGAGATCGCCCGCGACTTCAACAGGGTGTATGGTAACGTTTTCCCGGAACCGGCCGCAAAGCTGACGAAATTCGCCCGTCTGCCGGGACTCGACGGCAAGAAAATGAGCAAGTCTCTGAACAACGCTATTCTGCTCTCCGATTCTCCCGACGACGTCAAGAAGAAGATGAAGAAGGCCGTCACCGATCCGCAGAAGATCAGGAAAGGGGATCCGGGCAGGCCGGATATCTGCCTCGTGTTTACTTACCATAATAAGTTCAACGCTTCAGAGGTCCCCGAGATCAGACGAGGGTGCGAAAGCGGCGAGCTTGGCTGCGTCGACTGCAAGATGCGCGTCGCGGAAAGAATAAATACTTTTCTCGATCCATTCAGGGAACGCCGCCGGAAATACGAGGAGAATCCCGGGCAGCTGGAGAAGATTCTCCAGGCCGGCGAGGAAAAAGCGAGGGAGGTCGCGAGCAAGACGATGAGCGATGTCCACAAAGCGATGAAGATGGGATGACTTACAGGGTAAAGCTAAATGACTTTGAGGGTCCGCTTGACCTTCTTCTTTTCTTCATAAGGCGCGACCAGCTTGACATATATGATATTCCGATAGCAAGAATTACTCGGGAGTTTCTGGACTACGTTCATTATATAAAAATGCTGGACCTGGAAATAGCCGGCGAGTTCATAGTCATGGCGGCAACTCTGATGCAAATCAAAGTCAGGATGCTGCTTCCGCACGAGGAGGGTGTAGAGGATCTCCTGGAGGAAGACCCCCGCAAAGAGCTTGCCGACAGACTTGCCGAGTACGCGAGGTTCAAGGAGGCCTCGAGGAATTTCGCCCACCTCGAAGAAGAAGGGAGCCGATTCTTCTACAGAACTTACTTCAAACAGGACGAAAGACAGTATGCCGCACCGGAAGATGAAGAGCTGAAGAATGCGACGCTGGTAGATCTGATCACCGCATTCAAACATGCCATGGAGAAGCTTGACTCGACCCCCTACCATGACATCCAGAGGCTCAACGTGACAGTCGAAGAACAGATAGATTTTCTCATTTCTGCTGTCGAGGACAAGCCGACTCTCCATTTCCTGGAAATTGCCTCCGGCATACACGAGAAGATAAGGCTGGTCGTGACTTTCATCGCGCTTCTCGAGCTGATCAAGAGAAACATATTGCAGGTGCAGACAAGAGGCGGGTTCAATGATTTTATAATTACAAAATATGAGGCTGTGCAAGAGAATAATGACGGAGCAGGATCAGAACTCTCCTGAGAACGACCGGGAAGAAGAAGTTAACCGTTATCCCGAACAGGATGACGTAGACGGCGGACCAGCCCGGGACACCGAACTTCAGTCGGCCGGCGGAAGTCCGGAACGGCATGAACCTGTAAAAGCCGACGAAGGAGCTCCCAATGAAGGGGAGGAGCCGATTGACTCGGACGACCGGGAAGCCGGTGGAGAAATGAATACGGAAGCCCCTGAAGACCGGACTGCCGTGACTGATGGTGAGGTACCGGCCCGCAATGAAGAGGAAGAAAACGATTCTTCGCACGAGGCCACACTCCCGTCAGAGGAAACGAGTCCTGAAAAACCTCATGACGAGCCGCTCGAACGGGTGACCGGCTTAACGAGTGAAGGACAGAATGAGCCGCAGGACATGGAAGAAGGTTTTACCGAAGTTGCCCAGGGCCGAGTCGATCCCGACTCTTCCGGAGAGGAAGGCTCTCTCGATGCTGCAGAGAATAAGTCCCTAGTCCCGACTGAGGATGAACCCGTAGAGTTATCCACGGAGGGGGCGGACGGAGCAACGGCTGACGACGAAGCCGAAGGTATCGAAGAGAATTTGCAACGGGAAGAGGTCGTCGACGACCTGGCACATATAATAGAATCGATCGTCTTCGCGTCGGACGAGCCGCTTCCGGTTGGGACCATAAAATCGGTTCTGGATGCCGCCCACACTTTCGGCCGCGTGAACGCAAATGCGATTATCGGGCGAATCAATGCGTTGAATGCAAAGTACGACGAAGACGGAAGCGGATTCCTAATAGTGGAAATCGCCAACGGGTACCAGTACGCTACGAGAAAGGAAATGGCACAGTGGGTTTCCATCCTTTTCAAGGAGAGGTCGAAGCGAAGGTTGTCCAATTCGGCGCTGGAGACACTGGCGATTATCTCGTACAAACAGCCTATAACGAAACCTGAGATAGAATCCATTCGCGGCGTAAGCGTGGATTATGTCCTTCACAACCTTCTCGAGAAGGAGCTCGTCACAGTTGTCGGCAGAGCGGAGAGCGTGGGGAGACCGCTTCTTTACGGGACCACGCAGAGATTCTTGAAAATCTTCGCGCTGAAAAGTCTCGATGATCTTCCCAGACTCCGCGAGATAGATGAAATCATAAAAGAGATAAAGAGCAGAGGCGCCGAAGAATCTATCCAGCTGGAAATAACGGCGCTCGGCGACTCGTCATCATCTGAGCCGGCAGGAGAGCCTGAGGCCCGGTCAGGAGTGCCTTCGGAAAATGAAAACGAATAAGAGTGCCTCACAGTCGGGGCTCGTCAGGGTAAACAAGTATCTTGCTTCTTCAGGCGTCGCCTCACGCAGGAAGGCCGATGAAATGATCGCCGCCGGAAGAGTGAAGGTCAACGGAAGAGTCGTCACGGAATTGGGAACCAAGATAACCCCGGGAAAGGACAGAATTGATGTCGACGGAAAGGGCGTGCGAACTCATGTCCGCTCTGTCTATATCCTGCTGAATAAGCCGAAGGACTCGGTTACCACTGCACGCGACGAGAAAGGAAGACGCAGCGTGCTTGACGTTGTCAGAGTCCGTGAGAGGGTCTACCCGGTGGGCAGGCTCGACAGAAATACTACGGGGGTGCTCCTTCTGACGAACGACGGCGAACTTGCGAATCGCTTGATGCATCCACGTCATCTCGTGCTGAAGGTCTACAAGGCTACTCTTAGCCGCCCGATAAGGGAGCGTGAACTCGCCAGGATTAAGAAGGGAGTTATGATCGATAATTCTCTGACTGTTCCCGATGATGTCTATGTACTTCCGGAGAGTGACGGGCTCGAAGTGGGGATATCGGTTCATGAAGGCAAACATCACCTTGTCAAACGCATTTTTGAATCAATAGATATACGGGTTCTTCAGCTCGATCGCTATTCGTATGCCGGTCTGAATCATCACAGCCTGAAGCGCGGAGAGTGGCGCAATCTTACGAAGAGCGAGGTGTCAACCTTGAAGAGACTCGTCGAGCTGAGCGATCGGGAATGAAGCTGATCGGCACAAGCCGGATTATCGATGATATCGGTCCAATACATTAGGATCACTTTTCACCGCGAGATGCCGTGCTCGTCAAAGGGCATCCATTCCGGCGGATGTTTCAAGTGACTCGCCACAAGTTTCCCCGTTTCATATCTGCATGAAAGACATCCGCTGGCTATCGTCGATCTGTGCTGCCAATGGGCTGGCTCTTACTAGTGCACAGGCACTTGAGTTCGAGAGGTACCGGGAAGCGTTGCTGGCTGCCAATAAGAATGTGAATCTGATTTCCAGAAAAGACGAGGAAAACTTCTACCCGAATCACGCCTTGAACTCCATTTCCTTTCTTTTTAGAAGAAAGCTGAAGCCGGATGCCAGACTTCTCGACTTGGGTACCGGGGGAGGATTGCCGGGAGTACCCATCCGAATAGTATACGACCAAATGACTGCGGTCTTTGTGGACTCGATATCCAAAAAAACTGCTGCGCTTTCTGCAATCCTTACCGAATTAGGTTGGGAAAGGAGTCGGGTGGTAAACGGAAGGGTCGAAGAACTGGCAAGAAAAAGTGAATTTCAGCGTCGTTTTGATTATGTTGTTAGTCGTGCGGCAGGGAAACTTGACGATGTGGTGAGATGGTCGCACGGGCTCCTGAAAAGCTTCGAACAGACCTACGACGACAAAATCCCTGTTGGGACATTGATCGTACTCAAAGGGGGAAAGTTCGACGATGAGTTGAGGCATGCCAGAAGTCTCAAGTTCGTAGACTCTGTCGAGGTGGCCGACACGATCTTCCAGGGCATGGACGAAATCTATAACAAGGAAAAGAAGTTAGTTTTGATTAAGTACAAGGAAGCACAGCTTAGGAGAGAAGATTGAACGAGCATCAAGAGAGTCTTTCCGATAAGGATTCGTTTGAAAAGGAGGAGAACGAGCTTACGAAGAGGAGGCTTGAGGAGCTCGAAGAACTCAAGAAACTCGGCGTGAATCCTTACACATACAGCTATGATGTAACCGCATATTCTGCAGACATACTGGAATCATTCAAGGACGATGCTCCACCTGCAGAGGTGTCTGTAGCGGGCAGAATTTTGTCGCTTCGGCGAATGGGAAAGGCATCGTTCTGTCATATCAGGGACTCTAAGGGAAGAATACAGATATATCTCAAGCGTGACGAAATTGGAAGCGCTTACGACCAGTTCAAGCTGATGGATATCGGTGACATAGTCGGTGTCAAAGGAAGCGTGTTCAGGACGAAGACCGGTGAAATTTCCATCCACGCAAAGAGCCTCGATCTCCTCTCCAAATCCGTTCGCCCGCTTCCGGTTGTCAAAGAGAAAGTGGATGAAAAGGGAAATAAGACGGTATATGATCCATTCTCCGACAAAGAACTGCGGTATCGTCAACGCTACGTCGATCTTGCCGTCAATGCGGAAGTCAGGGAGACGTTCATCAAGAGAGCGAAGATCGTCTCCTCCGTAAGAAAGTTCCTCGATGAGAAAGGTTATCTGGAAGTCGAAACCCCGGTCCTTCAACCGATATACGGAGGTGCCGCGGCGAGGCCTTTCGTAACGCATCACAACGCTCTCGATTTTGACTTCTATCTCAGGATATCCGACGAGCTATATTTAAAGAGGCTCATCGTCGGCGGGTTCGAAGGGGTCTATGAAATCGGGAAGGACTTCAGGAACGAAGGGATGGATAAATCCCATAATCCAGAGTTCACGATGCTCGAGCTCTATGTCTCATACAAGGATTATGACTGGATGATGAATCTGGTAGAGAACCTACTGCATTCCGTGGCGCTCGCCGTAGCCGGAAGTCCCAAAGTGAAGGTGGGAAACAACGAAGTGGACTTTACACCGGGGTGGAAGAGGATTACGATGCTCGACTCGATACGTGAAGCGACAGGCGAGGACCTGAGCGGGAAGACGGAAAGCGAGCTCGCGTCGGCGGCGAAAAGGCACCATGTTGAAGTCGAGCCTTCTATGGGACCCGGTAAGATTATCGACGCAATATTTTCCGAGCTGGTGGAACCGACGCTTGTTCAGCCCACTTTCATCACCGACTATCCGATAGAAATGTCACCTCTTGCGAAACGCCACCGCTCCAAACCCGGGCTCGTTGAGCGGTTCGAGCTGATATGTAATGGACACGAGCTGGCAAACGCTTTCAGCGAACTGAACGACCCGCTTGACCAGAGGTCCCGCTTTGAAGACCAGGCGCGGCTTAAAGCGCGCGGCGACGAGGAGGCGATGGTAATAGACGAGGATTTCCTTCGCGCTTTGGAGTACGGCATGCCTCCGACCGCCGGGCTTGGGATCGGAATAGACAGGCTCGCGATGGTACTGACAGATCGGGATTCCATTCGCGACGTCATTTTCTTCCCTCAAATGAAGCCCGAAAAATAGCCGAGAGTTAGCCAATTGAAAACGATCAATCTCGTATTAGGGATTCACAACCACCAGCCCATAGGCAATTTCGACCATGTGCTGGAAGATGCGTACCGGAAATCTTACAAGCCTTTTCTGGAACTACTGGAAAGATTTCCCAAGATCAGGATCTCACAGCATTACACTGGTTTTCTCCTGGAATGGCTTAAGAAGCACCACCCGGAGATCTTCAGGCAGCTCAGGGCCCTTGTCAAATCGGGACAGGTCGAGCTGATGACAGGCGGTTTCTATGAGCCGATACTCGCGATCATCCCCGACAGGGACAAATTGGGACAGATACGTAAGCTTAGCGATTATTTGGAAAAAAATTTCGGAAAGACCCCGACGGGGATGTGGCTCGCAGAGCGTGTCTGGGAGCAGCATATCGTCAAGCCGATTGCAGAAAGCCGGGTTCGGTGGGTTACCATCGACGATACCCATTTCAAGTACGTAGGACTGAAAGACGAAAACCTCCTCGGTTACTATGTGACCGAAGAACAGGGGAAGATGCTGAACGTTTTTCCGATCAGCAAGGCGATGAGATATACCATCCCTTTTCAACCGGTCGAAAAGACTATCGAATATCTGCAATCCATCGCGAGCGAAGACGGCACGAGAATAGCGGTTTATGCAGATGACGGAGAGAAGTTCGGAGTCTGGCCGCATACTTACAAACATGTATATGAAGACGGCTGGCTTGCGAAGTTCCTGAGTGCGCTTGAAAAGAATTCCGATTGGATAAAGATAATCCATTTCTCCGAAGCCCTGGATAAATTGAAGCCGATCGGGCGCGTTTATTTGCAGAATGCTTCTTACGCGGAAATGCTCCAGTGGGCTCTTCCGGAGGAACTCTCCAGGAAATACGAAGAATTCGAACACAAGCTCAAGGAGGCCGGTCTCTTCGATCATTATGAGGAATTTGTGCGCGGCGGTTATTGGCGTAATTTCCTCGCGAAATACCCGGAAGTGAACAATATCCATAAGAAAATGACGAGGCTGTCGGAGCGCGCGCATTCCGCGAAGCATAAGAACGGGGGCGTGAGCGGCATACTGGATAAAGTATGGGCGGCACAGTGCAACGATCCGTACTGGCATGGTGTGTTCGGCGGGCTGTATCTGCCCAACCTTCGATATCCCGTCTACAAGAATTTGGTAGAGGCCGAAACTGCGCTCGATAAGCTGGAGCACAAGCAGAAACTGACCGTTACGTCCATGGATTTCGATATGGACGGTTGTGAGGAGGTCTTGGTAGAGACGAATATCCTAGACGCGTACATCATGCCCCAGCGCGGCGCGGCCATGTTCGAACTCGACTATAAACCTGTCCCGTTTAATTTTCTGGATATACTCAGCAGGCGGCCGGAAAGTTACCATCTCAAACTAAGGCGAGCTGCCGAGAAGCCGGCTGACGACGGCGAGGTGCTGAGTATCCACGACATCGTCAGGTCGAAAGAGAAGGGGCTGGAGAAACTCCTCAACTACGATTGGTACCGGCGTGCATCTTTCATAGATCATTTCATTGGCGACACGACAATCGAAGACTTCGCCGCTGCCAGGTACCAGGAAACCGGCGATTTTGTCGAGTCTCCCTACGAAACAAAGATCCTGCGGAAGAACGGCGGCGCAAATTTGCGATTTGTGCGCGACGGGCATATCGGCCAAGACAGCGGGATCCCGGTAAGGGTTTCAAAAACATTCCAATTCAAAGAAAGCTCCGGCAATATTCTGTGTAACTACACTTTAGAGAATCTGAGCCAGGCTCCGGTCGATCTTCACTTCGGTGTAGAGTTTAATTTCGGACTCATGGCAGGCGACGCGCCTGACAGGTACTACAAGATAGACGGTGCCCGCCCCTCGGACGCTAGATTGTGCAGCATGGGGTCAACTGACAGTGTAACGTCTGTCGCCCTTGTCGACGAGTGGCAGAAGCTGCAGGCAAACGTCGAATCAAGTATTCCGCTTACCTTATGGCGATTCCCAATAGAGACCGTCTCCCTTTCCGAAGGAGGATTTGAAAGAGTTTACCAAAGTTCCGTGGTATTTCTACATTCTAAATTCAGACTGGAAGACGAGCTGCGATTCAAGTTCAAACTGACTCTGGGCAGACTCAAAAGAGGCCCTCTCGCCTGATCCGGGCGGTTGCCGGTGAAGCCCGTCACTGATTCCTTGTTGGAGAATACGGGTTATTTTATATTCACATATCGCTGGGATTGGGCACTCCAAACAATCAAGCGATAGAAGCACCGGAATCGTTTTCCTGACGGGAAGGGTAGAATTCTGTGAAAGGAATATAGATGAAGTTCTTTAAGACTAGATTATCCGCCACGGTATCAGTTCTTCTGATGGCGGTGGGAATTTTAATCGGCACCCAGATACAGAACGTCTTCAGCGGCGACAGTATCTACGAAGAGGTCGAGAAGTTCAAGGACGTTCTGAGTCTCGCAGACAAGTACTATGTCGACAACGTAGATACTCAGAAGCTGACGGACGCAGCCATAAACGGCTTGCTCGGGCAGCTGGATCCCCATTCGGTATATATACCCGCGAAAGATGTCCGCCAGATATCCGAGGACTTTCGCGGATCATTCGACGGTGTCGGCATCGAATATGATGTAGTCAACGATACGCTCCTTGTCGTCTCTCCGATTGCCGGCGGACCGAGTGAACTGGTCGGAATACAGGCCGGCGACAAGATAGTTGCCATCGACGGAAAATCTGCTATCGGTATAACGCGGGATGAGGTACAGAAGAAACTTCGCGGACCTAAGGGTACTAAGGTCAGCGTTACCGTCGTCAGGGCGGGGGTCGGCAAGCCTCTCCAATTCGAAATCACGCGCGGCAAGATCCCGATAGTATCGGTGACAGCCGCGTTTATGGCCAACAAAGACGTCGGATACATCTATCTCAATAGATTTGCCGAAAACACGGCCAGTGAGGTTGCCGATGCACTTGCTAAGCTTAAAGCGGAAGGGATGAAGGAACTTGTCCTCGATTTGCGCGACAACCCGGGAGGGCTTCTGGACCAGGCCGTCGACGTAGCCAGCGATTTTTTGCCGAAGGGCAAAACCGTAGTGTATACAAAAGGCCGCATTCCCGAGGCAAACGAGTATTTTACCTCGACCGGCGGGGAATACACCAAGCTCCCGCTGATATTGCTCGTTAACGGTGGATCGGCGTCTGCTAGCGAGATCGTTTCGGGGGCCATGCAGGATCTCGACAGGGGGCTGATCGTCGGAGAGACTACATTCGGCAAGGGACTCGTACAGAGGCAGTTCAGACTTGATGACGGATCGGCTGTGAGAATAACCATAGCCCGCTACTATACACCCAGTGGCAGATTGATACAGCGGCCTTACGGGAAGAACCTGGCCAAATATTTCTCCGCCCCCGAGAGAATAGACAGCAGCGAGAAATCGGGATCCAATATCAATCATACACTCGAAAGCGACTCTGGCCGTCCTGTGTTCAGAACAGCCGACGGCAGGAAGGTATACGGCGGAGGCGGCATTACACCGGATTACATCGTGAAGATGGCGAAAGTACCGGGTTTTATCTACCAGTTCCAGGTGAAACGAATATTCCTGGAATACGTGGATGACCACGTGAGCCAGCGTCAGGACGCGATGCGAAAGGAATATGGCACATCCGCAAACTTCAACAAGAAATTCCGTGTCACCGGCTCGATGCTGGATGAAATTTACCAGCATGCGAAGAAAGCCGGGATCAAGATCACGAGGGAAGAGTTCGACAAAAACGTCAAGTACATCTCGATGCTGTTGAAGGCCCAGATAGCCCGCAACATCTGGGGAAATGACGGCTGGTACAGAGTTGTACTTAATCTCGATAACCAGTTCCAGAAAGCGCTGACACTTTTCCCGGAGGCCGATCGCATAGAGGGGTTGTGAAAACTTGCCGGTGGCCCTGGTGGCCCCTCCGTGACGCGCTGGTCATAGTTCGGGCGGAATAGCTGATTGTGCGGTGAGCCCGCCGACGGAAAGCGAAGGTACGGCGATTGTTATTTCTCCCGGAGCGATCAGTGAGTTGCCGGGCATAGTTCGGACCCGCCCCCGGTCCGAGAATTCTCGCGCAGGTGCGGCGCACTGCGGCGGTGTCAGGGATCAAAGTGGCAGATAACCCGGCTGCGGGCGAAAATTTTTGCATTCCACACAATTTTCATGAGTATTGAAAAAGAGAATGAATAGAAGATTATTAGGCATTGCTCTTGCGGCGGTTGTGACCGTCTGCGGGACCCTGCTTCTTCTAAGAGCGGCATATGCACTTACCATTTTCAACGGTTTTTCCGGGCGACTTGAAAGGGCCGGGTGGTCTCCTGATACAACCGAATCTGTGATGCAGAACGGTGAGGTGCTGACATTCGAGGCGAGCTACCTGTTCTTTAAAATCGGCCGCGTGAAAATGGAAGTGCTCGGAAAAACTGTCTATGACGGCGTGCCGGCCTATCATGTCCGGGCTGCCATCGACTCTTACAGCGGAATCCCGTTCGTAAACCTGCACGCCGTTTACGAAACGTACCAGGATGCCGCGACTTTTATGTGTCTGGCAACGCACAATATCCAGAAAGACGGCAGCGATTCGGTGTACACGTCCTACGATCTCGAGTTCCGCAAGAAAATATTGAACTGGAGACGCTGGAAGAACGGCAAACTTATCGAGCAGGCGAAAGTGCCGCTCGACAAACACTATACGGACGGCCTGAGCTTCTTCTACTATATCCGCGAAGCGTGCCGGAAAGCACATGGAGTTAAGACAAACTTGTCGATTCCGATAATTATTGATACGGTACGTTCGAAGGTCGATATCACCATAAACGAGAAGAAAGATGCCATCAAGGTGTCTGCGTTCGATTATCCGATACAGGCATACAGGATGTCCGGACATATGAATTTCACCGGATTCTTCGGAGTTACGGGCGATTTCACGGGCTGGATGAGCGCAGACTCGGCCGAGGTTCCCCTCAAGGCCGATGTGAGCGTGATCATCGGGAGTGTCGTTGTCAAGTTAAAGAGTGCTGAGAGAGCCGGATGGTCACCGCCGAGGAGTAACGGCTGATGCTTATCGATTACCTCGGCGTGAAACCGAGGCTTCACGAGTCTGCCTTTGTAGCGGAGGGGGCTAAGATAATAGGTGACGTCACGATAGGGATGTATTCGAGTATATGGTTCAATACCGTCGTGCGTGGAGACGTAAACTTCATAAAAATAGGGGATAGGACAAATATTCAGGATAATAGTGTGATACACGTTACGCACGAAAAATGCCCGACTGTTATAGCTTCCAATGTCACGGTAGGACACGCCGCCGTTGTTCATGGCTGCACCATTAAGGATTTTTGCTTGATCGGAATGGGAGCTATACTCCTTGACGGGTGTATGATAGGCGAACACAGCCTCGTGGCGGCAGGTTCGCTTGTCAGGGAAGGATTCGAGGTCCCTCCGGGAATGCTCGCGGCGGGTGTCCCGGCAAGAATCATCAGAAGTCTGAAGGAAGATGAGTTGAGACGGCTGGAGGAATCGGCGCAACACTACGTGAACTATATTTCGAATTATCGAACAAATGATGACGGGAGATCATCGGACCGCGATCCGCGCAATTGAAATGAGGCTGCGAAACGATTGGTGAGTGAAGAGGTACAAATGGGACGACCTCTCTCCGTTTTATGGTCTCTATACCGCAAGAGGCTGTGTTCACATTCGAGGGATCACACCGATAACTCTCCGACAATCGGGCTTGATGCGGCTGGGCCGCATTAGCCAAGGAGGCCGGATGAAGATCAAATTCTGGGGAGTGCGAGGTTCCATTGCTACTCCCGGAAGATCGACCCTGTTTTACGGCGGAAACACTGCATGCACCGAATTATACCTCGACGACGGTAACCTGATAATATTGGATGCTGGAACTGGTATCAGAAACCTCGGCAACAAACTGTCCGAGAGCGGAAAGAAAATCAGGGCTTATATACTGATCACTCATCCTCACTGGGATCATATTCAGGGTTTCCCTTTCTTCAAGCCCGCCTTCTCTGAAGGAAACGAAATAACCATAATCGGGCCGGAGGCCCGCGGGGTCGTACTTTCGAAGCTTATCGCCGAACAAATGAACAAGATATATTTCCCGGTCAAGCTCTCGGAACTCCAGGCGCAGATCAATTTCATGCCGGTGAAAGAAGATACTGTCAGGGTTTTCGACGCAAAAGTCCAGTCGTTTTACGTCAACCATCCGGGTTTCACACTGGGCTACAAGATCACATTTAACAACAAGTCGCTCGTTTATATAAGTGACTCCGAACCCTACTCGAGAGAAACCGCACAGTTCTTTACGAATGGTGAGCCGGATGTGCTGAAGCTTTTCGAGAACTACGACGGGGATCCTAACAACCGGGTGATAGACTTTATCAGGGGGGCGGATGTTCTTATTCACGATTCAACGTATACTCCCGAGCAATACAGCGAGCACGTCGGCTGGGGACATTCGCATTTTCTCTATACCCTTAAAGTTGCCGCCGAAGCCGGCGTCAAAAAGCTCTGTCTTTTCCACTATGATCCGCTTCTCGACGATGATTCTGTCGATGAAATGGTGATAAGATGCCGGAAAGATATGAAGAAGATGAATTACTCCTTTGAGCTCTGTGCTGCGAGGGAAGGGGAAGAGGTCAAATTCTAGGTGTGGACCGTATGTGCTACTCACATTGAAAGTGAGTTGTGCTTACACTGATCCGAACCAACCGTGACAGCATTTCCCTTCATTTTAATGATGAACGGAAGGCGTGCGACCAATTCTTCAACCATAAATATTTAGTCCCACCGCTGCGCACCTACGCTCGCGCTATGGCGAGCAGGCAGATAACGGGACATGCTTTCGCCGCCTATTTTTTGTCCTCCCGTTGCAGTAAGACATCTTCCCATTGCACCTCTGCGGCTTAGTGGTAAAAACACCCTTGGGATAAGGACACCGACTAATCCTAATCCTTGACTCTATTCGAAATCGTTGGTATGTTCCTCCTGAAAGGGGGTCGTGCATGAAGAGGCTGTCGCTGCTCGGGCTGCTTTTCCTGGTGAACACGGGATTTGCCCAGATTGATGAGTTCGGGAAAAACAAAGTCCAATACCGCAGCTTCGATTGGTACTTCATTCAGTCCAAGCACTTCGACGTCTATTTCTATCGTCAGGAATATTCCCTTGCGCAGTTCACCGCGCACGCAGCGGAAGCGGCATACTCCTCGATAAGGTCGCACTTCCGCTACGATATTGCGAAACGAATCCCGATCGTAGTCTACGACTCGCATAACGACTGGCAACAGACGAACGTGGTGTCGGAATATCTCGAAGAGGGTGTGGGGGGTGTGACTGAACTCTTCAAGAACCGCGTCGTTGTGCCGTTTGACGGATCTTACCGGCTGCTCAGGCATGTCATTCACCATGAGCTTGTTCATGCAGTATTGAACGATATGTTCTACGGAGGATCGATACAATCGATTATCGCAAACAATATTTCTCTCAGGCTTCCGATGTGGTTCAACGAGGGACTGGCGGAGTACGAATCTCTCGGTTGGGACGTGAACTCTGATATGTTCATGCTGGATGCGACGGTTAATGAATACCTCGTGCCGATAGACGACTTGAACGGATACTTCGCTTACCGCGGCGGGCAATCGGTCTGGTATTACATTGCGAAGAAATACGGCTCCGAGAAAATAGGAGAAGTACTGAGCCGGATCAGGTCGACACGCAGCGTTGAACAAGGTTTCTCCAGCGCGTTGGGCATAGACTCAAAAGAACTGTCAAAGCGCTGGACTCACGAACAGAAGGTGACTTACTGGCCTGAGATAGCCATGCGGGAACGCCCCGAGGATTTTGCCCGGCGCCTGACGGATCACAAAGAAATCGGGGATTTTTACAACACGAGTCCCGCGATTTCACCGGTAGGAGATAAGATCGCCTGCATTTCCGACCGCGATGACTACATGAGTATATACCTCCTGAGCGCTTCCGACGGAAAGCCTATAAAGAAGCTCGTCGCCGGGAATACGACTAAAGACTTCGAGGAGCTCCACCTTCTTACCCCTGGCCTGACATGGTCCCCGGATGGTAAGAAGGTCGCCATCGCCGTGAAAAGCGGCGCCCACGATGCCATATTCATGATCGACGTACGCAGCGGCGAAATGGAAAAAATTGAATTTTCCCGGCTTGAGGCGGTGTTTTCGGTATCGTGGTCGCCTGACGGGACAAGGCTTGCCTTTGTCGGTCAGAAGGGAGGCCAGTCCGACATCTACATCTATGACTTGGGAAACAAGAGCATGGTAAACCTGACCGACGACATCTTCTCGGACATGGATCCCTCATGGTCACCAGATGGGGAGAAGATATACTTTGCAAGCGACCGCGCTCCATACACTGGTAGGGATAAGCTGAAAAGAAGCTTCAGAATTTGGAACCATAATTTTAATCAGAGCCGGATCTATTCGATTGCGATCGCATCAGGGATGATCGATCGGGTTACTATGTCGGATACCACCGACGATTCTTACCCGGTCGCGGCGCCAGACGGGAAGCATATTTACTACATTTCGGACAAAAGCGGCGTTGCAAATATCTACTACCTGTCTCTCGAAACGGGGGAGTGCATGGCGGTCACGAACTCGCTCAGTGGCATTTCTCAGTTTTCGATTTCCATGGACGGATCGAGACTCGTTTTCTCGTCGCTTGAGAACGGCGGCTTTGACATCTTTCTTCTGAAGAGCCCCGGTGACCGTCTTATGAAGGCTGGTGTGGTCCCTCCCACGGTATACATGAAAAGCAAGGTCGCTGAACACGTCGGAGTCCAAAGACCAATTCATACCATGGCGGCTATGGCCTTGTTGCCCGACTCATTACATACCCCCGATTCCACACAGGTGAGAGAGCTCTACGGCAAAGACATCCAGGTGGACCTTAGTAAATACGTCTTCGAAAGAGGCAGGGCCTCAGTAGACAGCATGTTTGAGCCGCCGGATTTCAACGATAATTTCAACGTAAAGGGCAACGTGGACAGTTCGGGGAATTACATAGCAGAGAGATACAAAGTCAGCTTTACGCCCGATATTGTTTACGGCAATGCTGGATACAACACTCTCTTCGGGGCACAGGGAAGTACGGTCATGTCTTTCAGCGATATGCTCGGCAACCACCAGATCTTTCTGCTGACCGACCTAGTCGTCGACCTGAAGAACAGTAACTATGCGTTTGCATATACATATCTCTCCGGACGAACAAACTATTCGATTGTCGGGCAGCACGTCGCACGCTTCCTTTATCTTGTATCTCCCTACACAGGATTCTATGACTTGTATCGTTTCCAGACATCCGCGATCTCGCTGTCAGCCGCATATCCGTTCGATAGGTATGACCGTCTTGAAGGGGGACTGACATGGATGAGCCTGACCCGCGAGAATCTCGCGGAGACGTATGAGCCCGGACAGGACAGGACACTGATCGTCCCTTCCCTGCGATACGTCCATGACAATTCGTTCTTCGGCTACATCGCGCCGATAAACGGGTCTCGCTACTACATCTCGCTGTACGGCACTCCGAAAACGACGAAACAAGGGATAAGTTTTCTGACGGGGACGCTTGATTACAGGAATTACGTCAAGCTCTTCGGCCAGTTGTACACATTTGCCTGGAGATTGTTCGCCGGAACGTCGGTCGGTTCGGATCCTCAGAAGTTTTTCATCGGCGGAACTGAAAATTGGATCAATGTCAGATTCGACGGCGATTTTATTCCGGTGAGGAACGCCGAGGATCTCCAGTTCCTGACGCCCGTGGTACCGATGCGCGGTTACAATTACAACGCGAAATTCGGCAACAACTTCGCGCTTGCTAACTTGGAGCTCAGGTTCCCGATGCTCGGCTTCCTATCCGCAGGTCCTCTTCCATTATTCCAAACTCTCTTCGGCACCACTTTCATAGATGTCGGTTCTGCGTGGGGAAAAGACTGGTACAACAGGTATGTGAAGTTTCAGGCGTTTGACCGCGACCGGTCGGGAAACCTGGAAACGAGGGACCTTCTCATAGGAACCGGGTTCGGTGTCAGGATGGTTCTCCTCTATTTCCTCGTTCGCCTCGATGTTGCCTGGTCTTTCAACCTGCAGCACTTTTCGAGGCCGAACTACTACTTCTCTCTCGGATATGATTTCTAGCCGTTTTCGACCTGGAATTCCTTTCCTTCAGGTCGAAGTCTGTTGTACATTTGTTTGAGTGCGTCGTAAGCACTCTCGCTCCCTCTTTGCGCACATTCCCGGTAAAGCCTGACCGCGTGTGGGGTGTTTCGCACGACGCCGATGCCGTGCTGGTAACAATAACCGAGTGCCAATTGCGCAATCATCGATCCGTCATCGACGCCGCTGGTAAGAACGCGTATTGTATCGGCGATGGCCGTGGGGGAAATGGTGCTGTCTGAGATGACTGCTGCGGCGGCGAGCCTTATCTTTGCATCACGGCTCCCAGCCTCGGCAGCCTGTTGCCAGCATTCTGCCCCGAGCTCCGGATTGCGCGGCGTCCATTGACCGGTGTAATAGCATCGTCCGAGCTCTATCAATGAGGGAATATTGCCGTGATCGGCAGCGAGCTTAAGTAAATGAAACGCCTGCTCGTCGAGGAGCCGGTGGTCCAGACCGAGCTCGGTCAAGCCAGCCCACACGAATGCCGCATCATAGTCGCCCGCCTTGGTTCGCTTCTCAAGGTCTTCAGAAAACCCTTTCTGTCTCACTAACCTCAGCAATAGAGCCAGGCCGTGTCGGGAGTCCATGCGGGCTGCGCGAAGATATTGCTCGGCGGCCAGAATCCTGTCCCGTTTGACGCCGGTGCCTTTCTCATAGCAGCGGCCGAGGACGGCCAGCGCCTCCGGGCTTCCCACGCCCGCGGCGGATTCTATGACACTCATTGCTGTCGTATCTTCGTGTTCCCCTTTCTTGAAAACATCTGAAACGCCCAGGGCCTTTCTGAATTTAGCGTTTCCTTCCCGAAAAGCTTCGTTAAGTAGCGTTAGATCGCTTACGTTGGAAGACGTATCCGGTCCGTAATCGAGATAAAGGGGTTCAACCGGATGGTTCGAGACGCCGAGAGCCGAATCCCGCTTAGCTTCCTGCGACCTCACGCTGTCGGAGGCAATCGGAATCCCCCTGCGGATGAACTCGTCGATAACCTTTTTCGCGGGCTCGTACTTAGCGTCCTCGGCAAGCTTCAACCAGTGATAGGCGGTGCCCCAATTCCTCTGCACGACGAGATTGTCCGTGAAGAAGAGCCCGTATGCAAACTCTCCTTCAGGAAGGCTGTCAAGTGCAGCTGCCTTGAAACGCTCGTACGCCTTGAAGGGATTCCAGGCGATGCCCCAGCCGTTATTCAAGAAGACGCCGAGATTGTACTCTGCAATGGCCATGTTCTGATCGGCTGCCTTCTCCATCCAATAGGCTGCCTTGGCCGTGTCTGTAGGAAAGCCCTTACCGAGAAAATAACGAAACCCCAATTGCTCCTGAGCAACAGGGTCCCCTTCATTTGCCTGGCGAACCAGCATGAGTGACTCCCAGAGCTGGTAGGTAACATCGGACGGCTGAATGAGCTGTGGCCCCGTTTCGGGTTTGTAGTCTTTGAACACAGAGCTGTTTGGGTGATCCTGTTTCAGTTCCTGCCCGTTGATCAGGACGGGAAACGCCAGTAATCCAAACAGCAACAGCACTTGCGGAAAAGCACTTCGGAATCCCATTTCAATAATGTAAGACAATCATAGCAATCAAATCGACTCATAAAATCGGCGTAAGGTTTAACTGTAATGTCGCTTTTCTGATTCGCCGGATACGTCGCGTCGCCTTCTTTTCCAGTAGACATAGGCCGGAACGCCGAGGACGACAAGCCCCAGTCCGATCAGTGAATCTCGAGGGTCGGTTATTATCGTGTTGTAAACGAACCACACGGCAACCACAAGGAAGGCAACCGGCACCAAAGGATAGCCGACGGTCCTGTAGGGACGGGGGGCATCGGGACGTTTCTTTCGCAGGACGAAAATGCCGAAGGTTCCCAGCGCGTAGAACAACCAGGAGGCAAATATGACATATGTGAAAAGCTGGTCATATGTTCCCGTGAGAGTTAGAAGTGAAGCCCAGATTCCCTGCACGATAAGCGAAACGTGCGGCGTTCTGTATTTCGGATGCACGCGCGAGATGTTTTTGAAAAACAGCCTATCCTTTGCCATGGCAAAATAAACACGTGCGGTGGTCATGGTTGTTGCATTCACCGTTCCAAAAGCCGAAACCATTACAGCGACAGCAATTATAGCCGCACCTTCACTTCCGAAAAACTGCGAGATGGCGTCCGATGCCACAAGTTGAGAGTGAGCAATATGCGCGACCGGAAGGACGTACATATAAGCGAGATTGGCCAGGATGTAAATGATGATTACTGCGGAAGTCCCGGCCACAAGTGCGATCGGGATATTCCTTTGTGCGTCTTTGACCTCACCCGCGAGGTAAGTGACACTATTCCAGCCGTCATACGCCCAGAGGACGGCGACCAAAGCGATTCCAAATGCGCTTAAGAATGAAGTCCCGTGGAACGATGCGGTGGAAAAGAAAGGAGTAAGAAGTTGTCGGGTGTGAGTTCCGAAAGCGAAGCAAGCGATCACGATTCCGGCAATCGCGACAACCTTCAGGCTAGTGAAGATTTGCTGCACGAATCCACCGAACTGAACGCCGAAATAATTGACACCCGTGACGAACATAATTGCGCCAATTGCCACCAGCTTCACTCCGACCTGGGGTATTATGAAGAACCCTGTGTTTATGCTGCTGACGCTCAACCCTGGAAAAAAGAATCCGAGGTACTCGGCAAACGCAACAGCGATCGCAGCTATGGAGCCCGTCTGGTATACTATAAATGTAGTCCAACCATACAGAAACGCTGGGAAATCTCCGTATATCTCGCGGAAGTAGACGTACTGTCCGCCGGCGGCCGGAATCATGCCCGCGATTTCTGCGTTGGTCAGCGCCCCGGCCAGTGAAAGCAGTCCGCCGAATATCCAGACCGCAAGGATCCATCCCGCATCCCCGAGTGTAAGGGCGATCTTTTGCGGTACAAGAAATATCCCGGAGCCTATTATCGTGCCCACGACAGTTGCGATGGCGGTGGGGAGTCCGAGTCGTTGGGCGAGCCCGTTTCCGTCAGGCTTGCGCGTCAATGCCTGAAACTTCTCGCGTTCCAAAGGGTTCTTTCACAATTCGCTGCTTTCATGGATTTTCGAATATAGTTCCCGGTTTCACAAAACCCAAAGCTTGATCCGGATGCGCGGTGAATAGTTACGGACTTCAAGCTGAAACCTTGCCATCTTCTTTATCTGCAAACCCCGGCTTCAAGCTCGAAAATGTGTCCCACTGATTTGAAAAATGGAAATTATTGTCTCTTGTTCTCTTATCGAATTTTTTTTAAACAAAGACATCCTTTCTACACGTGGCGACGGATCTGTAGAAGAAGCTGATGTGCTGTAAAAAGCGCCGGATGTCGCCGAAGGCCTGGGCTGTCCTGACACCAAAGCGGCATAACAACAGTCGGTTGTCGAAGTATCCATAGTGGGAGACTGTCGCAGTTTCTGATCCTTTGATTTTTAGCCCCCCATTGTGTAGATTTTTTAAAACGAGAATGATATGCTTTCAAATTACGTCCCAATTTTCTTGATGCTCGCCGTCGGTGCTGTTCTCGGCATCGTCATGGGAAACATAAATCGAATACTCGGCCCTCGTCGCCCTACTTCCGAAAAGCTTTCAACCTATGAAAGCGGAATGGAACCGATTAGGACCGCGCGTGAAAGGTTTTCTGTTCGGTTCTATCTTGTAGCCATTCTTTTCATCCTTTTTGACGTCGAGGTGGTATTCACTTATCCCTGGGCGGTGAATTTCATGTCGTTGGGTTGGTTTGGGTTCGTAGAGATGTTGATATTCATTGTCATACTTCTGATCGGGTACTATTATGTGATTAGGAAAGGAGCTTTACAGTGGCAATAGATAGAATAAACGGGAACGAAGGCTTTTTGACAAGCCGTGTGGACGCACTTTTCAACTGGTCATTGAAGAATTCGCTCTGGCCGATGCCGCTGGGGATTTCCTGCTGCGCAATAGAAATGATGGCGTTTGCGGGACCTCGATTCGATGTCAGCCGTTTCGGTGCAGAAGTGTTCAGGTTTTCCCCCCGTCAAAGCGACCTGCTGATCGTGGCCGGAACTGTAACGTACAAGATGGCGAAAGTGGTTAGGAAGATTTACGATCAGATGCCCGATCCCAAGTGGGTCATATCGATGGGCGTATGCGCATCCAGCGGAGGAATGTATAGGTCATATTCAGTTGTGCAGGGAATAGACCAGTTCGTGCCAGTTGATGTGTATGTCGGCGGCTGTCCGCCGCGGCCGGACTCGCTCCTCAAGGCCCTCATGGAAATTCAGGGAAGGATACAGGCCGGAGAGACGAGAACGCAGCAGCGACAGCTCGAAAAAATAGTGATGGATTGAAGCCAGATGAGAGAAAAAATAGAAGAAAAACTGCGGGCTGCTTTTGGAGAGAGTATAATATCGGTCTCCGAGTTCAAGGGACAGCTTTCTGTCGAAGTCAAGCCCGAAGCCATCGCTGATGTCTGCAGGCTGCTGAAAGAGGACCCCGAACTGCAGTTCAATTTCCTCTCTGACATTTGCGGAGCGGACATGCTGAACTACGAAAACGCTTCATCGCGAAAGGCATACCTCGCGGTCGAACAGGAGTACCGCCCCGGTCAGGTCCCATCTGGAGAGAGATTCCGCGTTATTTATCAACTGACGTCTCTTCGCAACAAGGCTCGCGTGAGATTGAAAGTTAAGGTGGACGGTGAAAATCCCGTTTGTCCGAGCGTCACCGCTGTCTATCCGGCGGCGAACTGGTACGAGCGGGAGACTTTCGATATGTTTGGAATTACGTTCAAAGGGCATCCGGACATGAGAAGGATGTACATGCCCGAAGAGTATGAATACTTTCCCCTGCGGAAGGACTTCCCACTCATGGGCGTGCCGGGCTCTATTCCTCTCCCGAGGAAGTAGGACCCGTGAAGCGACAGGTGAATCGAGAATAGAAAATCCAGAATTGAGAACTCCCTAATGGCTACTTCAACACAGGACAAAGAAAACGTCTCTCAGATAGTGAAGACGCTTGAAAATAAAGATGTGAGTGTTGCCCTCGAAGATCCGCTCGAGAACTATATGGTCCTGAACATGGGCCCGCAGCACCCCGCGACGCACGGCGTTCTCAGACTGCTCGTGAAGCTCGACGGCGAAACGGTTGTCGAGTGTATACCCGAACTCGGCTACCTCCACAGGGGATACGAGAAGATCGCGGAAGCGTCGACGTATATGGAATTCATTCCGCACACCGACCGGCTCGACTACATTTCGCCGGTGGCAAACAACGTCGCGTACGCACTTGCGGTGGAAAAGATCGCAGGCATCGAAGCTCCACCGCGCGCCCAATATATAAGGGTGATAGGTGCTGAGCTGGCGAGGATATCTTCGCATCTTATGGCAATCGGTGCAATGGCCATGGACGTGGGCGCCATGACCGTTTTCCTATGGGCCTTCAGGGAGCGGGAGAAACTATACGACATCTTCGATCTCCTCACGGGTGTCCGCTTTACGACGAGTTACACGCGAATCGGCGGAGTCGCTCAGGATCTGACGGACGAGACGAAGCAGGCGATAACGAAGTTTATAGACGAGTTCCCGGGTCACCACAGTGAAATTTCCAGGATGCTCAACAAGAACAGAATTTTCCTGGACAGGGTCGTGGGTGTCGGAGCTATAGATGCGGAGACTGCGATCGGCCTAAGCTTCAGCGGCGCCAACCTTCGCGGCTGCGGTGTCGAACATGACATAAGGATTTTTGAGCCCTATCTCGTTTACGACCAGCTTTCGTTCGACGTTATAACGGAAAAGGACGGCGACTGCTTCGCGCGGTATATGGTGAGAATGCGCGAGATGCTGGAAAGTGTGAAAATAGTGAGGCAAGCGCTCGAGAAAATCCCCCAGGGCCCTATAAAGGCAGATGAGCCGAAGAAGGTCCTTCCGAATAAGGAACGAGTCTACAATAAGATGGAAGAGCTTATCCATGATTTCGTGATCGTTAACGATGGAGTCCATCCCGACGTCGGCGATTCGTATCTGGCGACCGAGGGATCGAAGGGCGAGCTCGGTTTCTACATCATGAGCGATGGAGGCGGTCGACCGTGGAGACTTAAGATTCGCTCTCCTTCGTTCTGCAATCTACAGGCGCTGCCCGCACTTGTGAAAGGGCAGATGATCTCCGACGTCGTCGCGATTATCGGAAGTATCGACCCCATCATGGGCGAAGCGGATAAGTGAGAGTTTTGAATTCTAAATTATGAATTTGGAATTTGGAGGTCTGAAATGTCGCTGCGATCTGTCGAACGGTCCCATGCGCGAAGCGGCGAGCGTTGAATTCAAGATTGAGAATCTAAAATTGAGAATTTATTGAAATGTTTACAGAAGAAAACCTTCGAAAAGTTGATGAGCTGAAGAAACGATATCCAAAGCCCATGGCGGCTCTGCTCCCGGTTCTCTGGATTGCCCAGGAGCAGTTCGGCTGGATCTCGGAAGACACGATGCGATACGTCGGCGGTTTGCTGGGAGTGCCGTACAACCACGTGCTCGGCGTGGTCACTTTCTATACGATGTATCACAAGAAACCCGTAGGCAAGTATCATATTCAGTTCTGCGGCAACGTCTCATGCATGCTGCGCGGTGCAGACGACCTGATCGAACATCTCGAACACACGCTCGGGATCAAAGTCGGAGAGACGACGCCCGACCGGATGTTCACGCTGAGCGAGGTCGAGTGCCTCGGCTCTTGCGGAACTGCTCCCATGATGCAGGTGAATAACGATTACTACGAAGACCTTACAAGGGAAAAAATCGATAATCTAATAGAACAATTCAGGAAGCAGGGTCACGAATAATGTCTGAATCGACTACGAAGCTCTTTGCGCAGAACGGCGATCCCGCTTTTCCGAAGATCGTTCTTCCGGACATTCCCGATCTGGCGCGGATCGAAGTCTACGAAGCCAACGGCGGCTACGGTGCGTTGAAGAAGGCGCTCGGAATGCAGCCGGGGGAATTGATCGATGAAGTTAAGAAGTCCGGGCTCCGAGGCCGTGGCGGCGCTGCATTCGTGACCGGTTTGAAATGGAGTTTCATGCCGAAGGGCAACGACAAGCCGAAGTATCTCGCGGTCAATGCCGACGAGAGCGAACCCGGGTCGTTCAAGGATAGACAGATTCTCGAGCTCAACCCGCATCAGATGATAGAAGGGATATTGATAGCCTCTTTCGCGATGGGAATCAAAACGGCATACATCTACATACGGGGCGAATATTATAAATGGTATCGGATACTTGAGGAAGCCTTGTCGGAAGCCTATTCGCATGGCTACGTCGGGGAGAACATCCTCGGCTCCGGTTACTCGGTGCACGTTTTTGTCCACCGCGGCGCTGGAGCTTACATATGCGGCGAAGAATCGGGCCTTATGGAATCCATCGAAGGGAAGCGGGGATATCCGAGAGTGAAACCCCCTTTCCCGGCTCAGAACGGATTGTGGGCCAGCCCGACTACCATCAATAATGTCGAGACGCTTACGAATGTGCCCGCCATCATCTGGAACGGGGCGGACTGGTTCTCAAAGATCGGAGCGGAAAAACATCCCGGTACGCTTCTTTTCGGAGTGAGCGGTCATGTGAACAAGCCCGGGGTGTTCGAACTTCCAACCGGTACTGTGCTCACCGATATTATATACAAGTATGCCGGCGGCGTTCCCGGCGACAAGAAAATCAAGATGGTCATCCCGGGCGGCAGCTCAATGCCTCCGATTAGAGGCGATCAACTCGACGGGGTGAAGATGGATGCCGAGTCGCTAAAATCCGTCGGAAGCGCAATCGGAACCGGCGGAATCATCGTTATGGATGAAGATACGGATCTAACGAAAGTACTTTTGAGAATAACTAAGTTCTATTGGGATGAATCCTGCGGACAGTGCACTCCATGCCGCGAAGGCACAGGGTGGATGCGGAAGATTTTGCAGAGGATGTACGACGGTGCTGGCAAGGTCGAGGATCTCGATCAATTGGTCCGCGTCGCGAACAACATAGAGGGTAATACAATTTGTGCACTCGGCGACGCTGCCGCTTGGCCGGTGAAGTTCACTATCCAGCGTTTCAGAAAGGAACTTGAAGAGGAATTGACACGGCAGGAGAAGAGCGCTGCCTGAGAAGCCACTTAACGTCTGACTTGTCCTCCGTCGTCGAAAGACCTCTGTGTGCAGGCGTCGGTCAGCCGGAGACCCGGGCCTGACTTTTTATCAACTTCGTCTCTCCAGGGAGCAGGTGTGGACAAAATCTCGGTAAAGATCTTCAGGGTATCGGATGGGTTTAACGACCTCCCTCTCCCCACGTACATGACAGAGGGCTCCGCCGGAATGGATCTTCATGCTGCCGTCGGCGCGCCGGTTTCGATACCGCCCATGTCCACTTCCCTTGTTCCTACTAATATCAAAATAGAACTGCCGGCCGGGTTCGAGGCACAGATCAGACCGAGAAGCGGACTTGCCTTCCGGGACAAGATTACTCTCCCGAATTCTCCAGGCACCATCGACTCCGATTACCGAGGCGAGATAAAGGTCATAATGCTCAATCTTGGCGCCGAACCTTTCATTGTAAATCGCGGCGACAGAATTGCGCAGATGGTCATTGCAAGGTACGCTCGTGTGGAATGGGAAGAGGCCGGTTCGCTTGGAATTACTGCCAGGGGCGACGGAGGATTTGGATCGACAGGGAAATGACGTCCGTACTCGCTTATCATAAAGTGGATGAAAGATTCGAGATGGGTTTTACCAACGTTCGTCCCGACTCTTTCAGGAGGCAGATTGAAGCGCTTTTAGCGAACGGGTATAATGTGGCTCCTGATCTTAACTCAAACGGGTCGGACAAGAGCGTCTGCCTGACTTTCGATGACGGTTATGACTCGTTTCACAGATACGTCGTGCCGGTTCTGAATAGCCTCGAAGCGCGCGCAACTGTATTTGTGATCGCTGGTTTCGTCGGAAAGACGAACAGCTGGGACGTAAAACTGTCATACAGACCGTTCCGACACATGGATGCGAAACAAATCCGAGAAATCATAGGATTGGGATTTAAAGTGGGGAGCCACTCCTGCACGCATAAAGACCTTACCAGACTCCCGTACGATGCTGTGAAAAAAGAACTCGAGGAGTCAAAAAAACAGCTCGAAGACCTGACTGGGATGGATGTCGATGCGTTTTCGTTTCCCTTTGGGCGATACAACAGGAGGACTGCGGAGGCGGCTTTTGCGGCGGGATACAGGATGTTGTTCGGGCTGGGGTCGGCCTCGCGTGACGGTGTCATCGCCAGGCTGCCGGTATACAGGATCGATTCCTCGTCCGCTATTCTTAGAAAACTGGAACACAATAGGCTGGAGATCTTTAAAAGTGATTTCATTCATTCCTTTGCAAATATTTCCGCGTTAATATCTGTAAGATAAGCCCGGCGTCGATCGTGGGAAGCGAACCGCGATTGGGAACCCGTCCATACACATGGATAAAACCACGCGCGTAAGCCGGCGTTAAATGTCAGAAAGAAGATATGTCGCTGCAGGAGGAAGAAGAGGTAAAATCGGGAGAGAAGCGAAAGCCGGAGGTAACTACGCTGGCCGATCTCCTATCCAGTAAAAGGGAATGGCTTCTCCTTGCCGTCACGCTTGCGCTTGTGATAGTGCTCGGATACACAGTCCGCGCAATCTTCAGCCCGATTCTGGTATACGTGTTGCTTTTGATCGCAACTTATCCTTTGAGGCACGAATCGATCGTGCGTCACCTCATACTTTTGTCTACCATCCTCTTCGGTCTTTGGTTCTTCGTGGAAGTGTCGGGCGCCGTCCTGCCGTTTGTGATCGCTTTTCTCATTAGCTTCATATTCTCGCCGCTTGTGGAAATACTCGCGCGAAGAAGAATTCCAAGATCACTATCTATAATCGTAATCCTGCTCACCCTCCTGGGAGCTGTGGTAACTCTATCGATCGTGCTTCTTCCTCTGGTGTTCCAGCAGTTCCAGAATTTCCTGGCATCGATACCCACACTGACAAGCGAATTGAGCGGCTCTCTCAACGGCCTTATTAATAAGGGCTTCCTTGGCTTTACTCCCGAGAACCAGAGCCTCCAGCAAGCGATTATCGGGGAAATATCTGCCAGGATCGAGGACGTTACGCGGGCCATACCGAACGGGATTCTCAGCTTTGTTGCACAGGCGGCTTCCGCGTTGACTAAGATGTTGAATCTGGTGCTCGTCCCATTCCTGAGCTTCTACATTTTGAAGGACTTTCAACTGATAAAGCACAGGGTGAAAATGCTTTTCCCGCGCAGATACAGGGATCGCGCTTCGGAGATCTACGCAATAATAGACGAAATCCTTGGCAACTACCTGCGCGGCGCACTCACAGTTGCGTTTATAAACTCCATCGTAATCTCCTCCCTGATGTCGATTTGGGGAGTGAAGTATCCGCTTGTGATCGGGTTGATTTCCGGCCTGCTGGATATGATACCGTATTTCGGAATTATCATAAGTATGTCCGTGGCTGTACTTATCGCGTTGTTCGGCGATAGCCCGGGATTCCAGGTGGCGATGGTCATGGTATCGTTCCTCGGCATGAATCTTACTGAGACTACAATACTTTATCCGAAGATCATCGGGTCGAAGATCGGTGTGCATCCTGTACTTCTGATACTTGCTCTCCTCGTCTTCGGATATTTCATGGGCTTTCTCGGGCTTCTGATAGCGGTTCCGACCACCGCAATACTCATAGGTCTGAGAAAATACTACGAAAGAAACATCAGGCCTGCGCATTGAGTTCTACATTATATCTTGTCTCGACGCCGATCGGAAATTACGACGATATAACTCTCCGTGCGCTGAATGTGCTCAAGGGAGTTGACTTCATAATATGCGAGGAATTTAGAATCGGAAATCGCCTCATGAAGTATTACGGGTTCGACAAACCCCTCGAGGCTCTCAACGAGCACAACGAAAGGGACGACGCGGAAGTCACGGTGGACCGGATCCGGGCGGGAGCGGATGCCGCTCTCATTTCAGACGCTGGAACTCCGGTCTTTGCAGATCCTGGAGCCAGGCTCGTCCACAGTGCCTTGAAAAAGGGAGTGAAGGTCGTGCCTGTTCCGGGGGCCTCCTCTATTCTTGCTTCGCTTGTGATTTGCGATTTCGATATAAGTTCCTTCCATTATGCGGGTTTCCTGCCGAGAAAGAGGGGCGAGCGGATTCGTGAGCTTAAGAGATTGTCTTCTCTCGGCTGCGTCTGTGCCATCATGGAGGCTCCTTACAGATTCAAACCGCTTATCGATGACTGTCTTGTAACTTTCGGAAAAGGACGGAATGCTGTCGTCGCCGTAGATATGACTATGCCGACGGAAAGAGTTATTCGCGGAACGCTGGGCGAGATAAAAGCGAAATTTATCGAGTCGCCGTTTAAGGCGGAATTTGTATTGATTGTCGACGCCGTTGAGAAGATTTAGCTTCGCAGTTGTACTCGCGCTACTGATTCCCGCCTGCGCGGAGAAACCGCCCGTGCCGGAAGAGAGGTTCGCTGATTTCTATATTCATCTGCAGCTGATAGATGCGGAATACGGCACTGACTCGGTACGCCAGGTTCAGAAGGTGGATTCCCTGATGAAGGCGTTTCGAATAGACAAGAAGCTTCTCGACTCAACTATGGCATGGTATGGACGAAAACCCGAACGGTGGAAAAGGTTCTTCGCCGACGTGAAACATAAGCTCGCGCAGATGAAACCGGATTACGTCACTTCGAAACGCCGGTGAGCTTGGCCACAAGCTGGACCTCCGCAAGTTCACAGCCTCCGATCGCTTCATGCACCTTTATAACGTCGGGGGTCTTCCTGAGCTCTGCCTCGAGAATAGAATATCGGTGACGGTCGATAAGATCCCGGAGCTTGAGATCGACGCCACCTTCCTTTATGCGCTCGATTGTCTCGATGACGCTCTGTATTGCGGTCGACAGGGATGCGGCTATCTCGGCGGCAGTCAGCCCCTCGCGAAAAAGCTCATAAACCTCTCGGTCCGTCTCCGATAATCCCGAGGGGAGTTCTATGGAAAAATCTCGGCAAACCTGCAAGAGTCTTCTTCGGATTACCGCCGTATTGATGCCGCTGTCGGGAAGATGAGGAGATAAATCTCGTTCGTCAATCGGACGGCCGTTGGCTATCTCGATCAATTGTCGATTGTTACAAACAGCGAAGGCGGGGATGCGAAGGTCGGCAGCAAGAGCCCTCCTCTCATCTCTGAGCGCCTTGTAAAGAGCCTTCCTGAGAACATATTTTTCCTTTATGACCGGGGCAATTCCGGTGCTCAGATAGGACTCCCCCTCTGCGGTAATTGACACTGTCGGGTAGACCAATCCGCTTTTCCTCAAGTACATCTTCTCAATAAGAAAATCGAATGCGGCGAAGACAACTTGAGGAGGAATATCTTTAAGATTGCCGAACTGGGTCGGGTGATCTCCCGTGGCCGTCCTTTCTCCTGTTTCCCTACCGAGAAGAATCTTGCAGTAAGTAGCCCTACCGAATCTCCCTTCAGCCGCCTTGACCAGCGTAAGAATTGCGAGATATATATCCCTCGACCCGGGAGCAGATCCGACCGACAGTTCCCGGGAGAGATAGTTAGAGATTGCGCTGCAGTTGTCGCAATTTGCGCACCCTCCTTCTATTTCATCTGCGCCGAAATAGTCGAGGACGTAATTTGCCCGGCACCCGGTTGTCTTTGCGTAGCCGACGACTTTCTGCAGCCGCTCGGTGGCTCGCTCGCGGAGCTGCGCCAGCTTCTGAAAATCGACCGGAAGCCTGTCGGGGTCTTCGCGTCGTGAAAGCATGAGAAACGTAATGCCTTCCGAAGGCGGCTTGTACTCGATTATTCCCGATCTCTGCAGGATTGAAAGGGTGCGGCTCACATTGGAAGGACCGATTTGAGCCTTTCGTCCGAGTTCATCAATCCTGACGGACACCGGACCGAAGAATAGCGCATTGCCGTGCAACCTTAGCAACGCCTCGAGCACAGATCTCGAATCATGAGACGCAGTTCTTACGATCGCGCGGCGGTACGCCGTCATCTCAACAACGGAGCGAACCTGCGCGCTGGCTGAAATACTTGGCATTTCCTGAATCAGCCCATTTGACGACAGAATCCGCAAGACGGAGTCAACAGTCCGCGAATTCAGTCTTGTCTTCTCCGCGATCTCTTTAGGAGAGATCGTCAGGTAATCCTCCTGCATCGAGCCGACACCTACCGAGACGCTGTCGAAAATGGCGGTATAGATCTTCACGAACTCTTCCCGGGTCGGGTGCAGCGTGCTTACGAAATATTCCTGAATTGCCACGTCTCTCTTGTGAAACAAAAGAATACACTCGGCCAGTTTTCCGTCGCGTCCTGCTCTCCCGGCTTCCTGGTAGTACGCCTCTAGGGTACCCGGGATTTCGTAATGAATGACATATCGTACATCCGGTTTGTTTATTCCCATCCCGAAAGCGTTCGTCGCCACCATGACCTTATCCGAATTCAAAAACTCGGACTGAGATCTTGTCCGTTCGGATTCAGTCAGACCCGCATGATATCTGAGCACACCGATCTTGTTCAACTTAAGCAGCTCATAAATCTCGTCCACGCTTTTTCGCGTTGCGGCATAAATGATTCCCGCTCCTTGGTGCGAAGTCACGTGGTCGAGCATCGAGCGTGTTTTGGCGCTTTCAACAATAACATGAAGGGAGAGGTTCTCACGCGCGAATCCGCGTATGTAAACACGCGGAGAACGCATCTTGAGTTGAGCCACGATGTCGTCCTGAACGTCCGGTGTGGCGGTCGCAGTCAGCGCCAGCATTACCGGGCTGCCGACGGCGCCGGCGAAATCGGATATGCGCGTGTAGTGCGGGCGGAAGTCGTGGCCCCATTGACTTATGCAATGAGCTTCGTCGACGACCAGCATGGCAATCTTAATTTGCGAGACGGCATCGATGAACCTCTTGCTCTCGAGTCTCTCCGGGGCAACGTAAAGAAGCTTCAACGTCCCGGATCTTGCCAGCTGCAGCCGGGAACGTAACTCTTCGAGGGCGAGCGAGCTGTCGAGCTGCGTCGCTATTCTTTGCCGGTCACCGCCCGGCATCTTTGCATTTATCTGTGCAACCTGATCCTTCATGAGGCTGACAAGGGGGGTCACGACGATAGTGAGGCCGTCCAGGAGAATAGCGGGGAGCTGATAGCAGATGGACTTGCCGCCGCCTGTGGGCATGACCGCAACGGTATCGAAACCGTTCGTGACGGAGCTGATTATTTCGAGCTGCCCCGGTCGAAATTCGGACAATCCGAAAAACTTCTCGAGTGCCTTGTTCAATCTCTCCACAGGAATCATTTATTGAATTTAATATTCGAAATGGGAATACGTAAAGCGCGGAAAGGGGGAGACAAGCAGAAGCTGGAAGAGAGAGATAATATCGTGGCTGCTTTCCGGTGGAGTATCAGATGGTCGAGTATGCCATTGGCAGCCGGCGCAGCGGGAGGCACGACGGACTCTTCGGGCGATGGAATCGGATGAAGGATACGAGCGCAGGGGAATCCGCCTGGAGATTCCCTATCGATGTGGCCGGCCGGCGGTGTCTGTGGCACATATCTAAAGCGTTGCAAAATGCGAGCCGGAACAAGAACACGCGTCCTTGCCGAGGGGACAAAAGAGTATAAGCCATTGATTCCTCGTCGGTTCGGGGTGCCCATTTTGATCTTGACTTTCTCGCTTTTTTTGTTAAATTTATTAGCTCAAAATGCATAATGCTGGCGTAGCTCAGTTGGTAGAGCAGCTGACTTGTAATCAGCAGGTCGGGGGTTCAAATCCCTTCGCCAGCTCGGCTACG
>JBJKPC010000065.1:0-6765 GCA_046706745.1 Candidatus Kryptoniota bacterium
TTACATGCGAAGACAAGACAACATCGATCGTGAAATGGCTAATCCGTTCTTTGCGTTCGCGGGATCTTCTCATAAATAAAATTGCCTTTACGTCCTTGCGACTTCGCGGTGAAATTTCAAATCAGGATACTACCGAGTTGCCGTCACTTTCCTTATTCGCTTTAGGTGGTCACCACGATCTTTCCGGTCGTGCTGCCCGACTGGAAAGTGCTGACTGCTTCCTTCAGCCGGTCGAACGGAAACGCGGCACCTACGTAAGGTTTCTCGAGCCTGAGTGCCTGTATCTCGTCGAGCATCAACTTGAGCATGTCGACACGGTCGTAAAGCCAGATAAGATTGAAACCCAGTATACTCTTGTTCGATTCGATCAGGGTCAACGTCTGATATCTCGGCATCGTAACGAAGTGGTAAGCGAGTTTGAAATAGTTCGGGCGCGCGCCCGGTGAGGCAAACTGCGAAAGCCCGTAAGCAACCATTCGCCCCGTCGTAGTGAGAAAGTCGAAGCTGTCCTTCTGAACTCTTCCTCCCACAGCATCGAGCACGATGTCCAGCTGCCTGCCGTCCAGTATCTTCGCGAGATCCCTTCTGAAATGCTTGTTCCTGACCATGAATTGGTCATACCCCTCCGAAATCAGAATATCCTTTTTTGAAGGGCTCCCGACGGTACCTATAGTATACGCCGAGAATTTCTTGGCAATGCGGTTTGCATAAATTCCGACACCTCCCGCAGCGCTGTGAATCAGGACGGACTGCCCTTTTTTCAAGCCACCAAGCGGTATCAAAGCGTAATACGCGGTAAGTGCCTGCACGATGAAAGAGGCGCCTTCCTCGAAGGTCCAATCGTTCGGCACACAGGTGACGTATCTCCTGTCTATGTTGATGTGGGTAGTGTAAGATCCAAATCTGACTGACCCCATAACGCGGTCTCCGGTTTTCAAGTCGGTCACATCTTTGCCCTTTGCGGAAACAATTCCGCTGAATTCCAGCCCGGGGACAAAATTCTCCTTCGGGGCGGCCTTGTAAAGGCCGAAGATGGTAAAGACATCGGCGAAGTTGAGCCCGATGGCTCTGATATCCACGCGGACTTCATTTGCCGCGGGCTCACCGAGCTCTTCCTTTACCTGTACGAGATTATTAAGTGAGCCTGCTTTGGTAATTCGATAAGAAGTTCGTTTCATCTTTTCCCCCGACCTATTCGTGATAAAACTAAATCAGCACAGTATCAAATCCAAGCCGCCCGGCTACAGTATCTCATCTAGATTTGTTATGCAACGCGGCGGCGAGGATGAAACATGGACGAGTGTTTGTCGTATCAATGCTATTGTATGTGAGTCAAACGCGAGACAGCGCGTCATCCGAGCAAAACTATAAGTAAAGGAGGAAAGCCATGAAGGGGATTTTTGTAGCGATCCTGACTCAGGCGTTGCTCCTCATCGGGACATCCGTAGCGTTCAACCAGCCTAGTTTCGCAGGTTCATCCGACTACATCAGCAGAGTCAGTACAGAGACCGTTCAAAAATGTCTCAATTTGAAATCTGGCGGACTTATTCTGCTCGATACGGAGTTCGGAAACGTTTCGATAGAGGAATACGACGGAAGCGAGGTAAAAATAGTCCTGAAACTCCGTGGGACTCCGGAAGCGATTTCAAACTTCCGCTTTACTCACAACTACTTCGGCAGTCAGCTCACCTTGAAAGGGTGGTATGAAAAGAATCCGGGCCCGGGAAACAACGGACTACTGCAAGCAGAGTTTGTGGTTATGGTGCCAAAGGGAGGGCGGTACGCAGTCAGGACTGTGACCAAACAGGGAAACATTGATGCGTCAGTTTCAGAAAACATGACGGGAGTCGAGCTTTCAACGGAAACAGGAGCCGTCCGTTTGAAGGTGCCTTCCGATATTTCAGCCAGCCTCGATGCTTCCACATCAGGCCCCGGCCAGGTCAAGGTGATGCCGGTAAATGCGCTCGATAGGCTTTGCCCCGAATGCGAGATCCGGAGAAACGACCACCTCAGGGTAAAGATCAACGGAGGCGGCTCAGCAATTACAGCCTACTCGGGGATCGGCAGCGTCTATTTTGAAATCACCGCAGCGAAACGGGATCCCCGAACTTGATAACGTTGCCGCGTCATCCTCGGGAGTTCGGGAAGCCGGTCCCCCGAGGGTGAGACCCCTTCAGCTCGCTTTCAGGAAATCGAAGCTTTGCTTATAGTTGCGCATCAAACTGTCTTTTATCAGGGTATGCTCCGTTTCCCTCAGGTGGGGGTCTGATTCGGCAAGTTTGAACGCCGACCTCCTCGCCTGAACTATGATGTCCCGGTCCTTGACCAGGTGTGCCAGCTTCAGCGGCGGTATTCCGCTTTGTCTGGTTCCGAAGAACTCCCCGGGGCCACGCAGCATCAAGTCGTATTCCGCGATTTTGAATCCGTCCGTCGTAGAAGCGAAGAGTTTCAGTCTTCGACTTGCCGTTGCTTCGTCGCTCGTCGCGATCTTTCTTTCATCCAGGAATTTATCTTGCGTCATTAGGATACAATAGGATTGGTGAACACC
This sequence comes from Candidatus Kryptoniota bacterium, assembly GCA_046706745.1. GTDB lineage: Bacteria > Bacteroidota > Ignavibacteria > Kryptoniales > JAKASW01 > JAKASW01. The sequence goes on from JBJKPC010000065.1 coordinate 2,549, forward strand.
CCGGCCGATCCTCCCGCGCAACTGATGAAGCTGACTTAGTCCGAATCTCTCCGCATGCTCGATGACCATCACCGTCGCATTCGGAACGTCTATGCCCACTTCGATCACGGTCGTTGAAACCAGTATATTGATAGCGTTCTTTTTGAAGGCGAGCATTACGTCGTCCTTTTCTGCGTCAGTCATCCGCCCGTGTATCAGGCCGACTTTGAGTCCTCGAAATACTTCGTCCCTGAGCTTTACGAAACTCTGGGTTGCAGCTTTGAGGTCTAACTTTTCTGTCTCGTTGACGAGAGGGTAAACGATGAAGATCTGGCGCCCGGCAAATACCTGCTCGCGTATGAATTTGTAGACTTTTCCACGATTCGACTCTCCGCGCAGGGCGGTTTTGGTGCTCTTCCTACCGGCGGGCATCTCATCGATGATCGAGATTTCCAGATCGCCATAGATTGTCAGCGAGAGTGTGCGGGGTATGGGGGTGGCAGTCATTACCAGAAGGTGCGGTTCACCTTTCATTGAGTCGGCTTTCTGCTGGAGGGCAAGTCTCTGCATCACTCCGAACCGGTGCTGCTCGTCGACGACGATCAGACCGAGCCGGTTGAATCCGACTTTTTCTTGTATGATTGCGTGCGTACCCACGACGACGGCCGTCTTTCCTTCCTCGATATCGGAGTAAACCCGGCCTCTAAGATCTTTCTTCTGGCCGCCGATGAGCAGAGATGTTTCGACGCCGAGCGGGGCAAGGTATTGACTGATCGTGGCGTAGTGCTGTGCGGCAAGTATTTCCGTCGGGGCCATGAAAGCAGCCTGACAGCCGTTCTCAACCGCGACAAGGATTGCCGTGAGGGCGACGATCGTTTTTCCGCTTCCCACGTCGCCCTGCAACAGCCTGTACATGGGATGTCCCGACCTGAGATCGGCGAGAATCTCTCGAACAACTTTCTTCTGGGACTCCGTCAGTTTGAAGGGGAGTACATCCTTCGCGAATCGCTCCACGAGTACCCCGGGAGCCTTCATCGGGATGCCTGCAGAGTGTTTTATGAGATTTCGCCGGATGGCAAGAAGGAGCTGCAGGTAGAACAGCTCTTCGAACTTAAACCGGCGCAAAGAGCGGTTCAGCTGTTCTTCGTCCTTCGGGAAGTGAATGAATGCGAGAGCATCTCTCAGACCCAGCAGGGAGTTCGCGGTTATGATATCCTTTGAAAATGGATCTTCAGGATATTGGTATTGATTTGCCATGTCGAAAAGACCCCGGACTATGCGCCTGAGTCCGCGCGAATCCAGTCCGACTCTCCTCAACGCTTCCGTTGTCGGGTAGACGGGGATTATTCCCCCGGTGTGCAGGAAATCTTCATCAGCTTCGCCTTCGAGATGATCGTAATCGGGGTGAATGAGGCACGGCTGGTCCCGGTAGGATGTGACCTTTCCGGAGAAAGCGACGAGCTCGTCTTCCTTGAAGATGCTCGCGAAATACTGGACAGCATTGAACCAAACGCAGCGCATAAAGCCGGTTCCGTCGTCGAGTTCAACGAACATAATCCCGCGCCCTTGTCCCCTCCGTACTGTCTTGGTCGACGTTATCCGGCCTACAAATGTCACTTCCTCTGGAATCAGAATTGCTTCGGCCGCGTCCTTTATCTTGAATATACGAGTGCGGTCGAGATGTTTCCGGGGAAAGTAGTACAGAAGATCCATTGCGGTCCTGACGCCGACCCCCGCTAACGCTTCCGACCGGCGGGGTCCGACACCCTTCACATATTTCACTTCCGTTTCTATAAGGAGACGTTTCCCGTCAGGCAACGGAGCCCCCATTGATCTCTTGGCTGCACAGTACGCCGTCCGAGTATACAACTTTCCCGCCTGCGATAGTCAACATTACCTTTACATTCCCCAGCTTGTCTGGTGGTACCGAGAACGGGTTTTCGGAGAGAACGATGACATCGGCAAGCTTTCCTTTTTCAAGAGTCCCCCTATCATTTTCTGAAAAAGATGCATAGGCACTACCCAGAGTGTAAGCTTCGAGCGCCTGCTCAACTCCGATCCTTTGTTCGGGTATCCATCCGTCCGGGTTCGCTCCGTCAGTTGTCGCCCGCGTAACAGCCGCATATATTCCCTGCAGCGGGTTGAGGGGTGCGACGGGCCAGTCGGTACCGAAAGCAAGATTGACACGCTGGTCAAGAAAGCGTTTGAATGCAAATGAATTCCTCGCACGAGTCTCTCCGATCTTCCCCGAAGCCCACCGTCCATCGTCGATGCAGTGGTATGGCTGCACCGATGCGATGACCCCAAGTCCCGAAAACCTGGAAAAGTCCTTGGCCAGCAAGTGTTGAGCGTGTTCTATTCGCAATCTCCTGTCCCAGGGTGGATTTTCTTTTTGGATTCTTTCATAAATATCCAGTACGCTTCCGACCGCCCTGTCACCGATCGCGTGAACCGCAAGCCGGACGTGGTTCCTGTCCGCATCAAGCGCGTATTCTTCAAGCTTTCCCGTCGACAACATTTCAGTTGCAAGGCCGTAATTGCCCGAGCCATCGCTGTACGGTTCATTGAACCACGCCGTTCCCGCGCCGAGCGAACCGTCGGCAAAGGCTTTAACCGCGCCGAGTCTCAACCACTTGCCGTCCCCGGGCGAATCGCCCGAATGCTTGCGGAGTTCTATGAGTGTATGATAATCCGAGATGGGAAGTACCATGTCGATCCTTACTGTCAGATCGCGGTTCTTTTCCAGTTCCGCGTAGGCTTTCAGGTCTCGTTGCGGGCCGATATCGTTTACACCGGTCACTCCAAGAGCGCTTGCGAGCCGCATCGCACGCCGCACGTCACGCACCAGTTCTTCGAGCGGCGGTTCGGGGATAAGTCGAATGATCTTCTCTCTCGCGGCATCTTTGACGATGCCCGTCGGTTCGCCCTGCTCATCGCGGACGATGACGCCGCCCGGCGGATCCGGCGTATCCCGCGTGATGCCTGCCATGTGCAGGGCTCGCGTGTTCACGAGCGCCATGTGAGTGTCGACGCGGTCGAGGAAGACGGGAAAGGAGCCGCTGAATCCGTCGATGAGCTTTCTTGTCGGCAAGCGTCCGGTCTTCCAGTTCTCATGATCCCAGTTGTTTCCGACGAGCCACTTACCGGCAGACTGTCCATTCGCGCGGCTCCGCACAGCATCTGAAAATTCCTCTTCGCTGCGTGCGGCGCGGAGGTCCAGCCGGTTCAGTGATGCTCCGCCGACCCGGAAATGGGTATGCGCGTCTATGAAACCCGGCATAGCGAAGCGGCCCCCGAGGTCGATCGTTAGCCTTCCTGTTTCAGAGGATGTCTTATCCCGGCCGAGGGCGGTAATCGCATCGCCTGTCACCGCCAGATGACCGGCGTACGGCATTCGGGGATCACCCGTCCAGAAAATTCCGTTTTTCAGGAGGATGTCCGGCGTCGTCGGCATTTCGTCGTAACGCAGTTTATCCGGCCAGCCGGGAAGCTCTGGACGAGGCCTTCTCCAGCAGCGCGTTTTCCACTCTACCGATTATCTCGTTTAAATGGTCGCTGTTGTTGACGAAGTCGAGATCGTCGGATTCAATGATAAGTAGCCTGCTCTTTCCGTTCAGGCCGGAACCGTACCTATTTATCCAGTCTTCATAGCTGGCGTTCAGGAGCTCCAGATAGCTTCTTCTGATGCTCTGCTCGAAGCTCCTTCCGCGGAGTTTTATCTGATGCATCAGCGTGTCGATATTTGCCCGGAGATAGATCAGTAGATCGGGTGGTCTGAGATAGTCCGTCATGATCCTGAAAAGTTCACGGTAATTCTCGTAGTCGCGTTTATCCATATTTCCCATCTCGTGCAGGTTCCGCGCAAATATTTCCGCATCTTCATATATCGACCTGTCCTGTATGACCGATTCCGGCATCTGGATTATCTTCTTGTGATTTATGAAGCGGTTTGACAGGAAATAGACCTGTAGGTGAAAGGACCACCGCTTCATGTCGGAGTAAAAATCGGAGAGATAGGGATTGTCATCGACGGATTCATAAAAGGGGATCCATCCGAAATGCTCGCTCAACAATCTGGTCAGGGAAGATTTACCGCTTCCGATATTTCCGGCAATGGAAATGAAAACTTTTTCCGTATCAGGCTTCGCAGTTCCTGATGTATGTTTCTCTTCAGATGGACTCGTCATTCCCGTCTCGAATTTTCCTCAATTTAATTTTGGGTGGAGGAAATTGCAATG
>JBJKPC010000066.1:0-22332 GCA_046706745.1 Candidatus Kryptoniota bacterium
ACCGGATTTGCCGTCGCCGCTTTGACCGCATGTGAGCTCACTGTCAACACCGCAATAACCAGCGCCAGAAAGCCCGATGCAGCAAAGAGCCAGATGCTCAAATCGGTCCTGTAGGCGAAGTTGCTCAGCCACTTATTCATGAGATAGTATGCCGCAGGCCATGCAACGACATTCGCAACCAACACCCATTTGACGAACTCCATCGAGAGAAGCGCGACGATCTCTTCGACCGATGCCCCGAGGACCTTTCTGATCCCGATTTCCTTCGTTCTTCGCTGTGTCACGAAGGAGGCCAGCCCGAACAATCCTAGGCATGCAATGAATATCGCGAGGCCCGAAAACAAGGCCGCTACCGTGCCCGCCCTCTCGTCGGACATGTACAGTCGCGCTAAATCCTGGCGAATAAATGAAGCATAGATATCTTCTCCACCGGTGACCTTCTTCCATGTCCGATCGATGAATGCCGTTGTCGTCCGTATGTGGACGGGGGATATCCTGATCGTGACAATGCTCGCCGCCTGAGTCACAGGCCCCAGGAAGAGAACCAGCGGCTTGATTTGTTCGTGTAAAGACTGGTAATGAAAGTCCTTAATTACACCGATGACTCTGTACGCCCTTTCCTCTCCCCCCAGCTGAAGGACTTCTTTCCCGACGGGATTTTCCGCTCCGCACTCTTTGACCATAGCTTCGTTTATAACCACGGAGGTCGTATCGGACGGGAATTCTTTCGAAAAGAAACGTCCACTAACCAGCGCCACTGAATATGTTTTCAGAAAATCGTAATCGACATCCAGGTACTGAGCGGAAATCATGCTCGACGGCTGTCTTGAATTGAATCCATACCCGCTGCCGGGGATGCCGGAGAAAAACATGATCGATGAATTAGTGAACGACACGATATCCGGGCGTGTCATCAATTCCTGTTCGAAGATACGCAGCGTTTTCTCCGGTACTCCGAAATTTATTATCGCATACAGGTTATCCTTGTTGAAACCGAGGTCTTTGTTTTGAATATACCGCATCTGATCCCTGATAATGAGAGTCCCGATGATCAGCGCAATCGAGACGGTAAATTGAACGACCACGAGCGTACTTCTTAGCACGCTTCTCGACCCTCTCTTTTCAAAGCTCGATTTGAAAAGATGGGCAGGCCGAAATGAAGAGAGATAAAAGGCCGGATAACTCCCCGATATCAATCCGATGGCGACCGCAAACAGGATCAGGCCCGGGACGGTATACGCACTGCCGAAGATATCAAGCCGAAGATCCTTGCCGGCCAACTGATTGAAGGACGGCAGGACGCTTTCAATCAAAGCAATTGAAATGAGAACCGAGAGAAGTGCCACCAAAGTGGATTCGGTCAAGAACTGCCCTACCAGCTTCCGCCTGCTGGAGCCAAGCGTCTTCCGTATTCCTACCTCTTTCAACCTGGCTTCAGACCTTGCTGTGGTCAGGTTTATGAAGTTTATGATGGCAAGTAGCAGTATGAAGGCGGCCACCGCCGAGAATATATATACATATGAAATATCGCTCCTGCTTTGAGCGGCAAATTCGGAGTTCCGGTCGATTTCATAATCCCTTTGTGAGTACAGGTAAATCGAAGTCAGGGGCTGAAGATAAAGGCCCCAGGTATTTCCGCTGCTCAGGAATTGACGGAACCGGATTCCGAGAGTGGATTCCGCCTGCGGCCCCACCTCTTCGTCCACGATTCTCTTCAGCTTTGCCTGAAAGAGTCCCGGATCCGTACCCTGTTTCAGTACGACGTACGTTGTATAGGACATGTTAAACCAGGAATTATTCTCCGATTCACGGTACGTTGACATGGACAATAGTATATCGCACCGGAAGCTGGAATTGGCCGGGAAGTCTTCCATTACACCCGTAACGATGTAAGAATTGCGGGAATCCGCCCTCAGGATTTTTCCGACTGGATTAACGTTTCCAAAATATTTGTGGGCAGTAGATTGAGTCATGACGATGCTGTTCGGCTGACTCAGAACGGTCCGCGGATTACCATGGATAAGCGGAAGCGAGAAGACGGAGAAGAAGTTCGAGTCTGCAGTATAGACCTGCCGTTCTCTATAGACCTTATCGTTGTACTTGATGACATGATTACCGAAAAATCCGATCCTCGTGTAAGCTGTCACTTCGGGAAATTCGCGAACAAGCGTTTTGCCGAGCACGGCGGCTGTTTTGCAGTTGCAACTTCGCTGCCCATTGATTGACGATTTTACGTACACGCGGTAAATGTTGTCGGCATTCTTATAAAACCTGTCATAGCTGAGCTCATTCGCGACGTACAGCACGATGATCACGCAGCAGGCAATTCCCACCGCAAGGCCGAGAATATTGATCAGGGAATAGCCCTTGTTCTTAGCCAGATTTCGCAGCGCAATTCTGAAATAACTTAGCAACATTTGTGTCCTATTTATGATTTACTCATATCTCAAAGCAAAGATTCCATGCAGCTGCATGGCCTCTCTATTCTCACTCATACCTCAAAGATTCGATCCCGCTGTGCGGGATCTCGTTGCTTACTCATATCTTAAGGACTCGACAGGATTCGCGTTGGCAGCCTTCAGTGCGTGGAAACCCACTGTCAACTCAGAGATAGCAAGCGCTGCGAGCCCGGACAAAATGAACGTCCATGGCGTTATCTCCACCCGGTAGGCAAAGTCCTTGAGCCAGCTATTCATTGTAAAATAAGCCACGGGCCATGCGATGAGATTGGCGATCAAGACCCACTTCGTGAATTCCTTTGAGAGGAGAAGGACGACTCCCGACACCGACGAACCAAGCACTTTTCGAATCCCGATCTCCTTAGTCCTGCGTTCCGCCGTAAATGCCGCGAGACCGAACAAACCGAGACACGCGATGAATATCGCCAGAACGGAAAATGCAGTGAACACCTGCCCCGTTTTACGCTCGGCCTCATACAAACGGTCAAGATCCTGACCGAGAAAATAATACTCGAACGGTTTGCCCGGAACGAATTTCTTCCACTCGCTATGTATGTACGAGAGCACGCCGCTGACGTTGGAAGTTCTGAGCCGTACCGGAAGATATGGCGTCGGGCCCAGGCGAAGCGCCATCACCAGAGGCCTTATCTCCCGACGCAGCGATTCGTAATGAAAATCTCTCACAACCCCGATAATCGTGTACGGTGCCCTCCCCTCCACATAAAGGATCCTCTTGCCTACCGGATTCTTGAGTCCGAGCATCTTGACTGCGCTTTCGTTCAGGACGACGGCGAGTGAATCGGAGGGAAATTGCTTCGAGAAAAATCTTCCCGCATCCATTTTCATTCCCATCGTTTTGACGAAATCGTAATCGCTCGACATGAACGAAATCAGGTGCTGCTGCCCGCCGGGCATATCCTCGGCTCTCAGGACCGCTCCGCCAAAGGGTTTACCCGGGATGTCTGCCGAGTTCGAAGCGTCTGCAATCTCTCCGTTCTTCATCAGCTCCTGCTTGAATGCATCCGCGTGATTCTCGAGCGCCCACGCCCTCTGAATTACGAGTATATGTTCCTTGTCGAATCCAAGCTTCGTGGTCTGGATATACCTGAGCTGACTGTAGACGATTGAAGTTACAATGAGCAGGACAATCGAAACGGAAAACTGAAAAACGACGAGTCCACTCCTCAGCGGATTACCCTTGTTGCCGGAAACACTCCCTTTGAGCACTTTTGCAGGCTCAAACGAGGAGAGGAAGAACGATGGATAACTGCCCGCGAGAAGGCCGACCGTCACGACCGCCAGAAATATGGCCGGAATTATGAACCAGTTATTCAGGTAACCGAGATGGAGCCCTTTGCCCGCAAAACTGCTGTATGCCGGAAGAAATAGCTCGACGAGTCCTATCGCAACAAGTATCGCGATGAAGGTAAGCAGGAACGATTCAGCCAGGAATTGTCTGACGAGCTGCGTCTTCCTCGAACCCAGCACCTTTCTTATCCCGACTTCCTTGGATCGGATGGAGGAGCGCGCGGTGGAAAGGTTCATGAAATTAATACAGGCAATCAGGAGTATGAAAAGAGCTATAACGGAGAATATGTACACATACTTGATATCGCCGTTCGGCTCCAGCTCATCATCCAAATGAGAGTAAAGATGGATCGAAGCAAGCGGCTCCAGGTAAAGCTTATACGAATTCCCCTTCTTCAGCCAATCATCATAACTCACACCGAGCGCCTGATACAGCTGAGGGCCGGCGTATTTTCTGAGGAGCTGAGGAAATTTCTTGCGGAGTTCGGCCGCGGAAGCATCGTTCCTGAGCAGGATGTAAGTGTAGAAGCTGGAGTTGAGCCAGGACGTACTTTTTCCGAATTCAGCACTCGACATCGAAGCAAACATGTCGTACTTGAAATGTGAGTTCGGCGGGCAATCCTTTACTATACCTGTCACTGTATACGGAGTGCCGTCCTCGAAATTCATTATCTTGTTCAGAGGATCTTCTTTACCGAAATATTTAGCAGCAAGGGTCTGGGTAAGTACGACGGAATGTGGCTGGACCAATGCCGTCTTAGGATTACCCTCTATAAACTGCATAGTGAAAACGCCGAACAGCGTAGAGTCGGCCCAATAGAATCTCGTTTCGTTAAACGCGTTGTTCTTGTAACGAATTAGCATATTCGGAGTGTGCATGATCCTGGCATACTGAACCACTTCGGGGAATTCTCTGACGAGTGTGGGACCTACAGGCGCCGGGGCATAGGCCATGTCCATCTCCCGTCCCTCTAATTTCACAGCAGACTGGACTCTGTATATGCGGCCGTACTCACGATTGAATTTGTCGTAGCTCAATTCATCGAGCACATACAACAGAATCAAAATGCAGCAGGCGATGCCTATCGCAAGGCCGACGATGTTAATTAGCGAATATGCCTTATGGTTTTTAAGGTTCCTTAGTGCTACTCGCAGATAATTCTTCAGCATGCCTTTCTCCGGTTGTTATTTGCCGACGGCCGTCGACCTCTCACTTAAAGAAGTCATAGACTGTCGCCGTCATTAAAGAACCAGTATGAACTTCGAATTCTCCCTCGGCCTGAATATCTGGATTCGTTTCCATGACTCATCTTATCCTCCAGGCCGCTTGGGGGTATCTTTATTAGCATTTCGACATTCCCTTCTATTCATATCGCAAACTCTCGATCGGATTCGCGGTCGCTGCTCTGATCGCGTGCGTACTCACCGTTGCGAGCGCGACGAACAGCGCAAGGATCCCTGCTGCTATGAAGATCCAGGGACTGATCTCAGCCCTGTACGCGAAGTTTCGCAGCCAGTTGTTCATAGTGTAGTAGGCCAGCGGCCAGGCGATCAGATTCGCAATCAGTACCCACTTGACAAACTGACCGGACAGCAGGCCGATTACCTCCGTCACAGAAGCTCCCATCACTTTTCTTACACCGATCTCCTTTGTGCGCTGCTCGGTGGTGAATGAGGCAAGACCAAGCAATCCGAGACAAGCGATGAAGATTGCGAGAACCGCAAACATGCCGGTCAGCCTGCCGGTCCTGATATCCGCCAGGTACTGATGCTCCAGCGTTTGATCCATGAAGCTGTACACAAACGCCTCATCCTCCGCATATTTTTTCCAGGTTTCCTGGATAGACGACACGGCATGCCCGAGATCGCGGCCTGCAATTCGTACGGACACGAACTTACCCCATGCCGCCCTCGGAAACATCCCGACAACCAGCGGCCGCACTTCCTCATGAAGCGACTGATAATTGAAATCCTTCATTACCCCGATGATCTTCAGCCTGGGCGCCCGGTCGCCGAGCCCATTCAACACCATAAGATTCGTGCCGATTGGTTTACTCAGATTCAGAGACCTGACGGCGGATTCGTTGACGACAACCGCCATTGAATCCGAAGGATGAGCGCGCGAAAAGAACCTTCCCGCGAGCATGCCGATCCGGTACGTATCCACAAATTCGTAGTCGCACTCCATCGTTCGAAGGCTGCGTGCCTCACCTACTCCGCTGCCTTCGGGTTTGAAGGTGTTGTTCCCATTCTGGTCTCCGGGGACATCGGAAGAGTTCGTGACACTCAACACGGAGGAGTTGGCTCGCAGCTCATTCACAAAAGACCCGATCCGCTGGCCAAGCTTGTCGCAGTTGTTTATGACGACCACCAGATCTTTGTTGAATCCCAGGTCTCTATTCTGGACGTATTTGAGCTGGCTGTAAATGACAAGTGTGCTGATCAACAGAACTATCGAGACGACGAATTGTGAAACCACAAGCGTGCTTCTCATGAGCGACTTCCTGTTTCCTTTCCTGCTGATCTGACTGAGTATGCGGGCCGGGCTAAAGGAGGAGAGGTACAATGACGGATAACTTCCCGCGATGACCCCGACGACAACAGCGAGAATCACCAGCAAAGGAATTGTCCTCAGATTGCCGACCAGATTGAGACCGATTTCTTTGCCTGACATTTCGTTAAATAGCGGAAGGAGCAGTTCGATCAGCCCGATAGCGAGCAGAACTGAGATGAAGCTGAGCACCATCGACTCGGTCATGAATTGCGCGACCAGTCTTACGCGGTTCGAACCTAGAGTTTTCCTTATGCCGACCTCTTTTGCGCGTCTTTCCGAGCGCGCCGTCGACAGGTTCGTGAAATTGATGCAGGCGACCAGCAGAATCGCAAGCGCGATGGCCGAAAGAATATAGACATAGGCAACGTTGCTGTTCGCCTCCAATTCATAATCCAGATGAGAATGGAGGTGAATTGAAGTTATCGGTTGTAGACCGAAACGGATCAGGTTTCCTTTTGATTCGAACTCAGCAAATGTCAGTCCGGTAACCGCCTTGACTTGCGGTCCGATATATTTTCTCAGGTCGTCGTTCATCTTCTTTTCGAAGGTAGAGGGATCCGTTCCCTTGCGGAAAAGTGCGTAAGTGTAAACGCTGGGGTGAACCCATACCTGGTCACGAATTCCGGGATTTCCGGTCAATGAACCGAGGAAGTCGAACCTGAAATGAGAATTTCGGGGAAACCCCTTTACCACTCCTGTGACGACGTAGTCCTTCGTACGGTCGGCATTTATGACCTTACCCATCGGGTCTTCCCCGCCGAAATATTTCTCGGCCGTTTCCTCATTTATCACAACTCCGTTCGGTTGGACCAGAGCCCGTTTCGGGTCGCCTTTGACAAAGTGGACAGTGAAAACATCGAAGAAAGTCGAGTCGGCCAGGAAGAACCGCTCTTCATTGAAATGCTTTTCTTTGTACCTGATTACCGGAACGGAGAATTTCGCGACCCTTGTCGCGGCGAGTACTTCAGGGAAGTCGCGCACCAACGTGGGGGCAAGAGGTGGAGCGCTGCCGGCGAAGTCCAAAGTTTTCCCGTTCAATATCGCCTGGAAATGAATGCGGTAGATGCGGTCGGCGTGAGAATTGAACCTGTCGTAGCTCAGCTCATCGCTGACGAAAAGCATAATAGCTATGCAGCAGGCGAGTCCGACTGCAAGGCCGACGATATTGATTGTCGAGTACGATTTAGAATTCCTGAGATTCCTCAGTGCCACCTGGAGATAATTCTTCAGCATGCCCTTAACCCTGACTTTACTTCAACATCTAGAACAAGGCGCAAAGCGCACGACGCCGCACGCCGGATTCCACGAGCTACTTTATTTCAGATTCCAATCATGCCTAGTTTTTCCGATATCGCATATCCCTTTCCCGAGGCCAGGGTGAAGGGATGCGGCAAGTTACTATGTTCGTACATAACGTAATGACTTCACTTCTCATTTGTGCCCCAGGGATTCAATTTTCCGGAGGCGGATTTCGAGTTTACTCATAGCGCAAACTCTCGATTGGATTTGCCGTGGCTGCTTTCACCGCTTGCATGCTCACTGTCGCCAATGCGATCATCAGCGCCACTCCACCAGAAAAGATGAAAGTCCATAGACCTACGTCGACCCTGTACGCGAAACCCTGAAGCCACTTCTGCATGGCATAGTAAGCCAACGGCCAGGCGATGACGTTCGCGATCAGCACGAACTTCAGAAAGTCACCCACAACGAGCCCGACGATCTGCACGGAAGTAGCACCGACGACTTTTCGGATGCCCATCTCCTTCGTCCTTTCCTGGACCGCATAAGAGGCAAGTCCGAAAAGGCCGAGGCACGCGATCACGATCGACAATAAGGAAAATGCACTGAATATCTGACCCAGCCTTTGTTCCGACTTATACAGCTGTTCAAAGCTCTGATCTAGAAAGTGATATTCGAAAGGAAGATCGGGAGACAATTGTTTCCATAGTGAACCCAGATATCCGATCGTAGCTGGAATGTTCTTCGATGAAATTTTCATGGCGATGACATTCATGTAGGGCTGCGAAGAATCCATCAGCATTACGACCGGCTCTATGCCGCGCTGCAGAGATTGGAAATTGAAATCCTTGACGACTCCAATAACGCGGCCGTCGGGATGAAGGCCGCAAGCTACACGCTGGCCTATGGCATTCTCCGCTGTCCAGCCCATCATCCGTGCAGCTGTCTCATTGAGGACAAAACTCTCGCGCCAATCCGACGGCATATCCCATGAGAAATTTCTCCCCGCCGCAAATTTGAGTCCGATAACCCCAGCATAATCCGGATCGACTATCGACGTATAGAAACTGCCTTTGCGTTGCCCGGTCGGCCCCATCCAGGAATAACCCTCGATATTGTATGGATGTCCCGGAGCCCAATTTGCCTTTGCCACGGAGAGTATTGCCGGGTGCTGCAAAAGCTGCGATTTGAAGGCGTCGAAGGTTCCTTCCAGCTCCCTGTTCGAGGGCATGACCACGACCTGTTGCGCATCGAACCCAAGTTTATGCGATCTAAGAAAGTTGTATTGTGACCACATGACTGCCGTTACTGCTATCAGGAAGACTGAGATAGCAAACTGAAAAACGATCAGAGTTTTCCGGGTTACGCCGCCTTTGACTCCATGTTTAAGTCCAGCCTTCATGATCGAAATAGGCTGGAATGATGACATGTAAAACGAGGGATACGCACAAGCGAGCATGACTACCAGAACCCAAATCGCAAAGATGGAAAGGAGCGTCAGAGGTTGACCGAGAAGTCCGGCAGACAAATTCACGTCGGCTGCCGTATTGAACGCAGGCAAGGACAATTCAACTATGACAAGCGCGAGAGCCAGAGAGCCAAGTGTCAACGCCGAGAACTCCAGGATGAACTGCCGGATAAGGGCAGGACGCCGAGAACCGAGAACTTTCCTCATCCCGATTTCTTTTGCGCGCGTTGCGGAGCGGGCAGTCGAAAGATTTATAAAGTTCACGCACGCGATGAGTAGTATGAAGAGAGCGATTCCCGAGAGTATGTAATCATATCGGATATCCCGTTTATTCTGAAAATCGAAGAGGAAGTCCTTATTGAAATGAATATCGCTCAACGGCTGCAGCAGCAACCTCTCTGTCTTGCTGACTTCTGGTCCGCAATACTTCGTCAGAAATGAACGCAGACCCTGCCGTACCGCGCCCACCTGCATCCCTTCCGGCAGCAACAGGAAAGTGTAGTAATCCATCGCTTCAAAATTGTTCAGCGAAAACCCCGGTCCGAAAACATGCTTCAGGCTGATAAACGATCCGAGATAACCGAACTGGATCGACGAATTGCCAGGCGGATCCTTCGCCACGCCGGTAATTTTGAAATCAAAAAGGTTCTGCACCCTGATTATCTTTCCCATCGGGTCGGCGCTGCCGAAGACTTTCTGAGCTTCGCTTTGCGAGACCACGACAGAGAACGGTTCTGAGAGTGCAGTCCGTGGATCCCCTTCCACCAGTGGAAACGTGAAGACATTGAAGAAATCCGCATCTGCGAACGCAAAGCTGTTTACCGTGAACAACTTGTTCCCGCTTTTTATGACTACATCGCCACCCAGGGCCCATTTGGTCCGAACTGCCTTTACTCCGGGGAAGTCAACGGGGAAAGCATTGGCAAACCCGGTCGGCGTGAGAGACCATATTTCACTCTTGCCGTTCCTGGTGATCTCTTCCGCAACCCTGTATATCCGCTTATAGTTTTTGTTGAACTTGTCGAAGCTCATATCGTTCGCTACGTACAGATAAATCAGGATGCAGGCAGCCATCCCGACGGCCAGGCCGACCAGATTTATGGCCGAGTAGGTCTTGAATCGAAAAATGTTTCTGAAAGCGGTCTTTAGATAATTCTTCAGCATACCTTTACTCCTGTTATCAGCCGCCGGCGGTTCAAGAACGCTAACTGGCGGAAGGCACAGGTTGCCTCTGCCTGTACAGCGCCTGTATGAATTTCGAGTCTTCCTTCGGCCTGAAAATTTGAATCAATTCCCAGGTCTTGTCATATTCTTTTAGGGCGTTCTGAAGCATATTTATCTTCCTCTCGACTTCCCACAGCTCATTGTCCGGCTCCCAACGAAACGACTCCACACGAAAATTGTATTGCCTCTTTCTGCCGTTAATCTTCACCTCAATCTCAGCGATTTGCCTGTCCACAAAATCCGGGAGCGGAATACTGAGCTCTTTCAATGAGGCCTGCTTTCTCCTTTCGTCATTCACATCTCAATGGTTCGACTCAGCACAGGCGGGGGGCGCAGATTTCTTTTCGTTGCATTATCCTGCAGCGGTACGCCGTCACCCGCGCAACATCGGGCGGCCAGCCCGGCTATATCGAGTCAAAGGAGGATTTTGAAGGAGAGGTTCGCCCTTGCCAAGGTCATCCCGCCGCCAGCAAGCCGTGCAACGTGACGGAGACCAAAGCATGGCCAGAAAAATGGTACAAACACGTATTCAGAGTAGTCCTTTTGCATACCGTGTGACCCTCCAATTTGGGCTGTAATCTGTCACCACCGAAGCACTTAACATCCACTATCTTGACAACAACGATTGTGCCGGCAAGAAGCTACGAAAACAACTGTTTTCATGTTTCTCAAGATGCTTCACTGTCCGTTTTAGTACAAGGGCGTCCGAAATCGGACAGTAGACTCGAAGAGGGTTTTGTCCCAATCATTATGTTCCATTCCGGGGATTGACCAATCAGAACGGAACAAAGTGGAAAGAGCTTTTGTGAAATGACCCCACAATTACTTGCGAGGGAATGAACTACCCTCTCAAAACCAAGCCCCGACTGTATATGGATTCGCAGCAGAGGTGGACGACTTGGTTCAGAACCGAGAAATTCCACGCGTCGGATCACATTTGGAGGAATCCCGTTTACTGCAACGTCAGATTATTGAGTCAGACGATGGAGGTGTCGGCGCCGGTAATTCCCGGCAGGATGCCAACCCTTCGCATGATTCACACCTCTGCGCGACTTTCCTGACTCCTTCTTCCCCTTCACGGGCCCCCGTTACCCTTCCGATATCGACCGCCATCCTATCTTTGGACCACTCCATAACCAACGACCAATCTTCGAAATGTTCCATTTATATAGTCGTTGTGACGAGCTTTCCACTCAGCAATTGAGCCCGGCGCCGGAGTAGCTTTTCTTACCGCCGCGACACCGGACCTTTGATCTCAACGTCTAGTGCGCGCCCTCTTTATGGGAGTGCTCTTTGCCAGCATATTTCTCCGGTTCCTTGTCGAATGAAGTTTTGCAGCCGTTAGAGCAGAAGTAATAAGTCCGACCTTTGTACTCGCTTTTAGCGGCGGCCTTTTCCTCTTCGACGTCCATTCCGCATACTGCGTCTTTTGCCATCTTTCATTTCTCCTTTCTTGCTTTTACCTATTAAGCGCGAAAGCGCGAGGCGACTCGCGCTTCCTCACAAAATACTCTTTCCTCTAATCGCTGCCTTGATACCCAGCGATTACTTCCTCGCACTACTTATCCAGGCATTGTATGCGTCAGGATCGACATCCTTGCCTATCACTTCTTCTCCGACCAGCTCAGGGCCATGTTTTCCCCACCCCTCGTGGACTGTGACAATGGTCTGAAGGTAGTAAACGAGAGACCAGATCTGCTTATGGGTGAAAGCAGTATTGAAACCTGCCATGGGAGTGCCGTTCAACCCCGTGGCAATTCTTTTGTAAAGTTCGTCGGTAGTATTCGCTTCTCTGAGCGGTCTCACAGTGAGGTTAGCGGGCATAATCGGTCTGCCTTTGTAATCTTTAAGGTACCCCGCAACAGGTCCGTCTCCTTCTCCGTTTCGGCCATGACAAACCGCGCATGCGTTTTCAAACAAATGTTTCCCCTCAGCGATCAGTTCCGACGTCTTTGCAGGTGCAGGCGGAATCGGTATCACTTCCGGTTTCTTTTCCATCGAAAATTTGTCGGAGAAGTGCATTACGTAACCCGCTACAGCTTCCATCTGCTGGTGGGTCAGCTGAAGTTGCGGAAGCATCGCGGTTGTCCTCACCCCGTGCTCGATGGTGTAGACTATATCGGCCTTGGTGGGGAGTTCTCCGCGAGGAGTGGATCTGAACTGGTAGATACCGTCTCTGAAATCACACGGCTTTACGCTCAAAAGATTGGCATCCGGGCCATTTCCGTCACCGTTCATCCCGTGGCAAGAAGCGCAGTACGTGTCATAGACTTTTTTCCCCAGTTCATAGTCGGATGATTTGCCCGTTGCGCGCATGAAAGCCCCCGCCGAAACAAAAGAAACCGCGGCGGCGGCGATGATCATGATGGATGCTAGATGGGTACGTTTGGACCTCATAGTTCTCAATAGCTCCTTGTGTTAAGTTTCACTCCCGTGAACGATCTGTTAACGATCAGCTGATACGAACATCGACGCTTAGTCAGCGGAAGCCACACCCGACAACCTCAACACGTCGCGGCCAGCGAGCTTGCCGGTTTTCCGAGATGAAAGACGGCACCGTGAATCTCAAAAAGGCCGAGTTCGCATGCGTGTCAGTGCCGCCTTAGGCTCATCATCCATGCGTGATAGGCAGCCATATCGATCCTTGCACCGATTTTTTCTTCCCCGACAAGTTGGGGTCCCATCATGCCGTTCTTTCCCTTCATACTGCGGCCACCCATCATGCCTCGGCCGCCCATCATGCCATTTCCTTTACTCGCGCTTTCGGCACGGTTAACTTTCACCACAGTTTCCAGATAATAAACGATCGACCAGATCTGCTTGGGCTTGTAAGCGCCGTTGAAGGATGCCATCGGCGTCCCGTTGAGACCTGTTGCAATAGTGCGGTAAAGCCCTTTCGGGGTATTGGCCCTCATCAACGGCCGCTCCGTTAGGTTCGCCGGCCGGATCGGCATCCCCCGATAATTCTTCAGCGTCGCCGCGATCGGTCCGTCGCCTTCAGCATTCTTACCGTGACAAACCGCGCAGGTCACGTCGAAGATCTTTTTACCGGCCGCCACCATTGCAGCCGTTTTCTTCGGAGCCGGCGGTATAGTTATGGGGGTACCGGGCTTTCCCTTCTTGAATTTGCTGCTGAAGTCCATGATATACCCGGCAACCGCTTCCATCTCCTGATGATTAAGCTGAAGCTGCGGAAGCATTGCCGTTGTTCTGACGCCCAATTCCAACGTTCGCACAATGTCACCCTTAGTCGGGAGCGACGTCCCGGGAGTAGACTTGAACTCATATACGCCTGACCTGAAGTCCGCGGGTTTGATCTTCATCAGATGAGCATCCGGCCCGTTGCCGTCGCCGTTCTCACCATGACAATTGGCACAATACTTAATGTAAACTTTCTTTCCAAGAGCGTAACTCGATTGGGTCCCATCCTGGTTCGCACTCATTTTCCCCGATCCGGCTTGGATGGCTGAGCCCATGAAAAGGAACGAAACAGCCGCGACGGCTAGTCCGGCGCCTGCGGCCAGATAGGAACGATTCAATCTCATGTCGATCTTTACCTCCTTCTTCTAGGGATTATTTGACACACTATCAAGAATAACATTTTTTGCGCCATAATGTTCCTTAAATGCAGTGTCTTCTCACATCGCGGCGCGCCCCCACGCATCGGTTCTTGACAGATTCCGAACTATCGGAACGATTCTCATCCAATTGCGTTAAGGATAGCAGAGGCCGGGACAGGCGCTGAACACTGACGGATGTTCTTCATAACCGCTGATCCCGTGCATGTCCCACCTCAATGTAAAACCGAAGGCGTGAACGATCATGTCGACTGTATCGAGACTCGGAGTCACAGATACAATCACGCTGCCGGTTGATTGAAGGTGAATGATAGTGGGGCAAGGTTCTCTATTGAATCTGCCCGGCAATGACCATGTGAATGACACAATGAAGATATGGAGGGTTATATCATGGAACGCACAAACGACACACATGTGGCTACAAAACAATATTCACGGGGCGCACGAAATGAAGCGAGGGAACAATGGCAATCTGAAACGGCACGGGAACACTCGAACGGTCTCGTGCGTCAGCTTGAAGCCGGCTCAGTCTTCCAGACAATCGGCGGGATCGGAGCACTCGTACTAGGAATTCTGGGAGTCATTGGAATTGCCGCGGGCATTTTCGGCTCGATAGCGGCGATAGCTGCCGGAGGAGCGCTTCTTATCGGAGGCACAGCGCTCACCGCCCGATACTCCCGGTTGTTTCCCGACACCAAATCTCCGCGAACAAAGAGATCGATGCTTCGCGGGCTGACCGTACAGACGATCGCCGGCTTAGGTGCCATAGCACTCGGCATACTCTCGCTCGTCGGAATTGCACCCATGACGCTCGTGGCGGTGTCCGTGTTAGCGCTCGGGGCCGGTCTGATGGTGGCGAGCAGAGCAATTACACGCCTGGATTCACTCCTTATCAGGAATGAGATGGAATCGGGAGAGAGCGTGTCGCACAGTGCTATGTTCATCGCGAGCGCAACGAAAATAATAGCCGGTCTGGGCGCGACAGCGTTGGGTATACTCGCATTGAGCGGCGTAAGTCCCCTGTCCCTTTCCCTCATAGCAATGATGGCAATAGGTACCGCGACATTCGCGGGCGGGGCGTGGCTCATCGGCGTGAGCTTCAATGTATATCGCGCACCTGCGGAAGTTGAGGATTAATCCGCGCACGACCTGCTTGTAAAGCACAGAGAAATAAACGAGGGACCGTCGATCGAGGCGGTCCCCTGTTCTCGCCAAATCGCTCTGTAAACTCACCCTCTTTTCTCCGGGCCTACATTCCGATGTTACGCACGGAGAATATCACCGATGAGGAAACCCTTCGTCATGAACTCCTCCACAGCCGTCAATCTCTTTCGTACGTGCTCCCCGCCCAAGAGTTCTTCACAAGGATCGAGCTCTCACACATACGCACCTCGCTCCGCGCACGGACGCTTGTTCTACCTGACAATCAGTTTTCCGTGTAGCATCCCCATCCCACACTGGAATCCGTACTCGCCGGGCTTGTCAGGAGTCAGTTCGAGGCTCACGGTCTTGAATGGTGTCAGCGTCGCCTGTTTCTCGAAATCCGGGAAAAGTACCTGCTCCGAGCACACCGCAGTCTCTTCGCGGTTGAAATTGAGCCTCACCGGCTTTCCCGCTTCGACGACGATGACATCGGGAGAGTATCCTCCCTTCACTTTGATGAAAGCCTCCTGGACTCCGGAGGATGAAGTTCCTGCCACGGTCTCTTTGTGTTCGGAGAACCAGAAGAACCATGCTATAAAGGCTATCAAGCCGAGGCCAGCTATCGTTACTATTATATGTGCTGCCAACATTTTCTTATCTCCATCTTAAAAAGGATAACAGGACACAGACTACACGGATATACCTGCTGATTTACCGCCACAATCCGTTGAGATCCATGGATCCAAATCATATTCTCACCGATCCGTTTCATTCGTGTGCCAACTTTGGGACAAATCGGCGAAGCCTGTTAGCGTTAGTTACAACAGTCACGGAACTGAACGCCATTGCCGCTCCGGCTATCATCGGAGAAAGCAGCACTCCGAAGAACGGATAGAGGAGTCCGGCGGCCAGCGGTATGCCCAGGGTATTATAGAAGAACGCACCGAACAGGTTCTGGCGAATGTTCTTCATCGTCGCGCGGGAGAGTTCTATTGCCGAGACGACGCCCTTCAACGAACCGTTGATCAGGGTAATATCTGACGCCTCAATAGCTACATCTGTACCCGTTCCGATTGCAAGACCGATGTCCGCCTGCGCAAGCGCCGGTGCGTCGTTTATGCCGTCGCCGACCATGGCAACTTTCTTCCCCTCCTGTTGGAGCTTCTGAACGTTGAATGCTTTCTCTTCCGGAAGGACTTCGGCAAACACTCGATCTATTCCGACCTCCTTGGCAATTGCTTCCGCCGTGCGCTTGTTGTCGCCGGTGAGCATGACAACCTCGAGCCCGAGCGACTTGAGTCTGGCGATCGATTCTCTGGAATCTTCTTTTACCGTATCGGCAACGGCAACGATACCTGCTATCTTGCCGTCCACGGACACGAACATCGGCGTCTTTCCTCCTTCCGCAAGCTCGCTGCTCTTCTTTTCCAAATCTCCCAGGTCGATGTCACGGTCTCTCATTAATTTGGCATTTCCGAGAAGGACCAGCCTACCGTCAACCTTAGCCTCCACACCGTGGCCGGGAATAGCGTTGAACTCTTTGGAATCAGCTATTTGAACACTGCGGTCTGTCGCACCCTTTATTATCGCCTCACCCAGCGGATGCTCCGAGCCTTTCTCGACCGATGCGGCATAGGCGAGGATATCATTCTCCTTAAATCCGTCAGCCAGCACGACGTCGGTCAACGAGGGCTTGCCGATGGTTATCGTCCCCGTCTTGTCGAGGACGATGGAGTTGAGTTTCTGTGCAGTCTCGAGCGCCTGGCCGCTCTTGATAAGTATTCCGTTCTCAGCTCCCTTTCCGACTCCAACCATCAGCGAAATCGGCGTCGCTATGCCGAGCGCGCAAGGACAGGCGATGACGAGCGTAGATACAAACACTACCAACGCGTAGATTAGCGCCGGCTGAGGTCCGAAATCGAACCATATAATGAATGCGAGTATGCCGAGGATCATCACCGTGGGCGAAAAAATGCCCGCAACCTTGTCCACTATTCTCTGTATGGGAGCTTTCGAGCTCTGCGCCTGCTGAACCATCTCGATGATTTGCGCGAGTGCAGTGTCCTTTCCTACTTTCGTCGCCTTGAACTTGAACGAGCCGGTCTTGTTGATCGTCCCGCCGATGACTTCGTTTCCTTTCGTCTTCTCGACGGGGATCGGTTCACCGGTTATCATCGATTCATCAAGCGTAGAGGAACCGTCCACCACAACTCCATCAACCGGGACTTTCTCGCCGGGCCGTACCACTATGACATCGTCAAGGACTACTTCCTCGACGGGGATATCGACCTCTTTCCCGTCCCTCACCACACGCGCCGTCTTCGCCTGGAGTCCGATGAGTTTCTTGATGGCCTCGGAGCTCTTCCCTTTTGCGCGGATCTCAAGAGCCATTCCGAGAACCACGAGAGCTACTACGACGGTAACCGTGTCGTAGAATTGCCCTGCAAGTGCCTGTTTCGGGAAAATCTGCGGAAAGAGGACCGCGACGGTGGAGTAGATCCACGCGGCAGATATGCCGGTTGTGATCAGCGTGTGCATGTTTGCGGATCGGCTTTTGAGAGCCGCCCATGCGCCGGTGAAAAACTGCGAGCCGGACCAAAACATGACAGGAAGTGTGAGGAGCCCCATCGCCATCCCGATGTAGCGGGCTGTTTCGGTTCCTCTATAGAATTCCTCCGGCAATCCGAAAAGCTTCGCGTATGAAAAGATAATTATGGGAACGCCGATTATTGCGGCGAAGATGAACTTCCGCATCAACGTCCGGTACTCTTCGAGCCTTGCCTTCTGAGCTTCGTCCATCTCGTCGGACTTGTCGACGCCGTCGCGGGGCGGAGCTGAGTCAAAAGCTTTGTAGCCGAGCTTTTCAATGACATCCTTGATGCCTTTCATAGATACGGTTGCCGGGACGTATTCAATGACAGCGGATTCGGAAGCCAGGTCGACACTCGCAGAAAGAACGCCCGGCGTTTTCGCCAGCCCTTCCTCGATTTTCGTGACGCAAGACCCGCAGTACATTCCGCCGATGCCCAGGTTGAGTGTGGCCTTTCCGACGCGATATCCGGCAGATCCGATGGTGTCGGCGATTTGCTTCGCGTTGACCTTCGCCGGGTCATATTCGACAAAGGCATTCTCGGTCGTCAGGTTTACATTGATCTTCTTCACGCCTTCCATCAGACGGACAGATTTCTCGATGCTCACGGCACAGGTGGCACAATCCATTCCGACAATCGACAACTTCATTTGCTGAGTGCCGTCGTTGTGAGAATTGTTGGATGCCTTGTTTCCCGCCGCCGAAGCGGTGAAACTGGCAGGTGATTCATCAAATTTCGATTTGCATGAAGAAGAACAAAAATAGATCTCTTTTCCATCGCGAGTAGAATGAAATTCCGACGAGGTGTCGACATCCATTCCGCACACGGGGTCCTTTAGTAACATTTCGACCTCCTCCGATCATTCTTGTGAGGTAATCCGATTTCTAAATCCAAAACGCAGATATCTTTACTCATTAGCTTTCATATATCAAAGACGCAGTGACCCGCAAACCATTACGTTTCAAGACGCCTCATTCAGGGAGATGTCCTTTTCCCAAACAGGCTTAGCAGGCTCTTCTGATGACAAGCGAAATCATGACAATCATCAGGTACCGATGCATCTTCCACTTGCAGAGCCATGTTTTCAACACCGGTTACGCTGACCGCTTGCCCTTTTCTGAATTGAAGACGCGATGTTGCCTGCCACACCTCGCCGTGAACCATCAACTGCATAATACCCCCTGACGTGCTCAACACCTCTCCAATTTCTCCAATTAATCCTTCAACACCAGCGACAACCGGCCTGGCCATTGCGTCAATGACGAGCCGGTACATCCATATCGAGATTATGAGAATGAATGCATACAAAGTTGCGGCAATTGGAAATGGAGGGATCCAGAAGAGTGCTAATCCGAAAACAGGCAGCAGCAATACCAAATGACACATCGTCTCAATAACTCCTCAATGACGCAGCATATACAAGACTTTTACACCTTACCTTTCCGGTCCCAGAGATTCCCAACTGCCCGTCTCACGGAAATGAAAACATAGACGGCTATCGCAAGAATTATTGCGTAGACCGCGATGGCAGCGGGAAGTGGCAACAGCCAGAATACGACGAGCCCAAAGACGGGCAGGAGGATAATAAAACCACACAAGGTACTTTTCCTTCTCAGTAATCGATTTATGAAGGCGCAGGCGGATTCGTTTGTCAGTGTGGCGAGTTTGACTGGGAGAGAGATGATGGCCCTTTCCGCGGCCAGAAAGACGTGTCCGGACCTGGAATCAGGCCAGGTCCTTCTTCTTCTCTTCGAACTCCTCTTTAGAAATCTCGCCGCGTGCATAACGCCTTTTCAGAATCTCCAGAGCAGAGTCGTTCGTGCCGTTAATGCCAGCGCTGCGCCTTTGACGTGAAAACCAGCCGACGGCAAGCGCGATGATTACAAGCATTAGCAACCACCAGATCGCCATCATGTACCAACCACCCCCGTATGGATACATCCAGTGCATCTCAGGACTCCCTTCTCAACATCGTTCAATGACGTTCTTGAGCTTCGTCCGCATAATTTCGGCGATCTCAGCGAGCTCTCGATTGCTAATTGCCTGCATTGACGCCACCGGATCTACCGCCGCTATTTCGACCTTTCCTTCCCCGCGCTCCTGGACAATGACGTTGCATGGCAGCATCGTGCCGATCTTGTCTTCTGCCAAAAGAGCCTTGTGAGCGAAAGGCGGGTTGCAGGCTCCCAGGATTCGATAGTTTCTGAAATCTTCGTTCAGTTTCTTCTTTATCGTGGCCTTGACGTCGATCTCGGTGAGTACGCCGAAACCCTCTTTCTTAAGTTCTTCGGTTACCTTGGTGATTGCTGAATCGAAGGGGAGCGTTACTGTTTTGTTAAAGTAGTAACTCATAGTCTACTCCTTTCATTTCGAGCGCGAGGCGGGAACCTTGCGCTCCGTTTTTAAATATGGCACATGTCTCCACGGCGAACAAACCACAGATATTGTCCACGATGCATGGCGTTCGACGGGGTCCTTGAACTTCTTGTTGGCCTCATTCCATCTAAATATCAGATGCCTGCCCGCGCCTCCCGATTCATGATCAGATGGGGAAAGAGAGTCCCATGGAGCATGACGATTCAGAATTCAGTGCGCGATAACACGGGACTAGATGAAGTGTGTGATTCTCCGTGTGGTGTTTGCTTCCATGAGGCAGACCGACGACGAGAGATAGCTGATCGTTCCGGCCGCCAGCCATATTTCAGCAACATCCGCCCCTGTCGCGATCCTGTAAATGCACGCTCATCGACTCATCCTGCATCATCTACATCGCCTCCACAAAGTGCTTATGTTGTAAATCCAGCCTTCCTTTCAGTCTCGCATCCGATGACGCCGCAGGTCTACTTCAGTTGCAGTGAAGCTAGAAGGTATACAGGTGCAGAAGCTCACACAGACAAAGAGAAATGGGAGCATAATGCAAAACTGGGACAACAGCAATAACCGCGGGTTGTTACATGCTAACGTAATAGCTTAAGCCGGCCTCCACTTAATCCAGGTCGAGCATTCCGAGTCGCATATAAAACCCGGGCCGCAATCTCCTGACTTTGAGCCTCAATACCTTTTATCTTTGTGTCATTTGTTGCATGAACATTCCAGGCAACGGTGCTGCGCGCAGACTCTGCAAGTTTCCTCGAGACACTTGCGGAGAGCCTGTCTTGCGCGGTGGCTCCGCACTTTCAAATTGTGTCGCAATCCCGAGTCGCCTGGCAACCACACCGGGATTTTCTCCATCAATGTCAAAGGTCTTGGTGAATTCTGCATATTCAGTCTTGAGGGACGGGATGAGTTCGTTCACGCACTCACAGATACTTCGCCCCTCTTCATTCTCAACAGCCCATTCAACTTCCGCAGCGTAGTGTGCCTTCCTGTTCGTCTCCGCAGCGTTCCTCCTGTACACCTCTACGGATGAATTCCGAAATAACTCATAAAACCATCGGATTAGATTGTCGTCTTCGTAGATTGATGATGCACTCCGGACGGCCTTTAGGAGACAGTCCTGAAGGATATCCTCTGAAAGTTTGAGATCCGAGATTCTCCTCCTGACGTAGCCAAGATACCTATCCCCTCTTCAGAAGTTGCGACACGAATTCAATTGTCTGATCCATCTCATCGCCGCATTGAAACATTCGAATAGGGTTCTCCTAGTATGTGTAAGTTATTCCTCCACCGATTCCGAAATCCGAATCGTAGTCGGCCGAGAGCGAGAAATACTTGATTAAGATGTAACTCATCCCTAGGTCATATGTATTGTCGGTATTCCACATGCCGCTCAGTCTCAGTCGCGAAGTGAGTGCGAAATCGTTCCTGCTCAACTGGAATCTCAAATGACCCGTGTAGTCGATTCGCAACTCCGCTTGAATGAAGAGCGGCAGAAGATATCGCAGTCCCGCGACTCCGACAGTCCGGTTGTTGATGCGATAGTCTTGAGACCCGGGGACCATGCCGCGGAGTCGGTTGAGCCTTCTTGCATCCACGCCGACGTATGCTTGAAGGAACTGCTAGGGGACGCCGTCCTGGGTATTGGGTAGGATAAGTCCGTGCCAGTGTATCGAAGTCGGGACATTCATCAGATTATGGACATAGAATTCTGCCGTATCGCCTTCCGTGAAATTGAGTGGCGGGCCCGGTATTTGTCCGTTGACGGCTATAGCCTTTACACTTTTGCCGGTGTAATTGACGGTGGTGTCGCTGACGTACAAGTCGTATCGGACGACCTTCTGCGCGTACGAATTGACAGCAGCAAAAAATAAAGGGATGGTGCTGCTGATCCACAGATGTTTTCGAGGCATGCTAGTTTTCCATTCGGTTAGTGCTCGTGTGCATGGCTTTTCATCTGCCGAAACCCTTCAATAGCTTCGGCAGATTTCTGCATCGCGGCATATTCGGCAGGCGTCATACTTTTCATCTTCTCGAGGAAAGCAACAATTGCCCAGATCTTCTGATCAGAATGTGTTTTCCCGAAAGACGGCATGCCGGTGCTTTTGATGCCGTTCTTGACTATCCAGAACAACCGGCGAGGCGGCATATGCTCGGCGGAATGGACAAGATTCGGCGGATGCGGGTAAAGCCCCTCTCCTGCCTCGGAGCGCTCAATGCCGGGAGCGCCGTGACACGTTACGCACATCTCGTTGTAATGGTGAAATCCCTCGACGGCAAGCGCGCTGTCGGCCAAGTCCGGGGGGTGAATTCCTTCCGAGTAATGAATGACGGAATTCCTGCTCGTCGTGCTGAAGAGCCAGTGAATCGGCGCGGGATCCGGAGACAACAC
>JBJKPC010000067.1:0-4090 GCA_046706745.1 Candidatus Kryptoniota bacterium
CGGCTCCGCTCAAAGCAGCTGCACCTGCCATGCTCTGCATCGCCTCGAAATAGTTTTTTGCCTGCTTGAACGCTATGCCTGTCAGTTCCTGGAGCTGCTTCGGCATCATCTCACGATATTTCGGATCCGCATTGACCCCGGTGCCGACTGCCGTCCCGCCGATCCCAAGATATGTCAGATCCTCGCGGACCTGCTTTATGCGGTTGATGTGCAGCTCGAGGCAGGACGCGTATCCTGAAAATTCCTGTCCCAGACGAATCGGCGTTGCATCCTGGAGATGTGTTCGTCCCGATTTGATTACGTGATCGAATTCCTTAGCCTTCTTGTCGAAGGATTTCCGGAGGTCTTCAAGCACGGGAAGGAACTTGTCGATGAGGATAATCGACGAAACCCGTATAACCGTCGGTATCAGGTCGTTCGTGGACTGCGCCATGTTGACATCGTCATTGGGGCTTACGACCTTGTAATCGCCGCGCTTGCCGCCGAGTATTTCGATTGCACGGTTTGCGAGGACCTCGTTTGCGTTCATGTTATGCGAGGTACCAGCACCTGCCTGGTAGACGTCGACGACGAACTGGTCCTGAAATTTGCCGCCGAGTACTTCGTCGCATGCCTGGATGATGGCGTCGGCTTTCTTCTTGTCGAGGAGATTCAGCTTGTTGTTGACTATGGCGGCCGCCTTCTTGACGAGGACGGTAGCCTTCACCCAGTCAGGGTGAGGTTTCAGTCCGCTGATCGGAAAGTTTTCGACAGCCCTTTGAACCTGGACGCCGTAATAGGCATCGACAGGGACTTTCAGTTCCCCAAGTGAGTCTTTTTCAGTTCGGTA
This sequence comes from Candidatus Kryptoniota bacterium, assembly GCA_046706745.1. Taxonomy (GTDB): domain Bacteria; phylum Bacteroidota; class Ignavibacteria; order Kryptoniales; family JAKASW01; genus JAKASW01. Next base: position 830 of record JBJKPC010000067.1, read on the forward strand.
TTCCATTACAGTTCCCTTTCGATTAGGATAAAATCTTTAAACCCTGGTCGTTTCGCCCGGAGAGCGCAAAGGCAGTTGTGAATTTACTTTCCGATCTTTGCGATTACTTTGCGTCCTTAGCGTGAAACAAAAACCCGCCGAGCACCTCGACTCTTGCCGTTTTAAACCGCTGTTCCCATCTTCTTAAGTAGAGCGCCGGCTCGCACATCGGCGGTGTCAATCATTGTAACGCCCCTCTTCGACCAATTTTCGATGAGCTGACGACCTTTGTCTTCGTAAATGGGTTTCACCGCGTCCTGCACGAGATAGATATTGTACTTGCCCAGAAGCAGGAAGCCTTCAATCGCATGCGCATCGCACACGTCGAGAGCGACGCCGTAAACCACGATGTCTGTCGGCTGAAGGATATCGAGGACCGACGGCACATTCGGATTCGAGAAGACATCGAATTTCTGTTTCCTGAAAATAATTTCTCCGCGACGCACTGCGACCATTTCCTTCAGGCGCGCCGTGTCATATTTCACATTATCGATCCAGAGAGGATTAAGGGGCTTCGTCGCGTCGATCTTTTGCTGCCCGGGCGTTCCCTGCAGGCAGTGCGGCGGAAACGTCTCGTGGAAGTCGGGCTTATCCGAGATTTCCGCGTCGGTCATCAAATGATAGTCGACCGAGCCGCAGATTTGAATCCCGTTTTCCCGCGCGTAAACCGTCAATCTTCTCAGATTGCCGGCTATCGTTTCCGCCGCCGGCACATACAGCTTCCCGTCCGGCATCATGAAATCGTATTGTGTATCCACATCCCAGAAAATCGTCTTAGCCATCGTTCCCTCCCTTCGTGCCATCATAATTCATCGTGCGTATCGTTCCAGTGAATCATGAAATAATTTAACCAATGTGAAGCGTCGGCTCAAATTGAGGCAGTATCTGTGTCAAGACATCATTACCAGGGAAGGAAAGGCAACGATTCAATTCATTGTGGATACAAACCGCGGAGTCGCGCGGCCTCGGCCACTCTGGCGATGCCCAGCATGTTCGCGGCAACGCGCGTGTTCACATGCCTGTCACGGTATATCTTCAATACGTCCATAAAACTGTTCTTCATGATTTTTTCAAGGCGTGTGTAGATTTCTGCTTCGTCCCAGAATACATGTGACTCGTCCTGAGCCCATTCGAAATAAGACACAGTCACTCCGCCGGCATTGCAAAGAATATCGGGAATGATGAAGACACCTTTGTCGAAAAGGATCGCATCACCGTCGGGTGTTATCGGTCCGTTTGCCGCTTCGGCTATTATCTTCGCATTCAGTCTGTCCGCATTTTCGGCGGTTATTGCACCTTCCAGTGCGGCGGGAACAAATATGTCGCATCGCAGCGAGAACATGTCGTCAGCACTTATCTCTTCCGACCCGGCGAAACCGAGAACGCTCCCGGTGTGAGCTTTGTGAAGTATGAGCTTCGGAATGCTCAGGCCGTCCTTATTGTAGATACATCCGCTCGAATCACTGACGGCGATAACGTTGCTCTCGGCGCTGTCGAGAAGATGTGCCGTTACCGAGCCGGCATTCCCGAAGCCCTGCACGACAACCGTTGCGTTTTCAAGCTTAGTGTTTAGGAAGTCGCATGCGTTCTGGATGGAATAGAAAACGCCGCGTCCGGTCGCTTCGTTTCGTCCATGCGACCCGCCCAGGCTCACCGGTTTGCCCGTCACCACGCCCGGCACGGAATAACCCTTTGTCATCTCGTAAGTGTCCATCATCCACGCCATGATCTGGGGATTTGTGTAGACATCGGGAGCGGGAATATCCAGGTCGGGCCCGATCAGCGGAAGTATACCTACGGTGTACCTCCTGGTGAGATGTTCCAGCTCGCGTATCGATAGCTTCTTCGGGTTGCAGGTGACTCCACCTTTCGCGCCGCCGAACGGTATATTTACCACCGCGCATTTCCATGTCATCCAGCACGCGAGTGCCTTCACTTCATCGAGCGTCACGTTCGGGTGAAAGCGGATTCCTCCCTTTCCCGGACCGCGTGCCGTGCAGTACTGCACACGGTAGCCCACAAATGTTTCAACCTTCCCGTCGTCCATTCGCACCGGGACAGTCACGCTCAGTTCTCTTTCCGGGTTGCGTATCATCGCGCGGATATCGTGATCCAGCTCCAGATGATCGGCGGCGGTGTCGAAGTTATTCAGAGCTGATTCGTACGGGTTTCTTTGCACAAAAGAACGGTTCTCAACGGCCTCCATAATTTCGATTCCTTTCATGATAATAAAGACAACTCAGATCCAATTCCGACATCATGGGAGATCTCCCCGTCATCCTATCTATTGGAGATTCTGAGCGATTCGATTAAGCATGGTGCTTAGATGGAAAGAGGCGGGTGTTCCCTGTCAAAACGATGTCACGCCGACACATTATGCCCTAATGTTGTCGGGTTTATATTATGGATGAACCCCTGAATTTGCAAACCGACTATAGACGACTCGGAACGCGGCCCTTTCAAGCGTCCGAACATTGGCAAGACCCAGTGACCGGAGGAAAGCCTCGCAGGACCTTCGGCTTTGCAGCCTAGTCCTTGTCCTCCCGACCGCCCTTCTCAAACGCCTCTTCCAGCGTGTGCCAGCCCAGCGTCGCGGCAAGTTCTTAACCTTGTCAAGGTTTGAAACCTTGACAAGGTTGCCTCAATTACCTCAGTCGAACAGGAATTCTCCAAGCTGCTGCCTCTCCTTCTCAAGCTGGTAATCCGCCGTATAGCGTCCGTAAGCCTCTGGGCTTGGGAAGTAATTGTCGCGCAACTGACGGTCCATCAGAATACTATTTCGCCGGCCTGTCCATTCGAGATAATTCGAGAACTCCCATTCGCCGGGTGAAGCGACCACTGCAGCGGTCACCGGATTCAGATGGATGTAGGGAATAACTCTCAAACAATGCGCTTCAGTGAAGATTTGTTTGACTTTTGCCTGTGCCTCGAAGAGGGTACCGCTTGTCCCGAAGCGCTTGTTCATCGCCTGCGTGTAAGCATTGAACACTGTCCTTAGAAACATCCCCGTCGAACCGCCTTCCTCCTGCCTCAGTATGAGATGATAGTGGTTCGGCATAAGACAGTAAGCAGCAACCACCGTACGATACCGAACCGAATACTTCTCTAACAGTGATGTCAGGTATCTATAGTTCTCCAGCTCCAGAAAGATTGACTCGGAATGCGCACCACGATTATACACGTGATAATATGTGTCTGCTTCGTAATGCATTCCCTGCCCTG
>JBJKPC010000068.1:0-3571 GCA_046706745.1 Candidatus Kryptoniota bacterium
GCTGAGGGTTCCGGGTCCGAGTCCCGGACGGCGCACGAATTCCGCGGGTTTTGAGTAGGCTCAGCACCGTTTTGGTCCTCTTTGGTTCCTTTTTTGGAGGCCGCCCGGTCTCATGGTGGTACAGTCCGAACCCCCACACACCAGACCTTTTGCCAACCGTTTCACCTCCTTGTTCGACCTGGGTCAAATCCGGGCCCTGAGTTGGGAGTGGTGGCGGGGACCCGCAAGGAAATTCGGTAAAATTGATTTGCCCTCTCAAAGCACACAAAACAATCGCTCAGCGATAATACAAGACTACTCGATTTTTTCAGCTGGTCACGGCTATCATGCGAGAAGCGTTTGAATAATTAGCAGTAAAGGCACCGTGACAATGAGGCGGGCTGATTAGCCATCGGAAAATATCTATCCGGTTTGTGCTACACTTGCGGCAGGCGACTATTACTGAAGCCCCTGGACTCGATATAGAACAACTCCATGCGGTGGCACGGTTGCACTCACAGTGGTACCGTCTGTTTTGTTCGTCCGGCCTGTCCACAGGTTGTCCAGAGAATAGCCTTTGCTGTTTTCGGGCAAACCTAAAGTTGATACCTGGATGGAAATCTTCTCGGCCTTCGCGCCGATGTTGAATAGGCCGGCGATCACGTCTCCGTTCGGTTCCATCTTGGCAAATACCTGCCGGCTGCGGGTGTTGACAAGTCTTTTGGCAGCGATCCCATCCTGGTCTACGGCGAGCACAGCGGTGTTTTTGAGATATTCTTGCAGATCCTGCGGGTTGAGGTGAGTGAGATCGACGCCGAGAATGAGAGGAGACGACGCAATTGCCCATAGACTAAGTTGAGTCATCCTTTCGTCAGGAGTAAGTCCGTCATTTTTGCCATTACCTACCTCGATCGCGTCGTAATCGTTGTAGCCTGTCGGACCGGCAAAAGGCTGCCATTCGGCCGCATAGTCGAAGCGCTTCTTTACATTGGCCCAGCTGGTCAGAGGGTAGCTGTTACCGTCCTTCTCGAGACTATAAGCTTCAATATCGGGTGCGAATTCCCATTGATTGGCATATTTCACCAATGTAAGAGCAATGGATCTTGTGTAGCTCCCTTGCGTGATATCGAGAATCATCGGCCGCCCGCTCTGTCGTATCGCTCTCGACCATGCTTTGATGTCGGCGGTGTTCTTGTTTGTTATACCGTCAAGCTTAATGAAATCGACACCCCATTTCGCGAACATGTCTACCCATGAGTTGATAAACGCCTGAGCTCCGGGTTGACTGAAGTTGATACCTACCATGCCCCCGCAGTTGTAGTTGTTTTCCCTCACAGACGGTTCTGCAATTTGGTCGGCGGTGTAGGGCGTGCCTTTAATCGGTGTGTTCTCTCTTACTGCCTGCATGGAAATACCCGGCGTAACATATATACCGAACTTCAGCCCCAGACTATGGACGTATTCTGCGACTACTTCTATGCCATTAATACCTTCGCGGGCCGGGAATATTGTTGAATCAGTCACCCAGCGGCCGTATGGTCCGACATTGGGACCCTGCTTACTCGGCACATACCAATGATCGTCAAGGTTTACATATTTGTAGCCTATTTCCTCCAGCCCACTCTTTTTCAGAGCAAGGGCCTCTTTTTCGATCTTCGCCGCCGTGGGATGCGTTCGGACAAAACTCCAGCTGCTCCAACCAAGCACAGGCTTCCGACTGAGACAATTAATTTCAGTCTTATCCTTCTGTTGTCCGTATACAAGAGCCGCATTACCAATCAGGAATAATACCACAAGTGCGGCCGTAAAGGCATTTGTCGTTTTTCTCATGATGGTCATTTTTCTGCCGTCCAACTTAACCAGATTGCAAGTTTCATGAAGTTGTTTATGTCTCAGCATTTTAGCTAATTCCCCGCAATGACCCTCAGTAACCTAAACAATAAAACCGAATCATACAATAGAAGTTGAGCAGCCCGGGTCTTCGGGATTCCACAGTCCGGATAGTGTTCCAATTATCCGGAGTCACGAGAGGGCGTGTAGGTTTTCAGGGACAAGCTCCCGAAAGTCGACGAGCGGTGGCGGACTATGTGTAACGTAGACACTCATCGGTCCCAGTCGAGAGAGCGCCGGGACTTGCAGGCGCCTTCAAGACGACATAAGGTTCTGCGCCATACTCGCATCCGTCTCCGGCTCCGAGTCCCGGACGGCGCACGAAATCATACTCATACCGGATTCAAGTTTCCCGACCGCTCAACTCAAGTAAAAGCGATATTCGGTGTGTACACTTCTGTGTACATTCCTGAGAGCATTAGAAGCACATTCTTCCCCTCTGTTGCACTTTGACCATGAAGTCCGTAAGATTCGACAACATAACATCCGAACGCCCTGTGACGGATATTCACCAGCGCGGACGTTCATCCTGAAGGGTGAGGCCGCAGGGACGATTCGGAGACATAGTGGCATTTCATAAATGGGGAGTAACCATGCGAAAGACTTCACTTCTGACCATCGCTCTCATTCTTCTGACTGCAAGCATGACACTTGCTCAAAAGAAATACGCCGCCGCTCAGGCCGGGAAGCACGTCGGACAATACGCAACCGTCGTTGGAAAGATCTACCAGGTCTATCAGTCCCGACGGGGAACAATCTTCTTCGACATCGGCGGGAGATATCCCAACAATACATTTGCCGGCGTGATCTTCGCCAAAGAGGCGGGAAACTTTAAAAAGGTGGACCAATACAAGGGAAAGACCGTCGAGATCACCGGCAAGATCCAGACGTATCAGGGAACGGCGGAGATAATACTGAGTAAGCCTGGACAGTTGAAGGTTGAAAAATAAGCGGACGAGACACCGTCGCTTCAGGCCCCGACATCCTGAGGAACTACGAGCGTTTTATGGCCGCTTGCCTGTCGGCCGCCCCTCAAGAGAACGACGGCCACAACGATCATCCAAATCAGAAAGACGCCGATGTTGATCCTTTCCCAGACCCCGATTAACGGCGTGGGCCGATTGGCTGGGATGCCCGGAGCATCCAAAGACGTCAGGACGCCGAAGACAAGCAGTGTCACGAAGGTCACAATTGAGTACACGCGGAACTTTCTGCCAAGCGCTGCCGCAGCGAACCCAAGCGCCAGGAGATAGATAATCTCTGTCACCGCCCCGAGGGCGATATGAAGTGTATCGCTGATTGTGCCGCCGCCCGCGGCGAGAGCATCACGCAAATGCATCGGGGCAAACGGCCAGAGAACTCCCAGTGCACCATAGGCGAACAACAGGTTGCCTGCCTTTCGCAGTCTATGATTTGTTCCTGACGACTGCAGGACACCCACGGCAAAAGCGACAACGAGCAGAGTATACGGTATGCAAAGCCACAGCCAGATCGGCCTCGTCGGGGCCCCCACAGCAGAAAGCTCGCTGACAGTTTGAGAAGCGCAATTGTAAGCCGGCCACTGCAGAGGAACAAGAATGTTCATTACGAGATAGAGCAGGGAGGAAATGATGCCGCATGCAAGCCACACTTCACGAGACGTCGCGTAACGGGAAGGGACCAGGGGAACAGCCGCGAAGATACCGGCATAGACAGGCAGGCC
>JBJKPC010000069.1:0-6211 GCA_046706745.1 Candidatus Kryptoniota bacterium
GCGAATGCGGGACGGCAGTGACGTGGGATGAAGAGTCGCTGACCTGGTTCGAGCCGTTGACTGCTTTCACATAGTAAGAATAAGTCGTGTCGTTCTTCACCGATTTATCCGCGAAACCTGTCATCCATGTCGGCTGGCCGGTCAACTGAACGAATGCGCCGGTACCGTCAGCCCGTCTGAAGACGTAGTAACCTGCAACATTCTGATTCTCGACCGGATTCCAATGAAGGATCACACATCTGTCGCCGACTACGGTAATAACTCCCTGAGGAGCCTGAGGCACTGAAGCCGCGCAAGACTCAAGCGCAAGCAGTGAAACGGCAACTGTCGTGAAAATCATTCGGATGATCGCCAACTTGCATCTGATCATTTAGACTACATCCCCTCCTCACGAATCATCGGCCCGAGGGAAACAACGACCGAATGCTTCGTGTCCTTTTTGAACGGCGGGATCAATACTCCTTTTCCACTTCGGTTCAGCTTTGAAGCCTCCTTCCCGTCGATAATCACCTTTTGCACTCCACAATTCACGTGTTGCTCATTGACAACTTGAACCTCATACATCGCTCCACGAAATCTTCTTTTGACGGAGAAACCATTCCAGACCGCCGGTATGCACGGATCGATTACAAGCCCGTCGAAGTCGGCGCGAACGCCGAGTACGTACTCGAGACCCGCCTTGAAAAGCCACGATGCGCTGCCCGTGTACCATGTCCAGCCTCCCCTCCCGTAGGACGGCGACTCCGGTCCGTCAATATTCCCCGGCGTAACGTAGGGTTCGGCAGCGTACTCATCCGGATTCATACTTCGATTTATAGGATTTATTTTTGAAAATATTCTGAACGCATCCTCACCGCGCCCCAGTATCGCTTCCGCAATGATGGCCCACGTGGCAGCGTGGGTATAAACCCCGCCGTTCTCTCTCATACCCGGGGAATATCTGGTTAAATAGCCGACCTCTTCGTCCGGCGTTTTATATGCCGGGAACAACAATAGGGGGCCCGCTTTTTTCTCCAGGCGATCTTCCATGGCCTTCATGACTTGATTTCCTCGCTGCACATCTGCAACTCCGGAAATTACGGACCAGGTCTGTGCGTTGAGGTGAATACTCCCCTCTTTATTGATCCGCGATCCCAATTTCTTGCCGGAATCCTTGGTCGCACTCCAGAACCACTCACCATCCCAACCATATTTGTTGATCGCATTCTTCAGTTTTCCGCCTTCTCTTTTATATGAAGACGAACGTTTCTTATCGAAACCCTCCAGAACTAAAGCATAATCATCAAGCACCTTATGAAGGAAATGTCCGAGCCAGATCGATTCGCCCTTCCATTTCAATCCGACTGCGCTCAATCCGTCGTTCCAGTCGCCGGCACCGATCAGCGGCAGGCCGCGTTTACTTCGGCGCTTCAGGACCTTATCGACAGCACGATTGCAGTGCTCTTGGATGGTAGCCGCCTTCTTGTCATCCAAAAAGGGGACAGTCTTTCTCAAAATTTTGTAGTCGCGGGTTTCCTGAATATAAGCGCTTACCAAATATGGAAGCCACAGGAGATCATCCGACATGTCCGTCTTTAGCCCGACTTCTGTTATCGGGTGCCACCAATGATGAACCGTTCCATCTTTGAACTGATGACGGGCATGCAATAATATCTGTTCAAGAGTCAATCGGGGGTTGATCGGAAGAAAAATCTGACTGTCCTGCAGTTGGTCTCTGAAACCGAAAGCACCGCCTGTTTGATAATACGCGGTCCGGCCCCATAACCTTCCCGAGATTGTCTGATACTTCAGCCATGTATTCAGCATTAAATTCATCGATTCATCGGGAGTTGAAACGGACACACGGGAAAGCAACTGCTCCCATTTCTCTTTCATTTCGGAAAACGCTCTATTGACCTTCTCTTCCGACGAATAATCCCGGACGAGTCGTTCCGCTTCAGGCCGCTTCGCCGCCGCACCCAAGGTGAAACATATTGTCTTCTCTTCGCCGGGAGCAAGGTCAATCTGCACTTGGAGTGACGCTATCGGATCCGACCATTTTCCCGAGGTACCGGAAAGCTTGCAATTATCTACGGCCGCCGGATGCCTGATGTCACCGTACTTACCCAGGAACCCTTCCTTGTCCGCTTCAAACCCGGCAACAGGCATATTCACTGAATGGAATGCCACGTAAGGCCAGTCCGTGTTCCAGTGTCCATTCTTTGCAGGAACTTCCCAAAGACGTTTCTCGGCAAGTATCGCATTGATTTCAGGATTGAACTCGGTCGATGCGAAACATTTATGAAACTCGCGATGCCAGTCGGGTGCAGCACCCATTCCCCATTCCATGTACGTGAATAGATCTAGTTGGCGTGGGACAGAGTCGAGATTACGCAGGGTGAGCTTCCAGACCTCCAGCGGTTCATGGTTCGGTATAAACATCAGCAGCGAAGACTCGATTTTTTCATTCACCGATTCGATGATCGAATATCCTATACCGTGGCGGCATCTGTAGGATTCAGGTTCAGAACATACCGGTTTCCAGCCTGACGACCAGATCTTTCGGCTGCTTTTGTCTCTTATATAAATGTATTTTCCCCATTCGTCCTTTATAAGATCCTGTTCCCATCTGGTGATGCGGTTGAGCCCGGCATGCGTTCGCCAACTGTAACCGCTCCCGTTTTGGGAAACGACCAAACCGTAGTCTCCGTTGCTGATTACGTTTACCCAGGGCCGCGGGGTACGAGGGGTCTTTACAACATACTCTGTACCATCATCCGAAAAATAGCCGTACTTAGAATCGAAAATTGTCATCTCTATATTGAAGGTCGAAGGTTGCAAGTCACATTTTAATACACGAATCTATCGACGAGGGCCATGGCGGTATAATAGTTCCCTTTTCGTATCCTCCTACTTTTTGACGTGCCTAACATCCAGAGCATTCTTTCCTTCCCTTTAGTACCCTCAATTTCATCGGGGCAGGCCGCCGAGGGAACCTGTTCAGGGAGGCGTTTCTCCGCGCGTTGCGGGGCCCCGAAATAGTCCCGATCCCATTTTTCTCAGATTGCCGCAGGTCCGTCAAGATATTATGGAGGCGAAGCACGCTTGCCTCGCCTCCATGTCTGCTGTTACTTAAGCAACATCATCTTCTTCACGGAGGTGAAGGTACCGGCCTTCAGGCTGTAGAAATAAACACCGCTTGCGAGCCTGCTCGCATCGAACTCAGCGATGTGGTTTCCCGCCCTCTGGATGCCGCTGAAAAGCGTGGCGACTTCCTGACCGAGCACGTTGTATACCTTCAATGTAACGAAACCGTTCCGCGGAATTGAATAGTCGATCTGTGTTGTCGGGTTGAAAGGATTAGGGTAGTTCTGGCTGAGGCTGTATTGCGTAGGGATCTGTGGCCTTGTCGATTTGACCGCGTTCACAGTCTGTCCGGCTTCCCATTCCCTGAGCTGAGCCGGGTACCAGTTCAGGTCACCCAAAGCGTAATTGCCCGAGCCTGCAGTCTGCAGTGTTACGTTTGAATATGCGAAATTCTCCGGAACCGGATATCCCTGGGTCGTCGCCCAGTTCTTCGAAATCCGCCCGAACACGTTTGCGGGATTGGTTATGAATTGCCTCCAAAGAGGAGAAGTGGAAACAGATCCGTTCCAGCGTGCCACGGTAAACGAGTCCAGGCTGGAAACCATGGGATTGATGATGGAGGCCGAAAAACCCGGATCTACATTGACGTTACCTGATTCTGTCAAGTGCGGCCAAGCTGTTTTGTTCGCAAACATCGCTTGTGTTTGAGCGTTCATCCACGTGGGTGGAACAATCTTATTCTTGGCGGTGTCGTTCATTGCTGCAATAGTGGAATCAATCCCACTGGGCCAGAAATATGCGTTGTTCTCCACAGCGATGCTCCTGCCCGCCTCAGTTAGGTTGTACGGCGGTAACGCAAACTGGAAGAGGGAGTCAAGGGATATTACTGACGGGGATTCATTCCCCAGCCCGCCGTATTTGATGGAAGCGGAATCCAGCCCCCCCGCGTACGTGGCAAAGAATATGTTGTCCGAAATGACTGCGGTGTCAACCTGATATATACGGAATGGCCACCAGGCACATCCCACCATTGTGTTGTGCTCAAATATGAAATGTCCAAGATTATCATTGCCCCATATCCCAATCCCGATGCCGAAGAAAGTGTTGTTGATGAGTTCCAGTGTGTCAGCAGCTTCGGCAAAGATTACCGTAGGCTGCCAGAAAGCTCGATCCTGCAAATTTCGGAATTCAGTATTCTTAATGTAGAAACTGTTGCTGTCGCCGCCGTAACTAATTATAGCATCGGATTCCTTGGTGAATTCGTCGAACACGCAGTGATTAATTCGGAGCCACGAGTGCACGGGAGTTCCGTCAAAGAATCTGTTGTTTCCCGAGCTTATCAATCCGTCGGTGCGCTTGCCCAGGAAGTATTGATTATCGACGCTAATGTTCCCCGCCCTGCATTCGGTAAATGGAGCGGGTGTACTGTTGTCTGTTAGCATCCACGGTTCAATCACCGGAGGCATACCGGTATTAGGATTGTTCTTTCCTATTATAGTGAGGGTTAAACCGTTGAAATTGTTGAGCATGTTAATCGTAGCGGTAAAGAAATACGTCGTGTCCACACTTCCGGTTTGCTGCAGTACGTATACCCTGTTGGGATCCTTCCGGGCTCCTGTTGCAGTGGTATCCCCTGCAATGACGTTGTTGATGTTTCCCACCGGCATCGCAGACACATACATAGTGTCGGATGACGTTTGGGCGAACGACGAGCCCGGCACCAAGCAGAGCACCGAAATCGTCGTCAATAACAAAACGGTGAGTACCCTTTTCATAATGCTTCTCCTCTTTTAGTTTTTTAGTCTGACGGAATCTTTGCCAGACGTCATTTTTTGATCGAGAATGGGCCTGCTTTCCCTCAATGAGTTTTCTCAAAGTTTTGCTCGCCAGGAAAGCAGTCTGCATTTGATTGTGCTTCTGACCTTCTAAACCATGCCTTAGCGAATCGTATAAACTTGCTGTCTGTCATGTGCGCTACCGTATATTCCATCTGAGTCCCAATTGCGCCACCGTTCCATAAACACTTTCTGACGTAGGGAAACCGTTTCCTTTAACCACATAAGTATCACTTGCATTGTTGAGATCAACCAGGTTCAGGTAAACAACCAGACCGGGCAAAGGAAGATTTTGTTTCGCCGTCAAATCCCAACGCAGATATGAAAGTTTCGCGGGACGACGTTCCGGGTACTGATCCGTTCCGGTCGATACGTTCGCCTGGTATATCATGGACACGAGGACAGAGAATCCCTGGTAGTCGTACCCTACGGACAGATTAACTATGTTATCGGGCTGGTCTATAAGGCGGTCGGTGTAGAACGTGTCTACGTGTGTCGGGATGAAAGTGGGGAACACTCCGGGTTTGGTAAAAGTATACGGATATTTCGCCCGCGAGAATATGTTTGTGTAATTGATGTTGAACACCAATCCGCTCAACAGTCCGGGCAAATACCAGAAGTGCGTTTGCCAATCGAGCGATTCACCATAGACCTCAACCCGGTTGGGGTTGTTCATAAAGGTGTTCAGTTGAAAGCCTTCCGTGGTGGGAGGCAGCCCGGGATACTTGGACGGATCAGAGATGAAACTGCTTTGTGCGAATATCATATCATCGATGCTTTTCAGGAATCCGCCGACGGTGAAGAGTCCGATAGTGTTGTCGAAGAACGAGAATTGTAAGTTATAATTCCTCGAATGAGCCGGTTGTAGTGCGAAGTTGTTCCAGGTGACTGCCGCGCTTGCCGGGAAGATGGCGAGTGTCGGGATAATGCTGGTGAAGTCCGGGTAGGATAACGTATTGGTATAGGACAATCGCGCGATGAGCCATGAAAACGGCTTGTACATCAAGCTCACGTCAGGGAGTAAATAGCCGTGGTACTGGTCAATCGTAGTATCCCGGTGAGGATATACACCCGGATAATAAACAATCTGGTTTGCGTTAGAAATTCTTGCGGTCCGGTATGATGTTGCGAGGCCCTGGTATCGAGCTCCACCTATGAGTGTTATTTGAGGCCCTATGTTAAGCGTTGCCATGGCATAAGCAGCACTTTCATTCTCATTTCCTGAATAATTGTTCGCAATGTTGCCATAAGGATCAGGAGAGAAACCCCATGACTGCCAGCCGGCTTTTGCAGCTCCCTTATAGACGAAA
>JBJKPC010000070.1:0-28624 GCA_046706745.1 Candidatus Kryptoniota bacterium
CGGAGAAGCTTTTCGTTATTCTTCGCGTACGTCGCGCCTTCGCCCGAATATCTTGCGGAGTAAACGCCCGGCCTCCCGCCGAGCGCTTCGACCTCAAGCCCGGTATCGTCGGCTAGCGACAAGACGCCGGTAGCTTCGAAAACAGTCCATGCTTTCTTTCTCGCATTGCCTTCCAGGGTCTCCCTGTCCTCGACTATCTCTCCGATCCCGGGGAACTCATCGAGCGAAAGGAGCTCGACCTCCATTCCGGCAAGTATGTCTCTGATCTCTTCGACCTTGTGCCGGTTGTGCGTTGCAAGCACTACTCTCATTTGGCCTCCTTCAGCCCGGGTTTCCTCGGATGAATCTTGTAGTAGAGATTGATTGCGCTTCCGACCGCCGCAAGAAGATTCAGCGTAAGAAAGATGGCATCCCCGACCGCGTAGATGGTCAGAGCGACGCTCCCGAGCAGGTATAGAATAAGAAAAGAGAATTTCATGTTCACACGGCCGGTCCTTAAGACCTCGAGTGTCTGAGGTATCCAGCACGCTACGATCGCGAGTAATCCGATTAAGCCGATGATTTTCATGTTTTGGTTGTTAAATGAGTAATTCGACAGCTTCCGAGATCTTCTTTACCTCGGCAATCTCAATGTCCAGTTTTGACTTTGTTCCATTTCCGGGCGACCCGGATGAGAAATTGGCATGCGGAACGATCGCCCGTTTGAAGCCCAGCTTCGACGCCTCCTGCACACGCCGCTCTATCTGGCTGACGCTTCTCACCTCACCGGCGAGTCCGACCTCGCCGATGACGAGCGTGCTCGAATCGACAGGCACGTCCCTGTAACTTGAAATAACGGAGATGGCGGATGCAAGGTCGACAGCCGGTTCGTCGATCCTCACGCCTCCCGCTATATTAAGGAAAACGTCGAACGCGCCGAGCTTCATCCCCATCCGTTTCTCCACGACCGCTAGGATGATGTTGAGCCTGCGGTAATCCAAACCCGTCGCCGTGCGCTGGGGAACCGAGTACCCGGTCGGCGTGACGAGCGCCTGGACCTCCAGAAGGATCGGCCTCGTACCTTCGATTGCCGCGGTGACCGTAGAACCGCTCGCGCCGTAGCTCCGTTCCGACAGGAATATTTGCGAAGGGTTGTCAACCTCGACCAGGCCCGATTCCTGCATCTCGAAGATTCCGATTTCGTTGGTGGATCCGAACCTGTTCTTGTACGCGCGCAATATCCTGAAGGAATAATGTCTCTCGCCCTCGAGCTGCAAAACCGCATCCACTATGTGTTCCAGCACTTTCGGACCCGCCGCGGTCCCGTCCTTGGTTACATGACCTATGATGAACACCGCGGTACCAGAGACCTTTGCAAGCTGTGCCAGTCTGGCCGAGCATTCGCGCACCTGGCTCACGCTGCCCGGAGCGGACATGATCGCGGGGTGGTAAACGGTCTGGATCGAATCGACGATCAGGATAGGGGGTGAGAAATCCGATACCGCTTTCTCGACGGCTTCCAGATCGGTTTCTGCAAGGACGAAAAGGTTATCCAGGTTCTTTATCCCGAGCCTATGCGCTCTGACGCGCACCTGCGCGCGCGATTCTTCGCCGGTGACATAAAGAATCTTTCCGAGTTTCTCCGAACGTGCGAGCTGCATCATGAGCGTGGACTTGCCCACGCCAGGATCGCCGGCTACGAGTATGGCCGAACCGGGCATCAGGCCGCCGCCGAGGACGCGGTCGAATTCTTCGATACCGGTCGAGAGCCGCCTACCTTCAGTGATCTCGATTTCGCTCAGAGGTACGATGTCGATCTTGTTCCTCGACTCTCTTTTCTTCGGAGCTTCCTGGAGCAGTTCCTCTACGAAGCTGTTCCATTCTCCGCAATCGGGACAACGTCCTGTCCAGCGCGGTGAAACATATCCGCAATTCTGGCATACGAATCTTATCGTTTGTTTGGACATCGCATTTCAATTTAACAGAGTGGAGAGGAGAATGAAAAAATCAAGGGCCAAATGTGAAAAGTCGAAGGCTAAACTGATCGATTCGAAAACGAGCCTGATTGTTCGGGTCCGGTTCGGAGATCTTTTCGACTTTCGCCTTCTTGGTTTTGCTTTACCTTATCAGCACGAGCTCGTCTTGCTCTCTTCCCGTGACCCTTGCACTGCCCGTGGAATCGATATAGACGTTCAACTCCGATCGCACGCCCATTTCTTCTTCGATATAAATTCCGGGCTCAAGGGAGAAAAGACATCCCGGTACGAGCAGCCGAGTGTCCTGGGTTTCGAAGTTGTCTATGTTCGGGCCGTTTCCGTGTACTTCTTCTCCGATTGAGTGTCCGGTTCGGTGAGTAAAATACTCGCCATAACCCGCCTCCCTGACGACATTCCTGCATACATCATCGACTTCCCAGCCGGCGATCTGCGCACCGCTGCTCAGCCGTTCGTTGAGGAACCTGAACCCGGCCCGCCGCGCGTCGCGAACTATGTTGAAAGCCCTCACATATTCCTCCGGCGGGTCGTTGCCCACGAAGGCGGACCATGTAATGTCGTAGTAAATCGCGCCGGGTTTTTCGAGTTTCGCCCAAAGGTCGATCAGAAGTTTGTCGCCGGGCTTGATTTTCCGGGAGCCTTTCTGAGCAGGAGCGAAATGCGGATTTGCGGGATGCCCGTTTGTCCCGACGATTGGAGGATCCTCTGTCACCAGCCCGTTGGACTTGAATCTCTTGAGTATAAACTGCTGAATCTCATATTCGGTCTTGTACTTCTTCGACCTTACCGACTTTCGCACTTCGTTGAAAGCCTCGTCCAGTATTGCATCGACAAGCTTGCCGGCCTTGAAATGCGATTTCACTGACTTGTCACCAAGAAGCGCCTCGAACTGCGAGACGAGATCGGCGGAAGAAACAATTTCGTGGCCGAAGCTTCTTACGAGATCGACCGTCCCTGCGTCGGTTATGGAGACGTAAGGTATCGCGTTCATCGGCGAATATTGCATCGCAATTCTCTTTGGAGCTCCCAGGGCGTCTTTGAGTTCGGAGTGCAGTTCACGCCAGCTTGAGTACATGCGCTTCGACCCCGGAAGGTGATCGAGTTTTGTCGGCTCCACTCGATGTGCGAGCTTCGTTGGTTCGCCTTCTGCGGGGACGAAATAGTACCATCTGCGCGTGGAGAGTGCATTCTGAGCGATGCCAAGAATCTTCAGACCGAGGCGATCACGGTTGTGAAAATCGAAAAACAGCCAGCCATCGGCGCCCAGTGATCTGATTGCCGCTTGAATCTTTTCAAGGTCCATTTCCACTCCGAGTTTTCTACAAATTATGAAACGGCTAGCGTTGATTCAAAAGATTGCACACGGATTAGCACAGAATACAGATCAATGCGGATTAGGGCGATCGTTGACAGAAGATCTGGAGGGATCCGTCAGATCCGTTCTATCTGTGTGCTAATGCAAGGGGCATAAAAAAACCGACCCGCTGTGGGGTAGCCAGCAGGTCGGTACGGATAGTCCGAGGATTCTTGGGGTAGGGTGGGATCCTCGTCGAAAGCCTGTTAAACTCGCTTTAATTTATGTTTGCTTTTTTGTTAATGCAAGTTAAAAATGAAATTGACAAATGCGGATCACCAGGTCTAGTGGCGGGGCCTCCGGGAAGAGCCGAGGTGATTCTAAGCCTCTCACCCACGGTTTGCACGAAAACTTAGATCCCATTTGACCGGCCGACTGCCTCAGAACACCCGAATCCCGACCGATATGCCCAAAACGATCATCAAATAAGAGATGTTGTACCTTCTGTGGATTTCCACCGGCCGCGGGTCTCCCCACATTGGGGTCCGATAGTAGTTGCCTGATATAGGGAGCAACAGTTTAAGTTTCGGTTGAAGAAAGAGCCTCCCGGATCCTTTTCCGGCAACCGTTAGAAATACGTATCTATCCCTTGCCGGCGTGACCGAACCTGACTGTTGGGTGAACATCCCTCCGCCCGCGAGTTTGAAATCGGAAAATTCCACCCCGACGGAGCCTTCGATGCCGCGGTAAGAAAGGCTTGCCCCCGAGTTAATGAGATATCCGACGCTCGCCGTGAAGCCCTGCTTCCCGCATTCCACTATTCCTTCTGCACCGGTAAAGAAGGGGCATGCCTTGCCCAGAGGAGACGCATAAATGTTTCCCCCGATGCCGGCGTCCAATTTGAGATCACTTCCGTCGGAACCGACGTTATTATGGATCGGATTCTCCTGTTGTCCGAACGAAAGCGAGGCTAGACTCAGGATCAGGAGCGCTATCACTTTTGATGGTTGCACGACGAGAATAATTACCATATCCCATGCTGATAGTCAAGCCAAAGGAGAGGAGAAAAATATGTGAATCGGCGGGTATGTATCAAAGCGTCGGACCCCTTATATTGACATCAAAACGGTATTGAGTCGAGTTTGCTGAGCAGAAAAAAGAAACATCCCATCCGAATACTGGTTGTTCGACCGGACAGAGTGGGTGACGTCGTGCTTTCGACGCCGGTTTATCACACTCTGAAGCAGTCATTCGAAGGGTGTTTTGTCGGTTCGCTCGTCTCATCGTATACAGCACCCCTTCTGGAAGGCAATCCCCATGTCGATCTTGTTATCACCGACGACCCCGGAAACAGTGAAGATGGACGCAGGTCCTTTAGAAGAAAGGTGAAGGAAGTATCTTCGCACAAGTTCGACATTGCATTGCTGCTCATGCCTACCAGGCGGCTCGCCTACATGATGTTTCTTGCCGGTATTCCGAATCGCGTGGGGGTTGGCCACATACTGTACGAAGTGATAACGCTGATGCATGGCGTGTCCCGTCACAAGTATCGGCCGCTTCGTCATGAGTCCGATTACATGCTTGACCTCGCAAGACACATTGGTGCAAAACGGATTTGGACCAACCCTGAGATTTTCCTTTCGACTGCCGAGAAGGAAAACGCGAGACACTATCTGGCATCAAAACAGATTGACACATCAATGCCGATCGTGTGCGTGCATCCGGGAAGCGGTCATTCTTCTCCCAACTGGGAGCCGGCGAGATATGCGGAGCTCTCGGCATTGCTCGGCAAGGCCGGAGTCCAGGTTCTGGTGACAGGTTCAGAAAATGAGAAGCGCTTTGAAGGTGAATTTGTCGCCTCCGGTGCCAGGACCGCTTTCGGCGAACTGTCGCTGCGAGAGCTTGCAGCGGTAGAGTCGCAAGTGAATGCGTTCGTATCGTCAAGTACCGGCCCGATGCATATCGCGGCTGCGTTAGGGACCCCGACGGTTTCGATGTTCTGCCCGCTGACTGCATGCTCGCCGGAGCTCTGGGGACCCCGAGGTAATGCCGCGAGGATAATTCTCCCACCGGACGATTTCTGTCAAACCCGATGCCCTGGTGACCCTCATATTTGCACGTTCGGCGGTGGGAAGGATGGGATATCTGTGCAGACGGTCTTCAAAGCCACGATGGATTTGGTAAACCAACCGGAAGCTCAATATTCAAAGGATATTGCGGATGATAATTCGTCAAGCCACAGGCAGTGACGGCGACGCGATCGCAGCGCTTCTGTCAAAATCGTTTCTCGAGGAAACGTCCGTTATCCGCATCAGCATCGAGAATAACCCGCGCTACACGCTTTCCAACATGTATGTCATCGAAGACAGCAGCGTTGGAAAAGGCGTTCTTGGATGTCTTCGTATTACTCCTTTTGATGTGTGCTCTCGAGGATCCAGGGTACCGATGGCCGGGATCGCTGCCGTCGCCGTTCAGCCTGAATTTAGAAGGCGCGGCATAGCAGATTCTCTTATGGAGGATGCCCTGAGGAAGATGTACGAAATGGACTTTCCTATCTCGATGCTTTTCCCCTTCAGGCACCGCTTTTACAAGAAGTACGGTTATGCATATGTTGGGAATATGATGTCGTACGATCTTTCGCCGGCCGACATCAAGAGTTTTCCGGAACGATCCGGCGTTCGGCAGTTCACCAAATCCGATCGTAACAAGGTGAGAAAGATTTTAGAGGAGGAAATATACAGGCACGGCAGTTTCACGCCGCTTCGCAACGACAGCTTCTGGGACCTTGTTGTCCTTCCAAAATTCAAGGAGGCTTACGTTTACGACGACGGTGAGGCAAGGGGCTACATGGTTTTCGAGCTGTACAAGGAACCGGCCGGCTTACCCGGTGCATTCGGAGAGCCGGTTATCAACATAAAGGAGCTTGTCGGATTAAGCGCTGATGCTCACCGCGGATTCTGGGGATTCGTCTCCTCATTGGGCGAGCAAGTATCGCGTGTTAAATTCCTGTGTCCTGCGGATTACCCTCTTCACCTCTTTCTGAAAGAACCTCGCGAGAAGGACTACCGCCGGCTATTTTTCGAGTACAAGTCCTTCTCCACTCTGGCTCCGGGATTTATGTTGAGAGTAATAAATGTGCGCGACGCACTTTCCCGTCTTAGACACGGGATCGATTCGCCCGAGAATTTCGTGCTGAAAGTCGAAGACGGTAATCTCACTCAGAATTCACGTACGTTCGAAGTTCACGTTCACAAAGGTGAAACCACGGTAAACGAAACGTCACTACCCGTTCAATTCGAGTCGGACATCGAAGTCTTTTCGGCAATATACTCGGGATTTCTCAAGCCGACTGATGCTGTAAAGTACGGCTTTGCTGTCGGTGACTCCTCTATTTTGTCCCGACTTGATGAACTTTTCAGGGCACCATCTCCGTTCATATATCAGTTCGACATTTTCTAAAACGTATGAGGCTAACATGAATTCGATACTAATCGCGCTTCTGGGTGCCTTCTTATTGACAGGCGGGGGAGCGACGGTGGACCAACCCCCAAAAGGTGAGCTGCAGTGGACGAATTTTACACAGGGACTGAAAGAGGCATCGGTTTCCAACAAGAAAGTTTTGATCGATGTCTACACGGACTGGTGCGGCTGGTGCAAAAAGATGGAGAAAGATACATACTCGGACAGGGAAGTTCAGAACTACCTGAACAAGAACTATGTCCTTGTCAGGCTGAACGCTGAGAGCAATCAGGAGGAAACCATCGACACTATGCACGTCACCGACGCGCAGCTGGCGTCCGCATTCGGTGTGACAGGCTATCCGACGACAATTTTTCTTACTTCCGGCGGACACCCCATCACTGAGGCTCCGGGGTATATGAAGCCTGCGGAATTTATACATGTGATTAAGTATATTGGTGGCGATTATTACAAAACGATGAAGTTCGCCGACTATTTGAAATCGCAGGGAGTCTCGACGAACTAGGAGTTTTGCTGATTTGTCAGCTTTTGTTCTGGAAAGGCGATGAATTGTGTCGAGGGCTGGAGAAGGGATTGACCGTTCTGAATATTGAGGTTGGGGGTCCGCAGGACCCGAACTCGTCGGAATGGTTTGATTTCCTTAGTGACCCGGGTGGCATCCGGTGTGTCGTGCGGGCTCCTGAACCGGACAAGCGTGGGCTGAAATCACCGGGAAAAGTCGAGTCCTGTTGCGCCGAATTGGCGAAGGAGATGACTCCGGGTTCCTTAGAGCGGCTCCACTAGAAGATGCCTGCCTTTATTTCGGCCCGATAAGGAGAGAGCTGTGAAAGTGCCGATGAATCTCGCTTGAGCGTCCGCCGCAAACTCCTTAACTCCGTCCATACAAATTCGCATTGTCGTGCAGTTCAACCTTTCGTCTTGACACGCGTCCAACACGGCAGATCTCGGCGAGCTGCATTAAAATTCTAAGGCTGTTTGTGGAAAATAAAGAGAGACTGGTTCTTCTGGATATACTACGCGCGATAGGCGTGATGCTCATGATCGAGGGGCATACGATCGACGCGGTTATGAGTCCCGTCTACAAGGACGGATCAAGTGCACTGTTCCAGTTTTGGACTTTTTTCCGGGGGCTGACCGCGCCGTTCTTCTTCTTTTCTGCCGGACTGGCTTTTGTCGTAGCCACCGTGAAGTATACCGGCGACAATCTGTCGATAGCGGGGAGGACAAGAAAGAGAAGGGTGAGGAGAATAGTTACCCTTCTCCTCATAGGGTATGGACTTCATATGCCGGTACAGATACTCTACAACCCTTCGGCTGTGCCACAGGAATCATGGAACCTTTTCTTCATTGTCGACGCGTTGCAGATAATTTCACTTTCTCTCCTCGTCATCCTCTTGATCGCTCTTGGTTCGAACAGCCGGAAGACATTGCTCCGGTCTCTCATACTTGCCGCGGTCCTTTCTCTGGCTCTTGCGCCAATAACAGAACCGGTGCGGTGGGAACGATTCATGCACCCGGCGCTTTATCCATACCTTACGTTCCGCGCCGGTTCGTTCTTCACATTCTTTCCATCCTCGGCGTTCCTATTCGCGGGCGCTGCTTTCGGAGCGGCGGCAATCGGGCTTCCGGCCGGGACCCGGGCGCGCGATCTAACGGCTAACTTTGCAAAGGCGTCGGCCATTTCGCTCTTTCTCTTCGCAGCATTTTACCTGGTGCAGATGCATTATGTGTCACCCTATGTCGATTACTGGAAGGCACTTCCTGCCGTGAATCTGCTGCGTTTTGGGCTGGTTACGCTTGTTGCCGCGGCAGTCGGATACGTCAGCCAGTACCTGGTTAGATCCCCGCGCATGCTTCCGGCGATAGGCAGGAGTTCGCTCACGATTTACATAGTACATCTGATGATAGTCTACGGTTCGCCGGTTAACGCCGGGCTCTCTCAGCTCCTTGTGGGAGGGGTGCATCCAATTACGGCCGTTTTTATCGCCGCCGGAGTGATGGCGTTGATGTTCAGTATGGTCTTTACCATGGAATCCTTCAGAGCGAGGAAGAGAAGAGCTGCGGAAGTCTTTTTCGGAGAAGCGGCGAAGTAGTCCTGACTGAAGGTTACCTGCTATGCGGAGTGTGCCGCCCAGTGAATGTGATCTTCATCTTTGCCTTTTTGCCCACTCGCCTATCTCAATCTGCATCGCCACTTCATCGCATACCGGGAATTTCAAGCAATCGATACAGATGCTCCACACCTTGTGCGGCAGCAACTGCTTGTCGATTATCCTGAACCCAAGCCTTTCGAAAAAATGGGGTTTGTAAGTCAGTGCGAAAACGTGTTTTAAACCGAGTTCCACGGCGTCATCGAGCAAAGCTGCGACCACGAGCGTCCCGACCCCTTTGTTTTGTGCCCGGCCATTGACGGCGAGCGACCGCAACTCAGCCAGATCGTTCCATGTGATATCCAGCGAGCCGCAGGCGAGCACGGAATCTTCGGCAGGCTGATCAGTTGAGCTACCTGCTCCAGGCTCTACGGCAACGAAGTAGTTTCTCACCTGTTGCAGAACCTGGCTCTGCGACCTGTACAGCATTTCCCCTTTTTCGGCGTATGAATTGACAAGAGAAACAATCTGATGTACGTCTCCGACTCTTGCACGCCGGACCTTTATGTTAGAATCCAATATTCTGGTACTCTCTCTTCGTTATCTTTATGTCTCTAAGTTGTGGAGCTTTGATCCTAATTTCAAGATTAAATCCGCGCAAATATCCGATCGGGTTCCAGACAAGCGTCATCTCCCAGCAATCGAGATCCCTGTAAACCGTTATCGCGGGGGTGGTCAGCTGTTGCTGAAGGAAATCGTATCCCCCCGTGAACCCGATTTTCCAGTTCTCAGTGAGGTTGAACCCGAGATTAAACTGGAGGCTGGCGTGCTTGCTGTATATGAGCGGAGTGGGTTTTGTTATGCCTACATTGAGTCCCAGCGTAAGGTTCCACGGAATGTTGAGATCCGGCGGCTGCATCTGCTGATAGAATGAGTTGTATTGCTGCAGGGCTCTCACGGAGTCCTCTTGCTGGACCTGCGGCTGGCTTTTGCCGGCTCGCTCTTTCCTGCGGCCTTGGAAAGAAGTCGACAGGCTGAGGCTGAAACTTGTCATATCGGGAAGCTGACCTTCGGCAGGCAGGAGCTTGTCGACTCTTCTTCCGGTCGCATAATCGTACTTGTAGAAGTTGAACTGGCTGCTTCCACCGATGTCGATTTTGCCGGCGATGTTGGTACGGTAGTTGACCGTGAGCGGCGAAAGGGGGAGGTTGTAGCCACGCGCAAGGAAATTGTACGACATGGTCATTCCGAGATTGAGCAGCTGGATCTTCTGTTCTGTGTGAGAAGTGTCGCTGGATTTTACCTTCATCTCGAAGAGATTGCTCAGAGAGAAACTCATCCCTCCGAATTCTCCCTGCGGCGCTCCGCCGAAAAGATAATCGTTTCCGTTATAGTAGCTGTAGGTAACCAGGCTATCGTTCAAGTTCCGATATCGCCCGTAGTAATTCCAGAACGGCTTCGAGAAGTCGGGCTGGTAACTGACTGTTATGCTCGGTTGAAGGGTGTGTCTGAATGCCGTGATGCCGAATATATTTGGATGCATCATTCCGAAGATTCTCGTGCTGGCTGAGATCCCCGTATTGAAAAATGCGAGGTTGTGAAAGCCGTATTGCTTTTCCCCGACGAGGCTGTCTCGACCATCGTAGGCCGCAACGTCTCTCAGTATGGTCCGGAAAGGATACATGTTGTCCGTTATGGAGACGAAAGGGGAAAACGTGAAATACCCGATTTTCGGGGACGCGTTTATAGAGACCGAATGATGCACACCGTAAGTGCTGAACCTGTCGAATCCTGTCGAGGAAGAAGTATCTGCCAGTTTTGAAGTGTTGTTCTCGAATTCACCGTTGTAAGAGAAACCGATCAGTTCGTACCACGCCAGTTGATCGACCGGTTTATTGGCGTCTGCCGCACTTCTGAACGGGTAGCTCTGGCTGTGGGAGAAATTTATCGTCGGAAGGCTGGCGGTTATCGAACCGTCCTGTAGATTCTGATCCCGGTGAATGTCGATGTACATGCTGTTGCCGGATCCCTGCCAGCTGCGGGAAAGTGTGACATCCGATACGAGGTTCTGTTGCAGCAGCTGCGGATAGCTTAGTGACGTCTCCTGGTAATAGTTTTGGGAACTCATGCTGACGCTTGCGGTGAGCTGGGTATTCGGGTCTATTGTCTGCTGATGATTCATCTGGAAAGCCCAGTTTGTACTGATTTGCCTGTTGGGGTCTCCGGGCTGTCCCGTTGCCTGGTAGGCATACGAGCCGTAGACGCTCCCCTGGAACTCGTACCTTACGTTATACCGGAAGCCGGTTTTGATATCATACTTCCCCCTGGTCCACCAATCCGCCGTCGTGGTCAGGTCCGTATAATCATTGATCGCCCAGTAATAGCCGAAGTGTGAGAGATACCTTCCGAATTCGGCACTCTCGCCGAAGGAAGGGGTGATTATTCCGCTTCTCCTGCCCGACTTGGCCGGGAACACACCGAAAGGAAGTGCAAATACCGGAACGCCGTCGACATACATTACTATGGGTTCCGCTATGATTTGTTTGCCGACGATGAGCTTCATCCGGGAGCTTTGAAAATAATAGTCGGGAGGATTCTTCGTGCATGTGGTGAACCTCCCGTTTTTTATGTAAAGCACATCTTTCGAATGCTTCTTAATGATTTGTCCGTGGTAGTGTCCGTTATCTATTACAGTGTTTGCGACTTTAACGATCCCCTTTTTGGTTTTGAAATCGTAAGAAACGTTGGAGCCGTTATATGTCTCTCCTGCTTCGCTGAAAACGGGTTGTTGTACAATCTTGTCCGCGGTATCTTTTGTCCCTTCCGCAGTGAGCAGCGCTGTATTCCAATTGATATCGATGTGTCCCGCGTCGAGCTTGAAATCCCTGTACTTCATATTGCCCTTGCTGTACAGCCTCATTTCCCTGCTTGAGATGGAATAAACGATGGAGTCCGCAGCACTGTATGTGACGACGGTGTCTATGCCGGTGCTTGAAGTCGTCGTATCGGCGCGTGCAGCAGTGTCCGCGGTGGAGATATTCGTCCTATCGTAAGATGGCCTGAGACCAGACCGAGACGTATCGCTGCGGGTTGTATCGACCGAAGTTTGCTTCTGTCCGATCTCACCGGGCCGTAAGTGCGGGCCCTGGGAGGCACGCAGCGCTGGTACGCTAAACAGGAGCGCAATTATGGCTATTGTAGTTCTCACGTAAGGTCGTTGTCAGCGATGAAGCCTCGGGCAGAGAAGCGATGTCATTCGGCGATCAGCGCTGCGGCACCCAGGATACCTGCAGAGTTTTCAAGCTTTGCCTTGAGGACTTTGACGTGCGGCTTGAGCGGAGCCAGCACCCGTTCCCTGACAGTTGCCTCGACAGAATCAAAAAGCGGTTTGCCGGCTTTTGCAACACCTCCGCCGATGATGAGAATTGTCAGGTCGAACATATTGAATGCCGAGGCGACGGCCGTCCCAACATACGTCCCGGTTTCCTTCCAGACCTGCAGGGCGAAGCTGTCTCCTTGAGACGCGGCCTCGGAAATGATTTTCGGCTCGAGGTTGTCGGGGTCTCCGTCGAGTAGTGTGTTGATCAGCGAATTCGGATGACTTTTCAGCTGATCGGCGACCCGCTTAGAAAGATGTCTCTGTCCGACGTAGGCCTCAACGCATCCGTGGTTGCCGCAGCCGCACAAAGGCCCGTCCATATTGACGGTGGTATGTCCTATCTCACCCGCTCCGCCCGACTCTCCCCTGAAAACCTTTCCGTCCACAACGACTCCGCCGCCGACTCCGGTTCCCAGAGTAATCATGAGAAAATTCTTCAGATCCTTTGCGGCACCGAACTTCATTTCTCCGACCGCCGCAGCATTAGCGTCGTTCTCGACCTCGACCCTGGATCGGATCTTTTTCGATACTTCGTCACCCAGCCTGAAGACCTTCCAGTTGGCAAGGTTCGGCGGGTTTTTCACCGTCCCGCCGTCCAAATCTACCATTCCCGGCGCGCCTATGCCCACACCGATCAGCTCGTCACCGGGGTGCTTCCCCCTGATTTCGTCCGCCGCCTTCGCGATTTGATCGACCACCGCGTTCGGGCCCGATTCAGCGTGAGATGGGATGGATATCTTGTTCAGCAGATTTCCGTCTTTTGATACAGATCCCGCCTTGATATATGTTCCTCCGAGATCTACTCCGATTATATATTTCATTCTCGTATTCCCTTCCGTAGTCCCGCCTTTGTTATCATGACCGGCTACTTTTTCCTTTTTTTCCAAATAGAGTCGAGGTATTTCTTCAACATTCCTTCTCTTCCGATTTCCGTCGGGTCGTAATAAATCCTGTCCTTCAGTACGTCGGGTAGGTACTGTTGTTCCACAAAGTGATCGTCGAAATCGTGCGAATATTTGTAACCTTTATGATACCCCAACTCCTTCATGAGCCTCGTCGGAGCGTTTCTGAGATGGAGCGGGACCGGCAGGTATGGTTTCTCCTGCACGTCGGCAGCCGCCCGCTCGATCGACATGTACGATGCGTTGCTTTTCGGACAACTGGAAAGGTAAGTCGTCGCTTGAGCAAGCACGATGCGAGCCTCCGGCATGCCGATGTAGTCCACCGCCGTGAAGCAGGCAGTGGCTAGTGTCAGCGCGTATGGCTCTGCATTCCCGATATCCTCAGAGGCGAGAATGATCAACCGCCTCGCGATGAACTTCGGATCCTCTCCAGCCTCCAGCATTCTTGCAAGGTAATACACGGCGGCATCCGGATCGCTTCCTCGAACACTCTTTATGAAGGCGGATATTGTATTGTAATGTTCCTCGCCGGTCCGGTCGTACCTGTAATGACGAATCTGGTACGCTTCCCGAACAATGTCGCGGTTGATTTGAAGCGGGTCCTTCTTTTGAGCGAGATCGATTGCGACTTCGAGCGCGTTGAGCATTACGCGCGCATCCCCTCCGCTCAGCCGAATCAGCTCCTCCTCGGCTTCGCTGTCCACCAGATTGCCGTCTTTTGCTCTTTCGACGAATTTCTTCACAACTTCATCCTGTTCAACCACCTGTCTCAGAATCTTTCTCAGGAATTCTTCGTCGAGAGTCTCCAGGGTGTAGACCTGGCTCCGGGAAAGGAGCGGGGATATGACTTCGAAGGATGGGTTCTCAGTGGTTGCGCCGATTAGTATTACCGATCCGTCCTCGACGCTTTCCAGTAGGGCATCCTGCTGGGCCTTGTTGAAACGGTGAATCTCATCGATGAATAGAATAGTTCGCCGACCGACGTCGAGCGATTTCCGTGCTGTGGTAATGATTTCACGAAGCTCATGGACACCCGAAGAAACGGCATTCACTTGGAAGAAATCTGCCTGGAGCTTTCCGGCGATGAGCCGCGCGAGGGTGGTTTTGCCGGTTCCCGGAGGGCCCCACAAAATCATCGAACGTACATTGCCAGCATCCAGCATTTTCCTGAGCGTCCCGTCTTCTCCGACGAGGTGTTCCTGTCCCACGAAGCCCTCGAAAGTTCGTGGACGTATCCTTTCTGCCAGCGGTATTGCGGATTGGGGGGGAGAAAACAACCCGGGTGTGGCGCGCCCGGATTCGACTGGATTACTTCGGTTCGACTTTGATGATCTTTTCGCCATTCCTGTGCATAAAATACTTCTCCCGCGCTATACGTTCAATTTCCTTGTCGCTCGTCTGAAGTTTCGTGATTTCGGCTTGCATCGAGGCATTATCTTTCTTCAGCCGCTCGATCCGGGTTTCCAGCGCGGCCTTCTCGCCGGATAAGCTTAGCCTCTGGACGAGCCCCTTCTGATTGAACAACAGGTACACAAAGCCTATGAAAAGCACGAAAACAATAATGGCATTCTTCCTTTTGATGCTCTTCAGTGCCTTTTCGCTCGTCACCTTTTTACTTCCCACTCAGACTCAGCCGGACTATTTTATCTACGAGCTTGTCAAAAGAAATACCCGCTGCTGCTGCGGCTTTGGGTACCAGGCTCGTTTCCGTCATTCCCGGAATTGTGTTCACTTCAAGACAGTAGGGCGTTGCATCGTCACCCAGCCGGAAATCAACCCTGCCGAATGTTCTGCATCCGAGAGACCGAAAGGTGTTTATAGAAATATCCTGCAGCTTCAATGCGAGAGACTTTTCGATCGGCGCCGGAACAAGGTAATCGGTCATTCCCTTCGTGTATTTGTGATGATAGTCGTAAAATCCGCCGTGAGGCCTTATCTCTATCACGGGGAGCGGCTCATCACCGAGCACTCCCACCGTCAGTTCGGCCCCTTTGATGAATTTTTCCACCATGACTGTGTCGGAGAATTTTTCCGCATCGTCGAGCGCAACATCTACATCGGCCTCGTCGTTAACTATGGTTATCGCCACCGATGAACCCTGGTCGTTCGGCTTGACGACGTTCGGATAGCCGATCTTCGAGATAGCCTCTTTGACCGCAGGCGCTCGGGGACAAGAATCGACATGGTAGTCATACCAGTCTGCGGTGGGTGTGCCATGATACAAGAAAAGCTTCTTCGACATTACCTTGTCCATCGCCAGGGCGCTTGCCATTACTCCCGAGCCGGTATAGGGAATCGCACGAAGCTCCAGCAGCGCCTGTACGGTTCCGTCTTCGCCCCACTTGCCGTGAAGTATTATGAATGCCACGTCGACGTTGTCGAAAAGATCGGATTCGATGGCGCTAAGATAGTTCTTCGTGGAAAGTTTGCTCAGGAATTCGTCGGCCGGCGGGTTCTCGCCGACTACCTGGGAGAAGAGTTCGGATTCCGATATCTGATTAACACCTAATGCCGGATCGACTGCAACGACTTTATGTCCAAGTCCGCGTAGGGCGTTTATGACACCCTTGCCGGAGGCGATGGAAACCAGTCGTTCCGGCGAGCTGCCGCCAAGCAGGACAGCTATTTTCACTAATGCTCCTGATTTTCAGTAAAATATCGAACGGTACGGCAAAATACAAACTTAGCTTGCTCCCGGTCATAAATGTGTTTACAATGGAAATCCACCGCATACAACTGTCTGCCCACGGTGCTGGTTGTTTTCGCGGACGACTAGTGAGACTCTGTCCTCGACTCGCTCCATGTGTTCTTACACTGATTTTGCGGAGGATGCTTCGTGCAGGATTCACAATTCCGATTGCCCAATTGCTCCACGAACTGAGCAATTTGCATCCGAAGGATGCTTCGGACGAACGGCAACTGAATTGGTTTGCCAAAGAGACTATCTCCGCGATCATTTACGTCGGAGTAAGTGCAGCATTACGGTGCCATCGCACTTATCAACTTTTCAAAGCGGGGATTATTGATGTGAAAGACTCCGGAGTTCCTCAGGCTAACTTCTATCTACATTGGAGACAATGAGATTTTGATTGGTCCTGTTACAGCGGGCTGTTTTGCAATCGCAGGGACACGAAGGTGCATGCTGCAAGTTTGCGGGCGGTGCGAAACTCTCCGAAGGGAAGTGCCTCATGCCGTTTAATAGAGACCGAGTTCCGAAGCCGACATCGGGGAACCGTCGTCGCGTAGTTGTATATCTTATTTGTTACTGATCTGCAGGGACTGGCGGTCCCCCCTCACCAAAGCGTCCTGCAAGGAACTCGTGATCTCTTACCGGTCTCCAACGAGCGTCTGGGCCAAGTCCTTGCTGAACCCGCTTTGCCAGAGCCGGTTGATTGCCAAAGAGGGCGTGCTCGGATGCATGCGGTCTCTTGTTTTGGCAAGGCTTGTCCGAAGCTGTGAAAAATGAGGCGTAATGCTCCATTTTCATGTATCATTTTTCCGTGGTTTGATTATTCCTATCTGCCGAACTAAATTATTGACGAAATTAGACAGAATAGTGACATTTTGGCGCACATGGAAACTTTAGATAGATTTGCCGATGGACTCGCGGATCGGAAGGTGTATGTCGAGACCTACGGTTGCCAGATGAATCTGGCGGATACCGAGATCGTACTCGGCATATTGAATAAGTCGGGATATTCCCCGACGCAAACGATGGACGACGCGGATGTAGTGCTTCTTAATACTTGCAGCGTCAGGGAACACGCTGAAGAGAAGATTCACCAGAGGTTGGGAGTCATAAAGAAGCAGTTGTCCGACAAACCTGAACTTGTTGTGGGGGTCCTCGGCTGCATGGCGGAACGTCTGCGTGCGAACCTTATCGATAGGCACAATGTGGACATAGTCGTGGGACCCGACGAGTATCGAAAGCTTCCCGAACTTGTCGATGCGGCGTTCGCGGGATCACAGGGAATCGGAGTACGCCTTTCGAGGACCGAGACGTATGACGACATAATACCATTCAGGGCTGAAGGCCTCTCTGCATGGATCTCCGTAATGCGCGGCTGCGACAAGTTTTGTACTTTCTGTATAGTTCCATTCACCCGCGGCCGCGAACGGAGCCGGACCCTTTCAAGCGTGGTGAACGAAGTGGTGAAGCTGGCAGAACAGGGTTTCAGAGAAATAACATTGCTCGGCCAGAATGTGAATTCGTACAGGGACGGCATGAACGATTTTGCCGATCTTCTGTCGGCGGTCGCACAAGTCGACTCCGGTCTCCGTATTCGCTTCACAACTTCTCACCCTCAGGACCTTTCGGACAAACTGATCGATACTATCGCGGGTCACGACAATTTATGCAAGTATGTGCATCTGCCTGTACAATCCGGGTCGAGCCGGGTCCTTCAGGCAATGAACAGGACTTACACCAGGGAACACTATCTTGCTCTCGTCGGGAAAATCAAGTCGAGAATCCCCGGCGTGGCTCTTTCTACTGATATCATTGCCGGATTTCCGAGTGAGACTGAAGAGGACCATTCGGAGACTATCAGCCTGATGGAAGAGGTTCGGTACGACGGAGCTTACATGTTCAAGTATTCACCCCGTGAAGGAACGCCGGCGTTCAGGCTCGGCGATGACGTTTCCGACGAGGTGAAGGCCAGGCGTTTAAGCGAGATAATAGCGCTTCAACAGAAGGTATCTTACGAGGTTAATCAGTCGATAGTAGGGAAGATGGTCGACGTACTCGTCGATGGACCGAGCAGAAAATCGGAGCATCAGCTGAGCGGACGAACCGATACCAACAAAACCGTGGTGTTCCCTGCCGGAAATCTTAGGGCGGGCGACATTGTGAAAGTGAAAATCGACAGGGCGACTTCAGCGACTCTGTTCGGCGAAGCACCCCGCAGTTTCAACTAAGATGAGAAGTGTGTCCGGATTCATTGCTTGTTTTGCGATGCTCGCTTGTGCGTACGCTCCGCAGCCAGCATTTGCGCAGAGGTTCACGGCTGCCGGCCCATCGCAGTCGATCGAGAGAACTGACACCGCCGACAGGAATGCCCAGCTCTCTTACGAGGCGCTGAAGGCCGGAAAGATCGAAGAGGCGCGCAATTACCTGGACGAAGCAAACGCGGAAAGTCCGTTTGCCATGTTTGTGCGTGCGGCGCTCACTCAGAATGCCGTTACAGCTGCGGATATTTACAAGGAAATAGTTGCGGAGAACGAGGGGAAGCCGATCGCAAGGGAGGCACTTTTGCAATTGTACAGGTATCACTATGCTGCCGGCGATTATGCCGCTGCCCACCAGGATTTCGTCGAGCTTCAGAAGTTTGCACTTCCTCCTCCCGTGTCGGATCCTCTTGGGCTGAAGGATTCGCTGCAGGGAATCTCTCCCACAGAGGCGAAGCAGGCGCCTGTATCTTCCACAGCTTCAGATAGCGCCCCGGTCAAGCCCGTTACTTACCTGGTTCAGGTCGGAGTTTTTACCACTGAAGCAAATGCCTTGAAGTTTGTCGAAGAGCTGAAGGTCCACGGAGTGAACGGCAGGGTTTTCAAAAAGAATTTCGACGGTCGGGGCCTTTTCGGCGTGAGTGCGGGAGCCTTCAAGAGCAAGAGCGCCGCCGATGAAATGGCGAAGGAGCTGAAAAGCCGGTCGGTGAGCTGTGTGGTGGTAGAGAAGTGAGGATCACGGTTCTCGGCTCGGGGTCGGCTTTCTCGGACATGTCGCGGTTCAATAGCTGTTACTTCATCGAAGTAGGAAAAGGAAAGTTTCTTATCGATTGCGGCTCCGATGCAATGCGTGCCATGCAGAGAGCCGGCATAGAGTTCATGACCATCGGAGAAATCTATATTACGCATATGCATGCCGATCACGCCGCAGGGCTGCCGGCGGTGTTGACGGCAATGCACGTGGAGGGACGGAAAGACCCGCTTAAGGTTTATATTCCCCACACTCAGGTGGAGTTTGCCGAGACATGGCTCGCAAACATGTTCATTTATCGCGACAGGATGTCATTTGATTTCTCGCTCCTTCCACTTGATTCGGGGGTCTTGAAACTCGAACGGGACGTCACAATCGAGTTCAGTCCTAACAAACATCTCGACAAGTACTCGAAGTACGCGGCACCTTTGGGCATAATCCCCGCTGGTTACTCCGTCACGGTGAGGGAGGGCGGGAAGCGATTCTTCTTCAGCAGTGATCTCGCTTCGCTGGAAGAGGTGAAAGACAACCTGGGCGGCAGCGTATCCTTCATCGAGGCTACCCACCCGCCGCTCAAAGAAATCGCACAGATAGCGGCAGACGGGAAAAAGTCCCTTTACTTCACGCATATCCCTCAGGAACTTGAAGAAGGTGCGGAGTGGAGGAGAGAACTCGCTTCTGCATACGGCATTGATGAATTTAATTCGGTCCACGACGGACAGGTAATTGTTCTATAAGAATGATGGAAATGACGGCTGAAGAATTTCAGGAAAAATTCGGAATAGTTGGCGAGTCGCCCGCGATGAAGGAAGTCGTCGCGACGGTAATGCAGGTCGCTCCGACTGATGTCACCGTGCTGATCGGCGGAGAAAGCGGCGTAGGAAAGGAAGTCATTGCAAGGGCGATACACGGTGCGAGCGCACGAGCCGGCAAACCTATCGTTGCGGTCAACTGCGGGGCTATACCCGAAGGAATTCTGGAGTCGGAATTGTTCGGTCATCAACGCGGTGCTTTCACGGGTGCGGTCGAATCCCGAAAAGGGTATTTCGAGATCGCCGACGGCGGGACACTCTTCCTGGATGAGATCGGCGATATGCCGGTTCCAACCCAGGTGAAACTTCTTCGTGTGATCGAGACAGGAGAGTTCATGCGTGTCGGATCCTCCTCGATTCAGAACTCTGATATCAGATTCATAGCCGCTTCAAATAAATCGCTCGAGCAGGAAGTGGCTGCCGGCTACTTTCGGCAGGACCTCTATTTCCGTCTTCGTTCCGTCAGCATTTATATTCCCCCTCTTCGCGAAAGGAGGGAAGACATCCCGATTTTCGTGGAGAAGTTTTCGAAGGAGTTTTCCGGCCGCAACGGGATAGACTTCGGAGGATTCACTCCTGACGCGATCGAAGCCCTGACGGGGCTCGAATTGCCCGGCAACGTGCGTGAGTTGAAGAACCTGGTGGAAAGCATCATTGTCCTCGAACGCGGAAACAAGGTGGATTCCAGTTCCATCGGAAAATACCTGCCGAGATCCGAAGCCCTTTACGTTGCTGAACCTGCGAGCAGGTTCCTGCCGGTAAGGGTGAACAAAACTCCCGAAGAGTCGGAGCGGGAGCTTATCCTGCGTGCCCTCTGGGAAATCAAGAACGACATAGTGGAACTGAAGAACCTGTTCGGATCGGGTGATTCGGGAGGAAGACTCTCTCTTCCGTTGCCGCAGCAGACATCAGGACGTGAGACATATGGTAACGGCTCCGGTGACGGGAGCGAGCTCAACCTCAGGGAGATGGAGAAACATTTGATCAAGACCGCGATCGAGAAGTTTCACGGCAACAAGCGGCTCGCGGCCGAAGCACTCGGCATCAGTATGCGGTCTTTGTATAGGAAACTCCAGGAATATAAATTAAGAGACGTTTAATGAAATACTGCGCGATTTTAGCGCTTGTGCTGGCATTCAGCGGCTGTGTGTACTCTTTCCGGGGAGCATCGCTTCCCCCCGGTGTGCATTCGGTCGCTGTTGAGGTATTCGACGACAAGAGCGGGTTCGGCGACCCGAATCTGAGGGTTGATTTGACAAATCTGCTGACCCAGCAGCTCATTTCCGACAACACCTATCAGGTCACGAATATGTCCGCCGCAGATGCCGCCGTGATCGGCACTATAACGAGCGTTACGACCCAGCCGGTTTCCGTGAAGGGAAACGAACAGGTCGGCAAGTGGCAAATAACTGTGAACGTTAGCATTAGGTTTGAAAATCTGAAAACGCAGAAAGACATCTGGACCAAGCAATTCTCGGACTGGGGTGAATATGATCCCAGTGCTGGCCCTTCGAACAGGGATGCCGGGCTCAGCGAGGCCGAGAATAAATTAAGTCAGGACATTCTATTGGCATTGGTAACGAATTGGTAAACATCATCCGAAGTTGTACTCGGAAAGGAGCTTTTTAGTATGGCACCGCGCCTTGAGGACGCATTATTGATCTCATACATAATTGCACTGAGCTTCCCGTTCATCTTCGGGTCGAACGGCTTTCTCATGGTGTACTACTATTTCCGTTACAGAAAAAGGCAGGTCGCAGTGACGGGGGAACTGAAGGAACTTCCTTCAGTGACTATCCAGCTTCCTGTGTACAACGAGCTTTACGTGGTCAACCGGGCGATCGATGCGATCTGTGCGCTCGACTACCCGAAGGACAAGCTGGAGATACAGGTGCTCGACGACTCGACCGACGAGACTACGACGATCATATCGCAGAAGCTCGTCGAGAAAACGGCCCAGGGCTTCGACATCATTCACGTACGCAGAGGAAGCAGGCAGGGGTTCAAGGCGGGTGCATTGAAGTTCGGCCTCGAGCGGGCTAAGGGAGAATACATCGCAGTGTTCGACGCAGATTTTCTCCCGCGTACCGACTTTCTGCGGAGGACTCTTCCATACTTCGCGAATTCGAGAGTCGGTCTGGTGCAGACGCGGTGGGAACATATCAACAGCGACTACTCGCTTCTAACGCGAGCGCAGGCTCTCGCACTTGACGGTCATTTCGTGATCGAACAGCAGGTTCGGAATAAGGCCGGCTTCTTCATGAATTTCAACGGCACTGCGGGAGTCTGGAGACGAAGCTGTATCGAAGATTCGGGGAATTGGGAGGGCGATACGCTGGCGGAGGATCTTGATCTGAGCTATCGGGCACAACTCAAGGGCTGGCAATTCGTATTCATGAAAGAATACACTTCGCCGGCTGAGTTGCCTGCGGACGTCAACGGGCTCAGGTCACAGCAGTTCAGATGGACCAAAGGCGCAATCGAAGCCTCCAAGAAGCTTCTTCCACGAGTCTGGAAATCCAAACTCCCCCTGAGAGTAAAGGTGCATTCCACTATTCACCTCGGAGCAAGCCTGGTCTACCCGTTCGTGTTGATGATAGCTATACTTCAGGTGCCGGCAGTGTTTATCAAGCATACCGGTCGATATGACGCCACTTTCATGCTCATGGGCGGGTTCATATTTGCGTTTTTCGGTTCGTTCGTTTTTTATCTGTACAGCCAGAAAGATATATACAAAGACTGGCGGCGAAGAATATACCTGTTTCCGGTTTTCATGGCGGGAAGCATGGGCCTTTCCGTTAACAATACGAAAGCGGTGATCGAAGCTTTGTTCAAAAGGAAGACCGAGTTTGTCCGGACGCCTAAATACGGCATGACCGCCAAAGGAGGTACCTGGGTCGATAAGAAATATACACCGAGGAGAATCAACTGGGTCTCAATTGCGGAGTTCTTTCTCGCGATTTACTG
This sequence comes from Candidatus Kryptoniota bacterium, assembly GCA_046706745.1. Lineage (GTDB taxonomy): Bacteria > Bacteroidota > Ignavibacteria > Kryptoniales > JAKASW01 > JAKASW01. The sequence continues at coordinate 22,596 of JBJKPC010000070.1, forward strand.
CCTGGCAGGAATTGTCCTTTCGATTATCGACTTGGAAATAGCGGCTGTTCCATTCCAGCTCCTCTTCTTCACGGGATTCGGTTCGATTTCATATCTTTCGATCAGACAGGCGATGCTTGCAAAGAAACAGGCAGTGAGGTCGATTCCAAAGACCCAGCCGGTCGCAGAACAGGTTGTGAAGTAATCTTATTCGTGGTCTGCGGCTTTCGCGGCGGACCTCGGGAAGTTTTTGTTACTACATCCGCAATGGAAGGAATTAACTCACCAAAACGTGGGTATGAATTTTCAATACGGCGGCAAGGACATTGTCCTTCTTCAGTATCTTGAAGAAAGGCTGAAGAAGGACCCGGGTTCGGCTTTCTTTGCCATGCTGGCATATTTCTATCTCGGCATGGACAAGGTAGCCGAGGCGTTGTCGATAGCCCAGCGCGGAGTGATCGTTCACCCGAATTACTCCACCGGGCATGCGGTCCTCGCTATGGCCATGATGCGCGCAGGTTTCTACCGGGATGCCAGAAAGGAACTGCTGAAGGCTGCGGACCTTCGTCCCGGCTCGAAGATGATAGAAATGCTTCGTGAAGAGGTGGAGAAACAGGAACAGGCCGACGCCATCGGAAGAAAGATCGCCGAGCAATATCGCAAGAGGGTCGGGACCGACATCATGAAAACCGTCGAGGAAACGCTGAAGTCCAATCCGATCAAACCGTCGGATGAAGACCTTCTAATTCCAGGTATCGAGTCGTTAATCGGTGAGGATTTGCAGGAGACTCAGTCTGAACTAGCGAACCCGTCCGAATCGGCTGAGTCTTCGCAAGAGAGCGAAGAACCTGCGGCAGATGAGGAGCAGACGCTGGATCTGGAATACGAGTCGAGCAGCGCGAGGGAGATCATCGACAGAGTGACACGCGAGTTCGCCGACAAAATCTCGACGAACCTCGATGAGCCCGAAAAACTCAAAGAACAGACCGCTGCTAAAGGCGGCGGCGGGAGCATGGATGGTTTCGACCTCGACGCCATCGCGCGAGAACTCGATTCTGCAGCCCCCATCCAGCCGAAGACCGGAGAATCGGCTGTTACTGAAGAAGACAAGGGGATCGAGCTGACGCAGGAGATAGTGACCGATACGCTTGCGGAGATATTTGAACGGCAGGGGCAGGTCAAGGCCGCGCTTGAAGCATACAACATCTTGCTTGAGAAGAAGCCTGAACAAGCCGACTTTTACCGGAAAAAGATCGCAGAGTTAGAATCAAGAACCAATGAAAAGGACTGACAATTTGGCTCCTGCGAAACTGGGGCAGGATGTGTCAGAAAAGAACCGACACGTCAGGCGAATGTTCAACGATATATCCCACCGTTACGATTTCCTGAATCATTTTCTCAGTGCGGGGATAGACCGGGCGTGGCGCAAGAAGGCTATAGCGCTTTCCGGGCTTTCCGAAGGAAATGCGTTCCTGGATGTAGCATGTGGAACCGGTGATCTCTCCTTAGAAGCCGCACGAAGGAATCCGCGGAGGATAGTCGGTGTGGACTTTGCAGAGAATATGCTTCGGGGGTTCAACCGAAAGAGGGAGAAACTCGGGCTCGACGGAAAAGTCGAGATCATCCAGGCGAGTGCCGAAGAACTTCCTTTTGTTGACGAAACTTTTGAAGTTACGGCGGTCGCATTTGGCGCGAGGAACTTCGGCGACCTGAGGAGGGGGTTGAGTGAGATGCATCGAGTTATGAAAACCGGGGGCAGGATCGTGGTCCTGGAGTTTTCAAAGCCGCAGCGATTCCCCGTGAAACAGCTTTACTTTTTCTACTTTAGAAGGATTCTTCCGATGATTGGGAGTGTGATATCGGGTAATCATGGGGCTTACGCATACCTGCCGAATTCGGTCACAGCTTTTCCGGACGGAGAGGATTTCGAGAACGTGCTCCGCGAAGCGAGCTTCCGGGAGGTGGATTCGACGGTACTTACATTTGGAATTGCGACAGCCTATTACGGAACAAAATGATCAGCCCGGAGATGAATACTTTGCAGGTGAGGTCGGCCTTTTATGGATGAGATCGTAGAAATCGTAACCGGCAATTTCGAGGAGATAACCGACCGCTGGGGAGAGAGAATACACTCCATACCGAAATATTTCGGAAGCACACAACTCCCTTTCTTCAAAAGCCAGATCACGGAGCTCCTTCACTGCATACTGGATCTTCTCCAAGACAAAGGGCCCTCCCGGCTGGCGAAGTTCACCGACCGTATCGTCAAGCCGCCTTACAACGGCCTCCTGACGCTTACGGCTGTCCACGAGACATTTCTGCTCGGAGAAGACGCCATACTGTCTGTCGTTCGCGAGAAAATGCGTAATAAAAGTCAGTTGTTCGAATATTCAAGGAGGATTGACGGCTGTTTTCATGAAATAATCTACCAGTATGCCAACGCGTACCAGACTTATCAGAGCGAGGTGAGTGCTGCGCGCCGAAAAGTCATTGAGCGGCAGAGAGAGACACTTCTGAGGTTCACGGACGCTATCGGCTCGGCCGGAGACTATCATGAGACCCTCGATGCTGCGGCCATAATAATAAAGGAAGAATCAAAGGCGAACTCCGTGGAGTTCTTTGCGTTCGACCAGAACTCTCAGCGACTTGAGTTCAGGACAGGTGTCCCGCGACGCGACCCGACTGCGACGGGAGAGTTTCTCACGGCCCTCGCAAGGCAGTTCGGCAGCGAATCAAGCGCAAGGCGGAGTTACGCCGTCATGCAGGAAGTTGCCGGAAACAGGAGGCTCATCCTCATGCTCCCGGTATCCGCGGGAGATTCACTGATCGGGGTGGTCCTGCTTTCTTATCCGTCGGTTCCTCTCAGGGAAAGCAGCGTTGTCGACCTGCAGGAGGAAAGCATGAGTATTCTCCTGGCTATGGTGGACCAGCTCGGCTACGGGCTCAAGAGATTCCTGCTCGAAGAGGAAGTCACATCGAAGGAACACTACATATCGATATTGACCGAAAATTCCGCTGACGCAATCATCGGGCTTGACGTGAGCGGTAAAATAGTGTCGTGGAACAAGGGCGCTTCCCTGCTGTTCGGCATTCAACCGGAGCAAGCCACAGGGCAGCCGTTTGCGATAGTCCTGCCGCAGGAAAAGAGGCTCATAGGCGACGACGAGGTTATCCTAAGACGCATACGCGACGAAGGAGCCGTGACGAACTACGAGCTAGATTGTGAGACGGCTAAAGGCGAACGAATCATAATCAGCCTTACCGGCACAGTGCTTAAAGACGAGCAGGGAACGTTTATCGGGACTGCCTTGATCATGCGCGACGTAACTCAGATCAAACAATATGAAATGGAACTGCGCCAGACAGAAAAGCTTTCCTTCATCGGCCAGATATCGACGGGGATAGCACATGAGATCGGCACTCCATTGAACATAATTCTCGGCAACGCCGAGTATATGATGATGGACATGAAATCCGGGGAGAGGGACTACGATGAGCTTCGGATGATCATCGGCGAGACGAACAGGATCGCCAAGTTGATCCAGCAGCTTCTGGATTTTGCCCGTCCGAAGAGAATGAGGTCGAAGCCGGTCATGCTTAACGCGGAAATTGAGAACGTCCTGCAGCTTTTGAAAAACCAGCTCGAGAAGACGTCCATCAAGCTTGAGCTCGATCTTGATAGAGAGTTACCGTATGTGTTTGGCGATGCTGCGCAGCTACAGGAAGTTTTCGTAAATTTGATAGTGAATGCAATACACTCCATGGAAAAAGGGGGAGTGTTGACAATTTCCACGGGGGTTACGGACGGGCACGACAACGGGTCTGTCGAGCTGACCATCGCGGACACCGGGTGTGGAATACCGGAGGACAACCTGCAGAAGATTTTCAACCCGTTCTTCACCACTAAGGAAGTGGGAAAGGGGACGGGACTCGGGCTTGCAATAACACAGAGAATCGTCCAGGACCACAAAGGAACGATTTCCGTGAGCAGTTCTGTCGACAAGGGAACAGTGTTCAGACTGACGTTCCCTGTCCACTCCGCCGAAGTCCCTCAAGCGGGACGAGCCTGAGGTTTCAATAATCCATTCCTGACGTATACAAGATACCGCGTCAGGGCCTGATCGGAAATAGATATGAGAGCAGACATTTCAATACTTGCAGTCGACGACGACGTAAACATGCTGGCGATGCTCGAGAAGTTTCTCAAGCGTGCGGGCTATACGGTTGAAACCACACCGGACAGCACGAAGGCCATGACTCTCGTCGAGGAAAAAAGCTACGACATCGTAATCACAGATATTCAGATGCCGCGCGCATCGGGCATGGAAGTCCTTAAACGCGTTAAGGATCTGCAGAAAGACACCATGGTGGTTATGATAACTGCCTTCGGTTCTGTGGATTCGGCAGTAAACGCGATGAAAGCCGGGGCGTACGACTACGTCAGCAAACCCTTCAACATAGACGAGATTCTTGCACTGCTGGAGCGTGCCACGAAGCAGCGGCGACTGCAGCGCGAAGTCGAGTCGCTGCGGCAGGAGGTCGAGCAGAAATACTCGTTCTCCAACATTATCGGGAAGAGCAAGCCGATGCAGGATATCTTCTCGCTGGTCAGGCGGATTTCGCATGCTCGAAGTAATGTCCTGATAATGGGAAGAAGCGGAACGGGAAAGGAATTGATAGCCAAGGCAATTCACTACAACAGCGACAGGAAAACTATGCCGCTCGTTACCGTCAACTGCAGCGCAATTCCCGAATCTCTTCTGGAAAGCGAGCTGTTCGGCCATGAAAAGGGAGCCTACACCGGCGCTATCACTTCCCGGAGAGGACTCTTCGAGACCGCAAACGGAGGAACGTTGTTCCTTGACGAAATCGGGGACATGCCGCTCGGATCGCAAGCGAAACTGTTGAGGGTTGTCGAAACCGGAGAAGTCCGCCCGGTCGGCAGCGACGAAGTTAAGAAAGTCGACGTCCGCGTAATAGCCGCCACCCACCGCGACCTCAAGGAGATGGTTAAGCACGACCAGTTCAGGGAAGACCTCTTCTATAGGCTGAACGTCATTTCTATTCACGTCCCGGATCTGAAGGAAAGAGCGGAAGACATTCAGATCCTCACCGAACACTTCCTCAAGAAATACGGTGAACAGTTCGGGAAAGAGAACATACAGGTCACCCACGATGCCTTGGCTTGTCTGATGCGATATTCGTGGCCTGGCAACGTGCGCGAGCTAGAAAACGTTATCGAGCGGAGCATCGCTCTATCTGGAGGGGATATGATCGACTGCAAGGATCTGCCGGAACACCTCTTCCAGATGAAGTCGACGGACCTCATCGACGACCTCGCGTCCGACAACATGCCTCTCTCAGAAGTGGAGAAGCGCTATATCGTGAAGATTCTTCAGCGGACGAACTGGCACCAATCGAAGGCGGCACAGATACTCGGCATCGACAGGAAAACCCTTTACAGGAAGATTAAAGAATACAACCTGATGCAGGGATAGAAGCGAAGTCGAAATCGGGCTACCGCAAGGGGGAGAAGTTGCGGATTTTGGATCTCCTGCGGTGGCTGGAGTTCTATGATCCCGGAGTAGTGTGTCGCCGGCCTTACAGGTCGGAGCGTGTTTTCCGATTTTCCACTTCTATCTCATCGTACTTCTGCACCCGGTAGATTATCGTCGATGCCGTCCAGCTCACGACGAAAATTCCGATGATGAAATAGCCCATCATCCCGAAATCTCCGCTGATCTGCCCGACGGCATTCCAGAACCAGCCTCGCAGCTGGAGTTTGTCGCCGATGACGTTGAATACTTCCACTCCGCCAACAAGCAAGGCCACCAGGACCGATACAAAAGTTATCGTCACGTTGTAGTAAAGTTTTCTCAGCGGCTTGACGTATGCCCAACCGTAGGCCGCGAGCATGAGCACACCGTCCGTCGTGTCGACAAGCGCCATCCCCGCCGTAAAAAGTGCCGGGAAAATCAGGATCGACCAGACCGGCAAACCCTTCGTCGCTTCTGCGGCAGTTATTCCGAGCAGACCGATCTCCGTCGCGG
>JBJKPC010000071.1:0-4853 GCA_046706745.1 Candidatus Kryptoniota bacterium
CAGTCTTTGAAACACTCATAAGCAGGGACCAGGCCGACATGCGTAAAGCGGACTTCCGTTTTATCGCCTTTCTCAGCAATATCGAATACGATATCTGTCCCCATCCATTCGTTCTTGTCCTTCACAAATGTGAGGTCGGCGTCTAGCACGTGCCAAACGACTTTCTTCCCGGGAATGTATTCCGTTATTTTCTGTCTGGACATGTGAGCGTTCGGGACGCGATATGTGAACTCGGCGCCAGGTTTGTTCGTATTGCCTGTAATTTCTCCCGACCACCATCCGCGGACGTTGTTTATGGAATCGAAAACTTGTTCAGGTGTCTCGTTAACCAAAAAAGAAGTCGAGTAATCTTGAGCTTTCATTCTACTGTCTCCTCCTTGTATTGTTCACTAAGTAATCGTTTAATGAAATACAAATTCGACAGCGCCCGTCCCGTGGAGTTTCTGCAATGGCCGCCTTTATGCCCCGGCAGTACCGGTCTCGACTTTTCCAGCTCGCTTGTAGCAGGCGATGATTACTCCACCTGGCGTAGTAATACTCTCTGTTAATGAAAATGCCGCCGGAATCGCACCGTTGTCGAAGACCTTCTTCCCTTTACCGAGAGTCAACGGGTGAATCTTAAGGCGGAGTTCATCCACCAAATCATTCTTAAGAAGCAGCTTAACGAGCTGACTGCTGCCCCAAACTTGAATGTCCGAGCCTTCCGAATTCTTCAGCCTTCTAATGTCGGTCAGAGTTTTGAGGAACACGGTGTTTTTCCAATTTGTCTTTTTCAGGCTCCTGGACAGGACGTATTTCGTGCCATCATTGATACCCGGCCAAACGTCGGCATGTGCAGGCCAGTAGTTTTCCCAGATCTTAAATGTCTTTCTGCCCAGGAGATAATCTGCAGGTTCCATCTCCTTTTCCACGACCTTGCCGTAAGCTTCGTCACCAAAAGGCGCCACCCAGCCTCCATACTTGAAGCCGCCAGATCTATCTTCATTCGGTGCGCCGGGCGCCTGCATGACTCCGTCGAGTGATATCATGGATAAAACGATGATCTTCCTTTCTCCGATCAGTGCCTCAGACGTTTTGAGTGCCGGATTTGGGATAGCCGCTCCGCGTTCTGAATCGTTCGACATTAGTCCCTCACATAATATTCGTTCACTAAATAGTCGGTTGACAAAAGCCGAAATCGACACCATCTCAGATTTGTTGCTGAAATTAATCTGCCCGCTCAATTTCCTTTTTCTTTTGGGTTCGGCCGCCCTTTGCCTGAAACGATCAGGTTTCTCAAGCTCCCGTTGACGTAGGAGCCCCAGGCATGAGAACATACATCATAACATTCGCACTTTGGAACCAGACCGATGTGAGTAAACCTTACCTCAGTCTTCTCATCCCTTTTGTTAATTTCAAAACTTATTCTCGTCCCCTTCCATTCGCTGCTGTCGCTCGTGAAATTGAAATAATTGTCCAGCACAAGCCACTCGACTTTTTTTCCGGGAATGAGCTCCGTCACCTTCAGTCTGCACCGTTGGACGTCTTTGTAACGATAAGTCCATTCGCCGCCTGTCAGGTCGGTGGTTCCTTCGATTTCTTCAGACCACCATTTACGGACATTGTTGATGGCGTCGAAGGCTTTCTCCGGCGACTGGTCAACCCAGAACACCGCCGTGTAGTCGTAATGCCTGTTACTCACCGATTCTCCGGGGTCCTTTCACCTGTCCAAGCCTGAAATTACGCGATAGACTCCTGGCATGCAGTCGCAAAACGAGTAATTCCTGATTCGAAATGTCGCATATCAACATCAGCTCCCGCTTTCTCCCAGTTCGTCCGAGAACCCGGCCTTCAGGCGCGCCCATTGCGGCCTGGGACGTCCATCTATGCGCAGTGTGTCGATTATGTTCCCTTGCGGCCAACCTTCCGGCGAGTCCTCCCACTTTTCCTGGCGGCCGTAGACGGTCAGGTCGAGGAGGCGGTAACTGTTATCCATCGCCTCGACGCCTCGGATCGTGGTCCAGTATGTTTCGAACACTTTCTCCCCTTGTCGCAGGTAACATACGATATACATCATGCGAACGTCGCGTCCTGTCAGAAGAGTTTCGAGTGAGGCGCCTTGCACGGCGTACCACGGTATTTCCCAGCCCATGAAATCGCGGTACCGTGAGCTCTCCTCGAAAGGTCCCTTGCAAAACACTGCGAACGTAGCATCGCGGGAATGGATGTAAGAGAGTTCTCGTACTTGCGAAGTAACCCAGGTACATCCTTCGCACTGCTTTGCCGCCGGCTTGCCGGCGTGCCACATAAAGTAGTAGGCAATGAGCATCTTCCGCCCCTCGAACGCATCGAGGAGTGTCGTGTTTCCATTCATGCCGACAATCGGTGTCGAGCCGTCGACCTCCACCATGGGGAGCCGGCGGCGGGCGGCCGCAATGGCATCGCCCTCTCTGGTATGTGCCTTCTCGCGAACCCGCAATGCGTCGATCTCCGCCTGGAACGTGCTACGATCTACTATCTGGGGTCTAGCAGGTTCATCTTTCTTGAAAACTCTCATCGTTCGCTCCTCCTTGACTATGTCTTCCTTAACTACCGTTTCGGGGAGAACGTTCAATCTTTTGGGATGGTTCTCTCGGGAATAATACCACCCCTTCGGGGTTCGGCATGAGGCACAGCCTTCTTCTATAATAATTTCATCGCTTCGCGATTCAACAGGCGTGAGGCAGATGGCTTCTTTCGATCTGCCAAATCGACGATTGTATCCTCTCCAACCCCAAAGGGGGTGACATACCGCCAGAGGGGTATAATTTTCGAAGCTCAGCTTTCGCGTGTCTGCCGTTCATGCATCAGGATCCAGTTCGTACCGAACCTGTCGTCGAGCTTCATCGAATAATCTCCCTTCATGTATTGAATCCATCTCTCAGACCTCCATGTCGTCGAAGAGAAACATCTCCACATCTTCGTCGTTCGGAGCCATAATCCGGCGGTCCGCTGCGCATGCCCGGCCCACTTCGGTTGCGAAAGCGGATTTGATCGCCTCCAGCGAATCGAAGCAGAGCGTCGCGACCATGTATGCGTCCAACGGACCGGCAACTTTAACGACCGGGGCGTTGCTGACCTCGTACTTACGCAGGCCGGGGAGCTGCTTCGCCAGGGGAATGTGTACCTCGAAATAATGCTTCCTGAATTCTGCCGGATCCTTCGGGGTCCGGTAAATCACAACCATCCGTGCCATCTCACGCTTCCTATAAGTTGATAATCGTTTATACTGTGCATAATGTCTTCAACTCCATCACGGTTAATGACTCCGATCTGTTTCCCGATATCGCGTCCAGGGAATCTAGCAGCCGAACTGCCTAAGATGATGGTCGGCATGTTTGTATGCCATGACGCCGACCTGGTCTTTGTTCATTTTCCCGAAGAAAGGATGGACGAAGTCGAAGTTGGAATATTGCGTGTATTCCCGGATCAACGCAATCCACTCGCTCTTCAGAGACGCCACATCGCCGCCATCTTCTGTTATTCTGAGGTCCGGAAGTGTCGGCACATTACGCTTGAAAGGCGCATCGTCTTTAATGAAACCCCTCAACGCTATCTTGCCGAACACGCGGCCGAGGAATGTCTGTTTGTATTTTTTCTTTCCCAATGCCATCTACTCCCATCTTATACAATGTTTCAACATTTGGGCAATACTCATTTGTCCCCAGTTTGCGGTGCAGTTTTCGTTCACACGATTGACTCGGGCAATGAGTTGACCTCTCGTTGTCTCGTCTAAAATTGTATTCATGAATAACTCTCTTCTGACTGGAACGGCTTCGGCGGCCATTGTTATGTTAAGAGTCACGGCCCACAATTATGGAATAATGCCACCCCTTTGGGATTAAACATGACTCCCCGTTCCTTCAATAATAACTTCATCGCTTCGCGATTCGGGCTTAGCGCTTTAATGAATCTGTCGCTTTATGATCGAATTCTGAGTTGGCGGCCAAGGCGGAATCATTAAACAGAAAGACACGGAGAAGCACCGAGTTCCACAGAGAGTTTCTTCTCCGCGTCTCTCCCTTTGCTTTCTCTGTGGATCTCTGTGTGATAATCCTTTTCAATTTCATTCGGCCTTTTTCACCGAAAACAACTCTCGCACTCTGCAGTTCCTCAGGTACAATCCCGCCCATACCACCATTCCGAAATAAACCGGGAATAATGTGTTGCTGAAAAGCGGCGCGTCGATGCGAAGATTCGAAGCGACCGCACCGCCCAGGTACCCTGTCAGCAACACCGCGCCGATGATCGAAGTTCGCGGTATTACATAGAGCACGACGCAGGCCAGGAGTATCAGTCCTATAACCGGTATCGCGCTCACCGGGTAACCGAGATTTGCACTCGCCTTTATTACATAAGGGTTCTTCATAATCTTCGTTACGCCGTCGAAGAGCATGAATAGAACCGCGAACCCGCTCAGGACCCGACCGGTCCAGACGGCGCCGCGGCCGTAAGAGCGCTCTCTCCCCGATAAGTAATCCCGGGATGTTTCCATGAAATCCTCCTCCTTATTAAGCTTCCTGTTTTGTCCAATACCGTTCACAATAAATAGTCGTTCGGCGGAAGCGCATTTCGACAATTAGCTGCAAATTATCTCCGGATCGGCCGAAACCGGGAACGCCCGCTGATTTGAAACGAAATGAAGCAGACCAATGCCTTCCGTCTCAAATCAATCGTATGTCAGGACATTATGATCCCCCCGTTTGTGCCGGCTAGTCCGGGCGACTTTCTTCGGAACACCGTGAAACACAAGTCATTGCAAGCGGGACCTTAGAAGGCCGTCCCCCGCTTTATGGAAGCGCATACGGGACGCCATGGCGGCAGGGGAACTCTTC
>JBJKPC010000072.1:0-2598 GCA_046706745.1 Candidatus Kryptoniota bacterium
CTCCCTCAGCGAGCATACGGTCAAGAATCACATCACCAATGTGTTTGATAAGCTCGGCGTTGACAGCCGCATGGAAGTTACCTTACTCGCGATCACTCATCACCTCGTGGATGAGGTGCTGTAAACGGAATTTCCGTTTTGGGCTTTCCAGGCGCGGCCAGTGTACATCAGCCGTGTCATCTTCACCGCCTGCTTGCCCTCCTTGATCCACTGCTCCGCCGTTCCCCGCTTGTTGTCGACCTGGCCCGATACGTACTCTGAAGTCTCCTGAAGCCTTATCTTCCACGCTACAGAGTATAGTCATTGACGCGCGGGCGGGCCATGCTGCAGACACACACCCGGGCTCTATTTGGAAAGGTGGTGATCCGGTATCCCGCCTAGAAAGCGCGCCCCGGCGCCCCTTCAGACGGACATTCCCTTTCTCGTAAGGGGCATATATCAGAGCCGCACGTCACCGAGAGCCGGTAGAATGACATTCGGCCGAGGACATGGGCTTACTTCTCCGAGTCTAGGAAGACGCCAGATGTGATCGCTCGCGGTCGGAAACGACGTCGTTCGAGGCCGATTTCTCAAGATCGTGAGTGGGCATGTCGCAGTGGCCCGTGAAGTATGCGCCGGAATCAACAATCAATGAGGGAGTTTCAACGTCGCCAAGGAGGATCCCGTGTTCCATGATTTCGAGTTGTTTCAAGGCGCGGACGCTCCCTTTCACTTTACCGGCTATGCTGATTTGCATCGCCTCGATGTCGGCTTCGATGTCCCCCTGGCTGGCCACAATGATTGTCCCCGTTGAATAAATTGTGCCTTTGAACTGGCAGTTCAGGCGAAGCATGCCAGAGGGGACCTTTATCTCTCCATGAATCTCGATTCCCGGTTCGAGAAAGGCAACGATTTCTTCGTTAGGCAACGGTCGGAGACCTTGCCGATGTTGCCGTTTAATAAAATCAAGGTGCATAGAAACCTCCGATAAAGCAATTACATGCCGGGTGATTGTTCAGCTTTGCAGCGGGGAAGGACCGAATGAATCGTCCTCCCTAAGTGATCATCTTTCCTTCTATCGAGCATGAAAGTGATCCAAATTCGCCTTCGCTCTCCTGGTTAAGCCGGAAATGCGTGAAATGGCAGTTTCTACCCCAGGAGCAGCCCGTGAAAATAAAGTATCGAACTTGAAGATCAGGTGTCCTGGGAAGGAACGGCGGCGAGTAAGCCCTTTGATCTGGTGTATCTCGCGAGTGGTAACTTGACAGGTTACAACTAAGACTCCCCCAACAAGGGTGACTCCAACGTTTCGAATGTTAGAGGGCGATCCACCCTTCTGCTCCTGTGCCTCCTGCAGATTCAAAATCAGCCTGCCGCAACCCTCTTTTTCGAATTCCGCAAGCCTCTTGAGGGTTCCGTATGCCTCTCCACTTTCGGACTCAACACCTGTCGAGAGCGCATTCAGAGCCTTCAGAATAAGGGGTGGTTCCTGGATAGTGAGGACGTGCTTTTCACCAACCTGCATCGACAATCCTGCACTTTCTCCCCCACCCCAGGGACGACACGGCGCATGGTAGCGTCCTAATTACTATCCGGTCAATGGTACTAAAGTGCTACTACCAACGTTCTTTGACGGAACGGTGTATAAGTATAAAGCTCATAACTATGTTTCTATTGACGAGGCGTAAACCCTGGAACGGGGAGGGCAAGGTATCCTTCAAACCCTCTTCAGTGACCATGGTGACAAGTCCGCCGCGTTTTTCGATGTCCATTTCCCCCTTTTTTCTCCTGAGTGCCTTCCCTTACGAACCGCTCCTCCGGACTCAAATCCATTCGTCGACATCACCCGATCCGGTTTCGAGGAGGAACGCGACTCCGTGCAATTGTTACAAGGACGCCGATGAAACCTTTCTGCCTTCGCAAGGACAAGGAGCATCGTTTCAACTGCGTCGCAAGCAGCGCCAGAGGGATTCAATCGCCCATGATGGTCTCGACTCGGGTGAAATGGACAAACCAACGCACCGCGAAGACGAAAGGAGGATGCCACTGGGATGGCTGCTTGGATGATGGAACGTCCGGACGTGACCAGACGATACACCGAGTACGCCTGACTAGAGGCATGCAACAAAATGAGGGGACTATTATCGCTTGATCAGGAACTTCGTGCGGTTCGTAGGTCTAAAGGGCAAAAACATGCGACCCAGTCCAATCACCCGTCTGACCTGAAGGAAAGTGAACGGCCCTGGCAGTCGGACATTGATCAAATGCACCAGACGATGCGGGAGGTGCTGCGGGCTATCGCGAGCCTTTCGGGCGTTGAACTGCCAGGCTTGCCTCCCGGTCTTCAGGACGACGGAGCACCCCTGCCCAGGCTGGACATCAAGAATCTGAAAGATCGATTTCGCAACGACCTTGAGGGTTTTTCCATTAAGACAACTGAAGAACTGGCGAAACGGGCCAGGGAGCGGACTCACGCCGCGCTGGATGCAGTCCAGGATGAGGTAGGCGGCCGCATCGAGCAGGTTGCTGCCAAGTTGCGAGAACAAGTTCAGCTCCCAGTGCAAGTTGAGAAATTGCTGGAACCCAGCGTCCAGGAAGCGGAAGCCCGGCTGGAAAGGT
>JBJKPC010000073.1:0-26514 GCA_046706745.1 Candidatus Kryptoniota bacterium
TTTCTCGAACAGTTCTCCCTGATCGTCGTTCGCGCTGTTTCCGTTCGTGTCGGCGCCGTTCTCCGCAAGAACACTCGCAACGGCCGCTATCGTGTCGGTTCCCTGCAGGCGGATCAGCCTGACCCCCTGCGTGTTTCTCCCGGCAAGACGGATATCCTTGACATGCTGGCGTATCAGGAAGCCTTTGGCGGTAACGATCATAATATCGTCATTGTCGATGACCTCCTTGATCGAAAGGAGTTTGCCGTTCCTGTCGCCGGTCTTTACCGTGAAGATTCCCTTTCCGCCGCGATGACGAAGGGTATATTCCCCGACCTCGCTGCGTTTGCCGAAACCCTTGTCCGTGACGACAAGAATACTGGCGCCGGGCCTGCTGATTGTGATCATTCCGATCACCTCGTCGCCTTTCCCGAGGTTCATCCCCTTCACGCCGCGTGCGCTTCGGCCCATGGGCCGGACGTCTTTCTCGCTGAATCTCAACGCGAGGCCGTTCTTGCTGCCGATTACGATGTCAAGTTTCCCATTCGTCAGCCACACGTCTATAAGGCGATCGCCCTTATCGAGACCTATCGCGATAATTCCGACCTTTCTCGGGTTTGAGAACTCCGATAGAGCGACCTTCTTCACGTGACCTCGTTTTGTAACCATGGTCACGTAGAGGTCCTCACTGAAATCCTTGACGGGGAGGAACGCAGTAATGTTCTCATCCGTCATCTTGCCGATAAGATTGACGATAGACCTTCCGCGGGAAACCCGGCCGCCTTCCGGCACTTCGTGCACCTTCAACCAGTACGCGCGCCCCTTGTCGGAGAAGAAAAGGATGTACTGGTGGGTCGAAGCTATGAACATGTGCTCGACAAAATCGTCCTCGCGAGTCGACTGAGCCGTTATCCCTTTACCGCCGCGGCTCTGGCGCCTGTAACCGCTGACCGGGTAGCGCTTAATGAAACCGTTGTGGGTGATCGTGATGACGACGTCTTCTTCGGCGATCATATCTTCGATGCTGAACTCCGAAGCCTTCTCGATGATTTCCGTGCGTCTCTCGTCACCGTAGTTCTTCTTGAGCTCCAACAGTTCGTCACGTATGATGTCCATTCTCATCGCTTTGCTGGCCAATATAGCCCTAAGTTTCTCGATGAGCTTGATGGTTTCCCTGTACTCGTCCTCGATTTTCTTTCTTTCGAGGCCGGTAAGTCTCTGGAGTGTGAGAGCAAGGATCGCCTTCGCCTGTATCTCGCTCAGCTTGAACCTCTTCATCAAAGCCGTCTTGGCAGATTCCGGATCCTTAGACTTTTTTATGAGCTGTACCACTTCGTCTATGTTATCCAGCGCAATTTTGTAGCCTTCCAGGATATGAGCCCGCTTCTCCGCCGCATCGAGGTCGTATTTCGTTCTCCTGACGACGACTTCGTGCCGGTGATCCAGGAAGTGTTGCATGACCTCTTTCAGCGTCAGGACCTTCGGTACACCGTCGACGAGCGCAAGCATTATCACGCCGAAAGTAGTCTGCATCTGAGTGTGCTTGTACAGGTTGTTCAATACCACCTGCGGCTCCGAGTCCCTTTTGAGCTCGATGACGACCCGAATGCCGTCCCGGTCGGATTCATCCCTGATATCGGAAATGTCTTCTATCTTCTTGTCTCTGACAAGCTCCGCGATCTTCTCGATCAAATTCGCTTTGTTCACCTGGTAGGGGACTTCTGTCACGATGATATTAACGCGGCCGTTCTTCAGCGTTTCGATGTTCGCCTTTGCGCGGACGATTATTCTTCCTCTGCCTGTCTTGTACGCAGAGACCACCCCTTCATAACCGAATATGATCCCTCCCGTGGGGAAATCCGGAGCCTTGATGATTTTTATGAGCTTGTCGACCGAGATCTCGGGGTTCTTTATGAGGTTCGCGAGCGCATCGACGGTGTCGCTGAGATTGTGAGGCGGTATGTTGGTGGCCATGCCGACGGCAATTCCGCTCGCTCCGTTCACGAGAAGATTTGGAACGAGTGAGGGAAGCACAAGGGGCTCCTTCAGCGATTCATCGAAGTTCGGCGTGAAATCAACGGTGTTTTTGGCGAGATCGCGAAGCGTCTCCGCTGCTATTCGCGACATCCTGGCTTCGGTATAACGCATCGCCGCAGGAGAGTCTCCGTCGATAGAACCGAAATTCCCCTGCCCGTCGACGAGAGGATAACGCATCGAAAAGTCCTGCGCCATTCTGACGATCGTATCATAAACAGCCGAATCGCCGTGAGGGTGGTATTTTCCAAGGACCTCTCCTACAATCCTCGCACTCTTCTTGTATGGCTTGTTGTAATCGAGCCCCAGCTCGAACATTCCGTAGAGCACTCTTCTATGCACCGGCTTAAGCCCGTCGCGTACGTCTGGAAGCGCACGGGCGACGATGACGGACATCGCGTAATCTATGTACGAGCCCTTTATCTCGTCTTCTATATCGACCGGAAGGAGTTTTTCATTCAAAGACATATTGTTTCCCGTTATTTATAGAATCTTCTAATTCGCTTTTCTTTCACGCCACACATAATTACCCGAATGGTTGATGTATCCGCGATAAACAGACGTCTCGACATAAGCCAGCCCATGATAGAACTGATCCGCCTCTGTAAAGGCCGGCTCAACGACGAAAGAGCCGGTTGTGTCGACGTACCCCCAGCGCCCTTTTGCCTCGACCGGCGCGACTCCTTCGCTGAACCGTCTTGCATCGCTGAATTTAAGACGAAAGGCCCGGGCTCCCGACTCACGGATGAAACTCCAAACCTTGCCCTCTCTGACAAGCGCAAGCCCGTCGAAGAACTCTCTTGCATCGTCGTACTGCGGCTTAATAGCCATCTTCCCGAAGCGGTTTATGTAGCCCCACTTGCCGTCCTTCCTAACAGGGGCAAGACCTGACGAAAAGAAGCCCGCACTCTCATACTGCAACGGGATCATCACATTCCCGGCGGTATCTATATATCCGCTCTTCCCGTCAATCGACACGTTTGCGAGACCCTCCGAGAAATCCCCCGCAACATCGTACTTGAAAGCAATCTCGAGTTCGCCCCTCCTGTCTATATAGCCGTACCTGTCATGGCTCAGGAATGGGAAGAGAAATGGCCTTTTCAGTACCCAGGCTCTCCCGTCGTGGAAGTCACCGGCTTCTGAATAGATATGTGCAACGACTTCGTGTCCGGAGGAATCGACGTATCCCCACCTCTTGCCTGCAAGCGGGACCCATTCTGAAGAACGGGCGAGACCGTCCGAGAAGTGCGGTACCGCGGTCAGAGTAGGCGGCACCACAACATTTCCAGTCGAGTCTATGAAACCGAACCGACCGTTTTCTTCTATGGGATATCGGTTCTGCGCCGCCGTTGACGTGGAAAGAATCGTACAAACTCCAAGCCCCGTCAACAAATACTTGAGGGACATCTTGAAACAAAGCGCCCTTATCAAATTCCGGATTCTTTGCGCCGCTGCGATAGCGGCTTCTGCTGCCGCGCACATCAAAGCCCCACCTTGTCCAGGATGTAGTCTAGTTTTGCGCGCAACCCGAGGTTGTATCCGAACCTGGACGCTGTTCCTCTGCCGGCGTGATGGACATAGGTATCGATATCGAAGTCGCACAATTCGAATCCTCTCTTCGTCGCCGCCGAGAAGTTCTCCAGCGTGGGCATGCCATGGTGAATGAAGGGCGGCAGGTGCATGTACGTACTCCGCCTCAACATCATATACGCGGAGATCAGAACCGTTTCGGGCCCATGCTCGTCGGCGAACCCTCTTTTCGTCACCCGGTCAGTTCTGCCGACTCCATACACTCTTTCATCGCGGTTGATCTCCGAGAGCATTTTATCGATAAAACCGCCCTTGTAGGTCTCGGTATCACTGTCGAGGAAGAAGACCAACTTTTTCGTACTTGCACGCATTGCGGTATCCATTGCAGGTCCGTGGAAATAGTTCCTCTCGAGCATGATCTTCGTTGTCTTTTCCGGATTCTGAGCGACGATCTTGTTTATCACCTCGAAGGATTCATCATCCGATCCGTTGTCAACAAGTACCATATCCACATACGGATAGAAACTTCTGAACGATGCGGCCGCCTTTTCGAGAAGATCGGGCGTTCTGTAGTTCACGATCACTACTTCGACGTCGTCAGACGTCAAGGTTTCTGACATATTTTGCGTTCTTTTCGATGAATTTCTTTCTCGGGTCGACATCTTCACCCATGAGGATCGAGAATGTCCTGTCCGCATCCGCTGCACTTTCTATACTCACTTGAAGAAGCGTACGCTTTGCCGGGTCCATTGTTGTCTCCCACAGTTGCTCGGGATTCATTTCGCCGAGGCCTTTGAAGCGAGACACTACAACTTCCGTTTCGCTCCCCTTCTTCACGGTCTTGACAATCTCCTCTCGTTCCTCGTCGTTGTAGGCATACAGTTCCGTCTTACCCTTCTTTATCTTGAACAACGGGGGTTGTGCGATGTAGACCATCCCGAGCTCGACAAGCTCTTTCATATACCGGAAAAAGAACGTTAGCAGAAGAGTCCGTATATGACTTCCGTCGACGTCGGCATCCGCCATGAGTATTACCTTGCCATATCTTGCCTTCGAGGCATCGAATTCGTCTCCGTCTCCGATGCCCGCTCCGATCGCCTGCACTATGGCTCTGATTTCGTCGTTCTCCAGGATCTTGTTCATTCTGGCCTTCTCGACATTGAGGATTTTTCCTTTCAGCGGAAGGATGGCCTGAAACTGCCTGTCCCGTCCCTGCTTCGCCGACCCGCCTGCAGAGTCTCCCTCGACTATGAATATCTCGCAGTGCTCCGGATCGTTGATCGAACAGTCTGCGAGCTTGCCCGGTAGATTGGACGACTCCAGCGCGTTCTTTCTCCTAACTATCTCGCGCGCCTTCCTGGCCGCCTCGCGGGCCTCGGCGGAGTTGACCGCCCGGTCGATTATCTTCTTCGCAATCCCCGGGTTTTCTTCGAGATACTGACCGAGCCTGTCGTTGACTATAGTCTGAACGATGCTTTCCACTTCACCGTTGCCGAGCTTAGTCTTTGTCTGTCCTTCAAATTGCGGTTCCGGAACTTTTGTACTAATCACTACCGTGAGTCCCTCGCGGAAGTCGTCGCCGGTAAGATTTATCTTGTCCGACTTCACGAGGTTATTCTTGTCGGCATAAAACTTCAGCGTTCTGGTCAGCGCGCTTCGAAATCCGCTGACGTGAGTTCCTCCCTCGACCGTGTTGATGTCGTTGACGTACGAAAAGAGATTTTCACGATAATCGTCACAATACTCCAGGGCGACTTCTACTGCAACGCCGTCTCTCTCGCCGGTAATGAAGATCGGCTCCTTGGCAAGCGTCTTCCTTGTTCCGTCGATGTAATGGACGAATTCCACAATGCCGCCTTTGTAGTGAAATTCCTCCTCGTTTCCGTCCCGCTTGTCAAAGAGTCTGATGGTGATTTCGGGGTTCAGGAACGCCAGTTCGCGCATCCTCTCCGCGAGAGTTTCAAACTTGTAGGTCCTGTTCTTGAATATCTCTTTGTCCGGCATGAAAGTCTGCGTGGTGCCGGTCTTCGAATCTTTGCCGATGACCTTCACGGGTTCGACAGGCTGGCCGCGCTTGTACTTCTGATAAAATACCTTTCCATCCCGGTAGACTCTTGTCTCCATCACCTCGGACAGCGCGTTCACTACGGACACACCGACGCCGTGAAGTCCGCCGGACACCTTGTACGTCGACTTGTCGAACTTGCCGCCGGCGTGCAACATAGTCATGACTACTTCCAGAGCGGATTTCTTTTCAACGGGGTGCATGTCAGTAGGAATTCCTCGCCCGTCGTCTTCGACCGTGACGCTTCCATCCTTGTTGATAGTAACCTCGATGTTCTTGCAGAAGCCGCCCAGAGCCTCGTCTATCGAATTGTCGACTATCTCGTAAACCAGGTGATGCAATCCCCGCTGACCGACATCTCCGATATACATCGCGGGGCGTTTCCTGACTGCCTCCAGCCCTTTCAGTATTTGAATGCTTTCGGCGTTATAACTCTTGCCGTTGTCTGAATTTGTCTTCTGTGCCTCCTGCGCTGCGGCCTTCGTCTCTTCCGGGTCTCCTTTTCCCTTGGACTCTTTCGCTGCGAATTTTGCTGTACTTATATTTGCGGGCGGCTTGTCCTTCTTAACGGTCTTGCCGGGTTTTCGTTTCGTCGCCGCTTGTTTCTTTGCCATCTGGTGCCTCTGTTAAATGAAAAATATATCTTCCACTCCGGAATCGGGATATTTCTCCCGGATCTTCTTCAATATCGACGGTTTCATGTAAACCAACTCGTTCCGCCAGGCGGCTGTAGCTGCCTTGACATACAAAATCCCGTTCTCGATCCTCGATATTTCAGTATTCTTCGCAATTGCCTCACCAACTATCTTATCCCAGTCTCCGACAACCTGGTAAGCCATCAACTTCGCCGAGACGTTCTCTTGTCGCGAGAACTCTTTAATTAGTTCAGCAAGACTCCTCGCTTCGGGCATACGTCAATAGCTCCCTCTTTCCGTTCGAATTACCGGCGCCGTTCCCGGAACGGGGTTCTCACAGGTGACCGTTCCCTCCCTCACTGAAAAAAACCTGGCTTCCCTCGTATCGAGCATCTTTTCGTCGAAGTTGAGCATGTCGGTCGAAGTTATGAAGGTCTGCCCAAGCCCTGCCACGGTCCGTATGGTCTTTGTAGCACGCGTGTAGTCCAGCTCGGTCATGACGTCGTCGAGCAGCATTGCCGGAGTTTCACCGAGCATCTGCTTTATGTAGTGGAATTCCGCCGTCTTAAGTGCTACAAGAAATGTCTTGTGTTGTCCCTGAGAGGCGAAGTCCTTAACCGGAATGCCGTTAAGGAAGAAGCCGATGTCGTCCCGATGGGGTCCTGCCAGGGTTGCCCCGCGTGAGAGCTCGATCTTTCGAAGTTGTTTGAGTACTCCCCGAAAGCCAGATTCTATGTCCTCCACCGCATCGAAACCGAACGACGGAATGTAGCGGAGAGATGGAATCTCTCCGGACTCGACCACCGAAAGGTACGCGGCCGAAAATTTCTCCTGGAACTCAGCTATGAACCTTTGCCTTCTCGATATGATTCTTGTTCCGTGGCTGACGAGCGCGTCGGTCCAGGCCGACAGCAGATCGTCGTTGAGCGGGTTGTTGAACTTCGCGTCGAGGAGAAGCCGGTTTCGCTGTTTTAGGGCACGTCTATACTCCGTAAGTTCCTCGAGATAGGATCGTGATACCTGCGAAAGCACAACGTCTATGAATCGCCTCCGTTCCGACGGCGCGCCTGCCGTAAGCGCAAAATCGCCGGGAGCCAGGACCACGATCGGGAACATTCCGAGCATTTCCGACATCTTCCTCATCTCATTTGCATCGAGGAAATATCTCTTTCCCGATCCGGCTTCGTAGACGACTCTGGCCTTGTTTACTGTGCCACGGTCGGTCTCCAGGGTTGCGTTTACCGCAAAAGAATCACACCCTAGCTTCGGCACCGTCAAATCCGGTGGCTGGAGGAAACTTCTCGTGAGGCAAATGTATGAGAGTGCCTCAAGTATACTTGTTTTACCCTGCGCATTCGCGCCGGTTATGAAATTCAATCCTCCGTTAAACTCAAGATAGGAGTTCGTGTGGTTCCGAAAATTTGTTAACTGTACTCTCTTGACTTGCATTCTTCAGTTCAATCTCAGGGGCATCACAAGAATAAGGATGTCCTGCGCGGCCGCCCCTGATTTTGTGTCTTCCTCTATCGGTCTGATCGTAGCTGCTCTTGTCGGAGACGACAGGGCAAACCTTACCTTCGGAGCATCTATACTTCCCATGGCCTCGGTGATGTATGTCGAGTTAAATCCTATATTCATCGCCTCACCACCATTCCAAATCACCTGAAGCTTCTCTTCCCCCATTTCTCCTCTGTCCGTATCTTCGGCCGATATCGTGAGGACATCCTTGTCCACCGTAAACTTCACGAGGTGATTGACGGTATCGGAAAGGATGGCCACCCTGCGGACCTTGTCGAGCAGTTCGCCCCTGCTGACCGTCATGAGTTTGTTGTTGTCTATGTCGCTCGGTATCACCGCTTCGTAGTCGGGATGTGGTTCTTTGATGAGGCGGGATATCAATTCAGTGTCCGCATTCTTCAGGCGAATGTGATCGTCGGTTATGGTGACTTCCACCGACCCACCCTTGAAACTCTTTGCTGCGAGCGATAGTGCTTTCTCCTGAATGTTGGCTTCCTTCTTGAGCGGCTTCTCGATTAATTCCTTGTCTTCTATCCGGACGAGCCTGTGACCGTCGGTTGAATATATCCTGGCGCCCTTTCCTCCAAAAATGAAGAGAACCCCGTTCATGGACCGCCTATGTTCGTCCTTCGAGACTGCAAAAATGGTTCTCTCGATGACGGTTCGCAGTGAATCAGCTGCGATCGCTGAAGTTTCTGCGGCTTCGTTCAGGCTGGGCAGTGTCGGGTATTCTTCTGCGGGTGAGCAGGCGAACTTGTACGAGCCGGACTTGGTCTTAAGCGTCAGTTTCAAACTCTCATCGACATTGATTTCTATATCCGAGTCCTCAAGGTTGCGTACAATATCGAAAAACTCCCTCGCATTAACTGTAACTCTGCCGTCGGTGGAATCCATTACATCCACCTGAGTAGACATCGATATTTCCAGATCTGTAGCGGAAATGGTGAGTCTTTTTTTACTCGTCTCCAGCAATAGATTTTCTATCGCGGGAATCGTAGTTCTAACAGGAACGACTCCGATAATGCGGCTAATGACATCGCGGAGTTCCCTGCTATTTACCTTAAACTTCATTTCCGCCTCCATTGTTTGCAGAATGTATCAAGTTAGAGTTGCCTAGTTATCAATAAATTTAGCCTTTTCAGGCCTTACTATCAATTTCCAGCGGTTCGATGAACATACCTGAGATCATTTCATCGCCGCGTATCGCGAGATCGATCAATCTTCCATTTTCACAATGCTCTTCTGAAACTACAGAAAAACAAAACATACACATTCTTCGCAACCAGGAATTTTCCTTCATCAGTTAGGAGTTTACTGAATTTCAAGACTTGTGGAGAACCTGCAATTATAATAATACTGTATATATATACTTAATAAGTAATAATTATAAGAGAGTCTGTTGAAATGTTAATAATTGCGTTAAGCGCGACTAAATAAAAACAGTACAGATAGTTATGCCTGTTCTCATCGATGACGTTTTCGACTGATCCGGCGGAAAACGTCGTTGATAAACAACCTGCTTTCGACAACTGTACTTAGGGCGTCTTCCTGGTGTGAATAAAGGGGAGACAATTAACATAAAACCGTATGTTTTGAACATTAGTATCAACAAGTTCTTCACATTCCAATCATTTCAATCTTCTTCTTGATTCTCTCATACTTTTCGCGAAACCTGGTGTCATTTCCCAATTCTTCGGCTATTATCTGACAAGCATATATTACTGTCGAATGGTCCCTTCCGCCGAAATGACTTCCTATGGTCTTTAAGGGTAGCTGAGTCATTTCCTTTGTCAGGTACATGGCGGTCTGACGGGCGATGACTATTTCCGCCTTTCTCGTCTTGCCGCGCAGTTGATCCTCAGTAACGTCGAACACATCCGCGACTATCTTCTGTATGTCCTCCACGGTTATGGCGGTTTTTCTGCTCACCGCCAGACTGCGAACGACCTCTTTTGCAAGATCGACGCTGATTTCCCTGTTGTTCAGACTTGCTTTCGCAAGAATGCTGATGAGGCTTCCTTCCAACTCACGTATGTTCGATGTAACATTTGCAGCAACATACTCGATTACGTCGTCGGGCATGTGAATGCCGTCGTCTTCACTCTTCTTTCTCAGGATGGCTATGCGAGTTTCAAGATCAGGAGGCTGAACGTCGACGGTGAGCCCCCACGTGAAACGGCTGACGAGTCTGTCGTCGACACCCTTAAGTTCCTTTGGAGGCCGGTCCGAAGAAAGCACGATTTGCTTCCCTGATTGGTGGAGAGCGTTGAAAGTATGGAAGAAGTTATCCTGCGTCTTTTCTTTGCCCGCGAGGAACTGAATATCGTCGACGATAAGAATGTCCATGCTTCGGTAAAAACTTGAAAACTCGTTCGCGCGGTCTTTCTGAATCGCGTCGACGAAGTCCACGGTAAACCTCTCGCTCGAGACATAGAGCACGCGGTGCGCCTTGCCGGCGCGCTTGGCGAAGTTGCCGATTGCCTGGATGAGATGCGTCTTTCCCAAACCCACGCCGCCGTAGACGACGAGCGGATTAAAGGAGGTGCCCGCAGGGTTATTTGCCACCGCGTACGCGGCCGCGCGAGCAAACTGATTGCTGTCACCTTTGATGAAGTTCTCAAACGTGTAGCGTGGATTAATATTGCTCTCGAATGGTGGTCTTGTGTCGATCCTCGATGCGCCAATTTCTTGCATCCGCGTGTTGGGCTGGCGGACTTGGGTTGGTCGGTAAAATTGAGGCTCTGATTCCGCAAAATCTTCGTCGGAAATCGTATACTCGACCTGTCCGTTTTCCCCCATTACGAGTTTAACGGATTCCAGAACCACGCTGGAATAATGCTCCTCAAGCCAGTCATGGAAGAACTGACTGGGGACTTTCAGCACGAGACTCTCGTTGTCGACGCTGACCGGGACAACCGGTTCGAACCAAGTCTTGTAACTCAAGTTGTTTACCCGCCCCTGGATTACTTTCATGCATTCTTTCCAAACCCCTTTGGCGTCAGTGACAGTTTCCATCAAAAAGCTCCCTTGATCTGGTCAGTAAATTCTCCACATTTCCGACAAGGTTATCAACACTACGAGAAAGAGTGTAAATTGCCTCAATATATAGGCTTAACACCTCACGTAACCAGGATTTAACATTGCTGTGGAAAACGGAGGATCGTAAAGTAAAATAGGCTATATCGAAAACAGCCCTCTTTTTAATGTTTTCCACAACTTATCCACACCACGGCAGTATCATTGCCAACCGTGAATATTAATAAAGCAAGCGTGCAAAAACAAGATGGTTGGACGCTGTGGAAATCTAGCTAATCGACTGTAATTACGTTGTTTACGTGGACATCCACACGCAATTATCGAAAAAAATATCTTCCGCAGGGCGTCCCAAAGTGAGCCGTTTTTCAAGATGTGGAGGCGGACTGTGGAAAAGTTGAACAATTTTGTGGAAAACACACCGGGAGTTGTCGGGTAAATCGATGGACTCCGGACCCCGAATACGAGGTCCTCCCACGTGGCTCGAAGGGGGCGGCTGCCAGGGCCCAGGCCGTTAATTTTGAGCGAAGATCCATTTCTGGTGATCAATTAGAGAATGCCATGAAAAGCCAAAGAGTCTCTTTCAGTGACAACGACCGGTGTATTTGATTTAATTTCGCCGGAGCGATCGGGACAGCTGTCCAAACCGAAATTGCACTAGCGGCGCTTCAATCCCCGGTAGTGTCCAGAACCCAAGTTTCACCGCCCGATGGGTCCGGCCATGAGGTACTCCTTTGATCGGACGAAGCCACAAATGCGCGAGGCCAAGTCTTCGACCGAAAATACAGAGTCGCTCGGCCGCCGACCTACGCCTGGCCGATAGTGGGCAGGTAAAGAGTAGAACACGCGATCTTCGCCTTTTTTGTGTCTTCTCGTTGCAGGAAGATGCTATTCCTTTGCGTCTCCGCAGCTTAGCGGTGAAATACCATTGGAATTAGGACACATCCCAATCCCCCTTAACCTTGAATTTTGTTCGGACCGACGCTATCTTGTCGAGCAAAATATAAGACCATAGGAGTATTTGATGAAGAGGACGTTTCAGCCTCACAACACTCGCAGACGCAGGACGCACGGTTTTCGTTCGAAGATGAAGAGCAAAACCGGGAGGAAAGTGCTGGCGCGCAGACGCGCCAAGGGGCGCTGGCGCCTTACCGTCAGTGACGAGAAGTAAGGTCCGAGTGTTTTTTGCCCCGAAGGGATCTGCCAGATCGCTTCACGCTTCCTAAGGATGACATAATAAAATCCTCGCGGGAAATCGCTGACGTGTTCCGGAGAGGAAAGCGATACTCCGGAAACCATATTTCCGTCTTTTACGAGTTGCGCGCCTCATCGTCCGGCGAATGGAGAACCAGAGTTGCCTTTACCGTTTCCAGAAAAGTGAGACGCGCGGTAGATCGTAACAGGCTCAAGCGCCTGATGAGGGAAGTTTACAGGGCGAATAGGCCAAGATTGACTTCGCTCGTGATGACGGACAAGAGAGCGTTGAATGTTGTAATCAGTTGCAGTCATGGAAGCCCCGCTGCAACTATATCCCTGAAAGATATTGAAGAAGATTTCGAACAGTTCTTACGCAGAATCAGCGGCGACGTTACCGGCTGAGGCCGCAGTCGCGCTGGTCAAGCTGTATAAGAGATTTATTTCGCCACTTTTTCCGCCATCGTGTAGGTTCTATCCTAGTTGTTCCACCTACTCGATAGAAGCCATTCACATGCACGGGTTCTTCAAAGGAATACTGCTTAGCATCTGGAGGATTCTCCGTTGCAACCCGTTAAATGCCGGCGGATACGACCCCGTTCGGGAGGAGCATCCCTTTCGGAGAAACAAAGGAAGGTAGATGGGGAAGAAAGAAACCATCGGGATTGTACTTATAACGCTTGTGCTGTTCGTATGGATGTACTTCAATACTCCGAAGACGCCCGTGCAACCTCCGCACCCGAAGACTGCGACCGAGCACGCTATTGATACGACCGAAAATGGGCGGGGCGTCGGGAGATCTGAGTCGCCCGTGATGCCCGCGATGCGGGAGAACGCGGGAGTCGGCCGGGTTTCGGACACCTCCGGGGTCGGTCGGTATGGAAAACCGTTTGCACATCTTGCGGAGGGAACACCCAAAACAATCACGATCAAGACGAGTCTTTACACTGCCGTCCTTACAAACGAAGGAGGCATGATTAAAGATTGGACCCTCACCAAGTACAAGACCTGGGACGGAAGACCGGTGGAGCTCGTCAACTACCATTATCACGGGGACTACAGCATTCTTTTCCAGGCGACCGACGGTAAACTGATCGACACCAGGAATTTTTATTTTGAGGCTCCGTTCAAGAACGGGCAGGTGGTTGATCTCAAGAAGGGTCAGTCATTCAAGATTGCGTTCACCTTGGATGTCAGCGACTCTTCGAAGATTATCCGCGAGTACGATTTCACGAGTGGCGCTTACAACTTCGGCTCGAGCGTGTTGATGAAGCACATGGGGAGGTATATCGCGAACTATGAGTACCAGGTTACCTGGGAACACGGGCTGAACTACACCGAAGAGAACAGTGTGGACGAGTCCAGCTTCTCCACTGCGTACGCATACAGCGGGGGGGAGGCGGTTACGCTCGAGGCGTCAAAGCCCGGCAAACAGGAAACGCAGGAGGTTCGCGGGGAAACTAAATGGGTTGCACAAACCACTAAGTATTTTACCGCTGTGATTGCGCCCGTGGGAGTTCAGACGGAGGGGGCCTATCTCCAGGGTACCGAAAACCATCTTCCGAACAACGGCCTGGAAAGACGGTATTATACGGCACTTCAGCTACGTTTCCTCGGGCAGCCGACCCAGATAGACTCGTTCATGGTGTACATCGGCCCTCTGGACTACAACCTGTTGAAGTCGTATCACCTCCATCTCGAAGATATTGTCGGGCTCGGTTGGAAGTGGGTGATAAGACCGATCGCGGAATACATTATGCTGCCGTCGTTCGAGTTCCTTCATTCGTTCATTCCGAACTACGGCCTTGTGATCATCATTTTCTCGATCATCCTGAAGCTTCTTTTAAACCCTCTTACCGCGACCAGCATGAAGTCGATGAGGAAGATGCAGGCACTCCAGCCGATGATGGAGGAGCTGAAGCAGAAGTACAAGGAAGATCAGCAGAAGATGAACCAGGCGATCATGGCGCTCTACAAAGAGTATCATGTCAATCCCATGGGCGGGTGCCTTCCGATGCTGCTGCAGCTTCCTATACTGTATGCACTCTGGGCGATTTTCAGGAGTAACATCGCGCTCAGGCAATCCGACTTCATATGGTGGATCAAGGACCTTTCCGTGCCCGACACGATTCTGCGCCTGCCGTTCACGCTTCCGATAATCGGGATGAACCAGATAAGCGGAGTCGCAACGCTTATGGCGGTCACCCAGTTTATTCAAACGAAGATGACAACGACGGACCCGAGGCAGAAATTCATGATCTACTTCATGCCGGTCATGATGTGGCTGATTTTCAACAACCTCCCCTCGGGATTGAATCTCTACTACTTTGTGTACAACATCATGGCGATCGGCCAGCAGTACTTTCTGAACAAGAAGCCGATGGAGGAGATGCTCCAGAAATCCTCGCCTAAGGACAAGAAGAAAACTAGACCGCCGCGTCCCGTCATGGGCAACAGGGCGATGAGAAGAAATTCCTGACGGCGATTGGGTGTGCTACCGCCGACGGGAACGTGAACGAACATCATGGCACGGACCCGTATCAAGATCTGCTGTATCCAAACCGATGAGGAAGCAAGGACCGCCGTATCGTTCGGGGCGGATGCGATAGGGCTCGTCGGCAAGATGCCGAGCGGGCCGGGGGTGATAGATGACGAGTCGATTTCAAGAATAGCTCGCGGTGTTCCACCGCCCGTGTCCACATTCCTTCTGACATGCGAAACGACAGCCGAAAGTATCGCCGCGCATTGGAAGCGTGCCGGGACGAGTGCCATTCAGATCGTGGACTACGTCGAGTTTGGAGAGTACGCAAAGATCCGGAGCAGGATACCGTGGGTCAAGCTTGTTCAGGCCGTTCACGTAGAGGACGAGAGTTCGGTGGATTTCGCCGCACGCGTGTCCGGACACGTCGATGCGCTTCTGCTCGACTCCGGGATACCGCATGCAGAGAAGAAGATACTCGGCGGAACGGGGAAGACGCACAATTGGGAGATCAGCAGGGAAATCGTATGCTCGGTCGGGATACCTGTTCTACTTGCGGGTGGAATAAATCCGGAGAATGTCGGGCAGGCGATCGAAGTTGTCAAGCCTTACGGAATAGACGTTTGCACGGGGGTGCGGTCAAACGGAAAGCTGGACGCCGGGAAGCTCGAGAAGCTTTTTGTCGAAGTGAAGTGGGCTGACAAAACTTGCGATAAACCACGCGACCCGTAAGTCGGAATCGATGTAGATCATCCGCACTGCCCTGCCTAGGCCCCCGAAAGAGACTGCCAGTTCCCGATCTTTGATTCATCTTTAAAATGCCGGGTCCTGCATTTCATTTAATGCTATTAACGAGATGGGAACGTTCAAATCAACCCATCACCACCCCGCGAAGCTTGACTTTTCCGGAACGCTGGTTTAGATTTCCGTGAAAATCCGATGAGGAGTTCGGTTTGGAGAAATGACGATAGAGAGGCGTCAGACGGGCTGAAAGCGATCTTTCGTCGTTTCGAAACAGAGTAGTACCCACCACCAGGCGAAGTACCCCCGGCAAAGAGCCACAGAGAAGCACAGGAAAGAAGAGGTCTAGCTCCCCGGTGTCACCTCTAAAAGGGGCCGGATCGATAGGGCCGTTTGACGAAACGGCAGCGCTAGGTCTTGCGATCGGTAAATGATGAAAGCGAGTGCTTCATGCAGGATATGAGCAACCTTCGGGATGAAAACTCGCGTCTCAGACGGGCAGTAGACGAGTTGTGTATACTGAACGAACTTGCATCTACGATAAGTGCGTTGAGCAACTTCGAGGATGTTGTCCGGAAGATCATTAGTCGGTCCATCAGGGCAATAGACGCAGAACAAGGGGTAATAACGCTCGTCGAAGAACATCCCGAGAATCCCGCCAGGACTCTCGTCAGGACTACAGTCAGTTCAGTTGAACAAACTCAGTTCCATCTCGACCAGGCTCTTCTTGGGTGGATGATTCTCAACAAGAGACCACTGACAATAAACAATCCTCGCGCCGATAAGCGGTTTTCCGGTATGCCGTGGAACAGCGCCGTCAGATCGATACTGTGTGTTCCCATGTTGATACGTTCGTCATTGAAAGGAATTCTGACACTATACAACAAGCGATTCGATACGGGCTTCACCGATGACGATCAGAGACTTCTTGCTATAATCGCATCGCAGTCTGCGCAGGTTGTGGAGAACGCGAGGCTGAGCGAGGAAGAACGTGCGCTGCTTCAGATACGGCATGAGATGAAACTTGCGTCGCAGATTCAGGCGGACCTCCTGCCCAAAGACATGCCGAGACTTCCCGGATACGATATAGCGGGGGCGACGTTCCCGGCGAGAATTGTCGGTGGCGACTACTTCGACATGATCCCTATCTGCGAAAACAAGACGGCGTTCTGCCTCGGAGATGTGGCCGGAAAAGGGCTGCCGGCAGCTCTTCTCGCTGCCAACCTTCAGGCAACGCTCCGCGGAGAGGCCAGTCCTCTTGCATCCGTGGCGGAATGCGTTCGCAAGCTGAACTGCCGCCTTTACAGAACCACCGGCCCGGAAAAATTTGCAACGCTCTTCTACGGCATTCTGGATTCGGGGGCGCATACCATGAGATACTGCAATGCCGGACAGGAGCCGCCGTTCATCTTCAGGCGGGGCGGGGAACCGGTGAGGTTGTGCGAAGGGGGACCGCTGGTCGGGATAGCCGAAGAATTACCTTTCGGAGAAGAGGAGGTTCCTCTTGATGAAGGCGATATACTCGTCGTCTATTCCGACGGAGTGACCGAGGCGATGGACTGCACCCGAGGCCAGTTTGGTGAAACCAAACTCGTCGAGGTCGTCACCGAGAACAGGGAGGCGTCCGCGGGACAACTCATAGAGAAGATCGTCTCTGCCGTCCGGGAGCACGCCGGCGTTGCCCCGCAGCACGACGACATTACTGCAGTTGTAGTCAAGAGAAGCGGATGAAAACGCCACGGGCATATAGAAGAAGTTTGTTCATTCTCGCCCTGCTTGCATGTTCAGCCGAAGGTAGATCGCAAAGCGGGTGGGCGTTGGAAATCGGAGGGACGGTCCCCTTCAATGTTCCCCTGCCACTCGTCATAAGGCAATCCGGACAGCCGAATATTTCGCTGGATGCGTCGTACTCGTCGAGGCCGTTCAAGATACCGGTTTGCTGGATATGGCGGATCGGCCGCTGGTCGGACGATACCGGTTGGGAGCTGCAGGCGATCCACCATAAACTCTTCCTGGACAATGGAACTCGGGAAGTCGAAGAGTTTTCCATCTCTCATGGCCTGAATATCGTGACCGTAAACCGGTCGTGGAAGCATGAAGGGTTGATTGTGAGAGCAGGCGCTGGAATTGTGCTGGCACATCCCGAGAACACAGTCCGCGGACGGCGCCTTCAGGAGACGGGAGGGATACTTGGTATGGGATATTACTTCAGCGGTCCGGCACTGGCGCTCGGGGCGGGAACACAGTTCACGCTGCCCGGCGGTTTCTTTTTCGGATGCGAAGGCATGATCAGCGGGTCTTACTCAAATATATCTGTGGATGGCGGAAGCGCGGATGTGTGGAATGTGGCGCTTCACGCGAACCTCGCACTGGGGTATTCATTGGGCGCGGCAAGCACGAATACTCTGCGCGCAGGAGATTGAATGAAGGAAACAACTTCGGAGACAACATGAAATATTTTCTGTCGATTCTGGTCATCTCCACTTCTTTGAATGCCGTCGCGAAGCCGCAGTACGACGAGTTTTTCACCGATGGTACAATGCGTGTCGATTACTATCACACGGGCACCGGGGGCCACGAGTCGATGGCGCCGGATAAAGTTTACCTTGAAGGCTCCTGGCCGGGGAGCAGGACGCAATTGATCGACCGGCTTAATCGCGGTGATTACCTGCTGCGCGTTTTCGATTTCCGTACGAACGCGCTCATTTACTCGCACGGTTACTCGACGATGTTCAACGAATGGCAGACTACCGATGAGGCGTTGAACGGTGTCGTAAGAACATTCAGCGAGACGGTGCGCTTCCCGTTCCCGAGGCAGCGCGTTATCGTTTCGATCTCCAGGCGGGACAAATTTGTCGCTCCCGGCGAGAAGCTTGCCTTCAGGGAGGTGTTTTCGACGACGATTGATCCGAATAATTCAACCGAAGTCAACACGGAACAGAGAGCTAGTAAATTCGCGACGTTTGATGCGGTGAAAAACGGCTCGCCGGCAACGAAGGTAGACATTGTCGTTCTCGGCGACGGTTACACAGAAGTCGATATGGACAAATTCCGGAAAGATGTGAAACACTTTGCGGACGTTCTTCTCAATACGAGTCCGTTCAAAGAGCACAGAATCGACTTCAACATTCGCGCCATCGAGGTTGTATCCGAACAATCGGGGATAGACAAGCCCGACAGGAACATCTGGAAGAGCACAGCCCTCAACAGCATGTACAACGCATTCGGAAGTGAGCGGTACATCCTGATCGACGACAACAAGACTCTGCGCGACATCGCCGGAACCGTGCCTTACGATTACATCACGGTGCTGATCAACGACGATCGGTACGGTGGAGGCGGGATCTACAATCTATACACGACCACTTACACGAAGAACGACTCACCGGGCCAGGAGTGGCAGATGGATTACGTGTATGTTCATGAGTTCGGCCATTGCTTCGGCGGGCTTGCAGACGAGTATTATTCGTCCCAGGTTTCATACAACGAGTTTTATCCGAAAGGTGCAGAGCCGTGGGAGCCGAACATAACAAGGGACGTTTCATCTGGATCGCTGAAGTGGAAGTCGCTTGCCGCGGAAGGTACTCCTCTACCGACCCCGTGGGACAAGTCGGAGTACGACAGTCTGGAAGCGCTGCGGGGAAAATTGGATCGCCTCGCACCGGACTATTACCAGAAACGCGATCCGCTCATGAAACAGGAGGAGGAAATTCTGAGGAATGCGGAGCACGCCGGCGAAGTCGGCGCATTTGAAGGAGCGGGCTATGTGTCGACCGGGCTATACAGGCCTTATGTGAATTGCCGGATGTTCTCCCTGAGTCTTACAGGATTTGATCCGGTCTGCAGCGCTGCAATTGAAGATGTAATAGCGGCGCAGACAAGATAACCTCAGGCAATCAGTCATGATAGGAAAGACGGTATCGCATTACTTCATAATCGAAGAGTTGCGACGGGTCGGGCCGGACTGCGCCGGCACTCCGTCCGGCAGACCTGTCCGCCGAAGCACACCGACATTAAACCTGAGGCGGTCATGCTGGGTACAACAGTAAGTCACTACCGTATTCTCGAGAAGCTTGGCGAAGGCGGGATGGGAGTGGTCTACAAAGCCCATGACACCGAGCTCGACCGCGCTGTAGCGCTCAAGTTTCTTCCACACCGCAGCTCCATCGATGAGTCCGAGCAGGCCCGGTTTCTGCAGGAAGCACGGGCCGCCGCAATCCTGAATCACCCTAATATTTGTACGGTACATGCGATCGAGACCTCCAACGATGAACGATTTATCGTCATGGAATATATCGACGGCAGAACTCTTCGCGAACTGATTGGAACCGGCAGGCTGAGGATAAACGATTGTATAGCTTATGCCATTGAAATCTGTGAAGCGTTGCAGGAGGCTCACAGCAAAGGAATAGTGCACCGGGATATCAAGGCAGACAACATAATGGTAAACTCGAAGAACCACATCAAAGTCATGGATTTCGGGCTGGCTAAACTGAAAGGTTCATTGAAACTGACGAAGTCGTCAAGCACGGTCGGCACGCTTGCATATATGTCGCCGGAGCAGATACAGGGTGGCGAAGCCGACATAAGAAGCGACATCTTTTCTTTCGGCGTGGTCCTGTATGAAATGCTGACGGGGCACATGCCGTTTCGCGGCGAACATGAAGCGGCGATGATATACTCGATTGTCAACGAAAATCCAACTCCGGTTCAGGCCTATTTGCCGGATGTCTCATCGGAACTCTTCCATATAGTCAACAGGGCGCTGGAGAAAGATCCTGAGGAGCGCTACCAGACCGCACACGATATGGTCATCGACCTTCGGAGGCTGAAGAAAGAAACGACGAGAGTAGTAAGGCCGGTTGAAGCGCTCTCATCCGTCACGGAGAAGTCGGACGTTGGCGGGCCCCGGCTACGAAGCAAGAAGCTGATATTTGTTTTCGCGGCCGGTTTCGTTGCGTTGTGCGTAGTTACTGTCTTTCTTCTGTTCCGCGGGGGACCGGGACTGAACCCGGACATGCAATCCCGTATGGTGCAGATCCCGTTTCGAAATGTCTCTTATGCCAGTCTGTCGCGTGACGGGAACTGGATTGCATTTCCGGCGGCAGACGACCGGGGCAAGTTCGACGTCTACATGATGAATGTGTCGCAAGGAGAGCCGCGAAGAATCACGTCTGATTCCTGTTACTTCATCAGCAACGTTTCTTTGTCTCCGGATGCAAGTACCATTATATATTCCAGGCTCCGTTCGTCTCCGATGGATCCGCTGGAAGTCGTGAGCGTCTCATCGTTGGGTGGGATCGGAAGGATCATACTGGATCACGCTTACTTCGGGAAGTGGCTCGCCGACGGTCAGCGCGTCGGTTACGTAGCCCAACC
Source organism: Candidatus Kryptoniota bacterium (assembly GCA_046706745.1). Taxonomy (GTDB): domain Bacteria; phylum Bacteroidota; class Ignavibacteria; order Kryptoniales; family JAKASW01; genus JAKASW01. The sequence goes on from JBJKPC010000073.1 coordinate 20,588, forward strand.
GTTGCTGCCGGTAGGTGGCAGGAAGGTCATACAGTACTGGTCCTGCAATCCAAACGGATCAGACCGTCGCTTGGAGTTGGTGGATACCGTGGTAGACATGCCGAATCTCCGCATCGCGGCCGTCTTGTCCCCGGACCGGAAATACATGGCTTGGACGAAGAATTTCCCGGAAGGGTATACCGAGATCATGATCAGGAACAGAGAAAAAGGAACCGACAGGCGACTGACGCACGATCGAAAATTTGCCGATGATCCGTTGTGGAGCAACCTTGGTTATATCTTTTATTCATCGAACAGAGGGGGCAACATCAACGTCTGGATGATTCCGGAGTCCGGAGGCAAACCGACGCAGGTAACCAGGGGGAGTGGCCCCGACTCGCCGTTAGGAATTACCGCCGACGGGCAGAAGCTCATGTATTCGGAGATCCAGGACCTCGGCCAGGTAAAAAGCGTCGACTTTACGAACGGGAACGTCCGGCAACTTACGGTCTCAGAACGTCTGAGGGGAGCATCGGCAATCTCGCCGAGCGGGAAATATATCGCCGTTCCAGCGCAGGAGATAGATGCAATTAGCCCGGCGAGAAACATCTACGTCATGGACCGTAACGGAGAGAATGTCAGGAAAATGACTGATGACGAGAGCTACAAGACATTTCCCAGCTGGTCTCCCGACGAGAGATGGATCACGTATTCCGCACGCCCCGGTAACGAACCTGAAGATTCATCCCGCGTGTATCTTATTCGTGCCGACGGCCCAAGCCGGCCGAAGTTGATGGGCAGAGGCACGTACTCCACGTGGTTCAACGAGAAGGAATTCGTGCTCTGGTCGTTCGCCGGCACGTACAGGAGGGCGATCGATCGGGACAAGTGCATCGGAATCTCGGGAGATTCCGTATTTGCAATACCAGTGCTGGATGAAAAGTACATCGTGTTCCTCGATTGGCATATCGCCCGGGCGGGGTGGTGGATCGTTGAGGCGATGTCGTACTCCAAGTCGGGGACGACGAACGCCGCCAGACTTACCGGGAAAATTTCGTATGCTTTCTTTCCCGTCCCGATCAAGCGGATGTTCTACGTACCTCTTGGAAGCGGAGAACTTCACAGCATGTCTCTCCCGGACGCGAAGGACAGACTCGTCAGGAGACTGCCCGGACTCGATGTTTACTTCAGCATGTCGGTAAGCGGAAATGAGATGGCCTATACCGAAACATACCGGAAAATCAGGTTTGTAATGATAGATAAGCTCTTCAAATGATGGCGAAACCGATTTGATTGGAAACCGGCGGCCTCGACTGGGCTAGCGCTCCGTCTGAAAATCCGGCACTTGCGGAACGATTCCCATCTGGAAAGATGAAACGCCACCTTGACGAAGTCCTCTGATCCAAACTTATGTTCTCTGCTTAGTGGTAGACGTCCCGTCACGGGAAATCGTGGCGGGACCCTTCTCTGTGATTTCGACACGGGGCAACTCTCGATCAAGATAACTATACTATAAAGAGATCGAGCGAATCGGAAAAAGCAAAGGTGAAACATGGAAGATCTGAGTTATCCTATCGGCAAGTTCACTCCAGCACCGAAATTGGACGACGCTAAACGAATAGCACTCATAAACGAGATCGCTTCCGCTCCTGCGGCCCTGCGCGAGGCAGTGCACGGGCTCACGAAAGCCCAGCTGGATACGCCTTACAGGTCCGGGGGCTGGATGGTCCGCCAGGTGGTTCATCATCTCCCGGATAGTCACTTGAACGCCTACATCAGGTTTAGACTCGCGCTCACGGAGAACGAGCCTACGATAAAGCCTTATAGTCAATCGGAATGGGCGAAACTGCCGGATGCCGTAGCAGCGGATATCGAGATATCCCTTAAGCTTCTGGAAAACCTTCATCACAGATGGGTATTTCTCCTGCGAAGCATGAAGCCGGAAGATTTCAAGCGTACGTTCCGGCACCCCGAAAGCGGTGTGCAGAGGTTGGACGAAACACTTCAGCTATATGCCTGGCACGGCAAGCATCACGTGGCGCACATTACGTCGCTCAGGAAAAGGATGGGTTGGTAGAAGAGGAGACCGGATTGCCTAGCGAACGCTCAGACAATCCTTTCGAGCGGCACCTGGAAAAGCCTGATGTGATCGTCGGGCCTGGGGATTTCTTCGTTGGCCTTCTTGATTTCCTGGACCAGGACTTCGAGAGTTCTTTCTTCCTCGAATGCGATCATGTAAACGGCATTCGTGCCGGGGAAGCTGCGCGTGTCGAGATGGGGGTCGGTGCCATGGCCCTTGCCCTTGACATGTTCCCACCGCGTGTAGTAATCGATACCGGCTCCTTCAAGAAGCTTCATCACGCGCGGCGAAACGACATCGTTGCAGACGACAAATGCTACTTTCATGAGACCTCCTCGCTATGGGATGGAACACAGATAGGACGGAACAGACGAATATTCACGGATCAAATATTGTATTGCAACGGGATGAAATGCGATTCTGCACGATTGGCGGGCCACGCTCTACCCTTTCTGTCGTTAGTGAATATCTTCCTTCTGAACTCCGGTTTCTTGCCAAAGTTCAGCAGCAATCTAACTTCAATATCTCTCGCCCGCAGGTAGTTCAAGAGCTGCGCTTCATGTTCCTTGCGGACACACTCTGCCGCCTTGAGCTTCACGATGACCAGTTCCTCTAGAAATAGGTCCGCGAAGTAATCGCCGACCGCCAGACCATTATAGTATACTCTTATGTTCCTCTGTTGCTCTACCTTCACCGACATGTCAGTCAACTCGAAATCCATCGCGTTGCCGCAGACCTTCTCCAGAAATCCGTAACCTAACTCGTTATATACCTTATAAAATGTCTTGATGATCTTCTTTGTAAGTTCTTCTTGGATCATTACTTGTTTTCGATTCGTGTGGATTCGTTTCACCGCCTTGATCCGTGTTCTATGTCTTTGCCCGTCGCAGGAAAATGAGTGCCTTCTTGAACGACAGGTCGTCGAGGATCGAATAAACCACCGGCACCACGAAGAGAGTCAGCAGTGTGGATGTCAGTAGCCCGCCTATGACCGCCTGTCCCATCGGCGCACGGAACTCGCTTCCCTCGCTGACCGCGAACGCCACCGGCACCATTCCGAACACCATTGCAAATGTCGTCATGAGTATCGGCCGCAGCCTCGTCGCGCCGGCATTGATCAGGGCCTCCGTCCTCTCCTGCCCGCGGTCACGGAGAACGTTCGCGTAGTCGACGAGCAGGATGCCGTTCTTCGTCACGAGTCCCATCAGCATTATTATCCCGATCATCGACATCATGGATATCGCGCTGTTGAATACAAGCAATGCCAGGACAGCCCCGATGAGCGACATGGGAAGGGCGAGCATGATGGCAAACGGGTAAGTGAAGCTCTCGAACTGGGCCGCGAGCACTATGTAAACGAAGATGATGGCAAGCGCAAGCGAAAGCAGGATGTTCATGAACGACTCCGACTGCATCTGTCCCTGCCCGACGACACCGACGTTGTATCCCGCGGGAAGGACGAGCCTGTCGGTTCGCCTCTGAATATCTCCCAGCACTTCTCCGAGCAGCCTTCCCGAAAGGTTGGCATCGACCCGGATTTCCCGCTGGCGGTCGAACCGGTTTATCTGCGACGGGCCTGAACTCTGCCGAATGTCCGCCACGTAGCTCACCGGCACGAGCAGGTTTTGCCCGTTGTCCATCATTTTGTTGCTCTTTACCGCAAGATTGTTGACGTTCTCCAGCGACGTCCTGTCCTGCTTCCTCAGTCGTACGCGCACATCGTATTGCTCGTCGCCTTCCTGAAATTTCGTTGCGACGTATCCGTCGACGAGAGCCCTCGCAGTCGTTGCGATTTGTGCCACGTTCACGCCGAGGTCGGAAGCTTTTTCTCGGTCGATGCGGATCCTGACCTCGGGCTTCGAAGTTTCGAGGCTGTTCTCGATATCCACGGCTCCGGGGGTGGCACGGACAATACTCTCGACTCTGTCGGCAATTGTTTTCAAAGTGGCCATGTTGTCGCCGCGAACGCTCATTATGACCGGCTTCTGGTTTCCCCCCGGGCCACCCTGGGTGCCGTAGGAGATGTTCACCCCCGGAGTGTTGCTCAAATCATCCCGCAGGTAATCCATGATTTGCCATACGCTTCTTTTCCGCTCATTCTTCTTAACGAGCTTGACGAGAATATTTCCCGTTGTCACGGGGTCGTTGCCGGCTCCGATCGTGAGGAGGGTCGTGGTCACCTCGGGCTGTTTCTCCAGGACATTTTCGATGTAGGAGCCGATCGCAGCGGTTTGTTCGAGCGAGCTCCCCGGTGCCGCGTGAACGCCGATATTGAATTCGCTTTCATCGGTGTCGGGGAAGAAGGATGTCCCGAGAAACCCCATAAGGAAGAAACTCGATATGAATACTGCTATTGAACCGAATACGACGGTCTTCCTGTGACGCAGCGACCAGGCGATCGCGGTCCGGTATTTCCGTCCGAGAATCTGGAAGAAGTGGTTGAAATAGTAAAGACCGCGCCGCAGGAGCGAACCGCTGTTGTCGAGCTCCTCATCGGCCGCACTCAGCCAGCGGGAAGATAGCATCGGTGTGAGAGTGAATGCAACGAAGAGCGAAACAAGAACCGCAACCGATACGGTAAGTCCGAACTGGTAGAAAAACCGACCGACGATTCCGGGCGTGAACGCTATCGGTACGAACACCGCTACAATGGTGAACGTGGTTGCCATAACCGCAAGGCCGATCTCCGCGGTCGCGGCCTTCGCGGCTTCCATGGGAGTTTCGCCCTGCTGCATGTGCCTGAAAATATTCTCGATGACTACAATCGCGTCGTCGATGAGGAGTCCGACAGCGAGCGAGAGCGCCAGCAGCGATACCATATTCAGTGTGAAGTTCAGCGCATACATTATGATGAAACTTGCGATGATGGAAGTCGGGAGCGCGATTGCGCTGATTATTGTCGAGCGCATGTTTGCAAGAAAGAGAAACACGACGATGACGGCGAGGAGGCCGCCGTAGAATATGTCGAACAAGACATCGTTCACTTCCTCTTCGATGAACGTGCTGTTGTCCTGCGCGACCGTGATCTTCAGGTCCGGCGGTATTTCTTTCTCCAGCTTCTGGAGCTGCTGCTGGATAGCCTGCGCGACCCGGACCGTGTTGCTCCCCGATTGTTTCAGAATGCTCAGGCCCACGGCCTGTTTCCCGTTCACGCGCGTGAGACTGGTCTGCTCCTTGACCCCGTCGATTACCTGTGCAACGTCGGATAAATAAACCGGCTTGCCGCCCGGTGTCGCAACTATTACGCGGTTGAAGTCGCTGACGTTTGTGTATTTTCCCATAGTACGGAGAAGAATCTGTCGCGGCCCCTGCGTCAGGTTGCCTGCCGGAACCTCGACATTTGCCGAAGCGACGGCCTGTATTACGTCGTTGATCGACAGGTTGTACGCCTCCAGCCTGGATGCGTCCACCGAAATCTGGATCTCCCTTTCAGCGCCGCCGACGAGATCCACTCGTCCGACTCCGGGGACGTTCTCGAGCCTCTTCCTGATTACGTTCTTCGTGAACGTCGTGATCTCCTTGTCGGACCTGGGGCCGGAAACCGTCAGGGTGAACATCGGCGTGCTTGCGGGGTCGAGACGCTGCACTACCGGATCCTCGAGGTCGGTGGGGAGATCCGCGCGAGCGGCCGCTATTTTCTCACGGACTTCCTGCGCCGCCTGCTGACCTTTGATCTCCAGCTTGAACTGGATTATGACGAACGAGACGCCTTCGCGCGATATCGACGTGATATGTTCGATTCCGCCGATGGTGTTTACCGCGTCCTCGATCTTCTTAGTTACGTCCGTCTCCATCTGTTCCGGTCCCGCGCCGGGGAGCACGCTGGTTACGGTGACGTACGGAAAGTCGATATCGGGGAACTGGTCGA
>JBJKPC010000074.1:0-17033 GCA_046706745.1 Candidatus Kryptoniota bacterium
CTATTATGAAACCTGGATATATGAACCCTGAAAGGGTGACATAATATCATGCCTACGGGATTCTTGATCATTGGAATTCAAATTCTATAGTAATATCACCGCTTCGCGGTTGAAGCACAGGCAAAATACACCACCACCTAATTCCCCTTATCTTTGCATCTATGCCGAATTTTAGCCATTTTGAATAAAAAAATTGAGACGAAAGACCACTCTTAGCCGCGAAACCAAGGAAACACAGATCACCTGTTCCGTAGATCTCGACGGGACGGGCAAGTATAAGATTTCCACGGGAATAAGGTTCTTTGATCACATGCTTGAGCTCTTTTCCAAACATTCTCTCATCGATCTGAGCCTGAAGGCAAAAGGCGACGTGGACGTGGATGATCATCATACCGTCGAGGATGTGGCAATTGTCGTTGGCAAGTGCATCGACAAGGCATTGGACGGTAAAGTCGGGATTAATCGCTTCGGAACCGCTTTTGTCCCCATGGATGATTCTCTTGCCAGGTGCGTGATCGATCTGTCAGGAAGGGGACATTGTGTATTCCACGCCGAGTTTTCAAGAGCAAAAGTGAGTGATCTTTCGACCGAGATGATCGAGCATTTTTTCAAATCGATGGCGGAAAATCTCAGGGCGAACATTCATGTGGAACTAATGTATGGGAAGAACAACCATCACCGCTCCGAGGCAATCTTCAAGGCATTTGCGCTCGCCCTCAGGGAAGCCGTCGCGTTGAATCCCCGTATCACAGGAGTCCAATCAACGAAAGGTAAACTTTAGAATGTCGGAGAAATCGTCTGGACTTGATGACAAGAAGATCGGTGTAATAGGCGCCGGGCATATCGGAACTGCCGTAATCGGCGGGCTGGTGCGTGCCAAGCTGACTTCACCGAAGAATATCATGGCCTCAAGGCGGAGAGCCAGCAATCTGGAAGATATTTCAAAGAATCTGGGAATTCATACGACCGATGATAACAAGAAAGTTGCAAGGGCATCCGAGATACTGATTCTTGCCGTGAAACCGATGAATGCCCGCGATGTAATGACTGAAATAAAGGACTTAATTACGCCGCAGCATATCATCATCAGCGTCATGGCGGGTATAAAATCGTCCTTCATCAATTCATTCCTTGGCGTGTCGTGTCCGGTAATTCGCTCCATGCCCAACACCCCGGTGCTGGTCGACGCAGGCGCGACCGCTATCAGCAAGGGAGAGTTCGCGACTGATGAACATCTTAATCTCGCGGAGTCGATATTCAAATCCGTGGGGTCGGTCGAAGTTGTTCCCGAGAACCTTCTCGACGCGGTGACCGGCCTGAGCGGCAGCGGCCCAGCTTATATCTACATGGTTATCGAGGCGATGACCGATGGAGGAGTGAAGATGGGAGTACCGAGGCAAATCGCATTCAGGCTCGCCGCACAGACCGTCTTCGGGGCATCGAAGCTTGTAATAGAGACGGGGAAACATCCCGCTATACTCAAAGATGAAGTGACCACGCCGGGTGGTACTGCCATTGCCGCAGTTCATGAGCTTGAAACGCACGGACTCCGCACTATGCTGATCAACGCGGTATCCACCGCAACGATAAGGAGCAAGGAGCTGAGCAAGATTATCGAGGAGAATGAAAGCATCTGAAGTAACGGTCGTCGATTATCGGACGAGCAACCTGCTTTCGATCACGAAGGCCCTGCAGAAAGTCGGCGCGGAGGTGAAGTTGACTCAAAGCCCCGACGATATCGCGAAGGCGGATCGGCTCGTTCTCCCGGGTGTAGGTGCCTTCGGCGCCGCCATGAGGAATATCGATTCTCTGGGAATACATGAAGCCCTGGTCGAATTCGGAAAGACGGGACGTCCATTGATGGGTATCTGTCTCGGGATGCAGATCCTTTTCAGCGTGAGCTTCGAGCAAGGGACCTACTATGGACTTGCTCTCGTTGCCGGAGAAGTCGTTGCCTTTCCCGAAAGAACCGCTTTGAAGGTGCCACATATGGGATGGAACCAGATTCGGCAGACAAGGCGGTCAAGACTCTTTGACGGCGTGAGAGACAAAGAATATGCGTATTTCGTTCATTCATATTACGTAACGACCGGTGAGGAACAAGTCTCGGGAACGACCGATTACGGAGTGATCTTTCCGTCGGTGGTAGAATCCGGGAACATTTACGGGATTCAGTTTCATCCTGAAAAGAGCCAGGCGTTCGGGTTGAAGATTTTGCAGAATTTTTTGAGAATATAGAGATGATCTTAGTAATTCCGGCAATTGATTTGAGAAACGGGAAGTGTGTTCGCCTCGTTAAAGGCGAAGCTGGTACCGAGAGGATATACTCCGCCGATCCGACCAAGATGGCGATAGTCTGGAGAGGGGAGAATTTCAAAGCCCTGCATGTGGTCGACCTGGACGGTGCGTTCGAAGGAAAGCCTGCAAACTTCGACGCGCTGAAGTCCATAGTGGATGCTGTCGACATACCAGTGGAATTTGGCGGAGGATTGCGGACGTATGAGGCCGTCAAAGAGGCTTTCGATATCGGGATATACCGCGCGATAATAGGAACTGCCGCCGTAAAGGATGAAGACCTCCTGGTCAAACTTCTTCGCGAATTCGGGCCGAGAAGAGTTGCCGTCGGCATCGATATGCTCGATGGGATCGTCCAGATAAAGGGCTGGACCGATTCAAGCGGATTATCGGCGGTCGACCTCGGCAAGAAACTGAAGTCGTTGGGCGTCGCACGTGTGATTTACACAGACATATCCCGGGACGGAACACTCAAGGGGGCGAACGTCCAAGCAATGAAGGAGTTTGCCGTTCAGACAGGCCTTCGGGTAACAGCATCGGGCGGGGTGAAGTCCTACCAGGATCTTATCTATCTCCAGGAGCTCGAGCCATTCGGAGTCGATTCGGTTATTGTCGGAAAAGCTCTCTACGAAAACCGTTTTCCCTGCGTGGAGTTGTGGCGGGCTAATGAGAAGGTACTTGAGGACCTCGGCCCTACGAGACGGGGTTGAATTTTATTGTTCCTGCCGGAAGAACACCGAATTCGTTTCAAGAAATCGAATGGCCCCATGGAATTATTCGACGTTCGTTCTCCTGAAACTGATCTTTGTCGGTTTGCAGAAAATAGGATGATTGACGGTATTTAAATGCAAGACATTACAGTCACAATAGACAAGAAGACCTGTGGAACGAGGTGCAAGACCTTCGGAAAGGTTGCGAAGCGCCCGAACTCAATACTTTGCGATCTTTGGTCTTACTCGATGTCTTTTACGGTAAGAAAGAGCGAGGTTGCGAGAAGGCGGCAGAGGTTCACCGGCGGCATCGGAGGTTTCGCAGAATGCTAGCGAAAAGAATCATCCCGTGTCTCGATGTGAAAGCCGGACGTGTCGTGAAGGGAGTCAACTTCGTCAACCTGACTGATGCCGGCGATCCTGTTGAGACTGCGCGTTTTTACGAGCACGAAGGAGCTGATGAGATCGTTTTCCTCGACATAACTGCGAGTGTAGATAAACGGGACACTATGCTGGACGTGGTAAGGCGAACCGCAGAGACCATGTTTCTCCCGCTGACAGTCGGCGGCGGAATAAGGAGCGTGGACGACATGCGGCGCTTACTCTCCAATGGAGCCGACAAGGTGAGCCTGAATACCGCTGCGGTCCGGAGTCCCGAATTGATCGGTCGGGGCGCTGGGGAGTTCGGTGTGCAATGCATTGTAGTTGCGATCGATGCAAAGAGAATTGTCCAAGAAGAAAATGGAGCTGGGAAGGAAAGCACGGTTGAAGCCGCCGGGGACGAGCTTATCCGGAAAGTCGGCAAGCCCCGTGAGTATGAAGTCTACATAAACGGCGGAAGAAAACCCGTCGGACTGGATGCGGTCGGATGGGCGAAGTTTGCGGTTTCGCTCGGAGCGGGCGAAATTCTTCTTACGAGCATCGACAGGGACGGAACCAATTCCGGTTATGACATAGATTTGTTGCGCAAGATTACGAAAGAAGTGAACGTGCCGGTAATTGCGAGCGGCGGCGCCGGGACTCTGGAACATTTCTACGAAGCGATCGAACAGGGGAATGCCGATGCGGTCCTTGCCGCTTCGGTATTTCATTTCGGAAAATTCAAAATAAAACAAGTAAAGGAATACCTGTCACAGAAAGGTATCGCGGTAAGATTATGAAACAAATTGACGAAATCTTGGCTCAGCTCAAGTTCGACGATAAAGGACTTATCACGGCGGTGGCACAGGATCGGGCCACCGGTGAGATACTTATGCTGGCACATATGAATGTAGATAGTTTTCGGAAAACCGTTGAAACCGGACAGGCCGTTTATTGGAGCAGGTCCCGCAAAAAGCTCTGGCACAAGGGCGAAGAATCGGGGAACGTCCAAAATGTAAAGGAACTTCTGATTGACTGCGACGGCGACGCGGTCGTAATGAAAGTCGAACAGGTCGGAGGAGCGGCGTGTCATACGGGCAACCGAAGTTGCTTCTACAGGAAGCTGGAGAACGGGGTGCTCGTAGACGTCGGAGTGAAGGTGTTCGACCCTGAAAAGGTTTACGGTAAAAAATAGAAATAAAGGAGGAGGAAAATGTCCAAGCCAAAGGTAGCCATATTAATCGGAAGCTCGTCGGACGAGGCAGCCATTTCTGAATCGTTCAAGTATCTGGATTTCTTCGGAATCGATCACGAGCTTCATGTGCTGAGCGCGCACCGGAATCCGAAAGAGACCGCCGAATTCGCTTCTAATGCCGAGAAGAACGGGTTCAGTGTAATCATTGCCGGAGCGGGCATGGCGGCGCACCTTCCGGGCGTCGTGGCCAGCCTGACGACGATGCCGGTCATCGGGGTTCCGCTGAGCGGGTCGGAGCTTTCAGGAGTGGACGCACTCTATTCCATCGTACAGATGCCTCCTGGAATACCCGTAGCGACGGTGGCGATAGGAAAGGCAGGAGCAAAGAACGCGGGCGTCCTTGCGGCTGAGATAATCGGCCTGTCGAACCAGGACGTCAAGAAGAGACTTGCCGAATTCAGATCGAAAGGCTCAAAGCTTTGAAGGTTCTGACGCTCGGTGAACTCTGCGTCGATGTTATTCACAAGGCCGACGGCCGCGTACTTCACGGTCACGGCGGTATATCATACTCGATAGTCGCGGGCGCGATTCTGGACGACGGCGTAGCGACGGTTCCCGTCATCGGCCTGTGCAGAGAAGACCGTGCTTATTTCGAAGAGTTGTTCAAGCGGCTCGAGGGAATCGACCTTTCGGGAGTTTACGAAGTCGAGTCCCCGGTACGGAGGGTGAATCTCTTTTACGAGAACGAGAATGACAGGTGGGAATGCAGTACACAGCCGATCGAGCCTACACCGTTCGAGAAAATTGAGCGGTTTCTTCCGGCCGACGGGATACACATCAACCTGATCGCCGGAGACGACATAAGTGTGGGGACGCTTTCGCGGATACGAGCCGCTGCACCGCGGGCGCATATTCACCTTGACCTGCACAATATCGTTATGCAGCTCATGCCTGACGGGAAGCGCGTTCGTGGGCCGAGACCGGATTATCTCGAATGGGTCCGGTATGCCGACACAGTACAGCTAAACGAAGACGAAGCAACCGCTATAGATCCGGGTGCGGAAAGCCATTCAGAGCTGGCGCGGAAAATACTCGATAAGGGCTCGCGTGCATTAGTGATCACATACGCCGAGCGCGGTCTTAAACTTTTCGAAAGGTCCGACGGCAAGATTGTCGAATATTTCTTCCCCTCGCGACCGGTACAAGTCGTTGATCCTACCGGGAGCGGGGATGTGTTCGGTGCGACATTTTTGCATAAAATTTTGTTAGGAAAGAGCAGCAAGGCGGCCGCCGAGGCGGGAGTCGTCATGGCTGGCAGAAAAGCAGGGGTCGCGGGCCCCGCAGGATTACTGAACATAAAACGAACGGGAGCTGATGTCAGATAAGGTCTTGATTGCCGGGGCGCGAGGGCTGCTCGGACAAAAAACCGTCGAGGTATTCACTCGGGAATCGGAATATGAACTCCTCCCGTGTGAGTTGTCGGCCGGCGAGGAAGGAATGATCGAACTTGACATCACGGACAGGCAGAAGGTCCTGGACACCGTCGGCGATCTGAGACCCTCTGTAATCGTGAACACCGCGGCTTTCACGGACGTGGATCGGGCGGAGGTAGAAAAGGAAACCGCCTACAAGGTGAACGCGTCTGCCGTAGGATACCTTGCCGAAGCCGCACATCTGTTCAATGCGAAGCTCGTACATATTTCTACTGATTACGTTTTCAACGGCAAGAAAGGGAATTACGCTGAAGACTCTCTTCCTGAACCGCTTGGCTATTATGGCAAAACTAAACTTGCCGGAGAGAATCTGGCCAAATCACAATTAAGCAATCTTGCGATATTGAGAACGCAGGTTCTTTACGGGTATGGGAGAGGAGTTAAGAGAAACTTCGTCCTCTGGATTCTCGATATGCTTTCGGGCGGAAAACAATTCGCTGTAGTGAAGGATCAAATCGGAAATCCGACGATGGCAGACGAGCTTGCGTTTGCGATTCTAAAGGTCGTGAAGAAGAATACGGTAGGTCTGTACCACGTCAGCGGGTTCGAGACGATGTCGAGATACGATTTCGCCCGTCAGATAGCCGAGGTCTTCGGCTTCGATCCGGCGGCGGTCTCTTCGACGACAACCGACAAACTCGAACAGAGAGCCCGCAGACCGATGAACTCCAGTTTCATCTGTCTCAAGGCACAAACGGACCTTGGAATCAACATGCCGTCGGTCAGGGATTCGCTTTCACGTATGAGGCAGCAGATGAAACAGGCGGGATTAAAATACTAGGAACTTAAAAATTGTGAGAAGAAATGCTTGACTTGAAATTCATCAGAGAGAATCCGGAGGTCGTCAGAGACGCGATCGCGAAGAAGAAAGAAAAGGACCGCCTCGACGACATTCTAAGACTCGACGGTAGCCGCAGAGAGCTCCTCCAGAAATCCGAATCGATAAAGAGCGAGCGCAACAAGATTGCCGGAGAAGTCGCCAGGATGAAGCAGCGGGGGGAAGACGCCGAACAGCTCGTGGCCGAAGGCAAGATCAAAGGGGACTCGCTGAAAGCGCACGAGGAAAAACTGAAAGACGTGACAGCCGAACTGAACGAACTACTCCTCTATATTCCCAACCTGCCGCATTCGTCGGTCCCGGCAGGAGCAGGCTCGGACGAAAACGTCGAGGTGAGGAGGTGGGGAGAGGTGCGCCCGGCGAAGGACTTCGATTTCAAACTCCTCGACCACCTGGAACTCGGTGAGAAGCTCGGAATTCTCGACTTCGGAAGGGGGAGTAAGATATCGGGTGCCGGTTTTCCCGTTTATGTCGGGAAAGGAGCCGCGCTGGAGCGCGCACTCATAAACTTTATGCTCGATTTACATGTTAGTAATCACGGCTATACCGAGATATTCCCGCCGTTCGTCGTGAACCAGGCATCGATGCGGGGCACTGGTCAGCTTCCCAAAATGGGAGAGGACATGTACCATTGCGAAATCGACGACCTGTATCTCGTTCCCACCGCAGAAGTGCCGGTGACGAACCTGAGACGCGACGAGCTGCTGGCCGCCGCCGAGTTGCCGACTAAATATGCGGCGTATTCGGCGTGTTTCAGAAGGGAAGCAGGGAGCTGGGGGAAGGAATCGCGCGGGTTCCTGAGGGTCCACCAGTTCAACAAGGTAGAATTGGTGAAAATAGTAAAGCCGGAGGATTCATACGATGAACTTGAAAAGCTCGTCGCCGACGTCGAGGAGGTCCTGCAGTTGCTGAACATTCCTTATCGCGTGATGCTGTTGTGCACCGGTGACCTGAGCTTCTCGGCCGCGAAGTGCTACGACATAGAAGTCTTTGCCCCGGCGACGGAAGCGAGGGGAGGCTGGCTCGAGGCCTCGAGCTGCTCGAACTTCGAAAGCTTTCAGGCGCGCAGAGCAAACATCAAGTTTAAACGCGACCCGAAGTCCAAGCCTGAATTTGTGCACACGCTGAACGGTTCTGGACTTGCAACATCGAGATTAATGGTATCTTTGCTGGAAAATTATCAGACACCGGAAGGAAAGGTCGTAGTTCCGAAAGCCCTTCACAAATATACCGGATTCACGGTAGTCGGCTGAGCTGAATGAAGTCACTCCGTAGACTCATACCGTACCTGAAGAGATACAGGAAAACTCTGTACCTCGGTTTCCTGAGCGTGGTATTGGCTCAGGTGTTCGCCGTCTTCGTGCCTCTTATCATCGGGAGCGCGATCGACCAGTTGAAGAAAGAGCCATCGGCTTGGAAACTCATCGAATATGCCGCGCTTGTGGTGAGTACGACCTGCCTCGGCGGCTTCTTCGCTTTCATGACGCGTCAGACCATCATTGTTAATTCGTGGAGAATTGAGTACGACCTCCGCAACGACTTCTACCGCCACATACAGAAGCTGTCCTATTCATACTTTCTCAATATGCCGACCGGCGATCTGATGGCGCATGGTACCAACGACATAACTGCAGTAAGGGCCGTGCTCGGACCCGGAATCATGTATACTTCCGACACGATCGTCGGGTTTCTGCTGGTCGTGGGAATCATGCTCTCCATCAACGTCAAGCTGACTCTCTATGCGCTGATTCCCCTGCCGCTGGTGTCCGCCGGAGTCTACTACATCGGAAGGCTCGTCAACCGATATTTCGAGTCGGTCCAGGCACAGTACAGCCAGCTGACGGCGCGCGCGCAGGAAAGCATCGCCGGGATTAGGGTGGTACGATCTTATGTCCGCGAAGAGCACGAGAACGAGCAGTTCAGGTTCCTGAGCCTCGATTACCTGAAGAAGAATCTCACGCTCGCGCAGATTCAGTCCCTTCTCTGGCCGTTGATGGGAGTACTGACAGGGGGTGCCATGGTCATCGTACTCTGGCAGGGCGGATTTGATGTTATCAAAAACACTCTGTCGCTGGGAACAATGGTTTCGTTCCTTATCTACCTAGGAATGCTTACATGGCCTCTTATAGCTTTCGGGTGGATCGTGAACATATTGCAGCGCGGTGCGGCATCGATGGGAAGGCTGAACAAAATTTTCGATACCCAGCCCGAAATAAAGGACAAAGAAGATGTCGACAGGTCGCTGAACGAGATCCACGGCGAAATCTCTTTCAAGAATGTCTCGTTCAGATTTCCCGGCAAAGAAGATTACGCCCTGAGGAACATCGATCTCGAGATTGAAAGAGGCATGACCCTCGCAATTGTGGGGAGGACGGGAACCGGAAAATCGACGATCGTGAATCTGATCCCGCGACTCTTCGACTGTACCGGGGGAGAGGTTATGATAGACGGATTTCCGATCAGCAGGATACCGTTGGAGGTTCTCCGCCGTAATATCGGCTATGTGCAGCAGGAGACGTTCCTCTTTTCAGACACGATATCTAATAACATAGCATACGGCGTCGAGATAGCAACGCCGGAGGAAATCGAATGGGCCGCGAAGGTGTCGCAAATCTACAAGGATATCGAGAGTTTCCCGAAAAAGTTCGACACGTTCATCGGCGAGCGCGGGATTACTTTGTCCGGCGGGCAGAAACAGCGGGTCGGGATTGCCCGTGCCGTCATCAGGAAGCCGAAAATACTCATACTCGACGAGGCTCTGTCCGCGGTCGATACCTATACCGAAGAGGAAATCCTCCACGGGCTGAAGGATGTGATGAAGGACAGGACGAGCATTATCATAAGTCACAGGATATCGACAGTAAAGGATGCCGACAACATTGTTGTGCTTGACGACGGCGTGATTGCCGAATCCGGAACGCATGAGGAGTTGGTCGTGAGCAACGGGATATACGCCGACCTTTACAATAGGCAGCTTTTGGAAGACGAGCTGGGGAGGATGTAAGCGATTTGCTGAAGATAAATTTCTATGAGGTTACCTCGACGGACAAACGGTTCCTTTCGAAGGCGCTCAAGGGCAAATTCCATTTGAACTTCTTCGCCGAGCCCCTGACAGTAAAGAACATAGGAACCGCAAAGGGTGCCGACATACTTTCGGTGTTCATCTATTCGGTGCTCGACAAAGAGAATTTGAGAAAGATCCCTAAACTCAAATGCGTGGCCACTCGCAGCACCGGCTTCAATCACATCGATCTGAAATACGCGGCACAAAAAGGTATTACGGTGTGCAACGTCCCTTACTACGGCGAAAATACCGTTGCGGAACACACGTTCGGTCTGATACTCTCGCTGTCGCGCAACATCCACAAGGCTTACGTTCGCACGATCAGGAACAACTTCTCTCCCGAAGGACTCGAAGGCTGGGACATCAAAGGGAAGACGCTCGGCGTGGTAGGTGCCGGCGGAATCGGATCTCACGTGATAAAGATCGGCAAGGGTTTTGGAATGAACGTCCTGGCTTTCGACGTGAGGCAGAACCATTTCATGGCTGAGGTGCTTGGATTCAGGTATGCGCCCCTGGACGAGCTGCTTGGGAAGTCGGATATAATCACGCTGCACTGTCCATACAACAGGGCGACCCATCACCTGATCAATATGGGAAACATAGGATTGGTAAAGAAAGGTGCCCTGTTCATTAACACGGCACGGGCAAGCATAATCGAACCGGAAGCGCTCCACTACGCCCTTCAAACGGGCATATTCGGCGGTGCAGGACTCGACGTTTTCGAAGGCGAAGATCTCGTGAAAGAAGAAAACCAGATGCTCACTAGAAACGTATCGGTGGAGCACCTCAAAGCGCTGCTGGAGAAAAACGTTTTGCTCAACAGGGAAAACGTCATTATGACCCCGCACATCGCGTTCGACAGTGCGGAGGCCGTCGAGAGAATCTTACAGACAACAGCGGATAATATAACAGCCTACGCAACCGGGCTGGCGGCAAACGTGGTGAAATAGAAGACAAGATGGCAGTAGATACACACGAAGAGGAAATACTCGGAAAAGCATACGACGGGAGACTGATGCGTCGGCTGCTTCACTACCTGAGACCATACAAGTTGCAGGTGGTGATAGCCGTGTTTATTACGATCGCCTATTCGGGCATGGGTCCCCTGCGGCCGTATCTGACCGAGATCGCCATCGACAGGTATATCGAAAAGGGAAACACCGCCGGTCTCTTCAAGATCATTCTCGTCCTTTTCCTGGTCATCTTCGTCCAGGCTCTTCTTAGATACGGTTCAGCGTATCTGACCCAGTGGATAGGCCAGAAGACGATCTACGACATCAGGATGCAGATCTTCAGACACCTGCAGGAACTCGGGACGAAGTACTTCGACAGGAACCCTGTTGGGAGGCTCGTTACGAGAGTTACAAACGACGTCGAGGCGTTGAACGATCTGTTCTCTTCGGGAATCGTAATGGCATTCGGCGACATCTTCACGATAGTCTGGATATTGACGTTCATGTTCAAGCTGAGCGTTGCGCTCGCGCTCGTTACTCTCACAGTTGTACCGGTACTTTTCTATATCACCATGTTGTTCAGGAAGAAGGTACGTGCGTCCTACAGGCAGATTCGCGTGCTCATAGCGAGGATAAACGCATTTCTCCAGGAACACATTACCGGCGTTACCGTGGATCAGATATATAACCGCGAACATAGGGCGTACAGGAATTTCGACGACGTGAACGGAAAACTCCAGGATGCACATATAAAGTCCGTCTTTTATTACGCTCTCTTTTATCCCGGCGTCGAGTTGACCGGGGCGGTTGCGGTCGGGCTCATCATTTGGTTCGGCGGTACGCATCTCGTTTCGGAATCGTTCTTCAGGGCGCACGGCGGTATTTCCGTCGGAATCCTGATCGCCTTTCTCCAGTATACCGAGCAATTTTTCACGCCCATACGGGATCTGTCCGAAAAGTACAACATTCTCCAGACGGCGATGGCATCGTCGGAACGCATATTCAAGGTCATAGACGACAAAACCGTGATTCCTGAACCCACAGTTCCGACATCTCTCGGCCAAGTAAAGGGGAAGATTGAATTCAAGGACGTGACTTTCGCGTATGACGGCGACAACTATATCCTTAAGAACGTTTCCTTCACCGCGGAGCCGGGAGAAACTATCGCCATTGTCGGCGCAACAGGAGCGGGCAAGACGTCTATCGTGAACCTGCTTCTGCGGTTCTACGATGTCAGTTCCGGTGGTGTCTTCATCGACGGCAAAGATGTTAAGGACGTCGCCACGGCCGACCTTCGCAAAAACATAGCGATAGTCATGCAAGACATGTTTCTGTTTTCAGGAAGCGTGCACTACAATATTTCGCTCGGCAACAAGTCTATCGAAGCGGAGAGAGTCAAGGAGGCGGCAAGGCTCGTCGGTGCCGACGGCTTCATAGAAAGGTTGCCCGCAAAGTACGATGAAAATGTGAAAGAAAGAGGCGCTGCGCTCTCGACCGGGCAGAAGCAGCTGATCTCCTTTGCGCGGGCGTTGGCACACGATCCGCGGATACTGGTACTCGACGAGGCTACTGCAAATATAGACACCGAGACGGAGCAGCTGATTCAGAAGGCGACCGCGAATCTTCTGAGAGGACGCACGAGCATAGTGATCGCTCACAGGCTCTCGACGATCCAGCATGCGTCGAAAATAATCGTACTCCACAAGGGGCAGATCCGCGAACAGGGGACACATCAGGAACTCGTGGCGCTCGGCGGGATTTATTACAGGCTTTACCAGTTGCAGTACAAAGATCAGGAGCGTATAGCCCAGCAGGCACGCCTGCGTGCCGAAACTAGTAAGGATCCGGATAGTAGGACGTGGTGACTCCGGCTTGTCCGAAGGCCCCTCCTGATTTCTTAATTAAACCACAAGAGACACAGAGGCATAGAGAGGAATGGAGAATATCCTCTCCGTGAATTCTCTGTGTCTAAGTGACTCTGTGTTTGAATGTGGTTCCTCGAGTGTTTGAACTAAACCACAAGAGATGCACTCCTACGCGTCGAAGTGACGCTTCGTCACTTTGATTTGCCGGAACCAAAAAAAGCTGAAATCCTATGGAAGTAGGAATTCGCTCCTGACGGATAGATCTCCTGGCTAGTTTTCTCGATACGGCAGAGTTCCCGAGGATAATGGAAAAAACTGTACAAGTGTAAGCGTGTGCAAGAGGGAAAGCCGGACCCCGGAGAGAAAGCCCGAACCCAGGAATCTCTCTGGCATATTTAGCTTCTCCCGCGTTAACTTACTCAAGATCGCTTGTCGCACCTTCTCGAAAGGCTTTAGGATGTCCAGTTTACACCGCGTAACATTTCTACTGTTGTTTTCCTTCGCCACGTGCTTCTCCCAAATCTCCGTACTTAAGCCCGCCGTAGCACGGAACGGAATGGTTTCCTCTGCCGACTCGATCGCCTCGGCAGTGGGAATACAGATGATGAAGGCGGGCGGAAACGCAATCGATGCGGCTGTGGCGATGGGATTCGTTCTCGCCGTGACGTACCCGCAGGCGGGCAATCTCGGCGGTGGAGGATATTATATCATCCACCTGAACGACGGGCGGAATTACGCCATAGATGCGAGAGAGACCGCCCCCTCGCATGCAAGCCGCGATATGTTTCTCGACAGCTCCGGAAATGTGAACAATACTGAAGAGCTTATTGGAGGTCTGTCAGTCGGCGTGCCTGGGAACGTTGACGGGCTTCTGATTGCGGAGAAGCGCTTCGGCAAATTGCCGCTCAAGGAAGTTATGCGGCCTGCTATCGCACTCGCGGCGAAAGGATTTCGCATCGGCGCCGCCCTCGCAGATGAATTCAAAGTCAAAGAGAAAGAACTCTCTCGTTTTCCGTCCACGATGAAATACTTCTTGCACAACGGCGAAATATACCGTGCCGGTGAGCTGTTCGTTCAAAAGGATCTTGCCAGGGTTCTCACAAGAATTTCCAAAGAGGGAAGGAACGGGTTCTACACGGGAACGGTTCCGCAGCTGATCGCAAAGGAAGACAGGGCAACAGGCGGTATTATTAGCGCCCGGGACGTTGAAGAATACCATGCGCAGGTCAAATCTCCCATCAGCGTTAACTACCGCGGCTATGATGTCATAAGCATGCCCCCGTCAAGTTCCGGGGGAGTCTGTCTGGCAGAGGAACTGAACATACTGAACAATTTCGATCTCGAGAGATATGGATACGGTGCTTCACAGAGCCTGCATTATGAGCTCGAAGCAATGAGGCGGGCATTCGCCGACAGGGACGAGTATCTCGGAGACGTGAATTATGTTTACGTTCCCCTGGAAAGACTGCTTTCGAAAGAATACGCCCGCAGTGTTGCTCTAAGGATCGATCCATTCAGTGCGACGCCGAGCATCGATATATATCCGCATCTCATACATCCTCCGCATGAAGGAACCCATACGACTCATTATTCCGTGGTCGACGGGGCCGGAAATGCCGTCAGCGTCACGACGACGCTCAACAGTTATTTCGGATCCATGGTGGCAGTAAATGGTGCCGGTTTTCTGCTCAATAACGAGATGGACGACTTCAGTGCAAAGCCGGGAACACCCAACCAGTTCGGCGCGATCGGCGCATCGGCTAATTCGATTCAGCCGGGAAAGAGAATGCTCAGTTCGATGGCGCCGACGATAGTGCTTAAGGGCGGCAGGCCGTTTCTTATTTTGGGATCGCCAGGCGGCACGACGATCATAAACTCGGTCCTCCAGGTAATCCTGAACGTCATCGATTACCACATGCCGCTTGCGAGGGCCGTTATGGCGCCACGGGTTCAGATGCAATGGGTTCCGGACGTGGTCGAATACGAAAACGGGGCGCTCGTATACGATGTCATGGAGAACCTGCGGTCCCGTGGTTACAGACTGAGGCCGCGCGAATACATAGGAGAGGTAGAAGCTATACTCGTGACGCCGATGGGTTTCGAAGGCGTCGCGGATCCACGTGGCCCGGGGGATGCAGAAGGTTATTGAACCGGTAGAGCCGGCATAGTTATGCACATCTCGGACCAGATAATCCGGCGTTGCAGGTGTCTGCGGGTCTGAATAACTTGGTATAGAGTTGTTCAATACTGAGTTCATTTTTTCGGGAATGAGATTCATGAAAGCACGTTTATTTCTGGTAGCGTTAGCCTGCGGGTGTTTTACCGCCGGGGCAAGAGCACAATTGACGGCGCAGGAGGCGGTGAAGGGGATGGCTCGGGGAATCAATATCGGTAATTCGCTCGATGCTCCTACCGAGACGGCGTGGGGAAACCCGCCGATACAGGAGCGGTATTTTTCCGATTTAAAAAGGGCGGGATTCGACGCAGTGAGGATACCAGTCACCTGGGCAACGCACGTCTCATGGACCCCGCCGTATACGATTGACAGCACATTTCTCAACCGTGTCGACACCGTTATCGACTGGGCGTTGGAGAATCACCTCTTCGTTGTCATGGATGCGCATCACGAAACATGGCTCAAGACGGCTCTGGCGAACATCAGTCGGAATCTCTCGGTCGTCGAATACAAGGATACATGCATTGCTCGCTTCGACAGCATATGGAGCCAGATTGCCGCGCGATTCAGAAACAAATCCGACAGCCTCATATTTGAAATCCTCAATGAACCGGACCCTATGCCGGAGCAGCAGGTGAACGCGATGAACGTCCGCGTGTTGAGAATAATCAGGCGGACAAATCCGACGCGTATCGTTTCCTATTCGGGTTATATGTGGTCCGGGGCGAGTCAACTCGTTACAGCGGAGATACCCGATTCCGGTTCGAAGTACCTGATCGGTTATTACCACTCTTACAATCCTCCGGCGTTTGCACAACAGGGTACGGGTTCGTACGGTACTCCGACGGACATTGCCAACACGAAGGCCGAGTTCGATAAGGTTGCGGCATGGTCCGCGAAAAACAATATTCCTGTAATACTCGACGAGTTCGGCTTTGTGAGCCAATGTGCATTCAATTCGCGGATGTGCGCGTACGCTACCTATATGGATCAGGCCGTGGAGCACGGTATCCCGGCGTTTGCATGGGATGACGGCGGCTCGTTTACCATATACAATCGCAGGACCTACAAGTTCAACGAGATCAAGGATATTTTGATCTACACTTACCCTCAGTCGCCCGACAACCTTCAGATTCGCCAGGTGGGACCTGCTGCCGTACTTCAGTGGCACAACAGAAACCCGGAGAGTGACAGCATAATTGTGCAGCGCGGGACCGGAGTCGACGATTATTCTAATTCTGCCGAATTGAGTCCGACCGATTCCGTTTTTTCCGACAGCTCGATAGTCGCGGGAGTTACTTATTACTATCGGCTGAAGATCATCCGGCGGGATTCGACGCAAATGGAGTCTTATCCAATTTCACTCAGTGCGAGCCCGCCGACAGCGGTAAGGCAGGAGGGTGTTGCTATCCGGTTCGGACTTTCGGCGAACTATCCAAATCCGTTCAATCCGTCAACCGTCATCGAGTTCGCGGTTCCGGGCCCGGGGTTTGTGAGCTTGAGAATCTACGATGTGCTCGGGAGGGAAGTGGCGACGCTTGTCGGCCGGAGGAAGATCGCCGGGAACCACTATGTGGTGTTCAACGGGTCCAGGTTTGCAAGCGGGGTTTACTTCGACCGGCTTGAGTACAAAGGTCGGGTTATTACGCGAAAGTTGGTCCTGATGAAATGATTAGCAGTCGTCTCCTTCGAGGTACCGGCGTGGCGGGAAGACGCAACATCGCACTTTGCCATTACTTCGTGCATTGAAGCCGGAGCTTCTGAGGTGTTCTGAAGGATTAGAAGCCTACGCCTTAGAAGATAATGCCACCCCTTCGGGGTTGACCAGCCTCTGTTGTGTCGTGTTATAAAAATGTCATCGCTTCGCGATTATCCCTGAGTAGGTGCCCTAACCCCGAAGGGCTGGAATTATTCTAGATGTTTCCACCAATCCCAATCCGAACCCCGAAGGGGTGAGATTAGAAGAACGGGGTGAATCACAGAAGGGATGGATAATGCCACCCCTTCGGGGTTGAACCATGCATTGGCTTGTATTATAAGAATGTCATCGCTTCGCGATTCGTGCCAGGTATACGATGATCCTG
>JBJKPC010000075.1:0-22274 GCA_046706745.1 Candidatus Kryptoniota bacterium
TAGGCTCGATACCAAACTTCCGGCATCAGATGATGCCGCTTCTTACAGTTAGTACCAGGGCGTTTTATTCCCCGACTGGGAATATGGAGTTGTCCATGCTTCCAGCATTCATGGGACTGGCAATGCAGGTCGTCTCGCTGGTAATAATCGTCCTGTTACTCAACGTAAACCTCAACAAGTTTCGTGAAAAACTATCGGGTGTAACACTTGCGAGGCAGCTTCCCGCGAAGGCAGTGCTAATGCCCGTGGTCCTTTCGTGGCTGATCGTGACCACGGCAATAGCACTAGCATTCTATACGGTAATGGTGATATTCGCCATCCCCCTGCCGGCCAATTTCTGGAATGTTGTCTTTGTGATCTCGGTCCTCGTCATGGCGATGGAGAGTATCTCGCTATTCTTCTCGCTCAACACTAGAAGCACGGTTGCTCTGGTTGCTATTTACACGCTAATCGTTCTGCCGGCATTCATGTATTCCGGATTTCTGGTTTCATTCCAACAGATGCCTGCCTTCCCAAGAATGGCAGGTGGGTGGTTTCCGCTGAGGTATTACCTCGAAGCGCTGTACGGAGTATTCAACCGCGGGTTAAGCGTCGCGGCTGTAGGCAATTACCTTAATTCACTTTACTATTTCATCGGTGGGTTCCTGCTGCTTTCGATGCTGTCCGTCTTGTTCGGAGCCTTCGAAAGAAGGAGAATTATCTCATCCGACGACACAAGGCACCCTTCGGTCGCCCAGCCCAAGGAGATTCTGTCATGATCAAACTTATAAAAGTCATTCTAGCAACTATCCTCATACTCGCGCTTACTGCAAGCGCACAGGAGAGGCGTCAGCTGACACTCGATCAGGCAATCGATATCGCGATAGGAAATAATCCACTGATCAAGGCAAAGAAGGCGGACGTCAAAGCGGCAGAGTCGAAGATGGAACAGGCCCGTTCATACGAAGTGCCGTCCGTCAATCTGATGTCACGATACTTCTATTCAAACAATCTTCCCGGAATGTTCCTGCAGGGACCCAACGAGATTCCGGTGATGACATCAAGCGGTCCCGTGTCGGGAGAATATGTCACAACGAGACCGATGGCACCTTTCGCCGATGAAAACAGGGACGTGTTCACCACGGACATAAATATTGTCTATCCGCTATATACGGGTGGCAAGATATCTAAAGCGAACGAGAATGCAGGCATACTAAAAGAAGCGGCTACGTCCGATCTGAACGAGCAACAGGATCAAATAGTGCTCAATGTGACGACAGCCTTCGACAACGTCTTATTGCTGAGGAAGGTCATCGACGTAAACAAACAGGCACTCAAGCAATTCGAGGACCACCTCGAACTGGCAAAGCAGGCTTATGCCAACGGTGTGCGCTCCGAGTTCGATGTCCTCACATTTGAGAGCAAGGTAGACGAGTTCAAGGCAAAGCTTGTCGACCTCGAAGGCAAACTCGATCTGGCAGAGTCCGGCCTGAAGTCACTGTTGGTGCTGCCACTAAGCGAGGACATAAACTGCGTCGGCGGTTTACAGATATCGGATAGCACAGGCCCGTCAGACAGCCTCGACATTTACGCAAACGCTGTCGCGAATAACTACGAGCTCAAAAGTCTTCGTTTGAAGAAGCAGATGCTCGAAAATCTGAAAACCATTACTGCAGCAGAGATGAAGCCGACAATCTTCCTCTTCGGCAACTATCATGTTTACCACGGTCTGGATTTCCCTCCATACGACAACGCATGGAGAAACGGGCTTGCAGCCGGAATAGGCCTTTCGATGCCGCTCTTTAACGGCAACCTGACAAAGGGGAAAGTCGATGAGGTTCGGGCATCGCAAAGCATGGTGAGTGACTATGAGGAAGGAATGACGATTAAACTGCGGTTCGATATAAAGAACGTGCTGATCAACATCAAGAACCTGCGGGCCAGGATGAGCGCCGAGCAAGTTCACCTCCGGGTTGCCAGCAAAGCACACGAAATCGCTAAGGTAAGCTATCAGAATGGAATTATTACCGCGACTGAGCTTAATGACTCAGAGGTCCAGGTGGCAGCGGTCCAGACTTCCATATTCAATTACCAGAAGGACATTCTTCTGGAATATGCGGAGCTGAATTATCTCGAGAGCAAAGGTGCCCAATGAGACCGAGTAATCACAACTCCGCGACTCACGACATCGCAATTCAACAACCAGTAATAATCTCGGAGAACAATGTGAAAGCCCATTATGACGTATTAGTAATCGGGGGAGGCCCCGGGGGAACCCCGGCCGCGATCGACCTGGCCACAAAAGGAAAGAAAGTTCTGCTCGTCGAAAAGAGCGGGAAACTCGGAGGGGCATGCCTATTCATCGGCTGTATCCCTTCCAAGATAATAAAGCACTCCGCCGATGAATATTACTTCGGGAAGAAGCGGCAATCGAGAATAAACCCGTCGCACGAAGAGCGCGACAGATACTGGGCTCAGATACGAAGCAACATGGAACGGATCCTCGGTTCAAGATCGGGCGCAGCCTATAATGGTATTCAGAAACTTAAGAACCTTACTCTGCTCGGAGGTACTGCCCGTTTTATTTCAAATCACGAAGTGGAGATTGCCGAAAATGACGGCAATAGTCTCAGGGCCGAATTCGATTATGGCATTTTAGCTCCGGGCGCGTCGTCGACGATACCGCCATTCAAAGGCAACGCAAACGGTAAGCTGCTCACGAGTGAAACGATATTCAGCCGTGATTCTTTGCCGGATTCTCTAGTGATCATAGGCGGCGGACCGATCGGCATCGAACTCGCCCAGATGTTGTCCAAGCTCGACGTGAAATGCACGGTCATCGAAATAATGGACACGATTTTGAATGGTGTCGTCGAGCCGGAATTTGTCAGAGGAATAACGGCAAGACTTCAAAACCAAGGAATAGACATCTTCACTTCGTCTCGAGTCAGCGAGATAACGGGATCCGACGGCAAATTCAGCGTGACATTTTCAGGTCCTGATGGAACCCTAAGAACAATTCTGTCCGAGCAGGTCCTTGTATCAGCGGGCAAGAAGCCGAACCTGGGTGAACTGAACCTGGGCGCGACCGACATAGCGTACACGCCGAAGGGAATCGCCGTGAATGAGTACCTGGAAACGAGCGTAAACGGAATCTATGCCACCGGAGACGCAATAAATGCGCCGAAGTTTGCTCACACCGCGACATACGAGGCACACATCGTAGCGGCTAACATCATGAATCGCAAATCATCAAGACCCGACTTTGCCAAAAATTCGTGGGTTTTGTTTTCGGATCCGGAAATCGCATCTGTTGGATACACGGAAGCGGAGGCGATTGGAAAAGGTATAGACATGGTGACGGGCGCCTACGATTTCAGGATCGATGCCGTCACACAAATCAACGGCGATGCGTTCGGATTCCTGAAATTCGTGGTTGAACGCCGGACTTCCGTCATCATTGGCGTCCATATATTTGTGAAGGACGCGGGGTCGATAGTCGGCGAGGGAGCACTCATAGTCTCCAGGGGCTTGACATTGAAGGACGTCGCCGATGCGATATACCCTCATCCGACTCTGTCAGAAGCTTACGGATTCCTTGCCAGGAAGATGATACAAGAGGCGGCACAGTCCGACTTTCCCGCCCGGGACTCAAAAGCAGCGCAGTCTTCCGAGAGAGAAACTGCAGACCGTATGCAGAATTGAAGGAGAATATTAAAATGTGGCAATCGTGGACGAACACGATCTTCGGAATATGGCTAATCTCGGCAGCGTTTCTTGCGTTGGCCCCCTCCATCAATATCTGGAACGACCTAACCATAGGAACGGTTGTCGTAATCACCTCGCTGAGGATTATGAAGGACAGAGAGTGGCAAGGGTGGCTGGCACTGGTGTTTGGTGCGTGGATGATAATTGCTGCGTTCGTTCCGTCAATGACCGGAGGTATCGGTTGTGTATACAACGATCTCATCTGTGGGCTTACCATCACGATCGCAGGGATTGCTTCGATGGGCCGAGGGCATGAAGAGAGATTGGCATGAGACAGCAAAGTGCAAAACGGCACCCGATTTCGCGGGGACTTCACGGGCTATGCGAACGTAACAAATCTAACCATGAAAGGAGATACGAAAATGAACTTGGCGGCAATGGTAACTTGGATTTCGATTCTCGCAGTGGGTGTGATACTGCTTGGATGGATTGGCTCGGCAATCGAGGATAAGCAACATCGAAAAGCGACAGATCATACACATCATGCTTGACGATTAAACGAGTGGGAGAGATGAAAAGATGAAACCCGGAAAGACTTCTCAATCCCCCTTTACCCTGGCATTAGGCGGAGGAGGCGCGCGTGGACTGGCTCACATAGGCGTCTTGAGAGCATTGGAAAACGAGGGAATGTTCCCCTCTCTAATCGTCGGCTCCAGTATGGGGGCGATCATAGGCGCTATGTACAGTCAGCTGCGCGACTCCTTCCGCATTGAGGAGCTTGTGAAGGAGCTGCTACGCAGGGATTGCTTTACCGATTTGCGGCTAGACCTGATGCCTGAGAACTCACAGCCCGAGAGCCACAGGCCGAGAAAGCACCTAATGGACTATCTTAGACGCGGCATATACTTCTCCCGTGTCGCCAGGCGTGCGGGTGCAATCGACAATTCCATTCTTGTGCATTTTCTTTCCCGTCTGTTGAGGGATGAAGATATCCGGGAGACAAGTGTTCCGTTCGCGGCAGTTGCCGTCAGCCTGGTTAGCGGCGAAGAAGTTGTCATCGAAAACGGGTCCATCATTCATGCAGCAGCGGCGAGCTCGGCCATACCGGGCGTGATAACTCCTGTTGAAATCGATGGGGAGCAACTCATAGACGGTAGTGTGCTGCAGGTGGTCCCGGTGGCAGCAGCGAAGAGCCTATCACCGTATCCGGTGCTGGCGGTGGACGTATCAAGAGATATCGACCGTGAGACACCACCAAAGACCGGGTTGGATGTGCTGATACG
Source organism: Candidatus Kryptoniota bacterium (assembly GCA_046706745.1). GTDB lineage: Bacteria > Bacteroidota > Ignavibacteria > Kryptoniales > JAKASW01 > JAKASW01. The sequence continues at coordinate 4,971 of JBJKPC010000075.1, forward strand.
AGCGGACCTGATAGCGAATCGCCGACTTAATCAGCGAGCTCTGACGGCGGCAGATGTTGTGCTAAATCCGGAAGTCGGTTTGGCCGATTGGTCGGATTTCCATTCCATAGACATGCTCATTGCTGCAGGGGTCGAGGCAGCGAGAACCCTTCTACTTGAAGCTCCATCACTGAGTGAACCGTTACTGCCGGCCGCTGAACTGCTAAAGAATTCGACAGATCATCGCTCCGCGCATCGTCCATTAAAAGCGCGTGTTCACACTCGGTCAACTGGCAACTACGACTTTCGAATCCCTTTCGGCACATAATCAAGCGTCAGCGGTCCAGGCCGCTGAGGAAACGACCGGGATACACGAGGTTCACTACGCCACGCTAAATTGAAGATGGGCGGTTCGCTCAAACCCAATTTTCGATTCGCGAGACTTCCCGCCACGAGTCACAAAACAACGTTTCCCGGCGGCGGTTGTTATCCGTCGCCTTGACTTTTATGCCTTACACCAAATACCAACTCGGCTGCGCCCCGATCGCCCACCTTTTACAACTGTACGTTACTGAGTCGGCCGAAGCTAAGCTTCATCCTCAGACCATGGCGAGGATTCGAGTCCGGATCTGATAGCGTGTTCCAACTCCTCCGATTCGAATGGCTTGACCAGGAATTGAGAAGCGCCCAAACGTGCCGCATCACCCTTCAACTCTGTATGCATACTCGCGATGATAACAGGTATCCTCCTCAACCTGAAGCTGGTCTTGATGGACTTCAGGAACTCGAGGCCATCGATGCCGTCGGACCTGATGCTGGTGATTATCAAATCAGGCTTGATGGAACTCAGTAGATTAAATAGCTCACATTTGTCGGGGATCGTCACCACACGATAACCGCCGTGGCTTAACGCACCGATGTAAGATTCACAAAAAGGTGCCTCGGTGTCGCTTATCACGATCAAGGGATTTGTTCTCATCGTTCCGCCCTCTCTTGAGAGTTTGCTCTCCTCCAATTTCACCCGTCATACCAGGGTGACCGGCCGATGGCCGACTCGGCTGCCTTCATGAATTCATCAGTTTCGAACGGCTTGCTGAAGAATTCCTTGGCTCCAAGACTAAGTGCTTCACCTTTCAACCTGGCAAGATCGCTCGTTACAATTACCGGAATATCTCTCGTCCGACAACACATCTTGATTTCTTCCAAAAGCTCAAGCCCGTCCATATTTGTCGATTGAATGTCGGTTACAATAAGATCCGGCAACAGAGCACAGAGTAGTTTAAGAAGCTTCGGCTTATCGGAAATCTTTACAATCCTGCACCCTTTCTCTCCAAGAGCCTGGGTGCAGGATTCAGGCAAGGAGCCACTGCTATCACTTACTGCGACTAATGGACTGCTTCTGGACATCGCTTCCTCCCGATTTAGAGCGTTAAGAAGATTTCAGAGTTTACTTTTGTTGGAAATTCTTATGACGTCGAATCCTTTCCTTTTTAGACCATCCTGCCGGGATCTTGATAGTCGATTGTTACCATCATTTATTCTCATCAAACTGTGGGCTCGGGTAATGTTCATTGAGTTCTAGATTCGTACTCATTGGTAGATGCCTCGCAGAATACGTCTGCCAGAACTGCTCCTCAGCCATCAGTTGAATAAGGTGTCCATGCTTGAAAGCAATCGACTAAACCTGTCGGCTTGGGAACTGGATACTGGTTGGCGGTCCTTCGGCGTGGCGTGATGTTATTATTTGCAATCAGACGCCGGCGCCTGATTTTCCCTCATCTTTCTCTCGTTCAGATTCCCTGTAATCTCGCGAGTCAAAATTGAGAAAATATTCGGCTTTGCCGTTGCGGGTCCACACAGATCGGAGATTCGTCGAAGGCTCTAACCTTCTGAGAGCCGACAGGAGACCGCGATTTAATTTGCCCGCGTTACCGCCCTCGACGGTTGTCCTGACACGGAAACCGCGGTCGGTGCAAAGCACTGCGTCAACGCCGACTAATTGGATAAGTTCATTCCGGATTCTTGCAGGATCGGCTGTCATAACATCTGCTGCAAGTGTGAATTTTCTCTCGACCATTTTTTCGCCCTCCTGATGAAACTGAAACATTCCAGGATCGGTACCGCTGCGTCCTGGAAGAAATCAAGCTGTAAAAAAGAACGCTGTGATTCCTTCTTTCCAGGCGTTATGTACCCGGCAGATGAATCACTCCAGGCTAATCATCCAGCCCAGGTTTTGGTCGCAGAATCATGGCATGCGGCATCACAGGTGATCCGACAACGATAGAACCGATGTCAAACGTCGTATGGCCAATTTCAAATATGTCCTTGCAAAAGCCGCGAGGAACGTGGCCCCGTCAGCCTGCACCGACAGCTTGTCTTTACTCATCGTGCAGAAGAATTTACCGTCCCTTGCAAAGACCGAGACCAGAATCACCGTAAATCGTCGACCTATTTTCTGCGGCAAATGGTTGTGGAATGACGGCAGTAGTGGAACCCAGTTTGAAGAGAGCCCAACGGGTTCACGCTTTCGTCACCTCTTCAAGATCACGCTCAAAGAAGTATCGTTTATGTACCTCGCCAGTCACGATGTCTGTATACTCCACTTTTAGAAATCTGTGCCTGATGTTTTCATAGATGCTCTTCACAATTCCAATATGGCCCTCTCGTTTGACACGCACCGTCGAGCCGATTGTAAATTTCTGCTCCATGTTCCCTTCTCGGAATATCTTTTATTGGTCGGAATTCGAAATTAGGACAATCACTAGCATCTCTTTCGGGCGGCTACGCGCCAATTGCAGTCAGATGTTTCATATGAGTCAGATAATCATGAAGGACAGAATAGCTGATAAAGGCAAGGGCCGCAAAAAGCCAAAGAGATGATAGACTTACCAGCGGATCAGAATTCTTCATCTGTACCACCGTTGTCCCCATCTCAATTATGTATAATAAAGAGAATGCCGTAAAGACAGGGGCCAGGACATATCCTGCCGGATGTCGCCTCCTTAAGAGAACTGCCGCCGTCGCCATTCCAGGCAAAAAGAGGGAAAGATCGAGCGCATGTGTAATGTTCCTTACAGCGTCCGGATATCCGACAGCATGTAAACCGCCGCTTCCCGCAATTGCATAAGCGATATCCTTCAACCATTGTGAAGAAAGGAACAAAAGCAGTACCCAAAGAAACGCCTGAATGAGGGTGTTCGAACGCCTCTCATCGAACAATTCCGATAGGACAGTACCGTCTATGCCTGCAACAACCGAAATCGACCCATACACCGACAACGCCAGCAACGTGCAATAGCCGATAAAAAAGACGTTGGGATCGATTGCAAAACAATAAACCGCAGACGAATGGACGAGATACATCATCGTTCCGAGCCAGACGAAGACCGAGGCTTTACCGCCTTTCTTGATTAGGACAGATGTAATCAATAACAGTGGCAATACGATAACAATGTGGACCCAGTCCTGTGCCGACACCTGCGCCACGGTAAAATTCGTTTCACCGGTGTAGACATTCTTTAAAAGCAGTCCGCCCCCGTTTGTTAGTAAGATCAGGCCTGAGGCGAAAACGCCGAAACACATCGCCCTGAGGCTCAGCCGAGCTTCACTTTCTCTGTCAATTTTCACGATCTCGTGACCCTTGAGATAGAGTGCATAGTAAAACTCTACGGGGTTGCTTTCCACATGACAGCCTCATCCTTTTTCCCGCTCAGATCTTGTCACGTTGAATTCGAGCGGACCTCTCTCGCCGACTCTCCTTACATCAAATCCTCAGCTTTATCACGGCCGCAAGGGCTTTGTGGTGCAAGGTGATAAAGTGATTTAGCATGTTGCGACATCACTGCTAGGTAGGTTCTCCGTCTTCCATCAATATATCGCATTGACTACACTCTCATTGATGGACCAACTGCCTGGCCGGCAAACATCGGCCTCTCTTCAACGACTTCGTCTTTGCCCGACGGCTTTCCACAAGGAATGCCCCAAGTATTGTGCCGGGTTGTTCCAGTCGGAAATTCATCCAAATACCGCATTCTCAACCGGCATATATACCCCGGCTGTTCAAATTCCGGAAGGCCAGGTTCGAATTCTGGAAAAGCAGGAGGAGATGTCGAGTGTTAGTGAAAGAGGATTCGGAGGGAAGACGGATCTCTGAACTTACCGGAAGGAGACATGACTCGTTCGAAAGGAGGCTGTACGTACCGAGGAGAAGCAGGAGTATCTCTTACTGCGACCGCGAGACCTGTGTTCTAAAATCCATTCCTGAAAGCGACTCCGACGCATCCCAATTTGGGATCGTGAAATAAAATGTCGCACCTCTATTTACTTCAGATTCCACCCATACCTTGCCGCCATGTTTATCTATTATCCGCTTGACTATAGCGAGTCCGATGCCGCTTCCCTCAAATCTTTTGGCATCGCCGAGGCGCTGAAACGGGCCAAAAATCCGGCCGGCATCTTTCATATCGAAACCGACTCCGTTGTCTTTCACGAAGTAAACTGTCTCGCCTCCTATTTCCGTGAACCCGACCTCCACTTTAGCATCAGGTTTGAAACGGGAGAACTTCAACGCGTTGCTCAGCAAATTTTGCACAACGATCGAAAGCAGTCTTTGATCACCACGAATGCGCATTCCTGGGTGCACCACTATTCCGACCCCCGAGCCGGGCTGGCTGCTTTGCAGCTCGACGACAATTTTGTTCGCAATTTCGTCGAGGTATAGGTCTTCCGCAACGACTGTGACGCGAGATATTCTCGACAGGTTCAGCAGGTCGGAGATAAGATTCCCCATCCTCTCTGAAGAGCTTATCAGCCTGTCGATGTACTCTCTCTCCTTCTGACCGCATTTATCATAAAGATCATCTTTCAAGAACTGTGAGAAGCTTGCAATCGCAGACAACGGCATGCGCAGGTCGTGGGACACCGAATAGCTGAACGCCTCAAGTTCGCTCATCGTTGTTTCGAGCTGAGCGGTTCTATCCTTCACCCGTTTTTCCAGATCATTATTCAATTCTCTAATCTCTTCCTCGGCGCGTTTGCGTTCTTTCATTTCTTCCAGAAGCTTCCGGTTCGCAGCCTCCAGGTTTCTCCTCGCTTCCACGGCATCCTCCATGAGCTTCAATGCCGTGGCCCGGGCCGACCTGGCTTCTACCGCCCGCTTCTCGGCATCCTCATGAAGTCTCCGCAGTTCCTTCTCTCTTTCTTTCAACTCGGAGACGTCCGTAGCGATAATGCATATGTCGCCCAGCACATCCCCCGGTGAAGGGCTGACAGATATCTGCAGATGCCTTGCTCCAAGACCGGATAAAGACACAGTCACTATCTCGGTACGTGCACGCTTCAGCACCTCTCGAGCGGCTGATCTGATCTTCTCGGCGTCCTCGGAAACAAAGTAACTTTCGAAGCGCGAACCGATCACCCGCTCGATCGGCTCACCGATGAACTCGGCAAATCGCCGGTTGCAGTACAGTATGGTGCATTCCCCGGAAAGAGTCACAGCGCCTTCGCTCATTTCCTGCACGATCACTCGAAAGGGCGTCTCGCCTGAGTCGATCGAGTAGATCTGATCTCCATTCGGCCCCGGGACAACAATCGCGTCCACCTCTCCGTCACGAATCGCGTTGATGGTGTCCCACGCCTCGACAAGTTGCCCCCTCAATTCGTTGATTTCCGATAGCAACTTTCCACCAGACTTTTTTACAGATTTCACGGCTTTAAGGCCTCCAATATGTGATCAATTCATGTCTTCGGCACATCGCGAATATCCAATCCAAGGAGAACTCTATCTTTGTCGGACATGTCCCCGATGATTTTCCTCACCGGGAGAGGCAGTTTCTTCACAAGCGTAGGGGCGGCGATGATTTGCTCGCCCCTGGCTGACCTGGGCTTCTGGTAGAGATCAATGACCTCAAGGCTGTACCGTCCTTCGAGATACTCTTCGCAAATCTTTCTAATATTCGAAATCGCCGCCATCGATCGTCTGGTGGAGCCGGTGACATACAGCCGGAGCAAATACTCTCTCTCGTTGGATTTTACGAATCCTGGTTCAAGGTCCGCGGCGGCATTTTCCTTCTGAGGCTCATTTGTCTTCATCACATATCCTTCTTAGTCCGAAGTGGTTCAATCTCGCGGCTTTATGTCCAATCCGACCAGTACGCGTTCAGTGTTCGATAGATCGCCGATGATCTTGCGGATTGGGGGCGGCAGCTTTCTGACCAGCGTAGGGAGAGCGAAGATCTGGTCGTCGCGGCTCAGCTGCGGATTCTTCAACAGATCTACAACCTCGATGGAGTATTTGCCTTTCAATTTGTCCTCGCAAATTTTCTCGAGGTTTGCAAGTGCGGCTAAGGCCTTCGGAGTCTGCCCGGCGACATAAAGACGCAGCTGCCATACGTCGGCAGCGGTCTTGAGCGCCGCGCCTTTCACCCGCCTAACCGTCGTCAGTCCGTTCGTTCTCATATGCCGTGCCTCCTGACTTAGTTACGCCTGCGTTTTTCCTTCCACCGGTTAACTTTCAATTTTCTGCTCTTTGCCATATCGCGCCGGTCCAATTCCAGCCGGTCGATTTTAGCCTGTTGTGTGCCGAACACTTTGAGAGCCTCAGCTTCTTCAAGCTCGAAAGTAGTGCGAATGTCCGCGATCTGGTTCTCCATTGCATGACGCTTTCGTTCCAGCTCGCGTTTGTTACGTTCGATCTCATCTACTCTATTGAGTCCCTGCGCCGATTCTGCCGCCTCCTGTGCTAGACGCGCCGAGCCTGTCAGCACCCCGCCGGCGCCGATATATGGCCTCCTCAATTCCACTCCATGACTTGTCAGGACAAATTCTCGAATCTGATTAGAGTTGGCCATGCCGCGGGATTTCAATATGTACAATCCTCGATTTCGCTCGCCGCTACTCTCGATGTCCCGGAGGAGAATCCAGGTATCGATCAGAGATGAAATTGCTATATCCGTGTGCTCGAGCGAGGCGCCGCCTGAAGTAAGGCTGGTAAAGAATGCGGTCACGTTTCTTGACTTGAGAAAATCCGCAAGCCGAATCAGCATGGACTTCACTTCGGCATCGTTTTCACCGACCCCGAAAGTATTTATCGGGTCCACCACCACGACATCGGGTTTGAATTCGTCGATGATTCTATGAGCAACCGCGAGATGCATCTCCAGGCCATACATCGTGGGACGACTTGCCTGGAATCGGAGCAGGCCTCTCTTGACCCAAGTTTCTAGATTTATTCCAATTGAAAGCATGTTGCGCGTTATCTGGGCGGGAGATTCTTCGTAGCAAGCATACAGGACGCGCTCGCCGCGGCTGCACGACGCAGCAGCCAGGTGTGCAGCGAGGCTCGTCTTGCCCGTTCCCGCTGTTCCGGACACAAGCACGGAGCTCCCCCGGTAGTAGCCTTTGCCTTCAAGCATATCGTCAAGCGCCCCGACACCGCTTGAAATCCGCTTGGTCGAGACCTTATGCTCGAGACCTAATGTCGTTACAGGCAGGACTGAGATTCCCTGATCATCGATGAGAAACGGGTACTCGTTCGTACCGTGCGCCGAGCCTCGGTATTTCATGATTCGGAGACGGCGCGTAGCCGTTTGGTGTGTGACCCGGTGGTCGAGGAAAATAACGCAATCGGAAACGTATTCTTCGAGAGAGTGACGAGTGAGCGTTCCGTCACCGCGTTCGGCGGTAATTACGGACGTGACGTCTCTCTTCTTCAACCAGCCGAGCAGACGACGAAGCTCAGCACGTAGAATTTGAACGTTAGACAATCCTGAGAATAGAGACTCGACTGTATCTATCGCGACACGTTTCGCACCGATGGATTTGATCGCACTATCCAGCCTGATGAAGATTCCTTCCAGATCATATTCACCGGCCTCGTCAATTTCGCCGGGCTCGATGCGGACATAGTCGAGAAATATCTTCTTCTGTCGGACAAGGCGGTCGAGGTCGAAGCCGAGAGAAGCGACGTTCATCGTCAGTTCTTCCTCGGTCTCCTCAAATGCCATGAAGACGCCCGGTTCATCGAAATGCACAGCACCGCGTATGATGAACTCTAGTGCGAGCAGTGTCTTGCCGCAACCCGCGCCGCCGCACACCAGGGTAGGCCTTCCTTTCGGCAGACCTCCTGCGGTAATTTCATCCAGTCCATGGATTCCCGTAGGAGACTTCGGAAGGGACTTTCCAGATGAACTGATTTCGAGGTTTCTTATCGTCATTCGACTCCTCCCGGTATGATTTTCCATTCCATTCTTCTTTTTACTCTTCGCCGGCAGGTGCTCTCCCGCTCAGTTGACAAACGGCAGGAAGTGGGGCGGCAGCATATCAAGCCTGGCCGAGAGTATCTCGATTTCCGGCTTCAGCTCTTTTGGTGATGTGGGCTTGAACTATCTATCGAAAGGAGTATTTCTCTGCTGCGACCCGGTATCCAGGATAACGTGCCGGTCACACAGCAGGTATGTGCATCATAAACGATGAAGGAATTATCGGTGTTCACGACCGGAGTGCCTCTCATCCATAGCACCGGCGATCTTTCCGGCCTGATTCCATGCTGCTTTTCGCCAGTTCTGGGACTTTTTGAGGGCAGTGAACAAGCGGGATAATTCGTGCCGTACTGATCGCCGTTCTTCTTGAGGAGAGAATTCACTTTCGGTCTCCCTTAAATCTCAAATATCCATGCAGAGCTTCGTGGATCACGATTCAAGAGGGAGAAGCTACAGAGGAGTCATCATATTTCGCGAAGCAACCGCTGAAGGTTAACGAGAATCAAAGTAAATATCAAGCACACTCTTCAAACGCCAACCATAATCTTTGAACAAGAATGAACTATTCAATCGGGCCGGCTGTTCCATTTAGATCAAATGTGACCAACTACTATTACAAATACCCAAATCATTTTTGGAAACCGACCATCGCTCTATTTGTCTAATTCCCGTTATGAGGGGGTTAACCGGAGTTTGTGGGACTCAGCGAAACGCAGCTTGATAGAGTAATGGAACAGGAGAAATTAATTTGAGCCGGCTCATCAATGTACCACTGTGTTCTACAATTATGTATATGACCGTTGCACTTCTAAACCTGGTCTTCATACCGCGACTCTCTGCTCAAGTATCGGGAACTGTAATTCAACAGGCCGCGATGCCTCCTGAAAATTACTCACTAGCCTTCAGACCAGCAGCCTATTACGACTCCAATAGCCGAGACTTTCAAGGTATAGCTCAGGGCCGGAAGAACTACATGCCAAATTGGGACAGTATGATCGCAAACCTCCCGGGGGACATGTCCCGCTTCACAACAGAGTTGTTCCAAACAAAAAAGATCCCGCTCTATATAGGAATCGCAGGAATAACCGCCGGTCTTATGACAGTGGACAATCGTGTATGGCTGAAAGAGAGAATGTGGTATGATCGCTCACCAGGTTTTCGAACCTTCACTAACGATATGGTCTGGACAGGCGACGGGAGATTTCAGTTTGGTGTGGCCGGGCTGTTCGCTGCCTATGGATTTGCATTCCAAAATAGCCGTGCCATACGGACCGGCAGCGAAATTGCGGAAGCGATCCTTGCGAGCGGAGCGGTCGATCAGCTCATTAAACATATATCAGGCAGGCAGAGACCTGCCTACGCAACGCAGCCTGGCGGAGACTGGACCTTTTTTCCGAATCCGATCTCATACATTAAGCATGTTCCCCAGTACGACGCTTTTCCTTCCGGGCATATTACCTCGGCCACGGCTATGCTGGTAGTAATTGCGGAAAACTACCCGGGACTAACCTGGTTCAAGCCGGCCAGCTACGTAATGATGGGCGGAATCGCGATGAGCCTGGATGCCTATGGCTATCATTGGTGGAGCGATATTCCTCTGGGAATTTTCCTGGGATATACATTTGGGGAAATCGCCTCCCATCCCCTCGCGTTTAATTTGCAATCAGGCTCATCGGGTAAGCCGATGGAGTTCGCTCTCAGACCGATGATGACACTCGATGGGGTCGGCATCGGCCTGAGCCTATCATTTTAAAACCGTGACCGATGCCTCTGACTTTCAATGCCATTCAACAGCCGCAGCATTTCCAGTCTGGGCCTGCGCGTCCCGTGCATTTTCAAATTACACTTGGAGCAATGATTCTTCCAAGAGTCTCCCGAGGCACGGAAAGAGAACAAACGATATCAATTTCCCATCAGGAGCTGCTTGGACGAAGTTCGGCCGATTTAGCCTGAACGGCATGCGAATCCGAGGCTGGAAGTCCGCGACTGATAACAAATCCCCAAATCGAGTTTTCAAGTACAGGTAAACTTAAATTGGATTGTGAAGCGGTAATGTCGGATCAACCTGGCGACGATCGACGTATCGGCATGAAGCTCGTGACCGGCCATGCAAAGGCGATAAGATTCGGCAGAACTTGAAGGGACAGACCCTTTGAGGAATCAGTTAGAGCTAGAGAGAAATCCATTTGTTGCTTTGTAAGCATGCCCCTCTCATCATCCCACGTCCCCCCTTCGCAGCTAAGTAACATTCCACTTCCAGGACTTGTCTTCACAAAGAAGTTGTTGGATCGTTCGGATGTCATTGGAGTAGTGCGACCCGAAGGTCATAAATCATGTCACATTCTGCTCACAGATTAAGTGCACCGGCTTAGTAGGTGGGCGCAGGGTAAAAAAAAGAAATCGGCCTTGCCAGGGTACCGCAATTTGAATACTTGCGGATACCCTGGCAGACACGAATATTTCGACAGCTTATTCCTTGGGCAGCGAAATCTCGAACGGTACTTTCAGATTATCCCACCAGAGATAAGCAGTCGCCGAAGTTCCTGCAAGATGATCAAATCCGTACATCAGCCATTCCATGTGGGGCGCTTCGATCGGCTTAACAGTTATGCGGAGAGCATCTTCCGCCTGGTTGTAGGAGAAGCTTCCCCATGCCGAGTTGTTCTTGCTGAAAATGATGATCCATTCTTTTTTCCCGGGGATCATGAAGAGGCCGTACTTGCCCGCGGGCAGCCTATGTCCTTCGATGAGCACATCCTTGCTGAACTGTATTGTCGTATTCTCGTTGGCGCCGGCCCGCCAGGGGAAAGGTTTTCCCTTCGATTCCTTGTTCCCCGGAGCCATGCCGTACGGGACGAGTCCGCCCCAAATCTTTCTCCCTTTCACTCCAGGCCTGCTGTAAACGATCGTAATATCCGTGTTGACTCCCAGTCTCTGCATAACGCTGGCTTTCAGGCTTAGGCGGACCTTGTTTTCCTGTGCGGAAGCGGCCGAAGGCAGAATCAGGAAAAAAGACAAAATCCCCAACGAAGTGAGCAGAATTATATGCTTCATATTTCCCTCCTTTTTCTGGAATCTAATTCATTCGATCCATTTTATTCCGTTTTTTGTTCGACTTGCCCGAAAACGCTTGTCGGTAGACTTTCCAGGAAGAGATTCAACCGGTACGATAGAGTCCTGAAGATCTGGAGCGGGATACCCTAAACCTGCCCTGAATAAAGATCACCGATCGTCGGTGCTACCCGAAGGGATCGCGCAGAGGTGGCCAGGGTCAGAGGATTAGGGTGACGAAGTTGTTGAATCACCTCTAGGCAATGCCGATAGTGGCTATTCTTAACTTATGTTTGAGGGTATTAAAACATCAGGTCGTAAGTCAGCCGGAAACCTCGACCGGGCATCGGTATAAAATCCTTGATGACCGATAGATTGTCGCGGTAAACCTGATTCAGAAGGTTATCGCAGTTAAGGCTTATGTTGCTCACGAGGCCGCCCGAGACAAGCCTCAAACCGAACCCGATGTTTACGACGCCGTAGCCCGCGGTATATGTGTCGCCCTGACCGAGCCTGTTCTGTGCTGCCGCAAGACGCCACTCGATGATGCCGGAATAAGTATTATCCTGATACGTCATTCGCACAAAGCCGTGAAGCGGTGGAATGAACGGAAGAGGAACGTGGTCCTTTGTATCCTCAGCATTCACGTAACTTGCGCTCGCCTCCAATGCGATGTTCGTCAGGGGTTCGACGGTGGCCGAGGCCTCATAACCATAAAGCCTCGCGTTGGTAGCTGAGAACTGTCTGACCGGAAGGCCCTGAATTGTATCGCCGGTCAGGTAAGCATAAATGTAGTTGTCGATGTAGTTGATGAAGGGAGTCAACTCGATAGAGAAATCCCTGTATCGGGCTTTCAGCGAAGCATTTAGTTCTATGGCAGTTTCTGGCGTAAGATTTGCGTCTCCTACGGAATAAGTGTTGCTTGCTGCGTCTGAACCTAGCGCAAAGAGTTCCTGTACAGTGGGTGCACGAAACGACCTTCCGATACTGAACGATCCGACTATGTGGTGCGAAAAATTCCGGACCGCACCAAGCGACGCAGTCAGAGCGTTGTTCGATCGGGACACATCAATCGTCCGGAACACCGGGTCGAGAGACTCGGGATAAGGCCGCGTATGAATATTGTTGAAGTCGTACCTGATCGCGCCTTCGAAACGTGTATCCGGCCCGAGAAGGTATTCTTCGTACACATACGCGGCGAAGTCAGAAGTAATGGAATTGGGACCGAGCGGTTGTTGTCCCTCGATCTTGAGATTGTCGATCTCCGTCCACAGTCCGACAGTTCCACGGAATGAGCCAAATTGCGGGTGCATCAACTGGAGTGAAGCGTTGAATGTCTCCTTGTCAAAGAAATTCGCCTGCGGATTTGAAATTCCCGTCGAGTCCTGAGCCGTCGGATACTCTGCATGCTGGTAATTCACGATATCCGCATTCAGCCTGATCTGTTTGAGAAGAGCACCGTCCGCTGCCCATAAGCCGCGCAGCTCGTACATATTCTGCTGCTGCGATATCAGCGATGTTGTCGGCGGGTCAACTTGCCAATCGGAATTTGGGGGTGTTCCGGGAATTCCGTAAGTCATTTGAAAATGCTTGTAGCCGGCGCCGATCATTCCAAAATCGCCGGTGTACGAATAGCCCGCACCTTCCTGCTGATTATGATAGAACGATTGCGGTATTCTGTTGAGGTCAAAACTTCGAATCCCGTCGAAGTAGCTCCCCTGCGGAATGCGTGTGTCCTGCGCGTGCGATCCCCCGAACGAAATGCTGACGGCATTCCCGCTGTTGCTGTAAACGCCATTGAAGTAACCAGAGTAGAGGTCACTGACGGTATTCCCGACCAGCGATACGTTGCCCGAGAAGGGTCTGTTCGAAGGGCTCGGGACGGTGTTCGTAATAATATTGATGAGTCCGCCGATCGCGTTCGGGCCGTACATAATACTCGCCGGGCCTCTCACTACGTCAACCCGCGAAATACTCAAGGGGAATATCGGTACGGCGTGTGCAGGATCGTACGTGGAAACGTCTCCCATTCGAAGGCCGTCCTGGAGCACGAGCACTTCATTGTTGCCAAGGCCTCTTATCATAGGTCTTTCAGGAGCCGCGCCGTTGTATCTGACACTCACACCAGGCATGTCAGAAATTTCCTGAGAGAAATTCTGGCCGGGTGCTATCTGGAGCTGAGTTCTCGACATCGATTCTGCCGGCTGTGCCAGCTCGTTGGCAGGCCGCGCAAACGGCGAAGCGGACACGACCACTTCCTCGGATTGGATTGCGGTCTCGGTCAACGAAAAGTAGAGTTCTACATTGCCGTTCTGCACGTTTGCCGATTTTGTTGAGGACGAGTATCCGATACAGCTCACGAATATTTTGTATGTTCCGGCAGGAACATCCGGAAACGCGAACCTTCCCTTGCCGCCCGTAGATGTGGCACGATCCAGTCCAAGAAGCCTCACAGTGGCACCTACAACGGGTTTGCCGCGACTAAGAACTGTTCCGCTTACTGAGCCGACCGAACCGGAGGCATGAGCCACGGGCTGAGAAAAACTTCGGTTGGCAACGCCCAGAATAAGTAGCGCTGAAAGAAAAAAGAAGAAATGGTAGGCGAAGGATCTCATAATGTCTCTCGAGGTAAAATGGAAATACGACCTTTATTGTAAGCAAGATTGAATTCTAGTGCAAGAACCATGATGTGCGAATGATCCCCGATTTGATTTAAGGTTCGATATCACAATGCCGTTTGAGGTAATTAGATGAATTACCGAATTTGCCCTTCGTGTTCAGCGGAAGCGCACGAAAATTTAGAGATGAAGTGCCAAGTTTCCTGTATCCCGATCGCAGGTTCATCTGCCGGCAACCTGTTCGGAATTGATGATGCAATTTGACGTGTGAGACTCCGGGACAACCCGGTGGCAGGGTAAGGTACGTGACCGCTGCAGGTGTAACTAAGGAACAAATCCGCATCGGAGGAAACGGAGTTTTTTCTAACGCCCACCTGCACTTCAAAGGCGTCGTCCGCACGGGGAGTCCGGAGAATCGAGTCGTTCGATGCAAGGCCCGGTCTACCGCTTGATGTACGTAATGGAATCTGACGCTATCACATGTGACAGAATGCCGGATGCACTCAGAAGTATTTGCATCTCGGTGAGTATGATGGCAGATTTCTCGGAAACATCCCATATCATTACGGCCGTAAGTCATGAATTCTCAGTTGCATCGTAGTTAAGTAGCGGAAGCATCGCTCATTCGACTGCAAGCGCCTTCGTCCCTTTCGCCTTTTTGCGCCTGTTCCTGAGCAGGATTATAGGTACTATACAGAATATCATCACGGCAAATGCGAAGAAGAATGCGTCGTCTGTAGCCTGGACTACAGCCTGCCGCGACACGTTCGATAGTATGAGAGCGTTTGCCCTTTGCGCTTCAGTTCCGGGCGAAGCGCTCAGAACCCTCATGGCGAAAAATTTCAGGTTGGTGAGTACATTCTGGAATGCCGGCGAGTATTGATTAATCGACTGACCATCGATGGCAGTGTGGAAGAGAGTCCGTTCCGTAAGGAGGGCGCCGATTATAGCTACTCCGAAACTCCTTCCCACCTGTCTTATCACATTAAACATACCGGAAGCCTGTGCCATGTCTTTCCTTCCGATATCGGTCAAAGCCATCGTACTGAGAGGAGTGAAAATCAGAGCCATGCCGATACCACGAAGGTAAATCGTTACCATAATCTGCCCATGCATGGAGAACAAAGAGAAAAATCCGTTCAGATACCAGCTCCATGCTAAGATGATGATCCCGGCTAATGCGATAAGCTTCGGATTTATCCTGTCCGTCAAAATACCCGATACCGGCCCGAGGATTCCCTGGATTATCCCCATGGGTAAGTAGATTATCCCCGCTTGATAAGCCGTATAGCCGAGTGAATCCTGAAGATAAAGCGGCAGGAGGAACGCACTTCCAAACACAGAAAGCCCGAATATGAAGAAGACAAGGTTTGACATGCTGAAATTGAAACTCTTGAAGAGTTTGAGATTGATCATCGGGTGCTTCGAAGTAAGTTCCGTCACAAGAAAGACTATGAGCGATACACCGGCGATCACGAAGTTGGTTACAATAAAAGGCGACGTCCAGCCGCCGGTGTTCCAGTCGGCATTACCGTCTGCCAGAGCAAGGAGGAGGCTAATGATAAACACAGTCATCGATGCGAATCCGGTCAAGTCAAATCTGTGCGACTTCTCCGCCCTATATTCTCTGAGGATCGCCCAGATGGCGATTATACCCAAAATGCCTATGGGCACATTGATCAGGAAAATCGAGTTCCAGGCGTACCTGTCGACGAGATAGCCGCCGATTACCGGGCCGAACGATGTCGAGCCTGCAGCTGCCACTGCCCAGAATCCAAGGGCGGTGCCACGCTGCTCGTACGGAAACTCGTGCAGAACAATGGCCATCCCGACCGGCATCAGCATCCCACCACCGATTCCCTGCAGGACGCGGAAGAAAATCAGGGCTTTCTCGTCCCACGAGACCGCACAAAGAAGGGAGCCCAGCGTGAATATTATCATCGAGAGTCCGAAAATCTTTTTGTACCCGAACCTGTCGGCGAACCACCCCGATGCGGGTAGCATAGCTCCAAAAGAGATAAGGTACCCATTCAGGACCCACTCTGCCGTGTCCAATGGGATTCCGAATGCCGCCATGATTTTCGGAATAGCTACGTTCACTATACTTGAATCGAGGATAACCATGAACGTGCCCACCATTACAACCGAGAGCACCCACCATTTGAACGAGGACTTGCCTGCGCTAAGTCTGCCGGATCTCGACTGTCTGTTTAGGTCTGAGTTCCTAGTTTTCATTTTGGTAAGTCATTGGATGGCATTTAGTATCAACTATCTACAGGAATGGCAACGAGATGAAACCCGTTTTGATACCATCCCAAAGTTCTTCCGGTGATGCTGATTTGGGTCGGCAGTTCAATTTCCTTTTTCCGGAAGTTGTTCAGGACATAGTCCAGGGGGAGGTGCAACTGAAGGGCCCTTTGAAACTGAAGTGCTCTCGGATTCGCAAGCTTTTTGAAGTATTCAATTCGCCGGGAGGCATACTTCCTCGTTATCTTACACGCGGCGATTTTCTCGTCGGTGATTGATCGTATGCGGTTGGGAAACCGAGGAGATTCTGCGCTGATCACTTCTTGAAAGAGAATCTCCTTCGCCGGGAAATAGTAATAGAGCGAGGTATTGCCCAATCCGATGGTGGCTGCAATTTCCTCATTCCAAACCTTAAGAAACCCGCGGCAGGAAAGTCCTTTCCGTGCAGCGTCGTAGATTGCCGATTGTCTTTTACTCGTCAACTGTTCCAAAATTCCAAGAGCGAGGCTTGAAGCTGCATGTTTGGCAGCTTCATGCCGGTTATCGTAAGTTTTCGTATTTCTGCCGTTTCGGCCATTCGACTCTTCTACTAATTGCGTCGATATTTCATAAGACGAAATAGAGAGCCAGAAGTTTTATTGAGTCATTGTAATAGTAAGATTGTCAGGAAGAATCAGTGGTGTTACAAACGGGCACGGCTTGTTCTCTATTTTTTAAGTAAGGTAACAGTGCGGAGCAGGTGGACCTGCGGCGCGTCGCGAATCGGCAAGTAATTTCCAACCGAGGGCTCACCTTCGTCTCGGAGCTGTTGTATCAGCAGACTCCCCTGGGCCCCCCGATGTGTAACGGGGCGCTTACACAGATTGCCACTCGAAGATACAGGATGGCTTATGGCAGGCGCTCCTTAACACTCTAGATAGATAGAATTGGGGAATATTTCGGCCTAACCATACGAACCATTCTGACTGACGCGAACGAGATGCGATACAACGCAACGCGCTAAGGTCGAATTTCTTCCTCGTGTCCAGATAGGTTAGGAGTGCGTCAAGACCGGATTCGATCGGCATTGGAGGCATTGCGATAAATTATCATCCGGTGTCAGGCTTGATATAAGGTGGTACGAAAGTCGGCACTATATCATTCGGACTGAC